>NZ_JBSPKW010000001.1:0-594801 GCF_053848065.1 Mesorhizobium sp. BHscii | reverse complement strand
GGCCGGATTGATCCGACCAAGAGCCATGCTGCCGTCCCGGCAACGACTAAATCAACAATATCCTTCGCAAAGCGGGCGTTCGGCATCTCCACGATGGTCGGTGTGAAACGCGATGCGTCCATCCATAGCCACACCGACTACCGGCGCCCGTACTTCTTGAAAGTCGCGTTCCAGTCCGCGGCGAGGGCATCAAGCGTCTCCCTGGCCGTGCCTTGGTCGCCCGTCACGTACGGATAGACTCGCTGGTTAAACTGCTGCAGTAATTCGGCGTACTCCGGGACCGCCCAGAAGTCCTTCACCTTGAACATGGTCTCATAGAAGGCCCTGTTGTACGGCGTGGCGTTCTGAAATGCATCCGACTTCAGCACAGCCGCACTGCAGGTGTAGCCGCCGAGCTCCGCCCACCTCTTCTGGGTTTCGTCCTTGATGAACCACTCGAGGAATTTGAGGGCTTCGTCTTGCTTTTGCGAATAAGAGATGATCGAGATGCCCTGCCCCCCGAGGGGGGCGAACTGATCGCCTTGCGGGCCGGCCGGGTTGGCGAAGAAGCCGGTGTTGGCGGCATTCCGATTGCTAGCCTCGTTGGTAAGCGATGGGAAGAACGCGAAATAGTTCATGCTCATCGCGGCCAGGCTTTCGGTGATCGCCAGATTCTCCTCTCCGAAATTGGCGTTGGCCCAGCCCGGAGGCGTGAATTTGTACAGCTCCCGATAGAATTCGAGCGCGGCCACGGCCCTGTCGGAATTGATAAAACCGTCGACCTCGTAGGTTGCATAGTCGCCAAGCTCGCCGCCATACGAGAAAAGCACGCTTTCGAAGCCCCCGACCAACCCATCGTATGAGTTGTCGGTGTAAATCGCGATGCCATATCTCTTCTGGTCAGGCCGGTAGAAGAACTCAGCGATGTCGCGCATCTCTTTGAACGTGTTCGGCACGGCGAGATCGTAGCCGTACTTCGCTCGGAAGTCGGCCATTTCCTTCGGATCCTCGAACCAGTCTTTGCGATAGGCCCAACCGATAGCGTCGCCCTCGAGCGGGACCGCCCAGTATCTGCCGCTGTCGCCAGAATACTCGGAGTAAAATTTCACCGTGGCCGGAGCCATTAACTCGGCGATATCGTGCTTCGCGAAGAAGTCGGTGAGGTCGACATAGTGGCCGCCAGTCGAGCCCGCGCCGAGCCACTGCGAGTCGCCAACGACCATATCATACGCATCGCCCCTGGCATTGAATTCGGCGAAGGCTTTGGTCTGAAAGCCCGGCCAAGCCGTTGTTTCGACTGTTACCTTGACGCCCGTCTGCCTCTCATATTCGGTAACGAGTTCTTGCAGATAATTGGCAGGATCCCATTCTGCCCAGAAGATCGTGAGCTCGGTGGCAGAAGCCGGTGTGCCGGCCAGCGTTAGCACTACGCCGGCCACCAGACCAAAGCACGTTTGTTTGAGCATGGTTGTCCTCCCTGGTTGTTGCTGCCTATGGCTGCGCCGCCGGATGATGTGAAAACTTCTGCAGCAGGCTCTTTGCCTCAACCAGATCGGAAGTGCCGAAACCCTCGTTGAACGCCGCATATGCGGGTGCGAGCAGGTCTCGCGCCTCGCTCTCGCGTCCGCGATCGGACCAAAGTCGGGCAAGCCGAAGCGCGGCCCTCAGTTCGGCCAGTCTCGCACCTTGTTCGCGGGCGGCGGCCAGCGACTGCCGGAACGAGCCTTCGATAGCATCGTCGCCTTGGTCCAGGCGCGATAGGAGCTCTCCTTTGGCGCTCAACAGTTCGGGCAGCTGGTAGCTGGAGCCAGACTTGGCGAGCGTGTCGAACGCTTGCTCCAGCAGCGCAAGCCCTTCGCTTGCCTCGCCCCGCTCGCCGCAAGCGCGGGCGAGCGCGCAAAGGTAGTAAGCCATCCCCATGTCGGCGCCGGTCGCGGCGATCGCCGCGATCCCGTCGCGCATCTGGCGAATGCCCTCGTCCAACTGCCCCAAACCACCGAGCGCCCAGCCGAAGAACACGCGAGCCTGCCCAAGCAGCAGGGGCATGGCGAACTCGGTGCATACGGCGATCGCCTTTTCGGCCCAGAGTCGCCCGTCATGCGGCTCCCGTCGCATGAGATGGACGACGCTGAGCGCCATCTGCGCCTGGGCCAGGCTAACAGGGTGCGAATCGCGCTCGGCGAGGGCGACTGCTTCTCTTGACTGCTGAACCCCCTTATCCGGCTTGCCGCAAATGCAGAGCATCTGTGCGGAGAACGACCGGCAGCAAACGCCCGGATCATGCCCGGTATAGCCCCAGGCTAGGTGGCGATGCTTTTCGTAGTCGTAGATGGCCATACCCTGGCTGGCGTGCACCCCGCTGGTCTTGTAGTTGCCGAGATAAAAGTTGACACCCCAGAGCTGGTGGTGCGCTTCCAGCATGTAGCCGGAATCGCCTGAAGCATGCGCGAGTTCCATGCCGAGCGTGAGGCACTGGTTGGCGAGCGCATTTGCGGCGCGCAGGTGACCCGAAATGGTGCGGCAGGCGCTCTCGCCCCGGACCGCGGCGAACAGCTGTGTCTTATCGCCAAGCCTTTCGGCAAGTTCCCGTGCCTTCGAGAAAGAGTGCAGGACCTCGGGATCTCCCCAACCCCTGGTGGAGATGAGCGCCGAGCCCATTGCCGTCCAGAGTGACAGCTCCTGTCTGAGACGGGCCTCGGAAGCGGGCAAAGTCACAACGAGCTCGAGTCCTTTGCCGAAGTGCGCCGCGGCTTCGCGGTTGGCAGACTTTGTCATCGCCCGCTGCCCGGCTTTCAGCCACCACGACGCGGCCTCAGCCACCAGTCCGGCGATCGTATAGTGCTGCGCCACGGTCTCGGGTTCGGTCTCGGCGACGTCGGCAAACTCAGCTTCCAGCGCGGAGGCAATCTTCGCATGGATCTGCTGGCGCCGGCTTCTCAACAGGCTCTGGTAAGCCGTGTCGCAGACCAGCGCGTGCTTGAATGTGTAGGTCGCCTCCGGCGCCGCGCCGCTGCGGAACAGCAGCTCCGCCTGTTCCAACTGGCTGAGCGCATCGTCGAGCCGGCCTCGGCCGGCGCCACTCACTGCGGCGAGCAGCCGGTGCCGGAAAACGCGGCCGATGCAGGCGGCGATCTGCGCCGTCTCCTTCGCCGGTGACAGCCGGTCGAGTCTTGCCATCAGCGAGTCCTGCAATGTCGACGGGATCGCGATCGCCGGCAGCGGCCCGATCGCCAAATAGCGATCGCCCGCCTCGACCAATAGGTCGGAATCGAGCACGGTCTTCGTCAGCTCCTCGACGAACAGCGGCACCCCCTCCGTGTTAGCAAGGATGCGGTCCGCGATGTCGCGCGGCAGCTTCTTGCCGCCCGCCACCCGCTCCATGATCGCCGTGCCTTCGTATGGTTCGAGCCGCCCCAGTTGCAGCGTGTCGACACACGACAGCGCCCTCCAGCGCGGCTCGAATTCCGGCCGCGCCGTGACCACCAGCAGGACCGGCAGGTCCGAGAGCCGCTCAACGAGCGCTTCCAGCCATTCGGCCGTCGTGGGGTCGATCCAATGGGCGTCCTCGACGAGTACGAGCACTGGAGCGTTCGTCGCCGACGCCTCGACAAGCCGCGTCAAGGCTGCGAGCGTGCGCGCCCTGAGCGCCGGCGCCGGCAACTTCGGCGGACGATAACGCCCGCTTGCATCGATCGAGAGCAGCGTTGCCAGCAATGGTAGGGCCTCGCCAGCCTCCGCGCCGATCCCGGTAAGCAGCGTCGTGAGCTTGTCGAACCGCGTGTCGGCGTTGTCGTCGCCCACGAAGCCCGCCGCCCTTTCCAAATGCGAGATCAGCGGATGGAGTGCGCTGTTGGTGTAGTGGGCCGAGCAGAAATAGCGCAGTACCGAACGCGGCCCTGCGGCGACCTGCGCGGCAAGTGCTGCCAACAGGCGAGACTTGCCGATGCCAGCCTCGCCGGTGAGTAGGAGAACCTGGCCTTGTCCCGATGTTGCGCGATGCCACCGTTCGGCTAGGAAGGCGAGCTCTTCGTGCCGGCCGACCAAAGGCGTCAGCACGGCGTGCCGGGCTTCGAAGCGGCTCTCGGCCGCCGTCTCGCCGACGATGCGCCAGCACCGCACTGGAGCGGTGAAGCCTTTGAGCTCCCGTTCACCAAGATAGGTCGCTTTGAACAGTCCGGCGACCAACCTTTGCGTAGCCTCCGCGACCACTATAGAATCCGGCTCGGCGACGGCTTGCAGCCGGGCTGCAAGATTGGGCGTGTCGCCGACTACGGCTTCCTCTTGCGCCGCGCCTTCGCCGACCAGGTCACCGACGACCACCAGCCCGGTGGCGATGCCGACACGCGCGGCGAGCGGCACTCCTCCGGGGCCGCCCAGTCGGCCGGTCGCGGTCGCGGCCGCGAGACCCGCGCGCACGGCGCGCTCGGCGTCGTCCTCATGCGCCCGCGGCCAGCCGAAATAGGCGAGCACGCCGTCGCCCATGAGCTTGGCGACCCGTCCCTCGTAGCGCGCGATCTCGCGCGACACGGCCTGCTGGTAGCTGAGGATCACCTCGCGCATGTCCTCAGGATCGAGTCGCTGCGACAGCGCGGTCGAGCCGACGAGGTCGACGAACATGACGGTAAGTTGCCGCCGCTCTGCTCGTGGCGCTGCAACGTCGTCGTCGGTGGCGTCTTGCGCAAACTCCTCACGAGTGGACAGGGTCGACCCTGGCTGAGCGGAGGAATTCTCCGCGAGCGCCGAAATGGCGCTGAGCAGCTTGCGCCGATGCCCCACGGACCTGATGCCCAGGGCCGTCAAGTCCTCGGTGGTGAGCTTAGGCAGCAGCTCGAAATCGATGTCATTGTCGCGGAAGGCCGGGGCGTATTCCCCCAGTCCGAGGCTTGCCAGCCATGCCGCG
This sequence comes from Mesorhizobium sp. BHscii, assembly GCF_053848065.1. Lineage (NCBI taxonomy): Bacteria > Pseudomonadati > Pseudomonadota > Alphaproteobacteria > Hyphomicrobiales > Phyllobacteriaceae > Mesorhizobium > Mesorhizobium sp. BHscii. Next base: position 589,922 of record NZ_JBSPKW010000001.1, on the reverse strand, counting down.
ATATCCACGCCCTTCTCCCTAGGCGGTGGAAGTTTGGTCAGCATTATACCGCAAACAGGAGGCTAAGTCGTCCTTGCCGTTGTGCCCATAGCAACGTCAGGTGCCAGTGAGAGAGGGCGCGCGTTGAGGAGGGGCAGATGGCAGCTCCGGGTCAGATCACGACGATGCTCGCGCCGACCTGAAGGTCCGCTCTTGAAAATTCGAGACCCGAAGCTGTCAGTCCGCTACCGGCCCGAAACGGTCATTCCGGATGCCAATTTGCGTGAAGAGGTCCGCGTGGTGCAGGGTGGAGCAAGAAGGATGGTTCAATTGAAGAAGCCCGCATCCTCTTCCCTGAGATACCTCCTGGCTGCTTCGGCGTCGATATCGAGGCCCAGCCCCGGCGCTTCCAGCAGGTCCACCATGCTGTCCTTCACGACCTGCGACGGCAGGCCGATCACAAGGTCCTCCCACCAGGGGTCGGAGGCGCTCGGGTATTCGAAGGCGATGTAGTTGGCGGGCAAGGTGGCGCACACGTTGATCAACGCGCCCAGGCCGAGCAGGCCGTTCGCCGTGCCGTGCGGCGCCATCAGGATCGAGTGCATATGGGCGTGCTCGGCTACCCATTTCAGCTCGGCGATGCCACCGACATCGGCCGGGTCCGGACCGATGATACGGACCGCCTGCGTTTCGATCAGCTCCTTGAAATTATGGCGCAGGTAGATCTGCTCGCCGGTATGGATTGGCGTCGAGGTGGAGGTGGTCAGCTCCCGATAGGCCTGCGGATTGACCCACGGCACATAGTCGCCAGTCAGCATATCCTCGAGCCACATCAAATTGTACTTCTCGACCGCGCGAGCAAACTTAATTGCATCGGGCAGCATCCAGCCGGGGCCGCAGTCGAGCGCCAGGCTGACCTTGTCGCCCAGCACTTCCTTCATCGCGATCACGCAGTCGAGCATGTGATTGAAACCGCGCTCGCTGATCACGCCTTGATCCATGGCACCGTGATAGCCGGCCTTCTTCTGCGTCACGCCGTAATGGAAGCCCGCAATGGTGTCCTTCATGTTGGAGTGGAACGAGATTCCTTGCTTGATCATGAAGAAGTTCTGCGGCTGCTCCATCATCCATTTGACGTCAGCGGCGTAATCCTCCGGCCGGTCGCCCGTGCGCTTCTGGCGGATCGAGCCGTTGTAGACGCGCACCTTGTCGCGCACCTTGCCGCCGAGCAGTTTGTAGGCCGGCACGCCTGCGGCCTTGCCGGCAATGTCCCACAGCGCATGCTCGATAGCGCTTACTGCCGCGCCATAGGGCTTGAAAGAGCCGCGTTGGCGGATCTTCAGCATCACGCGCTCGACGTCGGTCGGGTCCTCGCCGATCAGCGCCTCGCGAAAATGCAGGACCCAGGGCTTGAGGTAGGGCTTGGTGTATTCGACCTCGCCCAGGCCATAGAGGCCCTCGTCGGTGACGACGCGAACGATGGGATGTTTACCGATGACGGCACAGCGGAGATCGGTGATCTTCATCTTCGGTTCTTTTCGCCTCAGCTCCAGGTGCGATCCCAGGAATACTCGTTGTCCCAGTGATCCGTGGCCTGCCAGATGCCGCTGACACCCGGCTGCAGATGCTCCGAAATCACCTCGTCGACGACGTCGTCAATCCCCAGGCCCGGCTTGTCGGGAACAGTGATAAAGCCGTCTTTCACGAGCGGCTTGGCAACGCCGGTGACGATATCGTCCCACCAGTCGACATCGGCAGAGTGGTATTCGAGCGCCATGAAGTTTTCGGTCGCGGTCGCGACATGTGCCGCTGCCATTGCGGCGATTGGACTTTCTGCCATATGGATCGCCATAGCGACGCCGTGGTCCTGCGCCATGTCGCCGATCTTCTTGGTCTCGAGAATGCCCCCGCTGGTGAGCAGGTCTGGGTGGATAACGGACAGGCCGCCGCTCTTGAGCAAAGGTTTGAAGCCCTCCTTGAGGTAGATGTCCTCGCCGGTGCAGATCGGCACCGTGGTGGCGTCCTGCAGTTGTCGGTACTGCTCGGTGTACTGCCATGGGATCACATCCTCGAGCCAGGCTGGCACGTATTTTTCAATCCGCCTGGCGAGGCGAATACCGTTCTGCAGCGAGATGTGGCCGACGTGGTCGATGGCGAGCGGAATATCCATGCCGATAACGTCGCGAACCTCGGCAATGTACTGCTCAAGCAGGTCGAGGCCCTTGTCGGAAAAATGGAGGCCGGTAAACGGGTGGGGGACGTTGTGCAAATCGTAGGCGGCGTTGCGGGCGCGCCGCTCTTCAAGAGTCTTGACCGGGCCGCGGCCGGGCTCGACGCGGTACCCTTCAAGTGAGCCGGCAGGAGACACGACCGCACCGGGTACATCCGCGATCTGCATCAGGCCCAGATCCATCTTGAGGACCGTGAAGCCGAGCGCCATGCGCTGCTTGAGGCGCTTGCCGGTCTCGGTGCCGCTCGGCACGGTAGCGTCGGTATCGCAATAGAGGCGCACCTTGTCCCGAAACCTGCCGCCGAGCATCTGGTAGATGGGCACGCCATAGGCCTTGCCGGCGAGATCCCACAACGCGATTTCGATCGCCGAGACGCCGCCGCCTTGCCGGCCGTGTCCGCCGAACTGTTTGATCCGGCGGAACAGGCGGTCGATGTTGCAGGGGTTCTCGCCAAGCAGCCGGCTCTTCAGCATCAGCGCGTAGGTGGCGCTGGCGCCGTCGCGCACCTCGCCAAGTCCGACGATGCCCTGGTTGGTGTAAATCTTGAGCAGGGTTGAGGTGAACGGCGCGCCGATGATTTCGGCTACCCGCATGTCGGTGATGCGAAGCTGGGATGGCTTAGAGTTCGCGTTCACCCGATTGAGCGCCTCGTCGGCACCACCCGTCTTTGCCATGAATTATCCTCGTTCTGGTGGATGGGGCTTGTCGCCCGCACGCCGGGCCGGCATAGGGCGTTGCTAGCCCAGCTCAATCTCGTGGGCCTGCAGGTAGTCACGGTCCATCTCAATACCGAGACCAGGCTTCGACGTCAGCTTGAGGCTGCCGTTCGAGACGTCGAGTGGTCTGTCGATGAGGTGATCGTATTTGCCCAGGTTCCACTCCGACGTTTCGAGCTTGTAGAAGTTAGGAACGGTCATCATCACCTGCGCTCCCGCAACCACGTTGATGGGTCCCGCGGCGTCATGTGGCGAGACCGGGACGTAGTAGGCTTCGCATAGGGCAGAAATCTTCTTGAGTTCGGTAATGCCGCCAGTCCAGGTGACGTCCGGCATGATGTAGTCAGCGAGCCTGTTCTCGAGTACCGGCACGAAATCCCACTTCGTGTGGCCGCGCTCGCCCCACGAGATGGCGGCACTGACCTTCTCCCGCACCTGCTTGAGGGCGTTGAGGCTCTCGGGCGGGCAGGGCTCCTCAAACCAATCGATCTGGCCGGCTTCCTCGAGGCTCCGACAGAGGCGAATGGCGGTGGGAACGTCGAAGCGGCCATGCGCATCGATGAGAATGTCTACATCGGGCCCCGCCGTTTCGCGGATCAGAGCCGTGAGTTCGGCGGCTTCGCGCTCGTCCTTGCGGGTCATGCTGCCATCGAGGTAGCCGTCCCGCTGTTCGCGGGGCAGGCCATCGGCGCTGCGGCCCTGGTGGGGGTACGGATCGAACTTGAGCGCGGTGTGTCCGGACTCGACGATGTCTAGAATTTCGCGGACCACAGCCTCCTTGCTGGTGAATTTGGCCTGGTTGGGATGGGTGTAGAGCGCGATTTCATCGCGTACTGGTCCGCCCAGCAGCTCGTAAATCGGCTTACCGAGGACTTTGCCCCGGATATCCCAGAGGGCTATATCGATGGCGCTCACGCATTCGACGGCGGCGCCGCGGCTGCCCATGTAGGTGAAGCTGCGAAAAATCTTGTGCCAGAGGTGCTCGATACGCGCTGGATCCTCGCCTGTCACGGCGACACCGATCTGCCGCAGGATCGTGCAGAGAGCGCGGTTGGCGAGCTTTGTAGTGGTGGTGATCTCTCCCCAGCCACTCACCCCCTCGTTGGTCGTCACTTCGACGAACAGGAACTCTCCCCAATAAGAAGCATCGGACTTGATCAGCCACGGCCGAATGCTCGTGATTTTCATCTCAATTCCTTATCTGAAATGGCCAGACTAACGATGTTCGAGACTGGACCTTCGTTCCTATCCGGCCCGAGCGGCGTTGCGCGCACGCATCTGTTCGAGAATATGCCGGCCGGAACCCTCGACATGGCGGCAAACGAGTTCGGCCGCCTTGTCGGCTTCTCCCGCTTTTACGTGCGCGATGAGTTCGCGGTGCTCGCGAATGATCGCGGCACGCCGCGCGAGCGTGAAATTGAAACGCCGGCTGACGGCTCGCAGCACTTCGCGATGCTTCCACCAAAGTTCGGCGGCATGGCGGTTATAGTGCCGCTGGTACATCACGGTGTGGAAAGCGGTATCAAGCTCACTGTGCCTGAAGGTGTCGGCAAAGTTGTTCTCTTCAATCAGGCCTTGGAGACGTTCGAGTTCGGCGATGTCCTCGCCGGTCGCCATATTCACAAACCATCGCGTCAGGGCCGGCTCAATCAAAACACCGATTTCATAGATATCCCGGACAAAATCCTGATCTATGGGTCGGACGCGCGCCCCGCGGTTGGGAAGAAAGATGACAAAACCCTCCCCGCGCAAGAGCTGCAGGGCCTCGCGCACGGGGTTGGTCGAGGTGCCGTGACGCCGGGCGAGATCGGTAACCACAAGCCGTTCATTGGCGGCGAGCCGTCCCTCAATGATGTCTTCCCTGATGAGTTCATAAAGCGAGGCGCCCTCGCTGGATGCCCCGATTGGATCAGTGCCCACAGGTGGCATCGCTTTGAAATCGCTCATTTCGGCCAAGGCCGGCTCCCCTAATCAATACATACCCAGCCCGATATCACACACGGTTTCCGCAAACAATGTACGATCCAACGCGTTGACAGGCAATCCACGATCTGAAAACGTACAAAATGATCGAGGGGATACATAGAACAGAAAGGCGTCCCGCGGTCGAACGAGCTAGACCGCTTTGCCTCGGCGCAGGGCGGCATGCAGAACAGGGAGGATACCTATGACGAGGATTACGCTCGGCAGTGCGGTCCTGCGCGGCACTGTCGCCACTGCTTTGATGGCATCGCTGATGTCCACTTCGGCGCTGGGAGCGCCGCCGGTCGACCTCAGCAAGTGGTCGCCGGAATATGTGCGCTCCATTGCGGGCACACAGGATTTTGACACGGCGGCCGATTGCGCCAAGGTCACCCCCCTCGACTACAAGGGGCGACTGACTTTCTGGTATCAGGGCGTGTTCGAGGGCGACCCCGACCTTTTGCGCCAGTACTACAAAGATTTCTTCGAGACCTTCCGCAAGACCTATCCGAACATCCAGCTCGAGGAACAAGCCCTCACCTATAACGACCTTCTTGACAAGTTCCGCACGGCGCTCCTGGGCAATGCCGCGCCGATGGCGGTCCGCCTGCAAATCCTGGGTGGTACCGAGTTCGCCTCAAAAGGTTATCTGCAGCCGCTCAAACCCGAGGATGTGGGGTATTCCACCGAGGATTTCTGGCCCGGCGCCATGAAGGCCGTGACCTGGGAGGGGGTGACCTACGGCATTCCAACCAACAACGAGACGATGGCGTTCATCTGGAACGCCGACATCTTCAAGCGTGCGGGCCTCGATCCGGACAAGGCTCCGGCAACCTGGGACGACGTCGTCAAGTATTCCAAGCAGATCCACGACAAGCTCGGCATTGCCGGTTACGGCCTCGTGGCTCGCAAGAATGCCGGCAATACGCCGTACCGTTTCATGCCGCAGCTGTGGGCCTATGGCGGCGGCGTCTTCGACGAAGCCACCGCGAACCCGACCTATGAGCAGGTCAAGCTCGATAGCCCGCAGAGCAAGGCCGCGCTGCAAGCCTCGTACGACATGTATGTTCGCGACAAGTCGGTTCCGGTTTCGGCACTCACCAACCAGCAGGCCGATAACCAGCCCCTGTTCCTCGCCGGCCAGCTCGGCATGATGATCTCGCATCCTTCCGACTACGACGTCATGCTCGACCTGCAGAAGAAGGCGACGGGCGCCGACAAGGATAAAGCGCAGACCGTCATCGACAACATGCGCTACGGCCTGATTCCCACTGGCCCCGACGGCAAGCGCGCAGTCGTGTTCGGCGGCTCGAACATTCACATTCTGAAGCCTGAATATGTCGAGGGCGGCAAGGTCGACGAGCCAGCTGCAAAGGCTATCATCTGCATGTGGACAAGCCCTGAATGGTCGCTGAAGATGGCCTACGCCGGCTCGAACCCGGGCAACCTTAACGGCTTCAAGACCAAATGGATGAAGGAACGCCTAGACAACATCAAGTTCCTCGATGTGACGACCTCGATGCTACCATATGGCATCCCGTTTCCAGCGCTGCCGCAGGCCCCCGAGATCATGAACATCATCGTCCCGGACATGCTGCAGAATGCCCTGACCGGCGCGATGACCGTCGACCAGGCAGCGGACGACGCGGCCAAGAAGGTAAGAGACCTGATGGGCGGACTCTAGTCCGAGCCTGACCGGCTGCACCGATAGTGCAGCCGGTTCGTTCAGAAGAAATAAGGGCGCGCCACAGTGACGATCGTGACCGGCAAGGCCGAGGCTCGCCGAAGATTGCAATCCGGTAGGTCCGGCGTGCTACGGAAAATATGGGATCATCGCGCTGACTACGCGTACGTGCTCCCTGCGATCGCCGTGATGCTCATCGTCATCGCCTATCCGATCTACTACACGATCGAGCTGTCGTTCTTTAAGACGCCGCCTGGCCTACAACTTCGCGACAAGACCTTCATAGGCTTCGACAACTACACGGCCATCCTCACCAGTGAGGTGTTCTGGAAAGTCACCTGGAACACTCTGATCTGGACACTGGGATCCACTTTGATCTCCTTTGTCCTGGGGTTTGCCACCGCGCTGGCACTCCACCGCGCCTTTATCGGCCGCGGTGTCCTGCGCGCAATCCTGATCATTCCCTGGGTCATCAGCGCGGTCGCCGCCTCCTATATCTGGAAGTGGATCTATCATTCGGACTTCGGGATCATCGGTGCGGTGCTGGTCGGCCTCGGATTGGCCGACCGACCGCCGAATTTTATCGACAGCGTTAGCACGGTGCTGCCTTCCCTGATCGTCGTCAATATCTGGCGCGAGTTTCCGTTTGCCATGATCATGATGATGGCCGGCCTGCAGACCGTGCCCGAGCAGTTGCTGCGCGCCGCGCAGGTCGACGGCGCCAGCGCCTGGCAGCGCTTCTGGCACGTCACCTTCCCGCACTTGCGCAACGTCTCGACGGTGACGATCCTGCTGCTCGCGGTGGCCAACTTCAATTCCTTCATCATCCCCTGGATCATGACCGGCGGCGGGCCCTCCAACGCATCGCATATCTGGATCACCCACATTTATGAGCTTGCCTTCGGACGACAGCGCTGGGGCGTGGCATCTGCCTATTCGGTGCTCCTGTTCCTCATCCTGATGACGCTCGGCTACTTCTACGTCCGTGCGCTAAGCGGCAACGAGCGGAAAGAGGGGAGCGCATGAGCACGACTGCCGAGACAGCCCCTCGAGGCCTGAGCCGTCGCCGCATGCGCGTCGACGGATGGCGGTGGGCCGGGCGTATCTTCCTCGTGTTCATGCTGCTTTACACCGCGGTGCCGATGATCTGGATGCTGATCACCTCGATCAAGTCCGGGTTCGCGGCGATGCAATTCCCGCCGCAATGGTGGCCGGACGAACCTACCCTCGCCAGCTACGAGAAGCTGCTCGATCCCCAGAACAGCGTCGGCCAGGACTTCCTCCGCTTCTTCTGGAACAGCCTTTTCGTGTCGACCGTCACGACAATCCTCTCGGTGATCGTCGCCGTCCCTGCGGCCTACGCGTTTTCGCGCTTCAGTTTCCCCGGCCGGAACTTCCTGTTCTTCGCCGTGCTGCTGCGCAACATGTTCCCGGCTGTGATCTTTCTCGTGCCGCTGTTCATCCTGATGCGCCTGCTCGGGTTGATGAACACGCATGGCTCGCTGATTCTCACCTATCTCACCTTCGGCCTGCCGCTGGCGATCTGGTTGCTCAAGGGCTTTTACGACAACATTCCGGTGCAGCTCGAGCAGGCGGCGCGCATCGATGGGGCAACGCGGTTCCAGGCCTTCATCTTGATTGTGATGCCGCTCTCGACGCCGGGGATCATCGCCACCGCGATCTATTCGTTCATCGGCGCGTGGAACGAGTACATCTACGCCTACACCTTCCTCACCAAGAACGACCAGTTGACACTGCCGGTCGGCATCCAGCGCTTCTTCTCAGAGAATACGACGGACTTTCCGGGCCTGATGGCGGCCAGCTTTATGATGAGCGTGCCCGTCGTGGTGCTGTTCCTCGTCCTGCAACGATACTTCGTACGCGCCCTTACAGAAGGCGCGGTCAAGCACTAGGGAGTTGCCGATGGCCCACGTGGTCCTCAAAGATCTCGTCAAGACTTATGGCAGCTTCAAAGCTGTCAACGACGTCTCGCTGACGGTCAATGACGGCGAGTTCGTTGCGCTCGTCGGCCCTTCAGGCTGCGGCAAGACAACCACGCTCAATCTCGTCGCGGGGCTGATCCCGATCACATCGGGCGACATCGTCATCGGGGACCGGGTGGTCAATGACCTCGACCCCAAGGACCGGGACATCGCAATGGTGTTCCAGAACTACGCGCTCTACCCGCAGAAATCGGTTTACAAGAACCTGGCGTTCCCGCTGCAGATGCGCAAACTGCCCAGGGACGAGATCGACAAGAAGGTCAAGGAAGCGGCGCGAGTGCTCGACATGACGCACCTGCTCGAGCGCAAGCCACGCGAACTTTCGGGCGGGCAGCAGCAGCGGGTGGCCCTGGGCCGTGCGCTTGTCCGCGACCCCGCCGTGTTCCTCATGGACGAGCCGCTCTCTAATCTCGACGCCAAACTGCGCGTGCAGATGCGGTCGGAGATCAAGCGCTTCCACCAAGACCTCAAGGCGACAATCATCTATGTGACGCACGACCAGCTCGAAGCCGTAACCATGGCCGACAAGATGGCGGTGATGAACGGCGGCTACCTGCAGCAATACGATTCACCGGCGCGGGTCTTTGCCCATCCCGTCAACATGTTCGTCGCCAGCTTCATCGGCAGCCCGGCGATGAGCCTTATTCCGCTGGAGGCATCGACGGCAAACGGCAACTCTGTGTTGACCGGCGCGGAGGGCTGGAGCTTTGAGCTCTCGCCGCGCAACGCCCAGAAGGTCGCAAGGGCAACGACCAAGAAAGTCGTGCTCGGCGCGCGTCACTCGACGATCAAGCTGCGCAAGAACGCGGTCCCCGGTGCCATTCCGGCCAAGGCCTACACGGTGGAGCCGACCGGAGACGTCACCTTCGTGCAGGCGTTCCTGTCCGGCGCCATCGTCAACGTCAGCGTGCCGCCGAACATTGCCGTCGCGCCCGATGAACAGATCTGGCTCGAGTTCGACCAGGAGCGGATGCATCTGTTCGACGGCCAAACCGAAATGGCCCTCAAGGCCAACTGAGACAGGGTGGATGCGTTTGGAACGTTACGTGGATGACTACGAAGCTTAAGATCACCGCGATCAAGCCCTATCCAGTGTGGGTAGGAACGCGCAACCAGATGCTCGTCAAGGTCGAGACCGACCAAGGCATCTTCGGCTGGGGTGAGAGCGGCTTGAGTGGTCGCGAGAAAGCGGTGGCCGGCGCGGTCGAGCACTATCGCGAGTTTCTCATCGGCCGCGACCCGATGCAGATGGGCCGCATCTGGCAGGAGGTTTATCGCAGCCAGTACTTCGAAGGCGGACGAGTTCTGCAGGCGGCGATTTCCGCCATCGACATCGCCCTTCACGACATCAAGGGCAAGGCGCTGGGAGTGCCGGTCTACGAGCTGCTAGGCGGCAAGCAGCGCGACCGCATCCCCACCTTCGCCTCGACCGGAGACGAGGCCGAAGGCGACGTTGCCATCGAACGAGCCCGCGAGCTACGCGCACAGGGCTGGCAGGCGATCCGCTTCTTCCCCGCCGGGCAAAACAGCAGGGAGATCTTCGAGCCGCGCGAGTCGATCGGCGCTACCTCGAGTATGCTTAACAAGGCGCGCGAGGCGCTGGGCGACGACGTCGTCCTCGGCATCGATTATCATCATCGGCTGTCGGTGGCCGAGGCGGCGAGCTTCTGCAACAAGCTCGGCCGCGGCGTGCTTGATTTCGTCGAAGAGCCGATACGAGACGAGGCACCGGAGGCCTACGAATCCCTGCGTAGGATGACCGACATCCCCTTTGCCATCGGCGAGGAATTTGCCAGCAAGTGGCAGTTCCTGCCCTACATCGAGCGTGGCATCCACCAGTTCAACCGGCTCGATGTTTGCAATGTCGGCGGGCTTACCGAGGCGATGAAAGTCGCTGGCTGGAGCGAGGCGCACTATGTGGATCTGATGCCGCACAATCCCCTTGGTCCGGTGTGCACGGCTGCGACCGTGCATCTCGCCGCCGCGGTACCCAACTTCGCCTGGCTCGAGACCAGGGAACCCGAAACAAAGCTGGGCTTCGACAATTCCGACTTCTTCCCCGTGCAACCACGGCTCGACGGGACCAACTATCCGGTCGGCGATCTGCCGGGGCTCGGCGTCGAGGTCAACGAGGAGGCGATCCAGGCGGCGAGCTTTCGTTTTTGGGAAGCACCTCACCTTAAGCGCCGCGACGGTTCTGTTACGAACTGGTAGTTCTCTTTCAACCGGAGTCCACGATGACACATGCTCCCGACATCACGCGGCCGCCAAAACACCTGATCGACGGGCTAAGGGAGATCGGCGCCGCGACGGTTGCCGGCACGCTTGGCCACATGGGTTTTCGCAATCCGCACATGGTCGGACCGGTGGCGCAGAACCACGGGAAGTCGATCGTCGGGCCGGCGCTGACGCTGCAGTTCATGCCACAGCGGCCGGACCTATTCACCGAGGGAGAATACGCCGATCCAGAGACGCAGCTGCATCGGCACGTGCTTTATCACGCACAGGAGGGCGATGTAGTCGTGGTCGACGCGCGCGGCGACATGAGCTCGGGCGTCTTCGGCGATATGATGTCGACGTATTTCAAGGGCAGGGGCGGCGCGGGCATCGTCATCGATGGATGCATGCGCGACCGGCCCAATGTTGAAAAGCTCGATCTGCCCCTATGGCTGCGCGGCTGGACGCCAAATTATCATGTGCAGACCAGCATCTATCCCAATGCCGTCAACGTTCCGATTGCCTGCGGCGGTGTCACGGTGATCCCCGGTGACATCATCGTCGCCGACGACGACGGGGTGGTGGTGCTCCCTGTCGCAATGGCCCCGACGGTAATCGAAGAATCACAGAAGCATCACGATTGGGAGGAGTTCTCGCGAGTGAAGCTCATGGCGGGCGGGCCGTTGCAACGCTACTATCCGCTGCATGACGACGCCCGTGGGGAGTACGAGGAGTGGCGCAAAACAAACCGCTTGGAGGACCCGAGTTAGCGCATGGATTACCCTGCGGCAGGCGGCAGACCTTCTGGCGGTAACGCCGGCGTCTACGCAAAAGGCCTCAACAAATGCCGCGAATATCTCTACAGGCTGTCCGTCAATCCGGAGCCCGGTCAGAAGCTTTCCCGGGCGCAGTATCTCGACTACGCGGAGCGCGTCGAGAAAAGCTCGGTCGTGAAGGTCAGCCGCGGACCATGGTGTTCCATCGCTGCTTGAGGGCGGAGTCGATGCCCTCTTGGTGTGGCGCCGATCCGCACCGGTTCAATCGGGGACCCAGAAACGGTTTTGAACAACCGGATACTGTTCGTGCAATTTCGCGCGGGCGCACGGGTGCAGGTTGCCCCGCTGCTTCGGTGCAACCTAGGTTTTGTCCGCGCAGATGTCAGCTTGCCCGCTTTTCGTGGCTATATTCCAGAGCGCGGGCTGACTGCTTTCGGCCCGAGGCTGCCAGGCAGCAATGCGCCGATGTGTGCTGTTTGCGCTGATAGGGGTGGCGTACCATCGTGTGATGCCAAGCCGGTGTGTGAGCAGATGCGTGCATCACTAGCAAGTGGAACAATCCGACAGCCGGCGAGTTTCCAAGAGGAAGGGCGATCTGTTTCGGAGGAAGACTAGGATGAAACGCGTCCTTGCCCAAAACGCTGTACGGCTGATGCTGGGCGGCGTAAGCGCCTGCCTGCTCACGGTCGTCGAGATTCCCAACCCGGTTGCGCCATTGTCGCTTGTGTCCGAGGCGAGGGCCGCCACCGACGTTTCCATTTCGATCAGCACATTCTACGATGACCTGTCTTCCCATGGTGATTGGGTTTCCTACCACGGAGCGACCGTTTTCGTCCCGGTCGATGTACCTGACGATTGGCGTCCGTATACCCTTGGACACTGGGTCTATACCGAGCAGTATGGCTGGCTCTGGGTGTCCGACGAGCCGTTCGGCTGGGCGACCTACCATTACGGCCGGTGGGGCTATGCCGACGACATCGGCTGGTACTGGGTTCCCGGCACTCGTTGGGCGCCAGCATGGGTGAGCTGGCGGCGTGACAGGGAGCACATGATCTGGGCTCCGCTGCCGCCGCGCCGGGATCCCGATTTGATTTCAATCGAGGTGACGTTCGACACCACGCCGGATTTTTACTGGGTCGTGGTCCCCACCCGCGAATTCCTTGCTGAGGACATTTCTGTCGTCGTTATCCGTGATGAGCCGGAGTTTGTGCGCATTGTCGAGGCGGCCGAGCCGGCCGGCGACGTGACGATCCAGAACAACGTGGTGATCAACAAAGTCATTGATGTTGATGTGATCGAGAAGGAGACGAACCAGCAGGTGACTGTCGTCGAGGTCAGCGAGACCGAGACGCCCGAGCAGGCCGGCAAATTGGAAAAGAATACGGTCACGGTCTTTGAAGGTGAAGTCAAGGCCGATCCCGATGCCAAACCAGCTGAGCTCAAAGACATCGAGGAGGTGAAGCAGGTTCAGGCTGGCCGGAAATCAAAGCCGACCGAAGGCGGAGCCACGACCGAACAGGCGCCAGCGACCGGCGAACAGGTTGAGCCGGAAGAGACCGCCAAGCCTGAGAAGCCGACGACCGAGGAGCAACCGGCCGCCGGGCAGCAGCAGGCCGAGCCGGAACAGGCGGCCAAGCCTGAGAAGCCGACGACCGAGGAGCAACCGACCGCCGAGCAGCAGCAGGCCGAGCCGGAACAGGCGGCCAAGCCTGAGAAGCCGAAGGCCAAGGAGCAGCCCGCCGCCGAGCAGCAGCAGGCCGAGCCCGAGCAGGCGGCCAAGCCTGAGAAGCCGAAGGCCAAGGAGCAGCCCGCCGCCGAGCAGCAGGCCGAGCCCGAGCAGGCGGCCAAGCCTGAGAAGCGGAAGGCCAAGGAGCAGCCCCCCGCCGAGCAGCAGCAGGCCGAACCGGAACAGGCGGCCAAGCCTGAGAAGCGGAAGGCCAAGGAGCAGCCCGCCGCCGAGCAGCAGCAGGCCGAACCGGAACAGGCGGCCAAGCCTGAGAAGCGGAAGGCCAAGGAGCAGCCCGCCGCCGAGCAGCAGGCCGAGCCCGAACAGGCGGCCAAGCCCAAGACACAGAAGCAAGAAAAGGCGTGCGATCCGCAGACAGAGGCGAACTGCTAGGTGTTGTGCGGGTACAGACTACGGCACCGCGATCGTTCCACCGCGGTGCCCGTTGAACGGCAACGCGCCAAAGCTGCGAGCCCTTGCCGACATCGACGATCGGTCGTCCCATCGTGCATAGCCATTTGCTGTACTCGAAATCGGACATGCAGAAGACGGCCCAAAATAGGAGTCCATTGTCTCGGCGCTGAGCGTCGGCAGTTGGCGCATTCCGGACGCGTCGGTTTGTGCAAGCGCTAATTTGTGCAGCAATGGACGAAATCCTGCACCTTGCAGCAACTCATAGAAACATTCGGCGTCTGTTTTGGAATCCTCTAATTCAGCGCCGCAGTTTCGAGGACCTGTGCCTTGCCTCGCTTGACAGAGGACTTGTCGCGACCGCAAGGTCTCATGATGCAGACGATTAGTTGGAATAGAATTGCGCGTGGTGCGGCCGTTGGAGCAATCGTGCTGATGACTGGCACAAGTGCGCCTGTGTCGGCGCGTGCCGACGGCTCGCTCCTTCTTACAAGCCCGTCCCAGCCAGCCAATGTCGGCGACGCGATGCTGGCGGCCGCCAATTATCATGATTCCGGCGACTATGATCGCGACCTTGCCGCAGTGGCGAAGCAGGCAGGCGATTGGGTCGTCAAGCGCGCAACGGAGGTGCCTCGCCCCGCACTGGTGCTCGATATCGACGAGACGGCTTTGGCCAACTGGGAAGTGATCACACGTGATAATTTCGGCCGCCCGATCGGCGGCGCCTGCGACATCGCAATCGACGGTCCCTGTGGCTGGGCCGCCTGGGACCAGCTCGCGAAGGATCCGGCCATCGACCCTGTGCTGGAGGTCTTCCGGCAGGCGCGAACGGCGAAAGTCGCAGTATTCTTCATCACCGGACGTCCGGAGGACCAGCGTCGGGCGACCGAACAGAACCTGCAATCGGCGGGCTATGCCGGCTATGAGCAACTTTACATGGTACAGCCTGGAGCCAAATATAGTTCCGCCGCAGATTTCAAGGCACCCATAAGAGCCGAAATCGAAAAGGCCGGCTACACGATCATTGCCAATGTCGGTGACCAGCCATCGGACCTGTTCGGGGGGCATGCCGAGAAGCTGTTCCTGCTGCCGAATCCGTTCTACAGGGTTCGCTGACGGCGTGTACGACGAAAACCCGAACGCTAGGGGCCCTTGCCGCCCAACGGCAGGCCGTGACCCGTTGTTTAGCTTGAGCAGCAGCGAACGAACGACGGCTGTCGGGCGGGCAGACATGCCGATCATATTCATCTCCGGGTACGGCAACGTACCGATGTCAGCCCAGGCGATCGAAGATTTGACAGCCGCATATCGGCCCAAGAGGGGCCCCCTCGTCGGGCCTGACCACAGACGATCGATTACGGCTAATGTCATGGCTACTCTAACATTAGGCGGCAGATAACCTGCGATTGGACCGGTGTCCCCGTGCTGCCATCTGACGCGCGAGCCAGCGTGGCTGATCGCGGACGCCGGTTTCACCAATCAGCCCCAGGAAAGAAGTCGGTTTCCCGCGACTCTGGCAGCTCGGAATTCGCACCGCGCGGGAAGCGCTGAAACAAACGAAACACTTCGCGTTCGGCGCGGAAAAACGCCTGAAACAGGGATGGTTTAAATGCAATGGCAACGCTGCATCCCGCGGCGCTAATCATGGAGTTTTGCAATGTCGATAATGCGAGCAGCTTACCGGTCTTTCCGGGACTACCGGGTTCACCGTATGGCGGAACGGACCCTTGCGGCAATGGACGATGCCTTCCTGAGGGACATCGGGATTAGCCGGTCAGAGATTGGTTTGGTGGTCCGCGGCTTGAAGCGCGGCCAAGAAGACAAGGCGGGCTGAAACCATGAAGCTTTCATTTAGGCTCCCGCTACTGGCCTGTGCGAGCGTGGCCGCCCTTCTGGCGGCGCCCGCCGCCAATGCCCATGACTCGGGCCTTCCGCACCGCCAGGCCAAGGCGGCGGCGGTTGGAGAGGATTCGACAAGCGTCCCGCTGTTCGAAAACCTCGGCAGCCATTCCTACCCTGTCACCACCGCCAACCCGCTGGCGCAGGCCTATTTCGACCAGGGCCTGCGCTGGGCGTGGGCGTTTAACCACGCCGAGGCGCAGCGCGCTTTCAGGGCCGCCCAGAAGCTGGACCCGACCTGCGCCATGTGTTTCTGGGGCGAGGCTTACGTGCTCGGCCCCAACATCAATGCCGGCATGGGCCGGGACGCAGCCGCGAACGCCGCCGAAGCTGTCGCGCAGGCGCGCAAGGTAGCGCACCTTGCCACCAGCCGGGAAAAGGACCTCATCGCCGCGCTCTCCAAGCGCTACAGCGCCGATACTTCGGCCGACCAGGGCGCCCTGAACCAGGCCTATGCCGCGGCGATGGCGGAACTGGCAGACCGCCATTCGCAGGACGACGAAATCGCCACGCTCTACGCTGACGCGCTTATGAACCTGATGCCCTGGGACTACTGGCTTGATGGCGGAGCAACGCCAAAGCCGGACACGGTCAAGCTTGTGGCCTCACTGGAGCGGGTGCTGGCGCGCAATCCGGATCATGCCGGCGCGATCCATCTCTATATCCATGCCGTCGAAGCGTCCACGACGCCGGAAAGGGCCGAAGCCCATGCCGACCGGCTTGCCGCCCTCATGCCCGGCGCCGGACACATCGTGCACATGCCAGCGCACATCTATCATCAGGTCGGCCGGTGGATCGACAGTCTGGAGATCAACCGCGAGGCAGTGGCAGCGGACGAGGCCTATTTCGAGCGCGTCGGCATAGCGCCGGAGAGCACGCCCGGCGTCTACACTGACGGCTATTATCCGCACAACCTGCATTTCCTGATGACCTCCGCACAGATGGCGGGCGACGTCGAGGCAATCGCCGAGGCGGCCAAAAAGCTCGAATCGCTGGTCTCCGACACCATGGCCAGAAAGGTGGCCGGGCTGCAGCCGATCAAGGCGGCTCCCTATTTCGCGCACGCCCAGTACAGCGATCCCGAGGTCATACTCGCGCTGCCGCTGCCGGCAAATGCCCTGCCTTATGTCGAGGCAACCTGGCGATATGCACGGGGCGTCGCCTTCGCCGCAAAGGGTGCGAGCAAGGCGGCGCGCGCCGAGACCGCCGCAATCCGCAAGCTCGCTGCCGAGGCCGATTTTTCCACGGAGACGGCGGGAGGACTTCCGGCGCCGAATTTGCTGGAATTGAGCGCGCTGATCGTGGAGGCCCGCATTGCCCAGCACCAGGGCAACCTGCGGGAAGCGCGCAATAAGCTTGAGGCGGCCGTCGCGATCGAGGACGGCCTTGCCTATATGGAACCGGCGTACTGGTATTATCCGGTCCGACAAACCCTCGGCGCGTTCTACATCGCCATGGGCGAGCACGAGGCGGCCGCGGCGGCCTTCGAGCACGTCCTGGAGCAGACGCCGAACAACGCCTGGGCGCTGTGGGGCCTGCGCGAGGTGTTCCGCAGGACCGGCAGGACAGCGGACGCCGAAGCGATGGATGCGCGCTTCAAGGACGCGTGGGTGGGAGCGCCGGACTTTCTCGGCATCGAACGGCTCTGACCCGCGCTCAGGTGCCGGCGTCGTGTCGGCGCAGGAAACGTGTCGCAGCCTCGCAACCGGCGGCTGCGGCACACAATCCAGGTGTCGAGAAGGCCGGCTTGGCCTGCACGCCTCTCGCGCCCACACGTGATAGTGGAAGCCCAGGGCAACGCAGCTGGTTTCCGGAAACTCAGTAGTTCGAGCGGGGCCCTCCGCCTGGGACCACAAAGTCGCAATACCTCAACCGCAAGGGATGAGGCGCTGGTCCACCGTGCGGCGCGCTCAGGAGTAGAGGTAGCCCATGCCGCGGATCGTCCTGATCACCTCCGGCTTGGAGGGATCGACCTCGATTTTCTTCCGCAGGCGCGAAACGCGAATGTCGATACTACGATCGAAGGGATCCCATCCGCGGTCATGGGCGAGTTCGAGCAGTTGATCGCGGTTGAGCACTCGTCCGCGATGTTCGCTGAATACTTTCAGAAGCCGGAACTCCATCGCGGTGATCGCTATTTCGACCCCCTCGGCGTTGTATAATTTGTGTTCATCCGGGTCGAAGCGGCACTTGCCGAACTGGACCTGGTGAGAGTCCGGAGTACTCGCTTTCTCCGCAGCTCGTTCGGTCGCCGACGTCCTGCGCAGCACGGCCTTCACCCGTGCCAGCAGCTCCCGCAGGTCCACGGGCTTCGCGACATAGTCGTCGGCGCCAATCTCCAATCCGACAACGCGGTCGACGATTTCCGCCGATCCGGTCAGCATGATAATGGCAACGTCTGAGTGCTCTCGTAGATATCGCGCCAGGGAGAGGCCGTCCTCGCCTGGCATTCGGATATCCAATATGACCACATCGACGTGCTGGCTATTAATAAGTTCGCGCAGGGCAGGCCCTGCGTTGGCCGTTGTCACGGCATAGCCATGATGCTCCAGATATTCCGCCACCGTGTCGCGGATATCCGGTTCGTCATCGCAGACCACTACGTGTGCGTGCGTCGTCAAAATCGACCACCAGCAACTAGCCTAATGGATAAGCTGCCCCTGAAGTGACGTGCAAATCCACTGATCTGTCAAGTATTGTTGTTGACCAGATTCGAGACAAACGAACGGAGCTCGTTAGGTTTGATCGGTTTCTCAAGATAGGGCCGTTTCGCGGCGCGCAGGAACATCTGCGCGTCCGGGCTGATCGTGTCCCCCGTCAGGAAGGCTAACCTGTCGAGCTCGGCCGGATGAAGCTTGGCAATCTGGTTGAACAATCCCCGTCCATCCATGTTCGGCATTTTCAGATCGCTCAGGATCAGCGCGAAAGTGCGGTTCTGGAGCTGCACCAGCGCTTCTTCGCCGGATCTGGCAATGGTCACCTTGAAACCATCCCGGCTGAGCACCTCAGCAACCAGCTCACCCACTTCCTCTTCGTCGTCCACCACCAGACAAGCAACGCCGGTTGAATTCGGGAGCTCGTCTTCGGCCGTTTCGGCCCGTTCCTCGATACGGTCCGAAGCAGGCAGCGAAAGTATGAAGGTCGAGCCACCCCCCTCGGGGGATTCGACTTCGATGGTTCCTCCATGGGATTGAACGATCCGATGACAGAAGGACAGCCCGATCCCAGTCCCTGCCCCAATCTCTTTGGTCGTGAAGAACGGCTCGAAAATGCGGGGAAGTATCTCTTTGGGAATTCCCGGGCCCGTGTCGGCAACGCTGACGACTATTTTGCCGGTCGTGGGATGAAGCCGCGTTGAAACCGTGATTGTCCGTCGCCCTTCCCAGCCGTGCAGCGCCTGTTCTGCATTGACAAGCAAATTGATCAGCACCTGGCCAAGCTGATCGGGATCCGCCCAGATCGGGGGAAGAGCAGGTTCAAGATGAACTGAAAGCCCGATGTCCGACGATCGAATCGAATAGCTCGCCACTTCCACCGCTTCGGAAATAATGTCATCGATCGCAACGTTTGAGGTCCGCGTCGGCTGCTGTCTGGCCATAGCCAGGAAAGTCTTGACGATCCTGGCGCAGCGTTCGGCTGCCTTACTCATCTTGTCGGCGCGTTCCACGACCTTGGCGTCGGTTGCGGTCTCCTTCAACAGCGATGACAGGCCAAGCACCACCGAGAGCGGATTATTGAGCTCATGCGCCACCCCCGCCAGCAATCCGCCGAGCGCCGACATTTTTTCGTTCTGGTGCAGCGTCTCGCGCTGGCGCTCCAATTCCTGCTGCATTTCGATACGGTCGGTGAGATCGTAGGTGTGGGAAACAATCACCTTCTCACCGCGGTAATCGATCAGTCGAGACGAAATCGAGCACCAGCAGGTTCCACCGTCGTTGCGTTTGAGCTGGGTTTCGAAATCGTCGACCAACCCCGTGGCGAGCAGCCGCTCAACGTATCGCACCCGCTCTGAAGGATCGACATAGTAGTCGATGGCGCTGGTCACATTGCCGAGCAGCTCAACGGTGGCGGGACTGCGGTAGAGCAGCTTCCCGTCATGCGCGCGGGTCATCTGGATGTTGACGGGGCAGGCTTCGAGGACTTTACGGACCATTTCATCCGCTTCCTTAGCGGCCTCCTCGGCCCGCTTGCGCTCTGTAATGTCGACACGGGTGACCACGAACCCGCCTTCGCGGGTTGGACAGTTCGAGACGA
Organism: Mesorhizobium sp. BHscii; assembly: GCF_053848065.1. Taxonomy (NCBI): domain Bacteria; kingdom Pseudomonadati; phylum Pseudomonadota; class Alphaproteobacteria; order Hyphomicrobiales; family Phyllobacteriaceae; genus Mesorhizobium; species Mesorhizobium sp. BHscii. Next base: position 570,064 of record NZ_JBSPKW010000001.1, on the reverse strand, counting down.
AAAACCAACCGCCGTCCGTATGACGGAATTCCTGTTGCCGGAACTCGCGGCGGTCCCTTGCCCTCTCGGCAAGCCAGTCGTCGATCTTGTCCCGTGGAACCGGAAACTGGTTGCGCTCTGCGGTCACGCGGAGGAAATCGAACCAGTTCACCCCGGGAACGAGCACATCCGCGCTTATCGCATGCATCTGGCGGTACCTGCTGTTGGCCAGCACCAGGCAATCGTTCTTGTCGTAGAGGGCAAACCCTTCGGCGAGAGATTCGATCGCGTCGATCAGCCGCTCGTTTGCCTTGCGCGTTTCTTGCTGGGCGGTGATCATGTCGGTGATATTCGTCGTGTTCGACACGATCACCTGCCTTCCCTGGAACTCGATCAGGCGAGCGGAAACCGAAGCCCAGAAGGGCTTGTTCTCTGTGTCGTACTGCTGGACCCGAAAATCATCGATCCTGCCCTTTTCGATCAGGGTGCGCTCCAATATTGCGCTATTGTCTGGATCGACATAGTGGTCGGTTATTCGAGGGCGATCGGCGTAGAGATCTCTGGTAGCAGGATTGCGGTAGAGCGTTTCTCCCTCGAACGTCGTCATGTGTATCGGCGAGGGGCAGGCATCGAGCACCTTTTGCAGCAGAGCCGTCGCGTCGCGCTCGGCAGCCTCGGCCTTTTTGCGCCCGCTGATGTCGGCCCGCGTTACGACGAAGCCGCCAAGATCGGTGGGATGTATCGAAACCGAGTGCCATTTGCCGTCGGAGAGGGGGACCTCGAAATGGGAGTGGAACTCGATCCGGCCTTGAATCCGCTCGTCGAGCCACTCGTCCTCGCGCCCAACCGCGTTGCGGTACACGCCGCGCTTGGCGGATTCGCGAAGGAGCTCGTTCCATTCCACGCCCGGTTCAACGAGATCCCGCACCGGGTGGTTCAGTTCGCGGTAAAGGCTGTTGCACATGACCAGGCGGTGATCTTCGTCGTACAGTGCGAATCCCTCGGAGAGTGATTCAACGGCGTCTGCGAGCATCTCCCGCGCCGCAGCGACTTCGCCATCACGCTTCTTCTGCTTGGTCACATCGGCGATGCCGGCGAGAACCACTCGCCGGCCTTGGAACTCGACGATCCTGAGATTGCCCGTGGCCCAGAACTCTTGGCCGTCGGGTCGTTTAAGAAGCACCTCGCAATTTTCGACGACGCCCTTTTGCATGAGCTCCCGATTGATTTCCCGGTGTTTCTCGGGGTCGACAAAGTAGTCGCCGAGCCGCACCGTCTCGCGTTGCGCCTTCTTGCTCCATCCAAGCAGCCGTTCGGCAGCATTGCTCTGGTAAATGAGTTCCCCCGAACTTGCGTCCGTCATCCATACCGGCAACGGATGATGCTTGATCAGGAAACCGAACAGATCCTCGCGCTGCTTACGTTCCGTGATGTCCAATACGCCGATGATGAGCGAGGGGCGCCCGTCATAAACGCCGCGACGGCAGTTGGTCGAGCACCAGACGGTCGATCCGCTTGTGTTTCTAAGCTGGATTTCGTGATCCCGCACGATCTCGCTGTTGCTGGCGAGAGAACTGATTTCATCGAATTCGCCAGTATTCACGAAATAATCCGTCAGGAATTGCGGCTCGTTCGGGGTCCATTTTCGGCCAAGCAGGTTCGACGCATCGAGGCTTTCGTAGACGATTTTCCCGCTTCCCGCGTCCACCACCCAAACGGGCAGCGGGTGACTGTCCGTGATGCAGCGGAATATCTCCGCGTTTTCCCGGTGCGCGATCTGCGCTCGCTTCATGTCGGTAATGTCGACGCTTACCAGGGCCATGCCACCATTCGGCCGAGGATGTGCGGTGAGCAACTTCCACCGGCCATCCAATGTCTCAGCTTCAACTGGAGGGTTGTCGATTTGCGTCCATCGCGCAGCGGCGCTTTCAGCGAACGCGTTGCCCGGCTCGATGGGGCGGCCGTCGAAACTTTTCAGATGTGAGAGGGCTTCGGCGACTGCGGCAATGGTGTCCATCGGATGCATCTCGCCGCGATCGAGCCGCCGGCTTCCAAATATCTCCGGATTGCTGTCGACGAGGACATTGTTGGCGTCAAAAAGGGCATAGCCTGTGTGTGTGGATGGCACCGGATTATCAGGCCGCATGGTCGTTCCTTTTGTTCGCGTGATCTCGCGAGGGCGGATACTAGACCCTCTTTGTTTCAGCATACATTCAGACGCCGCGTGATTTGTTTCAACTGTTTCGGCGCGTGGGAATCTTCGCCAGCGCTGACGTGAAAACGAAACTCTACCCAATCCTCCGGAAAAACGGCGGAAACACGAATGGCCTGGGTTGCACGGCCGATACCACGGCTCGAGCAAACGACTCGGACCATAACCAGTCACAAAGTGCCGCCTGTCATCCCCGTGGGGCGCGCGCTGAAACAAACGAAACACTCCCACCGCACCACAGAAAAACGTCTGAAACGAAGGCGGTGTATGACAAGAAGAGCCGCAGATGCGGCAAATTCAACCGGCGAAGCGCAAATGTCCGGCGCCCAGGATGAACAATCTATTCTTGGCGAGCGTCGACGCGTCTTGCTCTGAAACCTGAGGGTTCAATATGGATAAGCCAGTTACTTCGTACGATTTCCCCGACAGGCTCCTCGCGAGCCTTATTGACCAAAACCATCCGGCCTATGAAGAGGCTCGCGGGCTCTACAACGCTATGATCGACAAGCGGCCGCGCTGGATCGTCCCCTGCGCCGAAGTCGCCGACGTCGTCGCGGCAGTCAATCATGCCCGAGATAACCATTTGCTTCTTGCCATTCGCGGCGGCGGCCACAACGGTCCAGGCTTCGGCAGTTGCGACGGCGGAATGGTCATCGACATGTCGCCGATGAAACGGGTCGATATCGATCCCAGGACTCGCACGGTCCGCGTCGAGGCCGGCTGCACCCAAGGCGATGTCGACCGCGCCACCAGCGCTCATGGGCTGGCGGTGCCGGCGGGCCTCGTCTCGACCACAGGCATTGCCGGACTGACGCTGGGCGGCGGCACCGGCCATCTAACGCGCAAACACGGCCTCACCATCGACAATCTGCTTGCGGCCGAGGTCGTGCTGGCCGACGGCAGCGTGGTGACGGCAAGTGAGGACGAACACCCGGAGCTGTTCTGGGCGCTGCGCGGCGGCGGCGGCAACTTCGGCGTCGTGACGCGCTTCACATTTCAGGCGCATCCGGCGAAGGATGTCTATGCCGGGCCGATCTTCTTCGACATCGCACATGCAGTAGAGATCATGCGTTGGTACCGGGACTTCCTGCCCGGAGCGCCGCGAGAGCTCGGGATGTTCTTCGGCATCAAGACGGTGCCCTCCTGCGACCCTTTCCCGCGCGAGATCTGGGGAAGGCGCATCTGCGCGCTAATCAGTTGCTACAACGGCGCGGAGGAGGACGGCATCTGAGCGATGCAGCCCGTGCGCGACGCGCTTCCCAAGCCTCTAATGGACGGTATGATGCAGATGCCCTTCGTCGATCTGCAGGCGCTGTTTGATCCGCTGCTGCCGAAGGGCTTACAGTGGTACTGGAAGGGCGATTATGTCGACGAGCTGTCCGATGCGGCCATCGCTGCCCATGCCGAGCACGGCTCGAAAACCCCGAGCGAGCTGTCGCTGATGCATCTCTACCCGATCGACGGAGCGGTCCAGGAAGTGGCTCCGGACGCCACCGCCTGGGGAGCGCGGCGAGCGCGTTGGTCCATGGTTATCGCCGGCATCGACCCCGACCCGACGAAGGCGCCGGAGCTGAGGCGCTGGGCAAGCGAGTATTGGGCCGCGGTGCACAAGCACAACCCGCATGGTGGCGCCTATATCAACTTCATGATGGATGATGAAGGCGAAGCGCGCGTACGCGCCGCCTACGGCGCCAATTATGAGCGGCTCGTCGCGGTCAAGCGCAAATACGATCCGGCGAACCTCTTCCGCGTCAACCACAACATCCGGCCGTAAGCCGAGGCTGAGCCTGTCCGTCCTTGGGTCGCGCCGAGGCGGACAGGCCTGTGGCATGCGGGAGCCGGTGTCGCGCCCATCGAGGAAGACTCTCGTCGAATCTCCGACGAGATCGATATGCGACGGCTGAAGGTCGGCTCCCGGAAAGCCGTTATTCAGCATGTGTTCTGGATGGACGGGATATTGACCTACCCAGACCTTCCTTTTCCCAGGAGAAAGTCGTGAAAGGACGCAGGCATGACCTACGCAGGCCGTGTTGGCCTCGCAGGAACAGTTTTGGCGTTAGTTAAAAAATCACCGCCATCAGTGCTCGTCAGCTCGCGCTCGCCTCCAGCAGCCGGACGAGTTCGGCCTGCCTGCGCACGCCGGCCTTCTCGAAGACATGCCTTAGATGCGCTCTGATCGTGTGGCCGCGATGCCGAGCCGGGCAGCGGCGTCGCGCCCGTTGCCATCGAGATTTTCCAGGACGACGTCAGCCTCCGCCGGATTCAGTCTGAACCTACGATCCAGGTCCTGCCTTCGCTCGTGCTGTTCTCGTTCAGGATTGGTGACCATATGGATCACCACTGGCCGCGCAGCGCCGAGCCAGGACGTGTCGATCGGACAGCGCGGAAAGGACACTCCGCGAGATTGCGGGCGGCATTCCATTCCTTCCGGGCCGCTCGGCTACGCGCCAGTGTTCGCAACCCCTTATCGACTTGATCCTTTCTGGATCCGGAGCAAACGACTCGGACCACAACCATCCACAAAATGCGGCCCGCCCCGTCGCGCGCCCCTGAAACAAACGAAACACTCCTACCGCACTACAGAAAAACGCCTGAAACGAAAGCGATGTATGACAATAAGAACCGCAGATGCGGCAGATTCGACGCGCAAGACACAAATATCCAGCGCTCTGGACGAACATCTAGTCTTGTCGAGGTGTCGACGCGTCTTGCTCCGAAACCTGAGGTTCAAAATGCATAAGCCAGTTACTTCGTACGATTTCCCCGACCGGCTCCGCGCGAGCCTTATTGACCAAAACCATCCGGCCCATGAAGGGGCTCGCCGGCTCTTACAACGCCATGATCGACAAGAGGCAGGCGTCAACCCCACCACGCGACGGCTGATCGGGAACAGCCGCCATTCATACAGGCCGCGTTGACGCCGCCGAATGGTGATGATCTCGGCTGCTATCAAGCAGCCCTCCGAACAGCGCACGAACGTAACAAGACAAACCGTGCGCTGAACAACCTGCTGCCGCAAATCCAGAAGGATAGCGGTTGGTCGGTTTGCCCAAAGGGCATGGAAGACGGCTCATCGATGCGGTGCGGGGCACGGCGCGTTGAGGCCAAATGCTAACCCTCAAAGATGGAGAATTGAAATGCTTAAGATCGTTCTTGCCACTGCCACCTTCCTGATTGCCTCCGGCATGGCCTTTGCCGGCAGCGACCACTATGGCTCCGACTACAGCCATGGCTCCGGCTCTTCGAACACCGGTCACCATTCGATGGTGTCCGACAACGGCTACGCGGTCGACCCGAGCGGCACAGCCAGTGTCAACACGGCCGGCAGCGCACCGACCTCGGCAGGAAATTCGATCTTCGATATTCCCGGGCCCGGTTATGGCCAGGGGATCTGGGGCCGCTAATGCCAGCGTTCGGCCGGCACCGTCGAGATTAGACTTCCAAGCGGCGGGCGCGCCCGCCGCTTGGAATCACCTCACGGCCACCGGAGAAAGATCTTTGCCGATCTCGAACCGTGGGCTGGAGCGGGCTTGGGGGCCTGTGCACGCTCCCCTTGGCTTCAGCTTTGAGCGCTGCGTCGTCAGTCCTGAGCCGCGCCCAGTCGGGAGTAAGCGCCGCCAAGCGCCACCAGTTCATCATGCGGACCTTGTTCGACAATGCCGGTATCGGCGACCACCACGATGCGATCGGCATTGCGGATCGTCGCCAGCCGGTGCGCGATCACCAGTGTCGTTCGGCCTTCCGCAAGCTCTGCCAGCGACTGCTGGATCTCCCGCTCGGTCTGCGTGTCGAGTGCCGACGTCGCCTCGTCCAGGATGAGGATTGTCGGGTTCTTCAGGAATATACGCGCGATTGCCAGGCGCTGTTTCTGACCGCCCGAAAGCTTTACGCCACGCTCGCCAATGATCGTATCGAGGCCTTCCGGCAGTGAAGCGATGAGTTCGTGGAGGCGCGCGCGGCGCGCGGCCTCGACGATCTCGCTATCGACCGCGTCCAGCCGGCCATAGGCGATGTTCTCGCGGATCGTTCCGCCAAACAGGAACACGTCCTGCTGCACGATACCGATCTGGCCGCGTAATGAGGCCAGCCTCATGTCGCGGATATCCAAACCGTCGATCGTGATGGCGCCGCTGTCGACGTCGTAAAAACGCGGCAACAGCGAGCACAGCGTCGTCTTGCCGGCGCCGGACGGTCCGACGAAGGCGATGGTTTGTCCGGCTGCTATGTCGAGATTGACGTTCTTCAAGACCGCCCGTTCGCCGCTATAGCCGAAGGTGACATCCCGGTAGCTGATGTTGCCTTGGAGCGTCGGTGCGTCAACAGCACCAGGCCGATCCGCGATGTCCGGCTCAGTGTCGAGGAGAGCCGCATAACGGCGGAATCCGGCGATGCCTTTCGGATAGGTTTCGATCACCGAATTGATCTTGTCGATCGGCCGGAAGAACACATTGACCAGGAGCAGGAAGCCAACGAAGCCGCCACTGGAAAGTTCGCCACGCAGCACGAGGTAGCTTCCGGCAATCATTACCACCAGTTGGATCAACCGCATGCTCATGTAGCTCAGCGACGTGCTGGCGGCCATGATGCGATAGGCATCGAGCTTGGTCTTGCGGTAGCTGGCGTTGTCACGCGCGAACAGATTGCGCTCGTGATCTTCATTGGCGAAAGCCTGCACCACCCGCATGCCGCCGACATTCTCCTCGATGCGAACGTTGAAATCGCCGACCCGCCCGTAAAGCGCCTGCCAGTTGCGCGTCATGCGCGCGCCATAGCGGCTTGTCACCCAGGCGACGAGCGGCACAATTGCGGCCGTAATCAGTGCAAGCTGCGGATTGACCAGGAACATCAGCGCGAAAGCGCCGAGGAAAGTCATGATCGCGATGAACAGGTCTTCCGGGCCATGATGGGCAACCTCGCCGATCTCCTCCAAGTCCTTGGTGACGCGGGCGATGAGGTGACCGGTCTTGTGGTTGTCATAGAAGCGGAACGAGAGCTTCTGCAGGTGATCGAAGCTCTTCCGGCGCATCTCGGTCTCGATATTGATACCGAGCATATGACCCCAGTAAACCACGACCGCCATCAGCCCGGTGTTCAACACATAGATGGCAAGCAGGCCGGCCGACGCAGCAAGTATCAACAGCCACTGCTGAGTCGGCAGCAGTTCGTCGACGAACAGCTTGACCGCCATCGGGAACCCGAGCTCCAGCATGCCAGACAGAACCGCACAGCAGAAATCCAGGATGAACAGACCCTTCCAGGGGCGGTAGTAGGAGAAAAATCTAAGCAGCATTGGAACGCTTTTTCTGTTCGAAGGTCTGGACTGCCAGGAGCATGGCAATATGGGGCTGTCGCTACAGGCAATCTTGCGGGCGACTGCTCATGAGGCCGACCTTGTCTGGAGGGATAGCTTACGATAAGTGGAGTGTAAACATCATATTATGAGGACTCCATGCTGACTCCAACCACGCGCTGCGAAACACCGAATGCGGGCAAATATATCCAGCAGCTATGCAAACATTTCGCGCACAAGGTGGAGGTCGCTTATGGCCAAGGGCATGGGCAGTGCCGGTTTTCCTGTGGCACAGCTACCATGAATGCCGGTCTCGAAGAGCTGGCCATAATAGTGGAAGCGGCCGACACCGGCGCATTAAACGAGACCAAGCAGGTCATCGAATCGCATCTCGCCCGGTTCGCCTTCCGCGAAAATCTCCAGCCGCTGGCCTGGCGCGATTGAGGCGTCGACACGGAGCATGCTCATGAAATGGCTCAAGTCGGTCCTGGCGTTGCCGGCACTGGCGCTTTTCCTCGTTCAGGCGTTCGCAACCGACATCGAAACCGCGAAAGGCCCGGTGACGGTCGCCAAGACGCCGCAAACGCTCGCGGTGTTCGATATTGCGGCAGTCGATACGCTGAACAGCCTGGGCGTGAAGATTGCCGGTCTGCCCGATAAACTCTATGTGCCCGAATTCGCAGGATTGAAGGACGGTGCGGAAATCGTCGGGACCCTCTTCGAGCCCGATCTGGAGGCCCTGAGCGCGCTGGCGCCGGACCTTATCATTGTCGGCGGGCGCTCCTCGCCGCAACTGGCGGCGACGAGCCGGATTGCGCAGAGCATCGATATGACAATGGAGGGCGATGACCTTTTCGCGCAGGCAAAGCAGCGCCTGATGGCTTACGGCGCTCTCGTCGGCAAGCGGGCCGAGGCGGCGGCGCTTGCTACGGAACTCGATGACGCGCTTTCGTCGACACGTGCCGCCGTCAAGGGCAAGGGTACGGCTCTCATCCTGATGACCAGCGGCCCGAAAGTGACTGCCTACGGCAAGACGTCCCGCTTCGGTTGGCTGCATTCGGCGCTCCAACTCACGCCGACCGTCGAGGATGTTGAGGCCGCCACCCACGGCGAAGCGATCTCCTTCGAGTTTCTCCGCGACGCCAATCCGGACTGGCTTATCGTGCTCGATCGCGCCGCGGCGATCGGTTCGGGCGAGCAGAATGCCAGGGCAACGCTCGACAATGAACTGGCGGCCGAAACCACGGCCTGGAAGAAAGGGCAGGTGGTCTACATGCCGGCAGCCGATTTCTACATCGCTGCAGGCGGCGTCCAGTCGACGATGCGCGTGCTTGAGACCATTCGAGACGCTTTCTCGCAGACCAAATGACCGCTGGATCGCTTGGCACTCAAGGCTTCGCTTATCAGGCAATCGGCGCCGCAACCCTGCTGGCGCTCTTTGTGGCCAGTTTGTTCGTCGGTGTCGGCGAGCTCGCCATAGGCAGTCTGGCGGCAGACCCGGAAGCGTTGCGGCTGATCATGATCAGCCGCCTGCCGCGGACGTTGGCGACGCTTCTGACCGGCAGCGCCTTGGCCATCGCAGGGCTTGTGATGCAGACGCTTGCCCGCAACCGTTTCGTCGAGCCGTCGACGGCGGGAACCGCGCAATCGGCGGCACTCGGCATACTGGTCGTGACCCTGGTGTGGCCCAATGCATCGCTTGGATGGAAAGCAGCCGGCGCGGCCGTGACCGCTCTCGCCGGGACATCCGTTTTCCTCATGCTAGCCCACAGGCTGCCGCCAACACAACCATTTCTGGTTCCGCTGTTCGGATTGGTCTATGGCGGCGTCATTGGCGCCGCCGCGACCTTTGCCGCATGGCACCTCGATCTTCTGCAATTTCTCGAAGTGTGGATGACGGGCGAGTTTTCCGGCATCCTGCGCGGGCGCTATGAACTGTTGTGGGTTGCGGGCGCATTGGTCGTATTGGCTTGGTGGACAGCCGACCGCCTGACGATGCTTTCGTTGGGCAGGGACGTCAGCATAGGGCTCGGCCTGAACTATGCCGGCATGCTTCGGCTCGGCCTGATTATCGTCTCGGCCATCACCGCTCTGACCGTGGTTGTTGTCGGAACGATCCCGTTCGTCGGCCTTGTCGCGCCCAACATCGTATCGCGCTTCGCTGGCGAAAACCTGCGCCACACCTTGCCGTGGGTCGCCGGCAGTGGTGCGGCGTTGGTGCTTGCTTGCGATATCATTGGCAGGCTCATCCGTTTCCCTTACGAGGTTCCGGTCGGCACGATCCTCGGCGTCGTCGGGGCTGTGCTTTTCCTCGTCCTGCTGCTTGGCCGAAACAGCAATGACTGAAGTCGTGATGCAACGCGGCCCGATGCGGCACGAGGGCCGCCTCGCGATGATGGCGGCGGTCGCAGTGCTGGTCGGCGTCGCGTTCATGACGATCGGCCTGCGCGGCAATCTCGCTTTCGTGATCGAACTGCGTGCCGTGCGGCTGGCGGCGATGGTTCTGGTCGGCGTGGCGGTGGCGGTTTCGACGGTCGTGTTTCAGACCGTTTGCGCCAACCGCATCATCACGCCATCGATCATGGGGCTGGATGCGCTCTACGTCTTTTGCCAGACCGCGCTTGTTTTTGCGCTGAGCGGTTTCGGCTTTGCCGGCATTGATCCCCGCTTGCACTTCCTCGGCAATTTCACGGTAATGACGAGCCTCGCGCTGGCGCTGTTCCTGCCGATGCTTCGCCGGCGTTTCGACCTGACGCTGATGTTGCTGACGGGCGTCGTGCTGGGCGTTCTGTTCCGATCGCTGACGACGTTGCTGGCGCGGCTGCTGGATCCGAACGATTTCGCCGTGCTGCAGGGTGCGTTGTTCGCCAGCTTCAATACAGTGGAACCCGATCTCATGCTGTTGGCCGGCGTGATCACCGTGGCGGGAGTCGCCATCGCCTGGCGGGCGCGACATGTTCTCGATGTGCTCGCGCTGGGCACCGACACAGCCATCGGGCTCGGCGTCGCGTGGCGCGGCATGGCTGCCGGGCTGCTGGTTCTTGTCGCCGCGCTCGTATCGGCGTCGACGGCGCTGGTTGGGCCGATGGCGTTTCTGGGCCTGCTGGTGGTTTCGCTCACTGAGCGCATCGTCGGCACCAACCGACACGCCATCCTTCTGCCGGCAGCCGCGTTCACGGCGATAATCGTGCTCGTGGGCGGCCAGACAATCCTCCAGCACGCTCTGGGCGGGGAAGGCAGCCTCGGCATCGTCGTGGAATTTGCCGGCGGCATCGTGTTCCTTGCCATTCTGTTTGCCGGGGGCCGGCGATGATCGAGATTGCAGGCGTCTCCCTGGCTCTTGGCGGCAGCCGCATTTTGGATAATGTGAGCCTGACAGTACCGAAGGGTGGCGTCACGGCGCTTGTCGGACCGAATGGCGCCGGCAAGTCCAGCCTGTTGTCGTTGATCGCCCGCCTGCAGCCCCTGCAAAGCGGCCGCATCACCGTCGACGGGCTGCCCGTCGATACGACGCCGAGCCGGCAGTTGGCCAAGATCATGGCCATCCTGCGACAGGATCCCGGCGTCGCAAGCCGCCTGCGCGTCGGCGAACTGGTGGGGTTCGGTCGTTTCCCGCATCACCGCGGGCGGCTGACGGCGGAAGACCGTGAAATCATCGCGGCGTCGCTCGAGCAGTTCGATCTCAGCGACCTGGCGCTGCGCTTCATCGATACCTTGTCAGGCGGGCAACGGCAGCGCGCTCTCGTTGCCATGACCTTCTGCCAGGGGACGGATTACATCCTTCTCGACGAGCCGCTGAACAACCTCGATATGTTTCACGCGAGAAACCTCATGCGGACGCTTAGATGCATCGCCGACGAGCACGGCAAGACGGTGCTCATCGTGCTCCACGACATCAATCATGCAGCCTCGTACGCCGACCGTATCGTCGCGATGAAGGACGGCGCAGTTGTCGCAATGGGCGAGACCGGCGACGTCATCCGGCCGGACATACTGGAGAGCATTTTTGGCTTCTCGATGCGGGTCGAAAACATCGCCGGTCGGCTGACCGTCCTGCACCACGCCTGAGAATCTGCACCACGCCTGAGAATGCTTCCGCGGCTGCGGCGCTCGAAGAGCGCAAGAGTTACAACGGCTTGCATAAAACTAGATTTTCACTATCAAGTTTATTGCGACAGCGCAACCGATGGGTTAAGGCAGTCCTACAGGCGCAGTTCGCGCCAGCCGGGGCTGCCGTAATCGAGGGGATTTAACCGATGTCATCGGATCTGTGGCGAGCGCTGACCGTCAGCACCGCGATGTCGATTTTCTTGTGTCCCGACGCGCTGGCGCAGTCTGCTCCCGTCCCAGAAACGGAAGCCAGGACGAGCACCACCGAAGAAAATGAAGACAGCCAGGCTCCTGCTGGGGGCACGCAACTCGACACCATTCTTGTCGTAGACGTGGGGGCGGGCGCTGACGCGACGGCCGGCGCCGACCTGATCACCATCGACCAGCAGGAGATCGACCGCAAGAAACCGCAGGATTTGAGGGAGGTGTTCTCCGGTGAACCGCAGATCGCCGTCGGCGGCGCGATACCCAGCACGCAGAAGATCTACGTCAATGGTGTCGATGAAAACAATCTAGCCGTGACTGTCGACGGGTCACGACAGAACAACAAGGTGTTCCACCACAACGGCACATACCTGCTCGACCCGGCGCTGCTGAAGGCCGCGTCGGTGCAGGCAGGCGTCGCACCGGCCGACGCCGGTCCTGGCGCGCTCGCGGGATCGCTTGGATTCGAGACCAAGGACGCCGTCGATCTGCTCGAACCCGGCCGCAACTTCGGCGGTTTCGTTACCGGCATATGGGACACCAACAGCGGGACATTCACCACCGGCGTGAGCGCCTTCGGCCAGCAGGACGGGTTCGAGTACCTCGGCTACATCAATTACGGCCGTGGCGGCAACTTCACCGCCGGCAACGGCGAGGAGATGCCGGGGACCGGCACCGATCTAATCAGCGGGTTAGCCAAGGTCGCTTACGAGAGTGTCGAGGGCCATCGATTCGAGCTCAGCCACGAGCGGGTCCGCGACGACGCGCTACGCCCCTATCGCGCCAATGTCTATATCAATCGACCGGGCCGGGAACCCGAATTGCGGAACTACGACCTGCGCCGCCAGAACACGGTCTTTACCTATACGGATACGTCGCCGGAAGGCTGGTGGGACCCCAAGATCGTGCTCGCCTATAGCAAAACGCAGATCGCAGCACCTGAATATTTCTTCGACGTTGTGTCGCCCACGGAAGGCGCCACCAGCAGCTTCAACGGGAAAGTGGAGAACCGGTTCGCGCTCGACATCGGCAGCGTCACTGCGGGTTTCGACTTCTACAACGACAAGGCCGATCTGGATTATCTCAACCCGACGGAGCCGTTCTTTACGGACGAGCGCGCCACTAATATCGGCGCCTATGCGCAGGCGCGGCTGGAGCCCTTCGACCGGACCAGGATTTCCTTCGGCGGGCGCGCCGATCACCAATGGTTCACCGGCGTCGACGATTCGGATTGGAACAATGCGGGCCTGAGCGGCAACATTTCGGGCGAGTATGACCTTATCCCGGAGTTCCTGACCGTAAAGGCTGGGACCTCGCATGTCTGGGGCGGCGTTCCGCTGGCGGAAAACTACCTGCAGAACCCGCTGTGGACCTATGGCGACGGCCCGGAGCCGGTGACCTCTAACAACTATACGGCCGGTCTAGAGGCGCGCTACAACGGCTTCACCTTCGAGGCGAACGTGTTTCGCACCGACATCAACGACGCGCGCCTGCCGGTGTTCGGACGCGGCGCGCCGGTGCCTGTTTTCACATCGATCCGAACGCTCGATCTCGTTTCCAAGGGCTGGGAAATCGGCGGCCGCTATGATTGGGACGCCGGCTTTGTCAGCCTGAAATACGCCGACATCAATGCCGACGTCGACGGCGAGCCGGCTGATACGGAGATCGGCCGCTATTTGACGACGCCTCTCGGACAGATCGTGATGATCGGCGCCGGCTACAAATTCGACGATTGGGGCGTCAAGGTCGGTGGCGACATCGAAATCGCCTTGAAAACCGACAGGACGCTGGTGCGGCATCCAACCGATCCGACAAGCGCAAAGAAGGAACTGCCCGGCTACGAGGTGGTGAACGCCTATGTCGAGTGGACGCCGCCTTCGAAGCCGAACTTCACGCTGCGCGCCGATGCCCTCAACATCTTCGACGAAGCCTACACCGACCGTGCTGCCTACGGGCAGGATTTCGTTGGCGTGGCGCCGCACTTTGATCCCGGCCGCTCGTTCCGGCTGAGCGCCACGGCGCGATTCTGATGTTGTAAAAACGCCGGTCGCGGACAATCGCCCGCGCCGGCTGCGAAAACGATGTTTGCGTTGGCGCCTTCGATGCTCAAGCGACGCCGACGCGGATCGGTGCCTCGCGGTCCGCCCGCAGTAGACGCATGTTGCGGGCGTCGGTGGCGAGAATGTTGAAGCAGTCGCCGCCGAACCATTCCAGCGAGGCATCTACTTCCTCGCGCTCGAACACCTCATCCAGGAATTGCAAATAGTCCACCGCACCATCGAAAAGCGCGGTCATGCCCGTCCGGTTTCCGGCCGCGGCATAGACATTTGCCGGCTCGAACACGGCGAGGTCTGCACGCGAGCGTACATTTTTCAGATGATAGTGCCGGATGTGCGGCAACAGCGCGCGATGCGCAGCAACCGGATCGGCGCCCCCTTCCCAGACGTGCAAAGTGTCGAAATTGATCCCCAGCGCGGGATGATCGACCTCCTCGAGCAGGCGCTGCGTCGACGCCAGCGTATCAGCAAGCGTTCCTGGATGTGTCTCCACCAGCATCTGGCAGCCCTGGTCCTGCGCCATCATGCAGGCATCCTTAAGCCGCGCCGATAGTCGCCAGCGCGCTTCGGGCGAGGTGTCCCCGCTTGCCGACTTGCCGGCGAATGTTCGCACCTTGCGGGCGCCCCAGCGGCCGGCCAGACGGCAGAGATTCGACGTGGCATGACGCAGTGACGTCAGATCCTCATCGAGAGGCAGATAGTCGCTGAGCATCGGCACGGAAAGGCCGAATGCCGCCATCCAGTCGGCGTTGCGGTCGGTCATATGCTGCATGTTGCGCGCGTGTGCGCCCCAGAGCTCTACCCCCTGGAAATCGCTCGCCGCCGCCCATCGCGCGATATCCTCCAGCGACAGCAGGTGATGGCGGAACGTGATCGTGCAGAGCGACAGTCTCATGCGACGGCGTCCTCCACATCGTGGCGTGGCGCGTGCAGGAGGCCGCGGGTGTCGCACCACAACCGATAGGTTTGGGCGAGACGGCGCTTCAGCGAGCGCTCCATCGCGTCCAGAACATCGAGTTTTTCGAATATCCGTACCGCCAGCGCTTCGTCGCCTATCTGGCCGAGCTTCATGATGGCGTAGTGAAGCGCCTTGAATTCCTGGATCAAGGATTCGATGTCGTCGCAGATCGTGTCAAACTCGGCGTTGGAAAGCTGCAGCGATCGCCAGAAAAAGGCAAAGCCGTGCTCCAGCGCGTATTTGCGGATCGAGATAACTGGCAACTCGCGCAGCGCCGTCGACAACTCGGCCAATTTCAGGCCGTCGCGGCCTTCCAAATACGCCCGGACGACCTCGCGCGTGGCACGTGTCAAAAGATTGTCGTCCTCATGAAAACAGGCAAGGAAATAGTCGCGAAGATCGACGGCGGACGGTTTCCTGATGTCGGCAGCGTCGAAGATGAAGCCGCCGGCAACGGTCGGCTGCATGATTGCGTCGATGACTTTCTGTTTCTCGATCCTGCCTTCCCAGCGGAAATCCGGGTCGAGGACCATCCAAACCGCCGGATCCTCGGTGTGTTCGAGCATCAAATAGTGCGGGAACGGATTCTGGTTGAACTTGTTCTCGCGCTCCGGCAGGTGGAAGAGATCGAGCATCACCATCAGGTACTCGCTCTGCTTCTTGCGCTCCAGAAGCTTCCGCATCGTCGCCAGGTTCTCTTCCTTCGTAGCGCCCGGCCGATACCATTGGCGAACCTTGGCGCCATACAGGCGCTCGAACCAATCGCGGAAGAAGTCGTGGTTGATTTCAGACGCGTGATACGCCAGCCGCCAGCTTTTATCGACGGCGAAACCCGCATCCCAGACGCCGAAGAAGAAGGGTCGATGATCAAGCTGCCTTTGCTTCACCGCGTGACAGACATTGCTGACGAAGCAATGGACCTTGATGTCAACGAAGTCCTCGCCATGCACGCCGATCCGCTCGGCCGCTTCTCTTTCGGCGCGAGCGAGAACAAGCTCCTTTGCGGGCTTCACCAGTGTTCCACTTGGTTCCGACGCCTTGGCGAACAACCGCGCCAGGTCGTCTACCGTGGCCAGATCCTGGCGGCTGATGACCGCCTCGGGCAACGCGACGCCGTGGTCGAGTTCAAGAGCCAGCATGGTTTCGAGGACAAGCACGGAGTCGAGGTACAGATCCTCGTTCAGCCTGGCTTGCGGCGCGAAGGCATCCATATGCTGGTTGTCGAGCTTGTCGCGCAGGATAGTCCCGATTGCGTCGAGTATTTGATCATAGGTCATCAGGCTGCCTCCGTCCGTACCGGCCCGAATTCGCCCGCACCGTAGCGCGCGGCCACGTCGCGCCTGCTGATTTTCCCGTTCGCTTGGCGCGGGATCCGCTCCACCTGAAGGATTTCAGTTGGCACCTGGTGTGCTGCAAGCCGCTCGGCGCACCATTGCCGAAGCTGCGTCCGGTCGACCGCATGTTCGGCACTGAACAGAAGCGCGACGCGCTCGCCCGCGAATGCATCCTGTTTCCGGAACACGACGGCGTCGCCAATGCCGCCGAACGTCAAGACGACGTCCTCGACTTCCTTCGGATAGACGTTGAGGCCCGAGACGTTGATCAGGTCGTCGAGGCGCGACAGGAAGACCAGCATGCCGTCGTCGCGGCGATAGCCGAGGTCGCGCGTCTCGACCGCCACGCCCTTGCGCGCAACGGCAATTTCCTTGGGCTCGCCGGCGGTGCCGGCGTCACGCAACGAGAAGCGCGGCAGCACATAACCGACTTCATTAGCCGCTTGAACATCCGGGTTGATCGCGATGCAGCCGGCCTCCGAGCAGCCGTACTGCTGGAACATGTGCCTGGATTTGGCCCTGATCTGCCTGAACCAGGGTTCGGGTAAGAGGGTACCGGATGTCATCGTTGCGTGGATCTGCTCGCCGGCCGGCAAAAGCCTGGCGAGCGTATACAAGATGGCCGGCGACGAGATCAGGTAGGGGCGCTCGGTTTCGCGCAGCTTGCGCAGCAGAAATTTGGGGTTCCCGGTGTCCAGTATGGCGGGCGACTGGCCGCGCTTCAGCGCCACCAGGACGCCGCAGATCAAGCCATAGGAATGGGTGGTTGGCCCCGCGATCAAGGGGGTCATGTCCTGGGGCTCGACAAACGCCGAGGTGTAGCTCTCGATCTCGTCGTCTATGTCGCTCCAGGCGCGCGCGATGCATTTCGGCTCGCCGGTCGTGCCGGAGCTCATCTGCAACAGCTGTCCAGCTTCGCTCGCGCGCTCCTCGCAGATCGGCTCGCCTTCCAGCCGGTTGTAGAAAAGCCAGTTGCACCTCGCCGTCTCCGCCTGCCGGCGCGCTGCGGCATATGGTGTCGAGGGATGCAGCGGCAGAACGCTGGCGCCGGCCGAGCGCGCGGCAAAGAAGAACGCCAGCCAATCCTGCGCCTCGGAGAAGCAGACCGCAAAACGGTCGCCTGCGCGCTTGTCGAGTTGCGCGGCAGCCGCAATGCGGTCCGCCGCGTCGCGGAAATAGACCTGATCAAAGACCGTGTCGTTGATTGTGATCATGTTTTCTGTCTCTCTACGCGACTGCAAGGCTGTTTGGGATTTCGTGGGCGCATTCGGTCCCCGGTGGCGAGAGCTTCCGCCGCAGCAGCGATTCCGTGCGGATGCGTGGCTGGAAAAGGCCAAGTGCGGCTTGCCGGTATGTCAGTCCGAACTGCCGGCTATGGTCCCGCAATCGCCTGCCGACATCCGACCAGAAGCTGTCTTCGTCGAGCCCGTAACAGTGCCGCAACAGATGCGAGATCTCGGCGAGGTTGTAGACGAACAGGGCGTCCATGCAGAGCTCGCCGAGCAGCTCGGCGCTCTCCATCCAATAGTACTGGTTGGGCGCGGCGTCGCGATAGGCGGGGTTCAAGGCGAGGAAGTCGGGTGCAGCATCGGGATCGCGCAGGAAGCCCGCCACATATTCGACGCTGTCGTGGAAGTCGCGCATTGCCAGCCTCACTGGCCAGCCGTCCCGGTGGATCAGTATCAGGTTCTGGCCATGCGCTTCCGTCGCGATGCCATGGCCGACGAGCAGGTGAAACACCGGCATCACCACCGTATCCACAAGCCTGTCGAGCCAGACGTCCAGCCCGTACTGCTCGATCCAGTTCGCGACGAACGGCCGGCCGTCACTCTCCAAGGCCATCAGCGCGTTGAGAGGCACCGCGGTTTCGCCGGACTTAAGACTGCTCGTAACGTCCTCTCGCCAAATCGCGGCGATCTGTCCTGCGAGCGGTCCGTCCCGATCTGCGATCGTGCCGGCATATTCGCCGAGGATCGTGAGCGGATAGCGCGCCTCAAACAGCGAATCGCCGGCGACGATGTCCTTCAGCCAGCGGCTGATCGCCGGCGCGCTGCCCACCGAATGCGGTTCGATAATGCGCTTGGCCGACGAGTTGACGAGATTCATCGGCAATTTAAGATTGGCGCGTCGCGGGTGATCGCGATTGAAAAGCGTCCGCACGGATTGGCTGGCGGTGTAGCGATCGCCGGCCTCGCCGAGGAATCCGGCGGAGCCCTCCGCCAGCCAGCGCGACAGTTCCGAGCTCTGCAACGCTTTCCATTGCCAGGGGTGCAGCGGCATCAGGCCGAACCGCCTCGCATTGTCGCCGAGTGGGGCACGGCGCTCGTCCAGCAGCGCGTAGGTTTCGGCGCCGAGTTCGTGCATCCAGAAAGCCTGCTCGTCCGTGGGAAACGCCGAGTGCAGACGTTCGGGCGCGACCGCCAGCCAGGCCAGTTGGAAGGCGTTGCCTGCTTCCGGGCCGTACGCCGCATGGTCGGTGTAATCGAAGCCGGTGCGCGCCTTGAAACACGGATGATAGGGATGGCCCTCATCGATCGCGCTGTCGAGTTGCGCAAATGGGAGATCGCGGCGCGGTCTGGGCCGGAGGTTGCTTTTGTTCCAGGCGCTGAAATCCAACGTCCGATCCAGTTCGGATGTAAGTTGCGCACGCCGATCGGGGCAGGTGTTTATACTCGCAAGGAGATCGCCGAGCGTCGCCGGCCGCCATGGGCCGCCGCAGCCCCGCACGATCGTTTCGGGGGCGATCCTGACCCGGCCGAAGGCGCCGATCGATCCCTCGCAGCGTATCGAGGCGCCGTCGCAGCGCCATTCGAAACGGGCTTTCCCGCCGCCTCGCGACACCGCGCAATCGACCAGGCCCTCATAGACCAGGGCTTCCGCGAGCTGGCGCATCACACGCAGCTCGGGGATGCCGTGGAGATCAAGAGGCAATGGCATGTGTCTGCTCCGCGGCCATAAAAAGCCCGACACGGCTCAGTGGATTGGCAAAATGCGTGTAGATGGCGCTGCCGCCCTCGGCCAGCTCATCGACATCCTGCAGCCGGATGGCCAGATTGGCCTTTGCGGTGATGTTCGGCTTGTCCAGCAGGCTGGACGCGAATTCCCGGCCTGCGCCAGTGAGCTCTCCCGCCAGCTTTTTGAGCCGCACTCGCAGGATGCCGAGCAGTTCGGCCTCGCTTACCAAGCCGTCATGTCCGGCGCGCGCGACGACCGAGAAGATCTGGTTGACGATGAGGTAGTAGGAGAGCCGCTCGCGAATGTCACGGTCATCGAAGAAGAGGCTGCGGATTTGGACAACCTCCGGCACCAGGCCATACCACCGGGCCCTGAAACTATTCGAGAGGTAGAATCCCTGGCTGTCGCGATAAAAGTATCGGCTGGGCAGCCCCTGCTGCGAAAGGTCCAGCAAGCTGTTCTGCTGATGCGCTTCCAGCGCGACGCCGAACCGGTCGTAGAGTCTGACCAGCGGGTCGAGCGCACAGTCGAGATAGCATTCGAACCAGCGACGGCACGCCTGCCGCACAGAGATATCATGATCATGCGCGACGCGCCGGACGACGTTTTGGAACAACGAGCTGTGCCCGGGACGCGGTTCGGCAGTCAGTGCCGAAACGGTTATCACGGCATCGTCGGCGCGGAACCGGTTTTCGCGGAAGATGACTTCGAAACCGCTCTCGGCCTGTCCGGAAATATCCAGCGTCACGTAGGCGCTGTCATGGAGAAAGCCGAGGCGCGGCTCGAACGTGTCGATCCCGGCGCATTCGAACAGGCGCGCCACCGCAACGCCGGCCTCCAGCTCATGCCGCCTGTTAACGCGCTTGGAGTTGGTGATGCGGACGGGCAGCGAAAATTTCGGCATCCAGGCGGCGTCGTCGCTGTAAACCGTGCGTACCGAGGACGTCGCCGTGAACACCGGCCCTGCCGGACCGAGATACCGGATCTGCCCTGAATCCATGAGCGCGCGCACCGCCGGGTCGAGCATCAATGCTTCCGCCTGCAGCGGATGCATGGGCAGGAGCATTTCGCCGCTGCTGGCGGCAACGTTGCCGGCGTCATTCCCCAGTAATGACCCGACGATCGAGGTCACCGCGATGCCGGCGGAATCCTCGCGGACAAGGTGGGCAGCGGCAGCGAAATAGGTCAGCTGGAAACCGCCGCGCAATTCGGGGGCATAAACATCCTGCTGCCAGTTTGACATGCCCTGCAGGCTCTTGGGCGTCGGATGCAGCGGATGTCCGAAATACAGGGATTGTTCCGCGGCTATAAAGCCGACCAGTGGCGGCGCCCGATCGGCGGCGTCGAGGTAACGTTTTGTCGCCTGACAGCTCTGAAGAATCCGCTCAAGAAGCTCCACATCGGCCTGTCGGTGCGTTGCCGATCCGGCTTCTCTGGCTCCCAGCACAAGCAGATGCACGGCCAGGATCGGCTCTATCTCGTGCCAGTTTGGACCGGCATCCTGGCGCATCCAGATCTGTCCAAAGAGGTGCATTCCGCAAAGCGATCGGGATTTGATTTCGATACGCAGGACTACATGCCGCGATGGCAGGGAAATCTCCACGCAATCGAAGTTCCGTTCTCCAATGCGGTGGAACACGGGGTTCCCGGAATTCAACTCACGCAGATAGCTGTTTGCGAAGGCTCGAAACGTTGCCTGTTCTGCTGCAATCTGATTCTTGTCGATCATTCGTTGCGGACGCCATGTCACACAGACGCCGCGCAGGCGTTCTGTGCTGAGTTTCAAAGGTTTTGATGGCGCCGCGCGTGAAGGGCCAGCCTTGCTGCGGCCGCGGCTAAAACTAAACTAGGATTGTCATGTTATCCTAGTCAGGTGCGCGGATCAACCTCCCAAGGGGGTCATCTGACCAATGCCAGCAATGGATGCTCTACGCCCGCCGGGCGGACAACTGATGAGAGACGGAGCAATGAAAGTTCTGATTGCGGGTGCCCGGGATTGGCGGCTTGACGACAGCTTTAGCTCTGCATGAACTCGGCATCGAGGCCGCGGTGTTCGAACAGGCACCCGAAGTGTGCGCGAACTCCATGTCGGTATCAATAAACGCCGGGGAGGGTCGCCAATTTGGCGCGAAGCTGCCAGTCGCGATGAGGTGTGAAATATATTTCTACATATGAATTTTATTGACACTCGAGCCAACTCCTGCGAATGATCGAACTGCTGGGCCTCGGGAGGAGGTTCGGCCTCATCAACCACAAGCGGCGGCACGTAAGTGTCCGACCGCCCATTGACCAGGCTTCGGCCGAGGGAGGACTCTTGCGCAAATTTTTGAGCATGCTCGCCATTTCGGCAGCAGCCACCACTGTGTTGGGGGCAAGCCACGCCGCGGCCCAGGCCGCTAACCCGTTCAAATGCGAGCCGGGTGAAAAATACGTCATGAACGTCATGGTTTCCGGCGTCGAATATTGGTTCCCGGTCTATGAGATGTTCAAGCAGGCCGGACAGCAGTTCGGTTGCGAGACCGAATACACCGGAACGCCAGAATACGACGTGAACAAGCAGATAGCGACATTCGACCAGGCGCTGGCTCAGAAGCCGGCTGGCATCCTGGTGCATCCGATGAACTCCGATCCATTCATCGAGCCAATCAATCGGGCGATAGACCAGGGAACGGCCGTAGTCACATTCGCCGCAGATTCGCCCAACTCCAAACGCGTATCCTACATCACCTCCGACAACGTCGCCGAAGGCACCTATGCCGCCGATGCAGTCGCCAAGGCGATGGACGGCAAGGGCGAATACGCGGTCCTCGAAAACCCTGGACAGGACAATCACGACAAGCGCATCGCCGCCTTCATCGCCCGCATGGAAGCCAAATGGCCGGATATGAAGCTTGTCGGCCGCGCGGCTTCGAACCAGGATGCGACGAAGGCCTATCAGGCCGTGCTCAGCCTCGCGCAGGCGCATCCCGACCTGGGCGCGGTGTTCATGCCGGAAGCCAACTCGGCAATCGGCGCCGCTCAGGCCGCGAAGGAAGGCGGCGGCAAGATCCGAGTTATGCTGGCCGACGTCAACGCCAAGATCCTCGATATGATCAAGGCCGGCGAAATTTTTGGCTCAGTCAACCCGAACCAGGGCATGCAGGGCTATATGGGGTTCATGCTGCTGTGGCTGGCCAAGCATCCTGAGCTGATCGATCCGATGAACGACGCCCGGCGGTCGGGATTCAATGGCATGAGCGTGCCTTTCGTCGACAACGGCTTTTCCATCGTCACTGCGGAAAATGCCGACGATTTCTATTGGGATGCCTACCTCAAGCGGCGCGGCACCAAGGGCATCGAGGAATAAGGGCTCACCGTTATCTCTTCGGGGCTCTTCGAAGATGCTCGATCCGGGACGGGGCGCGCTCGCGCCCCGTCGACCCAACCGTCAACATCAACGCTGCAGGGGGACGGAGTGACTGCCGCCGCCATTCTTGAAATCCGCGACATATCGAAATCTTTCGGCGCCATCAAAGCGCTGACCGGGGTCGATTTCACGCTGCAGCGGGGCGAAATTCACGCGCTGTGCGGCGAGAATGGCGCGGGCAAGTCCACGCTGATGAATATCATCGCCGGCATTGTGCAACCCGACGTAGGCGCCATTCGTCTCGAAGGCAAGGACGTCACCATTGCATCACCATCCGCCGCGCAGCGGCTTGGCATAGGCCTCGTCCATCAGGAAATCGCGCTCTGCCAGGATGCTACGGTCGCCGAGAATATCCTCATGGCGGCCATCAACAATCGGCGCGCGCCGCTGATGAATTTTCGCCGGCTCTACATTGATGCGCAGAAGATAATGGACCTGCTGGCGCCGATCCCGGTCGAGACGCCGGTCGCCGACCTTTCGATTTCCAACCAGCAACTTGTAGAAATAGCCAAGGCGCTGACGCTCGAATGCCGGGTGCTGATGCTCGACGAGCCGACGGCCGCGCTGACCGAAATAGAAGCCCAGCGCCTTTTCGCCATCGTCCGCGATCTCAGGGCGCGCGGAATTTCAATTATCTACATCAGCCACCGCATGGCCGAGATCTTCAGCCTGTGCGACCGCGTCACGGTGTTTCGTGACGGCAGATATGTCGCGACCGATTCTATCGCTTCGCTCACTCCCAATGATGTCGTGCGCAAGATGGTCGGGCGCGAAATCACGCAGCTCTATCCGCAAAAGCTCTCGCCTGAACGGCGTACTGACCGCCCTGTGCTGTCGGTCGCCAATCTCTCCTATCGAGCAGGTTCCGAGGGCGTCAGCTTCACGCTTCGTGCAGGCGAAATTCTTGGCATCGGTGGGTTGATTGGCGCCGGCCGCAGCGAGATGGTCCAGACCGTTTGCGGCTTGCGCCCGAAGCTGGCGGGATCGGTCGAACTCAATGGCGAGCCGGTCAGCATCAGGACCTATAGCGATGCCGTGCGCGCAGGCCTGGTCTACCTCTCAGAGGACCGCAAGGCGTCGGGCCTGTTCCTGGACCTGTCGGTTGCATCTAATATCTCCGCGCTGGACCTTCGGAAACTGACCACACCGCTTGGGCTGCTCGATCGCCGCGCCGAGGCAAAGCAAGCCACCGACCTGGTCGAGCGCCACGGAGTGCGCATGGGCGGCATCGAGACACAGGTGTCGACGCTTAGCGGTGGCAATCAGCAGAAGGTCGCCATCGCCAGGCTTCTGTCGGTTGGCCCCAAAGTGGTCATTCTGGACGAGCCCACACGCGGGGTCGATGTCGGCGCGAAAGTGGAAATTCATCGCCTGCTCCGCGATCTCGCCGAGCGGGGCGTCGGCGTCATCGTGATTTCATCCGAGCTTCCGGAATTAATCGGGCTCAGCGACCGTGTGCTTGTCATACACGAAGGTGCCATCGCCGGCGAACTGGGGGCGGACGAATTGACCGAAGAGGCAATCATGCTGCTGGCTTCGGGTCTCCGGCAACAACGATCAAATGCAAGGCAGGTTCAGAATGTCGCTTAGACAGACCGGAGGAACCCTCATGGACGCTGAACTCAAGGCGAGCGCCCCCGGGCTTGGCGGGCGCAACTGGCTGCGTCTTGGGTCAATGCGCGAGGCGGGGCTGATCGCAATCATGCTGGCGCTGTGCATCGCCATGACATTCGCTTCGCCGCATTTCCTGACTTGGGGAAATTTCCGCGCCATGCTGATGAGCTTCTCCATCGAAGGCATCGTCGTGGTCGGCATGACGATACTTCTCATTGTCGGGGGCATCGACCTGTCCGTCGGGTCGGTGGTCTGCTTCTCCATGGTCGTGTCAGGCGCTCTCTTCCTGATGGGTCTGGACCCGTGGACCGCGAGCCTAATCGGGATAGGCGCCAGCGCGCTGATCGGCGCGGCGATGGGCTTCTTCGTGACCGTCATCGGACTCAATCACTTCATCACATCGCTGGCAGCGATGGTGATCGTGCGCGGTCTTTGCCTTGTCATCACCAAGGGAACCCCGCTGTCGCTGTTCACCCTGCCGCCGGGGTTCAAAGCGATCGGCCAGGGCAGCTTCGGCAATGTGCCTTATGTCATTGTGATCTTTGTTGTGGTCGTAGCCATCTTCGATTTCCTGCTTCGGCGTGCCACCGCCTTCCGCAAGGTCTTCTATACCGGCAGCAACGAGAAGGCGGCCCAATTTTCGGGCATCAAGACCAAGCAGGTTAAATTCTGGGTCACGGTTCTCTGCTCGACCCTGGCGGGCTTTGCCGGCGTCATCTACATGTCGCGCTTTGGCGCTGCGACCCCGACCTTCGGCGCTGGCATGGAGCTCAACATCATCGCCGCGGCGGTGATTGGCGGGGCATCGCTCAATGGCGGCTCGGGCACCATCTTCGGCGCCATACTGGGCATGGCGCTGCTCTCGGTCGTCACAAGTTCGCTGATCCTGCTCGACGTCTCCGTCTATTGGCAGGACATGATCAAGGGATGCATCCTGCTCGCGGCAGTATCGATCGACCACTTCCTGCATCGCAGGAAATCCTGAGCAGCAGCGCGAGAATTGAGCATCCAATCATGTCACCAACCAATTCGCGGGACGACATCACGATCGTCCGCCAGATGTATCAGGCGCTTGTGCTTCATTACATGGAAGCCAAGACGCAAGCTGAAATCGCCAAGGAGCTCGGCATCTCGCATGCGACCGTCAACCGGCTGATCAAGCGCGGTCATCAACTCGGGCTTGTCGAGATCAAGATCAAGTCGCCGGTCGAGCAACTGGTCGACATCGAGGCGCGACTGGTCGCGATAGGTGGACTCCAAAGGGCCGTCGTCGTCCCTTCCGTTTCGGACAATCCGCAGACTGCGCTCCAGCGCGTCGGCGAGGCCGCGGCCAGGCTGGTGCTCGAGACGATCAAGGACGGCGACACGATCTCCATTACCGGGGGCAAAGGGGTGAGTGCCGTCGTCGCTGGCCTCAAGCCGAGCCGCAGCTACGACGTCGAGGTTGTTCCCGCGACCGGCCTGGTCCAGGGCAAGCATTACACCGACGTCAATCATGTCGCGTCTCTGATGGCCGACAGACTCGGCGGCCGCGCTTATCAGATTCACGCGCCGCTGTTTGCCGACAGCCCGGCCCAACGTGACATGCTGATGGGCGTCCGGGCCGTTTCGGATGTCTTCAACAAGGCCCGCGAAGCAACGCTCGCGGTCGTCGGCATCGGCTCCATCCTGACCGACGATTCCAGCTACTACGATCTGCACCCGTCCTCAAGCGCCGACCGGCTGGCCATCGAGCGCTCGGGCGCGGCGGGCGAGCTGCTCGCCCATCTCATAGACGGCAGCGGCAAGCTCGCGGACTACCGCCTCAACCACTCACTCGTTTCGCTGACGCTCGAGGAATTCGCGACCATTCCGCAGTCGATCGGGGTCGCAAGCGGCGCAAGCAAGGTGGTCCCGATCCTCAGTGCCATGCGCGGCTCTCACCTCGATACCCTCGTCACCGACGAAACCACCGGCTTGAAGATCCTCGAGCTCGCCGAAGGAAATGCAGCATGAATTCTCGACAAATCACCCGTCGCGTCGGCAAGTCCGGCGTTGTCACGTCGGCAGTAGGGCTCGGAACCTGGGCTATCGGCGGCTGGATGTGGGGTGGCACGGATGAAGCTGAATCGATCGCTGCGATCCAGGCGTCCATCGATGCCGGCGTCTCGTTGATCGACACCGCGCCGGCTTACGGTCTCGGCCGCAGCGAGGAGATCGTCGGCAAGGCCATCAAGGGCCGGCGCGACCGCGTGGTGATCGCCACCAAATGTGGACTGAACTGGCATTCGAAAAAGGGCAATCACTTCTTCGATCAGGACGGAAAGCCGGTGAGCCGATATCTGGGCGCCGATGGCATCGCTTATGAAGTGGAGCAGAGCCTGAGGCGGCTCGGCACCGATTATATCGATCTCTACATCACCCATTGGCAGGACCCGACGACCCACATTGCCGAGACAATGGAAGCGCTCGAACGCCTCAAATCAGCTGGCAAGATCCGCGCCATCGGCGCAAGCAATCTCAACACCGCCGAGCTGCAGCAGTATGTAGTAGCTGGCCAGCTCGACGCGATCCAGGAAAGGTATTCGATGCTGGATCGCGAGATTGAGCAGACATTGCTGCCGATCGCGCGCCAGCATCAAGTTGCTGCGCTCAGTTACTCGTCGCTTGCGCTCGGCCTGCTTTCGGGCGCGATCGATCCGGCGCGTGAGTTCTTCGGCGACGACCAGCGCAAAAGCAATCCGCGCTTCTCTCAGGCCAACCGGCGCAAGGTAGCCGCTTTGAAACATGCCCTGGCCCCGGTCGCGGAGGTCCACCAGGCAATCATGGCGCAGATCGTGATCGCCTGGACGCTGGCGCAGCCCGGTATCACCTTCGCGTTGTGTGGAGCGCGAAGCGCGGCGCAGGCGCTCGACAACGCCAGGGCAGGGGAGATTTCGCTGAGCGCTGCGGAACTGGCGGCCGTCGATGCGGCGGTGGCCGTGCATCTCGTGGCGATAGATGCGTGATCGAAAGCGCATCTTGAGATGAATCGCATCCAGACGATCGCCGGC
Source organism: Mesorhizobium sp. BHscii (assembly GCF_053848065.1). NCBI lineage: Bacteria > Pseudomonadati > Pseudomonadota > Alphaproteobacteria > Hyphomicrobiales > Phyllobacteriaceae > Mesorhizobium > Mesorhizobium sp. BHscii. The sequence goes on along the minus strand of NZ_JBSPKW010000001.1, from coordinate 542,913 downwards.
TTGCGCGAGAACCCCGATGTCGACGTGCTCGTCATAGGCGGCGGCATTAACGGCATCAGCGTGTTTCGCGAACTCGCTTTGCAGGGCGTTGATGTGCTGCTCGCGGAAAAGGGCGATTATTGTTCCGGCGCCAGCGCGGCCCTCTCGCGCATGGTTCATGGCGGCTTGCGTTATCTTGAAAACGGCGAGTTCAAGCTGGTGCGCGAATCTCTGCTCGAACGCGATCGGCTGTTGAAGAACGCGCCGCACTACGTTGCGCCACTGCCAACCACGGTGCCTATCTTCGACCTGTTGTCAGGCATCGCAAATGGCGCATTTCGCTTCCTTGGGCTAAGCCGTCGTCCGGGCCGGCGCGGCGCTTTGGTCATCAAGACCGGCCTGGCGATGTATGATTTCTTCACCGCCGCACGGCGTATCGTCCCGAAGCATAAATTCAGGAGCCGAGCCGAAACACTCAAGGTCTGGCCTGCAATCAATCCTGCTATTCGCAATTCGGCGACATACTATGATGCCTGGGTCAGCCACCCCGAGCGGTTGGGGACCGAGATGCTGCGCGACACCATGAACCAAAAGCCGTCCGCTCGAGCGCTCAACTATGCACGCGTATCGCTCGATGACGCGACCCTGGTGCTTAATGACCGACTTTCTGGCGAAACGTTAGCCGTGAAGCCGCGGCTCGTCGTCAATGCCACAGGCGGCTGGATCGACCTGACCAATTCGGCGATCGGAGCCATTGCGCCGAAGCTTATGGGCGGCACCAAAGGTTCGCATCTGATCGTCGACAATCGCGAACTTCATGACGCGCTCGACGGTCACATGATCTATTACGAGAACGAGGACGGCCGGATCTGCATCCTGTTCCCCTATCTCGGCAACGTGCTGGTCGGCTCGACGGACATCCGTGTCGACGATCCCGACCAGGCGCGCTGCGTGGATGACGAGCGGCAATATATCCTGCAGTCCCTGTCATTCGTGTTTCCCGGGATCGAGATCACTGATGCCGACATCGTCTTTCAGTTCACCGGGGTGAGGCCGCTGCCGATAAGCCAAGACAGTTTTACCGGGCGCATTCCCCGCGATCATTTCTGCGAACTGGTCGAGGGCGCCGGTATACTGCCGCCGACGCTCTGCATGATCGGCGGGAAATGGACCACCTTCCGATCGTTCGGCGAACTGGCAGCAGATATCGTGCTCGAGCGATTGCGCCGACAGCGCGTCGTCGGCACCGAAAACATGCCGATCGGCGGCGGCCGGGATTTTCCCACTGCCCCTGCAAAATGGTGCGCAGAACGCGCGGCGACGCACAGCCTGTCGCTTGACCGCATGCGCAGCCTCTTCGAGCGCTACGGAACCGCGGCGGATGCCGTCGCCGCCTATATGGCAGCGGGACATGACGAGCTCTTGCCCGGCAGCGACTACTCGGCCCGGGAGATTCGATATCTCATCGCCAATGAATATGTCGAGCAGCTGGACGACCTGCTGCTTCGCCGCACGACAATCGCCATCACCGGTGCTCTGTCGGCCGACCTTCTCGATGCGGTTCTCGATATTCTCGCTGTCGAAAAAAACTGGGACGCCGCGCGCAAGGCATTCGAGCGCACCGATTTCCTTGCCCTGCTGCAACACCGGCACGGCGTCGATCTCGACCAGCTATCCCAAAAAGACCAAGGAAGGAGCGCCGAATGCGCATCAACAAGAAAGTCCGCATGAACCGGTTGTTCGGGGGAGCGCGCTGTCTCGACGTCGCAATCGACCATGGCGTGTGCAACGAGCCGTCGTTTCTGGAAGGGCTCGAGGATATGGCCGGCGTCGTCGCCCAGCTGGTTGCCGCGGGACCGGACGCCATTCAGATGAATTATGGCCAGGCCGATCTGCTGCAGTCCTTGCCTGGCAAGGACAAGCCGGCATTGGTCATGCGCATAGATATGGGCAATCCATATAACAAAACCCGCCATCGCTCGATGTGGGCCATCCTGCAGAACGAAGCCGAGCCACTGATCGGCGCGCTGGAGATGGACGCGGCCTGCGTGGTCGTCAATCTATTCATGCTGCCCGATGAGCCGGACCTGTTCCGGCAATGCGTCCACAACATTGCCCGCGTTCGCGCCGACTGCGAAAGATACGGCCTGCCGCTGATGATCGAGCCGCTGGCGATGCTGCCCAACTCGGAGCGCGGAGGCTACATGGTCGACGGCGACCCAGAAAAGATCGTCACCCTGACCCGGCTCGCAAGCGAGATGGGCGCCGACATCATCAAGGCGGACCCGACCACCGATCCGAACGACTTCCACCGGGTCGTGGCGGCGGCGCGCTGTCCTGTCCTGGTGCGCGGTGGGGGCAGGGAGGATTTGCGCGCCGTCTTCGACAAGTCGGCGGCGCTGATGGCACAAGGCGCGGCAGGCATGGTCTATGGCCGCAACATATACCAGCATTCCAACCCTCGTGCCGTCGTGAGAGGATTGATGGCGATCATCCATGAGAATGCGGACGGCGCTGCAGCTTGGGAGCTCTACCAACAAGAATAAACCTTGGTAGCTTGGGAGGCGCTTCAATGCAGCAATACATTCTGGGTCTTGATGCGGGCAACACCGTCATCAAGGCCATCATCTTCGACACGGCAGGTCGCGAACTCGCGCTTGCCGCTCGGGACGGCCACTCCTGCATGCCAAAGCCCGGCCATGTCGAGCGGGACCTCGGCGAATTGTGGCGCAACGCCGTCGAGGTCATCAGTCAGTGCCTCGACCAGTCGGGCATCGATCCCCGCGACATCGCGGTGATCGGCTGCGCCGGCCACGGCAACGGGCTCTACGCGCTGGACCGCGCCGGCGACCCGCTGCTCGGCATCCAGTCGCTCGACACCCGCGGCATCGGCATCGTGAGCGAATGGGCGGCCGCAGGCGTTGGCGACCAGACCTATGTCCACTGCCTGCAACGGCCCTGGGCGGCGCAGACGCCGACTCTGCTGGCGTGGCTCAGGCGCCATGATCCGGCGCTTTTTGCCCGAATAGGCACCGTCTTCCTGTGCAAGGATTTTGTCGTCAACCGCCTCACCGGAGCGCGCTCGACCGAGACCTCGGATATGTCGGGCTGCGGGCTTTTGCACATGCCCGGCCGACGCTACGAGCGTGAGTTGCTGGCCGCCTACGGGCTCGACGATTGCATGGAACTGCTGCCGAACGTGCTGGAGGCCTCCGACATCGCCGGCCATATCACCCGCGATGTCGCCGCAGCCACCGGCCTTCGGGCGGGCACGCCTGTGGTGGCGGGTCTGTTCGACGTCGTCGCCAGCGCCATTGGTTCGGGCGTCACCAGCACCGGCGCCGCCTCCATCATTGCCGGCACCTGGAGCATCAACCAGGTTATCACCGAAGAGCCGATCCGCGATCCGTCGATCTTCATGCTGTCGACGTTCGATCCGGTGCGTTATCTCGCCATCGAATCGAGCGCCACTTCGGCCGCAAATCTCGAATGGATCGTCCGTGAGTTCTTCGAGCATGCGCCGCCGGCAGGCGCATCGCCGTTCGAGATCTGCAGCGAGCTTGTTGCTTCCGTCGGTCCCGCGGGAGACATGCCGATCTACCACCCATTCCTTTACGGCTCGCAGCAGAATGGCAAGGCGCGTGCAGGTTTCTACGGCATCGCCGGCTGGCATACGCGGGCGCATATGCTGCGCGCACTGTTCGAGGGGGTCGTCTTCGAACACCGGCGCCATGTCGAGACGCTGCGCCGAGCGGGAGCGACCGTCAGTCAGGCGGTTCTTTCGGGCGGCGGCTCGCGCAGCGCCATTTGGCCGCAGATATTCGCCGATGTGCTGGACGTCCCGGTGACGGTAGCGCGCAGCCGCGAGACTGGTGCGCTGGGAGCTGCAATTGCAGCCGGGACAGGCGTCGGCCTGTTTGCCGACTTCTCTTCAGGCGCGGCCGCGATGACCGCGCCCGACCGCTGCTACCAGCCCAATAGCGAGATCGCACCGGTCTATGAGCAGCGCTATCGGCTGTATGGCGAAATCAACCAGGCCATGGGTCCGCTATGGGACAGGATGGCAAGCGAACGGACGTCCAATTGACACAGACCGCTGCCGATTTTGGACAATACGACTTCATCATCGTTGGCGCAGGTTCAGCCGGCTGCGTGCTGGCCAACAGACTGTCGGCCAATCCAGCCATGCGCGTGCTGCTTCTGGAGGCCGGCGGCAGCGACCGCTATCACTGGGTCGACATTCCCATCGGCTATCTCTACTGCATGGGCAACCCGCGCACCGATTGGCTGATGAAGACCGAGCCGGAAGCCGGGCTGAACGGTCGTGCGCTCAAGTATCCGCGCGGCAAGCTTCTGGGCGGCTGCTCGTCGATCAACGGCATGATCTACATGCGCGGCCAGGCGGCCGACTATGACGGCTGGCGGCAAGCCGGAAATCTTGGTTGGGGCTGGGATGACGTGCTTCCGTATTTCCGCAAGTCCGAGGACCATTTTGGCGGCGCCAACCACCTTCATGGCGCCGGTGGCGAATGGCGCGTCGAGCGCCAGCGCCTGTCCTGGCCAATCCTGGATGCCTTCCGCGATGCTGCCGAGGAACTCGGCATCCCCCGGACGGAGGATTTCAATGGCGGGACCAACGAGGGGTCCGGGTATTTCGAGGTCAACCAGCGGAACGGCGTGCGCTGGAATACCTCGAAAGCGTTCCTGCGCAGCGTGCTGCGGCGGCCGAATTTGCGCGTCGTGACCGGCGCCGAGACCGAGAAGCTAAATTTCGACGGAGCTTGCGTCACTGGTGTTATTTTCCGAATGGGCGGTCAACTGCATCGTGCGCGGGCAGGCGAGACGATACTTGCCGCTGGCGCGATCAATTCGCCGAAGCTGCTCGAGCTTTCCGGCGTCGGCCGACCCGACGTGCTTGGTGCAGCAGGAATCCCGGTTCGCCACGCGCTGGAAGGCGTCGGCGAGAACCTGCAGGACCATCTGCAGATCCGCACAGTCTTCAAGGTCGCCAATGCCTCGACGCTGAACCAGCGCTACCACAATCTGTTCAGCCGCGCGGCCATGGGCGTCGAATACGCTATTCGTCGCACCGGACCGCTGTCGATGGCGCCGAGCCAGCTTGGCATCTTCGCCAGAAGCCACCCACGCCTGGAAACGCCCGATCTCGAATACCATGTCCAGCCGTTGAGCACTGACCGGCTGGGCGAGCCGCTGCATCGCTTCCCCGCGGTCACGGTTTCGGTCTGCAACCTCAGACCGGAAAGCCGCGGCACCGTCCACATAGAGGCACCCGATCCGCCGACTGCCCCGAAGATCCGGCCGAACTATTTGTCTACCGAGGGAGACAGGACCGTCGCCGTAGCCTCGCTTCGCCATGTCCGCCGCTTGATGAAGGCGCGCGCCGTTGCCCGTTTCGCGCCTGAGGAAATGCTGCCCGGTACACAATATGAAAGCGACGAAGATCTCGTCCGCAAGGCCGGCGATATCGGCACTACGATTTTCCACCCGGTCGGCACCTGCAAGATGGGCGCAGATTCGATGGCGGTGGTCGACGGCCGGCTGCGGGTGCACGGCATTTCTGGCCTGCGCGTCGTCGACGCTTCGATTATGCCGACGATCGTTTCCGGCAACACCAACTCTCCAGTGGTGATGATCGCGGAGAAGGCATCGGAAATGATCTTGCAGGACGCCAGTCACAAGAAATAATACTCGGTGGCGCATCTGAGCTGACCGCAGACCGGCAGCTATTCGCAGTCGTGCCGCCGCCCGCGCCATCCCGACGCCGGCAGCGCCGAGGCGTTTACTGCGGCTTTGTCGCGCAGATCGCGAAGCGATGTTGAGTGACGCGTTCGAGCGCCTTGGGCCAACTCATCTGTCGAGACTGAGCGCGATGGATCGCGCCCAGTTTCCAGTCGACGACAGGCTGCTCCAACCCGGCTTCGGCCAGCAAGCGCGCTATCTCTTCCGCCCGTGCGCCGCCCGAGAAATAGATACGAGCAAGAATGCTCTGATGGCGTCTGGCCATGGAGGCGCTGTCATTGTCCGCGACCCAGGACTTGCCGGCCGTGAGCTTCTCCCAAAGTTCCCGCAAATCCATCGCCCAGTTGCGGCTGACGAAATCGCCGTCGATGATCAGCAGCTTGCCGCCGGGCTTCAGCAGCGAGAACCATTCGGCAAAGGCCGTTTTCGGATCCACCAACGTCCAGACCAGGTGACGGGTGACGATGACATCGTAGCTCGCCCTGTCCTCGAGCGTCCGTTCAGCATCCCTCAGGATGAAGCGGATATCGGCGCCGCGTTTTTGTGCCTTGGCGCGCGCCTTGGCGAGCATGGCTTCCGACCAGTCGAGGCCTGTCACCACAAAGGTTAGATCGTGCATCAGATGCGAAATGACGCCTGTCCCACAGGCAAGATCCAGAGCCGCCCGCCCGGCGCCAGGCCCAAGGTGCCTGCTTATGAGCGCATGCCAGGCAGCGCGCTCGCGCTCGGAAAAAATCTCGTGGCCGACCTGCAGGTCGAACGTCTCGGCGCGATCGGACCAATAGTCCCGAATTTCGTCGCGCAGCGAATAGTTTGCGTGAGCCGTCATTGCCCGAAACGCTCTCTCCAAAAGCGGTACATTGGAATTGCTCTAAAAGATAATACTTGATTAGACAATTCACGTTTTCTAAGCGGGGTGGGCACAAACTGAATTGCGAGAGCACAATGATTTTGAAGTCGATATTTGCGGCCGCGGTCGCCCTCGCGGCCTTCATGCCGCTTACCCTCGGCGCGCGCGCCGAGACCGTCACCGACATTAGTGGCCGTAAGGTCGAAGTGAAGACGCCGGTCGAGAAGGTCATCCTCGGCGAAGGCCGGCAAATCTACCTGATCGCCGCGCTCGATACCGACAACCCCTTCAAGCGAATCGTTGGCTGGCGCGAGGATTTCTCCCAGGCCGATCCCGACAATTACGCCGTCTATCTGGAAAAATTCCCCTCGATGGCTACGATCCCGACCTTCGGCGGTTTCAAGGACGGCACCTTCGACATCGAGCAGGCCATCGCGCTTCAGCCGGACGTGATGATCATGAACATCGAGTCCAAGCAGGCAACGGAGGACGCGCAATATATCGAAAAGCTCGCCGCCGTTGGCATTCCGGTGGTCTATGTCGATTTCCGCGAGCATCCCTTCACCAACACCGAGCCGAGCATGCGCCTCATCGGCAAGCTCTTTGGCCAGGAAAAGCGGGCCGAGGAGTTCATCGCCTACCGCGCCGCGCAGATCGCGCGCGTCACCGAGGTGATCGCAGAGAAGGATCCAAAGCGCCCAACCGTCTTCGTCGAGCGCGCCGGGGGCTATTCCGATGACTGCTGCATGAGCTTCGGCAACGACAATTTCGGCAAGTTCGTCGAGATGGCCGGCGGCCGGAATATCGCGGCGGATCTGATCCCGGGCACTTTTGGTGCGCTCAATCCCGAACAGATCATCGCGAGCGATCCCGACCAGGTGATTGTTACGGGCGGTAACTGGGAGGCTTATGTGCCGGGTGGCAAATGGGTCGGCGTCGGTCCCGGCGCGGACGAAGCGGCAGCACTGAAGAAACTCAAGGGCCTGACGGAGCGGTCCGCCCTCACCGGCATCAAGGCGGTGGAGAACGGGCGGATCCACGCCATCTGGCACCAGTTCTACAACAGCCCCTATCAGTTCGTCGCCATCCAGCAGATGGCCAAGTGGCTGCATCCCGACCTGTTCGGCGATCTGGATGCTAAGGCCACCTTCAAGGAGTTGCACGAGAAGTTCCTGCCGGTCGAATACAGGCCTGGCCATTGGGTCTCGCTCTCCGATGAGCAGTGAACCCGCTACACTGTCTGCCAAGAAAGGGCGCGGCCTCTACCGCGCACTTGTTCTGCGCAAGCAGCTCATGCTCGCAGGGCTCGCCCTGGCGCTGCTCCTGAGTCTTTGCGTCGATCTTGCGCTCGGCCCTGCCAGCTACAGCCTCGACCAGGTGGTGCTCGCGCTCGTTTCTCCCGCCAGCGTGCCCCTTCAGGTGCGCGTCGTACTGTGGGAAATTCGGCTTCCCATCGCGCTGATGGCCGTGGTCGTTGGCGCAGCACTGTCGGTCGCCGGTGCACAGATGCAGACCATCCTCAATAATCCGCTCGCCAGCCCCTTCACGCTCGGCATTTCGGCGGCGGCCAGCTTCGGCGCCGCGCTCGCGCTCGCCTTCGGCGTCGCGCTCATCCCCGCCGCGATCGAATATGTCGTGCCGCTCAACGCCTTCGTGGTGGCGATGCTGACCGCGCTCGTCATCCACCTGCTGAGTCTCAAGCGCGGCGTGACGGTCGAAACCATCGTGCTTCTCGGCATCGCGCTCGTCTTCACCTTCAATGCGCTGCTGTCGCTCGTCGCGTATCTTTCCTCGGAGCAGGCGCTCGCCGCGGTCGTGTTCTGGACGATGGGAAGCCTCACCAAGGCCACCTGGCCCAAGCTCATCATCACCAGCCTCATCCTTATCGCAACGCTGCCGATATTCGCGCGCCGCGCCTGGGCACTGACGGCGTTGCGGCTAGGCGAAGACAAGGCCGCGAGCTTTGGGGTCAAGGTCGCACGCCTGAGGCTCGAAACCATGATGATGGTGAGCCTGCTTGCTGCCATTCCCGTCGCCTTCGTCGGCACCATCGGCTTCATCGGGCTCGTCGGTCCGCACATCGCCCGCATGCTGATCGGGGAAGATCAACGCTTCTTCCTGCCCGCTTCAGCGCTTGCTGGCGCCCTCATCCTTTCGGCAAGTTCGGTTGCCAGCAAGTCGCTCATTCCAGGCACGATCTTCCCGATCGGCATCGTCACCTCGCTTATCGGCATTCCCTTCTTCATCTCGCTGATCCTCTCGAATGTGAGGCGCTCATGGTGACGATCAGGCTCGATGGTCTCGGAGCCTTCCACGGGACGCGGCTCGTCCTTTCGGACGTTTCAACTCCCATTTTCCGAGGTGGCGAGGTAGTCGCCGTTATCGGGCCCAACGCAGCGGGCAAGTCAACGCTGTTCAAGCGCATCGCAGGACTCTTGAAAGGCCCGGGGCGCGTCTGCCTCGAGGGAGCGGCGAAGGGACCGGACGGCATCTGCTACATGCCGCAGGATACGGCAGCCAACGCGGTGCTGACCGTCTATGAATCGATCCTGCTCGCCCGCAAGCAGGGCTCTGCCTGGTCGGTTAGCGATGGCGACCTCGCACTCATAGACGGCATCCTGGCCGCGCTCAGCATCTCGGATCTTGCCTTTCGCAATGTCGGAGAATTGAGCGGGGGGCAAAGGCAGGTGGTGAGCATCGCCCAGACCCTCGCCCGCGAACCGGAAATCCTGCTCATGGACGAGCCGACGTCCGCGCTTGACTTGCACCGGCAGGTCGAGGTGCTGAGCTTTATGCGCGGGCTTGCGCGCAAGCACGGGATTGCGGTGTTGATCGCAATTCACGACCTCAACCAGGCCCTGCGCTTCGCTGACAAATGCATCGTGATTGCCGAGGGCCGGATGATCGCCTGCGGCACGCCGGAAGATGTTGTCACCCCGGCGCTTTTGCGTGACGTGTACCGCGTCGAGGCGCGGATCGAGCGCTGCTCGCGGGGCATCGGTCATGTGATGGTGGATGGCGTCGCGGACGAGACGGCAGCGGCTGCGTCGATAGCAGCTTAAGGCATCTGTGGCCGAAAGCCAAAACCTAGAAAATAGATCGAAATGCTGGCGTAAATGTTTGAATTAAAAACATTTGCTATCGCACAGGCGGCTATTGGGCGACGAAGGGAGGCGTTCACTTACGACCGCTGCACGTTCTTCGACGAGCCGCTGTTGTACGAGAGACCTTGGGTAGACAGAGGTCGTGAAAACGCGCGATAAGGTTAGCCTGCGCTAGATCTAGAGATGGCCGGGGCACCAGAAGATGGCACGCCGATTGTGCAACGCAATGCTTGGCTTCGCGGCGCTTGCCATAACCGCGTGCCAATCGGCTCCTGAAGCGCCGCAACCCACTCCCGAACCTGCATTAGAACTTGGTACCATTCCCGCCCAAACTACCTCGGATCCTGCGGCTGTTCCCTCCGGCTCAGCAATTATGCATCAATCCGTGGCAGTCACTCCGCCTGACAAGGCCGTTCCGTCAAAGTATGCTGTTTTTTCGGGTCTATGGGCCGGACGATTGGATGGGAGGTATGACGCCATACTTGCTGTTCAGACGATTTCTTCCAATGGGAAGGTGACGGTTACCTATGCGTGGGGAACTCTGGGCGACAACCATCCGGGAGAGGCCGCCGGCGCTGGAAGAATTGTGGGGAGTACGTTGAAGCTTGAGCGCCTACCGAATGGCGCAGACGTCAGTTTTGTCATGCGGCCCGACAGAACCCTGGCCGGAACCGTTAGGCTTGCCGGCCAGACCTACACGGGCGCGTTCCTCAAGCAATGATCAAAGACGTGTCCGAAGGCTATGTAGGGGCCAGGCGACCGTTCCATATTGCAGCCTATTGTTACCGGGGTGGGGGCCTGCAGGCCGTGACCAGCGGCTACAATGGTTGCCAGGGCGTCGGCTGCATGGGCGACGACCCGGATAGGGCTGTCGACAATACTCCCAGTTTGACAAGGAGGGTGAACCCAACTTTGACGAGCACGGCAGCTACCAGGGTTGTCATGGCGCCGGCTGCCTCGTCGACGATCCCGGAGATAATGAACAATTTCTGATGGATCGTCTGCGTCAGACACTCTCGGACAAGTTTTAGTCGGTCGCGCTCATCCGCAGCGCCGAAAGGTGCGGCGGGCTTTTTGCGTCTGGAATAAAGGCTTTGAGACGAAAGTTAGCGGCTTTGCGGCGTGTTCTCGCTGACGACAATTGCTGTTGCCCGATCAGCCCGCGTCCTTGTTCCAGAGGCTCCTGATCGAGAGATGTCCGCAGGCGGTTGGGTTTATTCGACGCGCGCTTGATCGCCAGTCTACCCGCTTGCGCTGACCGCATCATCAAGCACCTTTGTGCTGGGCTGTATGCGCGCGCCAGCAGGCGCGAACACCGAAATCGCCTTCGGGTGGACCTTGAAATGCGCCGGGGTCGAGGTGACGATCTCCCCATCAGTGTTCACCGGCATCGGCCTTTTCGTCTCGATGTCAAACTCGACGCATCTCGCTGTGCGAACCTCGCTCCAGGCGCCATGCGTGCCTGAGCGGAACGAGCGCAGCATAAGCGCCATTTTCCAGAGGTTCGTCATTTCCAGGCTGTACAGGTCGAGATGACCGTCATCGATCTCCGCCGTCTCCTCGACGATGTTGCCGCCGCCATAGTGGCGGCCGTTGCCGACTGCAATCTGGTAGGTCTTGACTTCGGTCGCTACGCCCTTTTCGGTAATCCTTGCTTCGAAGAGGCGGGCCTTGGTCAACACTTTCATGGCCGCCAAGGCATAGCCAAACCTGCCGAAACGCTTCTTCAGCGCCGGATCGAGACCCTGCGCAAGGTCGGTGCTGAGGCCGATGCTCGCAACGTTGAAGAAAGCGTGACCATTGACGGTTCCGATGTCGATCAGACGTCGTCCGCCCTCTACGATCACGTCGGCCGCCTTCCCCAAATCCAACGGTATTTCGAGGGTGCGCGCCAGATCGTTCGCCGTCCCCATCGGAATGATACCCATCGGCAGCCGGCTTTCCATAACCGCGACCGCCGCCGAGGACACCGAGCCATCGCCGCCGCACACGATCACGAGGTCGGCCCTATGGCGAAGGCGCACGATATCGCGTGCTATCTCGGGCAGCGCCTCAAACGTCTCGACGCTGACGCGGAGCCCACCGGCCTCCAGCCGCTCGACGACCGGTGCGATAGATTCCTGCCCGCGTCGCGCCTTTGGATTGACGAGCAGAAGCGCGCGTCTGTTCGTGATGTCGTTCATGCGGCGTAGATAGGGTGCGTGCCTGCGGATTACGACGTCAACAGGCGCACCTGGGAAGACCCAGAGTTGAATTTTCGTAACAGCCCGAATTGCTGGTTGTCACATCCGATGAGGAATCTGCACAGTTGAGGCCGCTGTCGCCCGCATCCGCTGCGGCTAACTTGGCCGAACCTGACGCTCAAACGTCGTTGTGAGTCGACTTCTCGAAGTCGACCGTTGATGATCCGAAATTTCGGCCTCATGCTCGTTCAGAGCGGCTTCCGGATCCATTTTGCCAGGACGCCAACGATGCCCTCCCGGAACGACAGCACCGCGACAACGAAGATGATGCCCTGGCCGATGGTGACCCAGTCGCCGAATGTCGCGAGGTAGTTCTGCATCGTGACGATGACTGCCGCGCCGACGATCGGTCCGAACACTGTGCCCATGCCGCCCAAGAGCGTCATCAGCACGACCTCGCCGGACATGGTCCAGTAGACGTCGGTAAGCGACGCCAATTGGAACACGATTGCTTTGGTTGCACCGGCGACGCCGGCGAGCGTGGCCGACAGCACGAATACGGCGAGCTTGTAGCGGTTGACCCGATAGCCCAGCGAGATCGCGCGGGGCTCGTTCTCGCGGATCGCCTTCAACACCTGTCCAAACGGCGAATGGATAATCCGGTAGATCAGCAATATGCCGGCGAAGAAGACGGCGAGCACGAAGAAATAGAGAACTTCGCTCGATCGCAGGTCGATTAGCCCGAACAGGTGGCCGCGCGGCACGGCCTGGATGCCGTCCTCGCCGCCGGTAAACGCCGCCTGCAGCGAGAAGAAATAGATCATCTGCGCAAAAGCCAGTGTCACCATGGCGAAATAGATGCCGTGGCGGCGAATGGCGAGGGAACCGATGGCGAGACCGAGCACGGCTGCCACCAGCGTGCCCGCGATAATGGCAAGTTCAGGCGTCAGACCCCACACCTTTGCCGCATGGGCCGAGACGTAGCTTGCCATGCCGAAATAGGCTGCGTGGCCGAAGGACAGGAGGCCACCAAAGCCGAGCAACAGGTTGAAGGCGCAGGCAAACAGCGCGAAGCACAGCACCTTCATGACAAAGATCGGATAGAGCAGAAATGGCGCGGCGATGAGGAAGACGAAAAGCGCGGCGAAGATCGCAAGGTGATGACGGGGCATGCCCGCGGCGCCAACGGACGTGATGGTCGCCATAGCGATCGGGTTGGTGTCGGTTGCCATCACACACTCCGCCCAAACAGACCGGCGGGTTTGACGAGCAGCACGAGCGCCATGATGACAAAGATCACCACGGCCGAGCCTTCCGGATAGAACACGCGGGTCAGGCCCTCGATCAACCCAAGCCCAAAGCCGGTGAGGATCGAGCCCAGGATTGAGCCCATGCCGCCGATGACGACGACGGCGAAGACGACAATGATCAGGTCTGCCCCCATGTTCGGATTGACTGCGTATATCGGCGCGGCGAGCACGCCGGCGAAACCCGCGAGTGCGACGCCGAAGCCATATGTGAGCGTGACCAGCAGCGGCACGTTGATGCCGAACGCGCCGACCATCGTCGGGTTCTCGGTCGCTGCCCTCAGATAGGCGCCAAGCCGGGTCTTTTCGATGATGAACCAGGTCGCGAGGCACACGATCAGGGAAGCCACAATCACCCAGGCGCGCGAATTGGGCAGGTACATGAAACCGAGATTATGCCCGCCGGTCAAAAGCGGCGGCGGCGGGTAAGGCAGGCCAGATACGCCGAAAAACTGGCGGAAGAAGCCGACGATTATCAGCGCCAGGCCAAAAGTGAGAAGCAGTCCGTAGAGATGGTCTAGGTGATAGAGCCGTCGGATCAGCACGCGCTCGAGCACGATCCCGGTGACGCCGACGATCGGCGGAACGATGAACACAGCCCACCAGTAACCGACGCCGAGATAGTTGAGCAGCATCCAAGCGCCGAAGGCGCCCAGCATGTACTGCGCGCCATGCGTGAAATTGATGATGTTCAAGAGACCGAAGATGACCGCCAGCCCGAGGCTCAGAACCGCGTAGAAGGACCCATTGATCAGCCCGAGCAGCAACTGGCCGAACAGGACCTGCGGCGGAATTCCAAGCAGTTCGAACATGGTCGCTCCAGCTGACTTGTCGACGCAACGACGCGCCGAGCGGTTCGGCGCGTCGTTGGCGAGGGCTGCTTATTTAACGAGCGAACAGCCGCCTTCGGCGAGCGGGCGGAACGCCTTGTCGGCCGGAATGGTGGCCACCGTCTCGAAATAATCCCATGGCCCCTTCGACTGGTCCGGCTTCTTGACGCGGAACAGATACATGTCGTGCAGCTTGCGCCCGTCGGCGCGGATCGTACCCTTGCCGAACAGCGGATCGTCGGTCGGCATTTCCTTCATCTTGGCCATCACCTTGGCCGCATCCTTGTCACCAACGGCCTCGACGGCTTTAAGGTAATGCAGGACCGAAGCGTAGACTCCCGCCTCGATCATCGAAGGCTTTTGTCCGGCATTCCGCTCCTGGAAGCGGGCAGAGAATGCCCGCGTTTGATCGTCCTTGTCCCAGTAGAACGCGCTGGTGAGCACGAGGCCTTGCGCCACGTCGAGGCCAAGCGCATGCACGTCATTGATGAACATCAGCAGAGCGGCGAGCGCCTGGCCACCCTGCGTGATGCCGAATTCCGACGCCTGCTTGACCGCGTTGATCGTGTCGCCGCCGGCATTTGCGAGGCCGACGACCTTGGCACCCGACCCTTGCGCCTGCAGCAGGAAGGACGAGAAATCCTGGCCGGGGAAAGGATGACGGACAGCGCCGAGAACCTTGCCGCCCGATGCTTCGACGACCGCCGACGTATCGCGCTCGAGCGCGTGGCCGAAGGCGTAGTCTGCCGTGACGAAGAACCAGCTATCGCCGCCTTCTGCGACCATGGCCGAGCCCGTGCCGTTGGCAAGCGCCCAGGTGTCGTAGGTCCAGTGGACGGTGTTGGGCGAACATGCTTTGCCGGTGAGGTCGGACGAGGCCGGACCCGAGGCGAGGAAGATCTTGTTCTTCTCCTTGGTGATCTCGTTGACGGCGAGCGCCACCGACGAGGTTGGCACGTCGGCGATTACATCGACATTTTCAGTGTCGTACCACTGGCGGGCGATGTTCGAGCCGACGTCCGGCTTGTTCTGGTGGTCGGCGGAGACGATCGACACGTTGATGCCCTTGTCCGCCGCCTTGAAGTCTTCCGCCGCCATCTGGGCCGCGATGACCGAACCTTCACCGGCGATGTCCGCATAGATGCCGGAACGGTCATTCAGAACGCCGATCTTGACATCCGTGGCGTGGGCCGTGCCGGCCATCAGCAGGCTCGTCAGCGAAGCCAGAATAAACCCCATTTTTTTCATCGCTACTCTCCTCCGATTGCGGCGCAACGCGCCGTTGATGATTGCCTCAGACACCGAGATAGGCGTGCAGTTTGTCGATGTTGGCGTCGAGTTCGTCATTGGGGATCGTGTCGATCACGCGCCCCTGTTCGACCACGTAGTGACGGTCCGCGACCGACGCGGCGAAATGAAAATTCTGTTCAACGAGCACGATCGTGAATCCCTCGTCCTTGAGCCGGGCAATGGTGCGGCCGATCTGCTGCACGATGACGGGCGCAAGCCCTTCGGTCGGCTCATCGAGCAGCAAAAGCTTCGCGCCCGTCCGCAAGATCCGGCCGATGGCGAGCATCTGCTGTTCGCCGCCCGAAAGCTTGGTGCCTTGGCTCGAAAGCCGCTCCTTCAGGTTCGGGAAAAGCTCGAAAATCTGCTCGACGCTGAGCCCACCGGGGCGCACCTGCGGCGGCAGCATCAAATTCTCCTCGACCGAAAGGCTGGAAAAGATCGCGCGTTCCTCTGGGCAGTAGGCGATGCCCATCTGTGCGATCAACCGCGACGGCAGCTTGATCGTCTCGCGGCCGTCATAGGTGACCGAGCCCGAGCGCCTGGAAAGGATGCCCATGACTGCCTTCAGCGTCGTCGTCTTGCCGGCGCCGTTGCGGCCGAGAAGTGTCACCACTTCGCCTTCGCCAATCTCGAAACTCACGCCGTGAAGCACATGGCTCTCGCCGTACCAGCCCTGCAGGCCATCGACGCGCAGCAGCGGTCTCGCCGAGGGGGCAGGAGCCGGCCTGCTCGTCAGTTCAACTTCAACCATGTCCGGCCCCGATATAGGCTTCGATAACGCGCGAATCTTTGGAAACCGCGGCATAGTCGCCTTCGGCGAGGACTTTGCCGCGCGCGAGCACGGTGATGCGGTTCGACAGCGAGGCTACGACCGAAAGATTATGCTCAACCATCAAAATGGTGCGGTTCTTGGAGATGCGCCGGATCAGCGCCGAGATGCGCTCGATGTCTTCTTGCGCCATGCCGGCCATAGGCTCGTCGAGGAGCAGCATTTCAGGGTTCAGCGCCAGCGTCGTCGCGATCTCAAGCGCGCGTTTGCGGCCGTAGGACAGATCGCTGGCGCGGATATCTGAAAACTCGGTCAGGCCGACATCGGCGAGAAGAGCCGCACCCTCGCTATTGAGCTTGGAGAGCACTTTCTCGGAACGCCAGAAATCGAAACTGTCGCCGCGCCGGCGCTGCAGCGCGATGCGGACATTCTCGAGTGCCGTCATGTGCGGAAACACCGCCGATATCTGGAAGGAGCGCACAAGGCCCAGCCGCGCGATGTCGGCCGGCTGCATCCTGGTGATGTCGCGGCCTTGGTAACGGATCGCGCCGCGCGTCGGCTGGAGGAATTTGGTCAGCAAGTTGAAGAGGGTCGTCTTGCCTGCGCCGTTGGGCCCGATCAGCGCGTGGATCGATCCTCGCTCGACTGTCAGGTTGACATTGCTGACAGCGACGAAACCCCCAAATTCCTTAGTCAATCCCGCTGCTTCGAGGATCGCTCCGGAATTCATGCGCGGGAGCCTTCGCCGGTCATTGGCGTGAAAACGTGGAACCGCGCTGCGAGGCTATCCGCCCCCAGGGTGACTTCCATGGTTTCCTCCCGTGGCACTCCCGCCCGCAACAAACGACCTAATGCACATCGCGTCAAGGCCGCAATTGCCGGCGCTGTGGCACGGGGCCTTCGATCATTTTCGAATTGCAACGTCGAAGGGGCAAACGACAGGCGAGATGGGCCTCTAATCCGAACCACCCCAATCCGAACCCATCCCGTCCAAGCAGTTCGAAATCCGCGCCGACTGATTAGATGAATGCAAAGCTTAGCTGCGCTGGCTCGAATTGGGGTTTTCCCGGTCTGCCCGGGTGATCTTGCCCTTTGACGCTTTCGATCCGCCGCCCCATTCCTGGGCGTTCCTGGCTTGGGCGCCGCCCTTGGCCGGTTCCTTGGCCTTGTCGCTGCCGCTTGCCCTCTTTCCCGATACAGGATGCTCGGCTTTCGTAGACGAGTTGGTCTTTGTCATGGTGTCACTCCTATGGATGGTCGGGGATCGCAGCCATTACGGTTCGCCTGCGGGGCAGGCATCGTTCAGTCCTCGCCGCGGTTTGGATCCTTGCCGGCAGCCTGGCTGCTCTTTTGCGGCTTGTCCTTCTTCTCCTGATTGCCGCCGCGGTTGCCGCCATGCTCGTCGCTCGATCCCTTGACGGCTTTTGTGTCCTGAAGCTTCGTAACCATCCTGGTTCTCCTTTTGGTCCATCTGCTTGAACTCCCCTGACTCGGCGATTGTTCCCGCCGGGAACATATCGGCGCTTCGAGAGTTGGCGAGGAGGACCGCACCGCAATGAACGCGAGGAAGGGGATTGCCGTCGGAGCTTTTTGAAGGGTGACCTTCACTTTCGAGAAGTGTTGCAGATGAAAATTGCCCAGATCGCCCCCCTTACCGAAGCCGTGCCGCCGCGGACCTATGGCGGGACCGAGCGAATAGTTTCATATCTGACTGAGGAGCTTGTTCGGCAGGGGCATGATGTAACCTTGTTCGCCAGCGGTGATTCACGCACCTCTGCCGAATTGGTACCGTGTTGCGATATTGCATTGCGCCTGAATCCCAGGGTCCGGCACGATATTCCCCAGCACGTGATGATGCTTGAACAGGTGCGCAGGCGGGCCGATGAATTCGACGTGCTGCATTTTCACATCGATATTCTCCACTTCCCCGTAGTCCGGGACTTTGCCGAGCGAACCGTTACGACACTTCATGGACGGCTCGACCTCCCGGATTTGGCGCAGCTTTATGCGATGTTTGATGACATTCCGCTGGTTTCGATTTCTTACGATCAACGCTGGCCCATGCCGCCTGTCCATTGGATCGGAACGGTGTATCACGGTCTGCCTCGCGATCTTCTCCCTTTTCGCCCGAAAGCCTCGGGCTATCTCGCCTTCCTCGGCCGCATCTCACCGGAAAAGGGGCCGGAAACAGCAATTGAAATCGCAGCGCGTACCGGAATGCCGCTGAAGATTGCCGCCAAGATCGACAAGGTAGACCAATCATATTGGAAAGAGAGGGTCGAACCCAAGGTGCTTCGAAATTCCAACGTGGAATTCATCGGCGAGATCGACGAACGGCAAAAAGCAGACTTTTTGGGCAATGCGGCAGCGCTTTTGTTCCCTATTGACTGGCCGGAACCCTTCGGACTCGTAACCATTGAGGCGATGGCCTGTGGCACGCCTGTGATAGCGTTTAGACGCGGCGCCGTTCCGGAGGTCATCGACGATGGTGTGTCCGGGTTGATCGTCGACACGCTCGACGGAGCTGTGGACGCGGTACGGCGGATAAACGGCATCGATCGTGCACGGGTGCGACGGACTTTTGAAGAGCGATTCACGGTTGAGCGCATGTGCCGCGACTACGTGGCGATCTATGGCTCGCTCTCGGACGTCATAACGAAAGCACTTGGTTCTCAAAACAAGCGCGCTAAAAATGCCGCAATGATGACTATGTCTACCTGACCGAGCAAGGCGACGGCTCGGCTGCCCGGATCAGCGCCTGAGCCGCCTTGTTCGCTTCTGAACGGGAGGGGGTTACCATGACCACTCAACTCGAAGACCGCAAGATTGATCCAGCCGTGGCGCTGCCGGCAATCGACGAAACGGCACCGCGCGAGCCGCATCGGCAATTTGCGCTGAAACACGAGGATTGCTTCGTCGTCGCAGACAGCTACGGCGACATACGCGGCACCGGCGACGGGCTTTTCCGCGACGACACGCGTGTATTGTCGCGCTTCCGTCTGTTCATTGGCGGCCGGATGCCGTCGCTGCTCGGCGCCTCGCTGTCGCAGGACAACATCCTATTCACCGCCAATCTCACCAATCTAGCCACTATCGGGCCGAATGGCAGCGAAGCATTGCCGGGCGTCGTCCACGTCGATCGGACGCGGTTCATCTGGCAGGACCGCATGTTCGAACGCATCAAGTTCACCAACTACTCCGCGCGCGAGGTGGTTCTGCCGGTCCGGCTCGACTTCGACGCCGATTTCCGTGACATGTTCGAGGTGCGCGGCACTATGCGTAGCCGCCGCGGTCGCGCGCATGACGCACTGGTCGGCGAGGCGAGCGTAACGTTCCGATATGAAGGCCTCGACAATGTGGCTCGTCAATCGGCGATCGCATTCTCGATCAAGCCCGATCAGGTGCACCCCGATCACGCGGATTTCCTCATTGTCGTGGCAAAGCGTGACAGCAGAGCATTGTACCTGGAGGTCGGCCACAGCGAAGAAACCCCCTCCAGCGACCGCTTTCGCGCGGCCGCTGCGCGAGCCCGCTTCGCCATGCGCTCAAAGCGCCGGCAGGGCGCCACCGTCTTCAGCTCCGGGCGCGTGTTCAATGACTGGCTGACACGCACGCGCGCCGACATCGCGCTGCTGACGACCGATCTGGAGACCGGGCCATACCCGTATGCCGGCATCCCTTGGTTTTCGACGGCTTTCGGCCGCGACGGCGTCATTTCCGCCTTGCAGATGCTTTGGCTTAATCCGGACCTTGCTCGTGGGGTCCTGGCCTTCCTTGCCCATTATCAATCGACCGAGACCTCTGTATTCGACGATGCCGAGCCTGGCAAAATCATGCATGAAACCCGCAAGGGGGAAATGGCCGTGCTGCGCGAACTGCCGTTCGGCCGCTACTATGGCGGCGTCGACACCACGCCACTCTATGTCTACCTGGCTTCGTCCTACGCCGATCGCACCGGAGACGAGGCATTCGTCGATCGCATGTGGAACTCGCTGGGCGCTGCCACTGCGTGGATGGAAGAGGTCGGAGCCCGCAACGGGGATGGCTTTGTAACCTACAACAGGGCGGCCGACACGGGTCTGTTCAACCAAGGCTGGAAGGACAGTTCCGATGCCATCTTCCATGCCGACGGCACGATCCCCAAAGGACCGATCGCATTGGTCGAGGTGCAAGGTTATGCCTTCGCCGCATATCAAGGGATGGCGGCGCTGGCCGCCAGGCGCGGCGAAGACGCAAAGGCGGCGCACTGGAGCGCCCTGGCAGAGAGGATCCGTCAGGCAGTGGAGACGCATTTCTGGATGCCGGATCGCGATTTCTATGCTTTGGCAATCGACGGACAAGGCAAGCAATGCGCGGTTCGCACGTCCAATGCCGGTCACCTGCTTTATGTCGGGCTGCCGGCGGCGGAACGGGCTCAGTCAGTCGCCACCCAGCTGCTCTCTGGTCATCTCCATAGCGGTTGGGGCGTTCGCACACTGGCCGACGACGAGATTCCATTCAACCCTATGTCATATCATAATGGCTCGATCTGGCCGCACGACACCGCGCTCTGCGCCTCCGGGCTCGCCCGCTATCACGAGCGCGACAGCGTCGTGAAGCTGATGAGCGGTATGTTCGAGGCGGCGGTCCGTTTCAACATGCGGCTGCCAGAGCTGTTCTGCGGCTTTACGCGTGCGGCCAGCGATTCACCGGTGGCCTACCCGGTCGCTTGTCTGCCGCAGGCCTGGTCGGCTGGCTCCGCTTTCATGATGCTGCAGGCTTGCCTGGGCATTCGGGTTGACGGCTGGAAACGCGAGATCACTGTGGAACGCCCGCGGCTGCCTATCGGCATCGACAACATCGTTATCCGCCACCTGGCTATTGGCGAGGCGAAAGTCGATCTCATCTTCGAGCGCATTGGCGACCGTGTTGTGTGTTATCTCGATCACCGTCATGAGGGTCTGGTGCCTCTGGTGGTGCGCTCATAACGCAGGCCGGCTAGCGGCCACTGGGGTTAGCCGCTGTCAGCTGATCGCTAGCAAGGGCCGCGCGCGCCCAAGCTTGTCTTGAGCACCTCCAGGAACACAATGTCGCGGGAAACGTTGCAAAGGCAAGTCATCGTCTTTGAGGAAGCCATGGCGATCCGTCGAAAAGCTGAGGAAGCTGGTATTTTTGATCCGTCCGAGTTGGCTCTGCTGGGTCGAGCGTTCGAATACCTCAAGCTTGAAGGTCAATCGACTGGTCAGCGTGAGGCGCTCGCGTCTCGCATTATTGCCAACTACATGGCCGGCGTGATCGACGAGGCAGAACTGATTTCCCTATCAAGGCAGCCGTTGGGCCGATGACGCTGCCCGCCCGCTTGGCGGGCCGTTGCTGCTATGCGGCGGGTGAGGGCGCGTAGCGGCTGCCAAGCGAATAGCGGCTGCCGACATAGGTGAGATTGTTGACGGTCGCGACCGCCGCGCCCGACCAGGTCCGCCGATGCAGGAGCAGGCAGGGGTCGCCGGGCCGAATCATCAGATGGCGGGCCGCCATCTCTTCTGCGGCGACGGCCGAGATCACGTGCTCCACTTCCGTCAGCGGCGTCGCCCGCTGCAGATAGTCGTAGGTGGTGGTCGCAACGAAATTTTGCCGATGGTAGTCCGGTGCGAGAGCCGGATTGACAAAGCGCTCCTCGAGCTGGACAGGCACCTCGTCTTCGAAATGCACGATGATCGAATGGGCGACCGGTCTGCGGCGCGTGAACTCGAAGGCGACAATGAGGTCCAGCGCCGGGTTGCGGATCTTCTCGAGGACGACGACCTCGGCCCTGTGGCGTGCGCCGCGCGCGGCGATCTCGCCGGCAATGTTCCTGATTTCGATGAGGGCCGATTGCGGTTTCGGCGGCGCCACGAAGGTGCCTACGCCCTGGATGCGCAGGAGGTGGCCTTCCGAGGTCAGTTCCCTCAGCGCCCGGTGCACAGTCATCCGCGAGACGCCAAGCGTGCTGACCAGCTCGTTTTCGGAAGGCAGCCTGCGGTCCTTCGGCCATTTGCCGCTGCCGATGTTGCCGAGCACGTAGTCCTTGACCTTTTCGTAGAGGGGCCCGGCGGTTTCGGGAAGCCTGATCATCATCCTCTCTCCATTCGGATGATGGTCTTCAACCCGCCGCTCGTGCCTGCGATCAGGCGCTGGTAGGCGGCGGGGATTTCGTCGATCGCGATCTCTTCGGACACGAAGCGCGACAGCGCGGGGGCGAGATCACCAAGCATCGCGACGGCCGGCGCAAGCTCGTCGGCGAAGGCGTGGCAACCGACAAGCGCGATCTCGCGTTCGACCAGGAGGTTGGGGTCGAGATCGAGGCGGCCATGCGATATGCCGACCAACGCCAGCTTGCCACCCCCGGCCAGGAGATCGAGCAGTTGCGCCATCACCGCCACGTTTCCCGTCGCATCGATGGCATGGCGCAGATTGGGATCACAGGGCAGGGCCTCCAGGTCGACGACGGTCGCGCCGCTCACCTCGGCCACAAGATCCGCACGCGCCGCATTGCGGTCGGCGACCAGGACCGGCCTGTCGCCGGGCCGCGACAGGAGCAGCGCAGCCAGCCCGCCGATCGGGCCGCAACCGGCGATAAGTACCGGCACCCCGGCCGGCGCCGACAGTCGCCGGACGGCGTGCAGGGCGACCGCCAGCGGCTCCGCCATGGCGGCGATTGCGGGATCAAGCGCGGGGTCGTGGCGCAGGAGCAGCCGCGCCGGCAGCTCCGTCTCTTCCGCGAAGCCGCCGTCGCAAACCTCGCCTACAAAGCCCAGTCTGGCACAGACATTATGCAGGCCGGCCCGGCAAGCAGGACATTCGCCGCACCAAAAACGCGAATCGGCGACGACCCGGTCTCCGCAGGCCAACTGGGACACGCCGGCGCCCACGGCTGTCACCTCGCCGGCGAACTCATGCCCGGCGATGCTCGGCGCGCGGCTGATCCACTGACCGGTGCGGAAGTTATGGAGGTCCGAGCCGCAGATGCCGGCAGCCGCCACTTTGAGCCGCACCCAGCCAGGCGCGGGTCCGCCGGGAGACGGCACATCCTCAACCCGCAAATCGCCCGCCGCGTGGAGTCTGGCAGCCTTCATCGTCGCTACCGCACCAGATATCGGTCGCGCACGTCGGAGACGGCGTGTTCATGCGAGGAGAAGCCTTCGTAGCGGGCAAGCGTGCGGGCATGGCGCGCGAATTCCGGATAGGCCGCCGCCGTCACGTAGCCGATGGAAGAACGCTTGACGAAATCCGTGACCGAGAGCGGGCCGCAGGTACGCGCCCAGCGGCTGGTCGGCAGGACGGCGTTGGGGCCTAACCCGAAATTGCCGATCGAGACTGGCGTGTGCGGCCCCATCAGGATCTCGGCGGCTTCGGTGATGTGGCCAAGGTGTGCGAAGGGATCGCTGGAGAGTATCTCCAGATGCTCCGGTGCATAGTCGTTGATGAAGCGGTAGCTCTCCTCGATCGCCGCCGTCAGGACGATGCCGCCACAGGCGCCGGTCAGTACCGCGGTGGAAAACGCTACTCGCTGCTCGGTCATGCGCGCCCAGTGCTCGGGCAGGGCGGCCAATGCCTCCTCGGCCACGCGGCGGCTGTGTGTCACCAGGTAGGCCGATGAGTCCGGTCCGTGCTCTGCCTCGATGAGGAGGTCGAGCGCGGCTAGCCCGCCATGCACGCTGTCGTCGGCGAGGATGATCGCTTCGGACGGACCGGCGGGAAGGCCGGGATCGATCACCCCGGCAAGCAGCCGCTTGGCCGCAACGACCCAGGGGCTGCCTGGACCGACGATCTTGAGCGCCGGCCTGATCGTCTCTGTGCCGTAGGCGACCGCGGCGACCGCCTGGGCGCCACCGCATTTGTAGACCGTTGCGACGCCGGCGAGGCGCGCTGCAACCAGCGTCGCTGCGTCCACCGAACCATCGGGCGCTGGCGGCGTGACGATAGCAAGCTCCGGGACGCCCGCCACCACTGCGGGCACCGCGGTCATCATTGTCACCGAAGGGAACGCCCCTTTGCCACGCGGGACATAGAGCGCCACCGAGCGGATCGGCGTGAAGCGGTCGCCGGCGTAGGCGCCGGGCCGCATTTCCTTGAGCCACATCGCTTCCGGCCTCTGTTCTTCGTGGAAATGCCGGATGTTGTCGATGCCGAAGCGAATGGCGGCGACCACGTCCTCGTCCACCATGTCGAAGGCGGCGTCGAACTCCGCGGGGCTGACCTTCAGCCGCGCGGCATCGAGATCTGCCTTGTCAAAGTCGCGGGCGAAGCGGACGAGCGCGGTGTCGCCTTCTGTTCGGACCGCCTCGATGATCGGTGCGGCCTTCTCCATAAAGCCAGAGAGATCGGTCTCTGAGCGCCGCATCAGCGCCGAACGACCGGCGGCGTCGATCTGGCTCAGGTCGTGGAACGATACGTTTGGCATAGGATTTCCCTTTGCGGCCGGCAGGCCGGCATTCCTCATTTCGATTTCAGGAAGATGTCGAGCCCGACCAGCCTGTCGAGCAGGAAGATGGCGACAGCCGAGCAGGCGATGAAGACCACGGAGATCGCGGCAAGATCCGGTGTGATGATCGAGCGGATGGAGTTGTAGATCAGCACCGGCAGCGTCACGATGCGCGCATCGACGAGCAGCAGGCTGACCAGGAACTCGTTGAGCGCAAGGATGAACATCAGCAGCGAGCCGGTGATCACCCCCGGCATCACCGCCGGCAGGGTGACGGAGAAGAACACCTGGAGCGGCGGTGCGCCGCAGTTGGCGGCGGCCAGTTCCAGGTCCGGGTCAAGCCCGGTGGCACTCGCCGTCACCGCCCAGATCATGAAGGGAAGGTTGATGACGCAGCAGGCGATGCCGACCGGCCAGAGCTGGCCGAGAATGCCGGCGTTGCCGAAAATCAGCATGAGGCCGATGCCCGATCCGATCAGCGGGATAGTAAAGGGCAGCAGCAGATAAATCTGGATCGTCTTCTCAAAACGCACCGCATATTTCGCCAGCGCGATGCCAGCCAGCGTGCCCACGGGAATGGCAACGATCGTACAGACCGTCGCGACATGAAGCGTACGCAGGAAAGCGTTGCGCAGGTCGGAGGCCTGTGAGATGCGCGCGTACCACCGCAGCGATAGCCCGTCCGGCGGAAACGTGATGATGTTGCCGCCGGTGAAGGAAGCGCCGAGCACGACGATCGTCGGCGCTGAAAGCGTCACCAGGGCGATCGTAACCAGGGTCCACAAGACAACGGATTTGCTGCGCGAGCCGTTCACGCCCGTGACCTCCCCATCGCAAGCGTTCCGGCTCCGAACAGCGCGAACACCAAGCCGACGAGGATTGACCCGAGCGCGACAAGCATAAGCGCCAGCGTCGCGCCGAGGCCCTGGTCAGACGTTCGGAAGAACTGATCGTAGATGGCGTTGGCGATGAAGTCCTGCGAGCCGCCGCCAAGGATCGCGGGGACTGCGAAATCGGTGAGCGAAAGCGTCAGCACCACCACGCCGGCGCCGATGAAGCCCGGACGAGCGAGTGGCAACACGACATGGATGAACGTGCGAACCCAGTTCGCACCGAGCGATCCAGCGGCCGCCTCCAGCTCTTCGGGAATGGCGGTGAGTGCCGGCGCGAGCATCAGTACGGCGAAGGGCAGCATGTACTGGACGAGGCCGAACAGCACGGCGGGATAGTTGTAGATGAGCCGCATCGGGGCGACCCCGATAAGGCCGAGCGCCTCGTTCACCATGCCCTGATTGCCGAGGATGATCAGCCAGCCATATGCACGCACAACCTGGCCGATGAAGAAGGGCAGGAACAGCGCAATCAGCAGGAATTTGCGCAGTCTTGGCGAACGCGTGCGCACCATCAGATAGGCGTAGGGAAAGGCGAAGACGAGTGTCACCGCGGTGACGATCAGGGCGGCGATGAGGCTGCGCTGCGCGACGACGAGGAACAGCGGCTCTGTCAGCGCCCGCCGGAAATTGGCGATGGAATAGTCGTCCGAGAATTGGAAGGTGGTGGTGTCGAGCGTGCGCAGGCTTGCATCCGCGATCTGGATGAGACCGAGCACGAGCAGTGCGACCAGCAGCACTGCCGGAAGCAGCATCAGATAGGGCGTGGCGCGCCTGAATCGCGCTGGCCAGATGGCGGCTGCAATGCCTTCCAGCGCATCCATGATACGCCATTTCAAGGGATAGGCTGTCCTGGCTGCCCGCATGAGAAAATCCGTAACCGACCTCGTAAAGGAGCCGGTGCCGCCAGCGCAGCACCGGCCGCCCCGGCGTCAGCCCTGCATGATCGCCTTGAACTTGGAAAACCACTCGCTCTCATTCTCGACCTGGATCTTCGACGAGATGCGGATGAGGCGCTGGAAATCCGCTTCGGTGGTCGGATAGGACGGATCGCCCACCAGATCCTTCGGCGGTGTGAGGCCCGGCACCACGCCCGGCAAGCCGAGGCCGTCCAGCCAGACCTGCTGGGCTTCCTTGGTCAGCGCATGGTTGATGTACTGCTTGGCCCAGTAGAGTTCGTTTTCCGGCAGGCCCTTGGGGATCCACAAACCGTCCGTGTCGAATTTGGCACCCTCCTCCGGCACGACCCACTCGATTTTCACGCCGTTCTTGCGGGCCTCCCGGGCGTTGGTGGAGATGGTGCAGGCGGCATCGATTTCGCCGTTCTGGAACCAGGTGGTGAAGTCGGGATCTTCGCCGAGCAGCGGCTGCTGCGCCTTCATCTTGGTGATGAAATCCCAAGCCGGCTGCATGTTGCCGGGTATGTCCTCCAGCTTGCCGCCACCGGCGACCTGGGCTGGGAAGTGGAAGCCGATGCCGTCATTGTAGAAGGCAAGCCGGCCCTTGAACTTCGGGTCGAGCAGGTCTTTCCAGGACTTCGGCGGTCCGTCCGGGAACGCCGCAGGCCGATAGGCCAGCACATAGACATAGCCGTAGGTATTGACGATCGGGAAGCCTTCCAGGCCGGCCGGCTTGGCAAGGTCCGTCACATTGGCAAGGTTCGGCAGGTCGGAGAGGTCTTCCGTTACGCCGCGCAGTGCCGACTTCGTGGCATTGGTGGTGGTGTCCCAGTTTATGTGGATCGGGGGGACCCGGTTCTGCGCCACGGCCGCCCAGACTTTGGGCTGGATCTCGTTGTCTTCAGTCAGGTCGTGACGGACAGCGATCCCCGTCATTTTGGTGAAGCTGTCGGACACGCCGGCCTTCAGGCTATCCACCCAGCTGCCGCCCCAGGCGCGCACGATGATCTCCGCCGGCTTTTCCGGTTCCTGCGCATAAGAACTGCGCAGGCCGAGAGCTGAGGCGCCGCCGAGCGCGGCGGTGGCCTGAAGGAAGGTTCTGCGGGAAAGATGGGATAATGTCGGCTTGAAGCGCTTCATCTGCATTCTCCTCTGGGTTTGACCGGTTTCCGGTTCTATCGAAAAACAAGCATGTCCCTGGCATTCCACCCCAGGAACACGCTTTCGCCTATGTCGAACTGCTTGTGCGCGGCGGGATCATGGTCAAAAACGCGAATGACCTCGTCGCCAATCGCGGCGCAGGCTACCTCGTAGACCATGCGCTCGCCTTCGAAGATCGTATCGATGACAGTCCCGGCCAGCACGCAATCGAGCTTCGACAGCTGAGCAGCGTCGCCGGCGAGACGGATCTGCTCGGCGCGGATCGCTCCCGACGCCTTGCCGCCCTCCGCAGGTGGATTGACCGGATCGCCGATTTTTCCGGCAAGCGTCAGAGCACCGCGAAGGATGGAGACGTCGCCCCCTTCCGAGACGGACCGTACCGTACCGGCAATGAAGTTGGTGACGCCGATGAAATTGGCGACGAAGGCGTTGCGGGGCTGGCGGTAGGTATGGATTGGCCGCGCCTTCTGCTGGATCTCGCCCTGATCCATGACCACAATGTCGTCGGAAACCACCAGCGCCTCGCGCTGGTCGTGGGTGACGTTGATCGTGGTGACGCCGAGCTCTCGCTGGATGCGGCGGAATTCGAGCTGCATTTCCTCGCGAAGCTTGCGGTCGAGCGCAGCCAGCGGCTCGTCGAGCAGCAGCAGGTCGGGCTCGAACACCAGCGCGCGCGCGATCGCGACGCGTTGCTGCTGCCCGCCGGAAAGTTCGTGAATGCGCCTGCCGCCATAGCCCCCGAGCCGGACCAGCGCGAGGTATCGCTCGACGCGTTCGGGAATGGTGCGTGCATCGCGCCGACGCATCTTCAGCGGGAAGGCGACATTCTCAGCCGCCGTCATATGTGGAAACAACGCAAGCCTCTGAAAGACCATGCCGATCGTCCGCTTGTGCGGTGGCACCGCGCTCACCGCTTCACCGTTGATGAAGATCTCGCCGCTGCTCGGGGTCTGGAATCCGGCGATCATGCGCAGGAGGGTCGTCTTGCCGGACCCCGAGGGCCCCAGAATGGTGAGGAACCGGCCCTTCGGCAAATCGAAGGACGCATTCTTGACGGCATGAATCCCATCGAAGTCCATCCCGACGTTCCGGACTGTGACTGCGATTTCCCTGCCGCCTTCCGCTTCCCGCGAAGCTCCGGCCCGGAAAGGCTCCTGCATTGTGGTTCCCCTTTTTGTCGCCGGCCGCATGCAAGGACGTCCAGCGTTGTGAGGTGGTATATACAACCATATACAAGATGGGTCTACACGGTTCTTGTTGCACCCGCCCTCAGTCGCTCAGATGGATGCGAGATAGCCGCCGTCAACTGGGAGGCAATGCCCGGTGACATAGGCGGATGCCCCGCTCGCCAGGAATACAACGGCTCCGGCCAGATCCTCCATCGTGCCGAAACGCCGCTGCGGTATCTTGGCCAGCATTGCCGTCTGCCAGTCGGGATCCTGATAAAAAGCATCCGTCATCGCCGTATGGAAATACCCCGGAGCGATGGCATTGACGCGGATGCCGAGCGATGCCCATTCCGTGGCCAGCGCGCGCGTCATGCCCAGAAGCCCAGACTTCGAGGAGCCGTAAGGTGCCGCGGTCGGAATGCCGACATAGGAGGTCAGCGAGCAAAGATTGATGATCGCGCCACCGCTGCTGTCGGCAGCCATCCGCCGCGCCGCAGCCTGCGCGCAGAAGAAGGCGCCCTTCAGATTGGTCGATACGATGCGGTCCCACAGCGCTTCGTCCACGTCGAGCGACGGCTGGACTTGCTCATAGCCGGCGTTGTTGACCAGGATGTCGAGCCCGCCAAAGGCGTCCGCCACCTCGTCGACCACCACGCGGATGCGATCGGTGTCGAGCACGTCGAGAGACCGGCAAAGCGATCTTCGCCCGTTAGCGCTAATTCGGTCCGCCGTCTCAAGAAGGGACGCTTCGTCGCGGGCGGTCACCGCGACGTCGGCACCTGCCGCGGAGAGCGCGTCAGCCATAGCCTGGCCGATGCCGCGGCTGGCGCCCGTCACCAGCGCCTTTTTTCCCGTCAGATCGAACAAGGAAGCGGCGTCCATAGTCACGATTCCTGCATTTTCCGAAATTGCATGCGATCGGATTGGAAACGAACACCAGTTGCGACCGGTTGTCTATACATCTTGCGATCTTCGCTGGCGGCGCATCACTGACCAGCGCCATTAGGGCGGGATTGAGGTAGAGGTTTTCGCTGCCAGCCTTCATCCCTGTACCAATCCCTGCTCGGTCGGGGCCTTCAGATAAATCGGGACCGCTTGGCGCTGCCGGCCGACGATGACCTTGACCAGCTCACGTTTTCGGCAGGCCCGTCATAGAAGACCAGCAAACGATCAGTTGACGGTCTAGCCCGGATGGCAAGCCATCATCTGCCATCTTGCTAGCAATGCGAGGCAGGCTTATCTACGCCAAAGGGAGTTCTATAGGGCCGAACCTCTGCTTTCCGTGCGCAGCGCCAAGGCGCGTGATCTTGCGCAGCGGCTTGCTCGACGCGAGAACCGCTCGATCGCCGACGTGGTTGAGCGCGCTCTGGAATCTATGAGGTCCGGGAAGCAGGTCGTGAGCCGGCATCGACGTTCTACACTCGTATTGCCAGCGCTTATGGTACCGAAATCGATCTTGAGGCAGTGATCCGGGGTAATCGGCAGGTTCATGCGGGACCTGAGCTTTGATCTTCCTCGATAACCATTGTCATTTCCGAGACGCTGAAAAGCTCGCCCGACCTGCCGTGATTGCATGGTTGGTCCGCCATGACGCTGAACTTGCACTTCCGACCGTGCCCATCGCGGAGATCGCCTTCGGCATCCAGAAAATTCGACCCGATCAGCGTGCAGAGCGTCGGGAGCAGGGACTCTCGGATCGGCGTCGTCGGTTTGCGGATCGGATCTTCGGCCTGACCGAGGAAGCCGCGATGGCCTATGGGGAAATCATGAGTACCGCCATGCGGCAGGGCCGGGGGATGTCGGCGCCCGACCGGCATGATTGCTGCAATCTCAAGAGTGAATGGCGACCGGCTTGGCGACGCGGAACTTGGGCGACTTCGGCACGACCGGTCTCAACTTGTTCTCTCCGTGGGAGTTCTGACCTGGGATATGGGCTCATTCAGGACCGGAGCAGGGCAGGGGGAAGGACTTATCGCCTACAGTCCGGTCGCTTTGGTCAGGTCGACGCGGAACCGTTCGCGGCGGCGCTGGAAGGGATGGCAGCGGCCGACGTGACGGCCGATTGACAGCGGCGCAGATGCAGACGCGGCCCTCGAAGCCTCGCCACGATTTTTTCCTGAGTTCGCGACCTGACGCATTCAATACTCTCGCCAGAGACGGTCAATGCATCCATGGCTGCAGGATTTTCTTGCGCCCTGTCCAACCACCCTTTGTCGCATGGCGGGTGGTTGGACTTTTTGCATGGGAGGACAAGGTCAGTATATTAACGACCCGCCCATGGTGCACGACCCCTGAGGACCTTGCCGGGCTGTGGTCGTTGTTCTTTCGGGGCTACCACGGGTAGCGGCAAGGAAGCCGTATGATTGGTGTCTAAGGTCATTTCGCCCTTGTCGACATCAGGAGCAAATCCGCGGGTCGGATCGCGGTCCGGATTTTGAGCGGCAGCGAGAGAGACTCCCGTCGACAAGGCGAGGAGGGCGAAAGCCGTTGCAAGTTTGTTCATCGTATTTTCCTTTCTTAGAATGAGCAGACCTGCCAATCGGCCTCGCGCGGTGTTGACTCCCGCTTGCGAAATCGCTGTCGGCTTTCTGTCCCGTCACTATGACGAGGCTTCCTGCTCACGATCGAAACTTACGCCACGCCTGTCGCAGAGATTTGCCCGAGTGCCATCGAAATGTATCCGAATGTATGCGAGTCTACGCGAGAGCCCCGTAGCTCTTGGACTTTCTTGCTTCGACTAATTTGGCTACAATTTTTTTCTCGGCCGCCCTGTCCGCGTTTGAGCCGTCGATGACAGAAAGGCGCCGATGTGGTCATGCGACAACACGCGAAGGTCATGATCTTCCAGTGGTTATGGAACTTCTCCAGCATTGACGGCAGCGCCCACCAGCAGGTCATTGATGATTGTTCGCGACCGTAGCTTTAAATTGTGTGTCGGCTGCGTTGATGTCCCCATGAAAAGATGGTAACGCGATATTAAAGATTGTTTCGGGTCGTTACCTTGGGCGGGGCGAATGGGATTGGTGATACCGCGGGCATGGCTGTGTGCCGGCCTACTGATAGGCTTGATGATGTCCGCGACGCCGATGGAGAAAGCTTCGGCCGATGCAGTACCTGGTGCCATGGCGACCGGGCAGCGGACCTCCATCCCAGTTGGCTACATGGAATTCTGCCGAAGGCAGGCCGCAGAATGCAGGATACGATCAGGCAAGATCCCGCCGGTTCTTATGACCAGTGGAATGGAAGATAAGCTCGCATCCGTCACCAAACTCGTGAACAGATCGATCAAGCCCGTGAGCGATTTTGCCGTTCACGGCACAATGGAATTTTGGTCCTATCCGGTTAGCGCGATCGGCGACTGCGAGGACTACGTCCTGCTTAAGCGTCAGATGCTCAATTTGGAGGGCATATCGCTCTCAAACCTTCTGATCACTGTCGTCAGAAAAAAAGACGGCGAGGGGCACGCAGTGCTCACGGTCAAGACCGACAAAGGCGATTATGTGCTCGACAACCTCAACGACGACGTGAAGCTTTGGTCGGAAACTGGATATAGATTTCTAAAAAGGCAATCGTCCACACATACCGGACGCTGGGTTGCGATACTTGAACACCCCGATATTCTGGTCGGGGCAGTCGACTGAACTTCTCGATTTGCGACTGAACAATACCTGGCGCACCCGCGCCTGAGAATGGCAGGAATGCGCCAGCCAGCCTTTCGATTCCCGCTTCGTTGACACCTGGGTCTTCCTCCGCCACGATCGATGTTGTGGGGCTGCCTGCCGCCGCCAAGCGCGATGCCTGAGCTTTTCGATGGGTGTCTGCCGCAGGCGCCATCACTCGCGGCGCGCGCAGCGCAAGCCGGGCAGTGGGATAACTCCGACAGCCCGGGGGTTTGACTGTTTCCGGACCGG
Source organism: Mesorhizobium sp. BHscii (assembly GCF_053848065.1). Classification (NCBI taxonomy): domain Bacteria; kingdom Pseudomonadati; phylum Pseudomonadota; class Alphaproteobacteria; order Hyphomicrobiales; family Phyllobacteriaceae; genus Mesorhizobium; species Mesorhizobium sp. BHscii. The sequence continues at coordinate 510,371 of NZ_JBSPKW010000001.1, read as the reverse complement.
CCCAGGCACGTGGCCCGTGATCTTGAGTCGCACCCCATGCAAGTTCCAAACCTCGACGTTGCCTTATTACGGGCACCGGAAAGTGCTTTCTTCCGCGCTCGAGAAGCCCATGTCCTGCAGCCGGAACTCGACTTCATTCCGCGTCTGATGCCGGCAGAGCTTTCGATTCCGCCCGTTTTATGAACATACCGAAAATGCTGGTACCGATGAAGTTAAGAGATATGGCACTCGCTGTTGTTTCGAAGAAACGCAGAGGCGTGGCTTGGTATAAGGTCTCTCAGAAGCAGGCCGACAAATACGACTTCTATGTTTATTCCAGTCATATGATCTGGAAGGACCAGCCATTTTTCCGAAAGGCGCTGCAGCGGGTCAAAAACATCCGCGGGATTCCGGATCCCCGGGCTTTCATCCTGCAAAGCTGCTTGCGATCGATCGAGCGTATCGATGGCGATGTGGCCGAATGCGGCGTAAGGCAAGGCCGGTCGACGATATTCATGCTGATGAGCGATCTTCGGCCACGGCACTACCACCTTTTCGACTCGTTCGCTGGCCTCTCCGAACCAACCGCAGAGGATCGCAAGCCAAACGGCCGAACGCCATGGAAGTCCGGCGATCTCAGCACCGACGAGAAGATAGCCAGAGAGAATATTTCCGGCTTCAGCAACACCACTTTTCATGTGGGGTGGATACCAGAAACCTTTTCCAGCGTATCCGACCGGCGTTTCGCCCTGGTCCACATTGACGTCGATCTATACGAGCCGACACGTGACGCGCTTGCCTTCTTCTACGATCGAGTGTGCGCGAATGGCATGATCATATGTGACGACTACGGCTCTGCGCTCTGTCCTGGAGCCCGAAAGGCCTTTGATCAATTCTTTGAAAACCGCCCGGAAGGCATTATCGAGCTTCCAACGGGGCAGGCGATTGTCGTAAAGGCAAGCTAGCGCTGAATGGCTGCGGCTACTCTCCATAGACATCAAGTGAGGAACGTCACGGCGGCAAGGCACGGGTGTCAATTCCCGCGTGATGACGCCTGCGACGGAGAAAAGTATGCATTGAAAAACTGTTCAACGATCTCATCGACGACCGATTTCTCTACGTGCCGTAAATCCTCTCTATAGCTACGAGCAAGGCCTCCATAGGTGACAAGCTCGAATGAGGGAAGGTAATGGACATTGTCTCGTTCCCGGCAGACTTGACCAAGCACAGCCCGAAGAACGGACTTGCCTTCAGTGCTCGCAGTGACGACATCCATGTCTTGAAACGTCCGAGCCAATGCAACCGGTGAGACTGTGAGAATTATCGGTGCATCGGGTTTGTGTTGACGGACCATGTCCACGGTAGCCATCACGTTGGCGTAGTTTTCCTGAAAGCCGCTGACGTGAAGCGTCGTTTCCTGCATTCCGCCTCCGCCACGATAAAGCGGTTTCTGTGCTGCTGCTTTGCCACTGGATTTGTTGATGAAAACCTCAGTCATTCCGAAGGTGAATATGAATGCCGTGGCTGCATCGAAGCCAACCCGCATCTCTCCATTTATGCTCTCGATCACCTCTTTGAGAACCTGCGGAGATTTGGCGAAGATGCCGCGGCGGTACGGGTCCTGAAAGCAGATTGGGCCCCAAGGAGCACGTTTCTTGACCTGCCACCAGTCGTCATGGGCCTGATCCCACAACCCAAGCATTTGCTCGACCTGAAGGCGAACAGTGAAGGTGTTGTAGAAGTTCATATGCTCCTGCCGAGGCAGCTCATCTACAATGGCCTGTGTCGGGTCGAAGCTGATATTTCTGTAAGACGGAACGCATGCGATCTGTCTGCTTGTCAATGCACGTCGAATTTCCTGCGCGAAGCAACTCCCCATCGTAAAGAATATATCGTCAGAAGTGAATATTGAGGTTTTGCGGATTGTAATGGTGCCAGAACTGACAAAGTCTTCATACTTCGTGTTTGAATTGTTCGATGCCATCAAGCGAATAGGTTTAATGTATCCGAGTTGGTGGCGGAGCCGAAAATACTTTCGTCGAACTCGCTCTAGCAATGTCACAATGGCTCCATGATCTCCATAGCCGGCCGCCGACAGCAATGCCCGACACTTAGTCCGCTTCGCCGCTAGCCGCAATCAGGAGGATTCAAGATTGACTATAACTTCGAACGAAGTCAGACGTCAGGTATCAGTTTGGCGCATGTGTGACGGCGCCGAGAAAAATTTTCATGGATCGGCAGGAGCGAGGGTCGTCAGAGGACGATACATCGCATCGGGAAACGGAATGAGCGCAAAGAAACGAATTTCAGCGGCCCTGGCATACCCGCTGGTCAAGCGCCTGATCGTGGAGAACCTGCCGCCGCACATAAAGCTGTATCTCACCGGTTTGCTGTGTTCAATCGTCGCTGCGGCGGCGACCGGCGCAACGGCTTGGATCATGAGTGTCATGATCAATAGCATTTATGTAGAACGGAACGCTGCCGCCGCATGGGGTATTAGCGCCGTGATTGTGGGCATTTTCCTGGTTAAGGGGATCGCCGACTATTGCCAGACCATCACAACGGGGAAGGTTCGCCGAGCTATCGTTTCGGACCTTCAAAACCGCCAGTTTTCCCGAATGGTGCGTTTCGACATCAACCGCTTCGCTAACCAGCATCCGGCGAAATTCGTCTCCAAGATCATGTTCAACGCGCGCGCCGGGGCCGCCGTTATTCTCACCCTCACGAGCAGCACCGTCTCCGATGTGCTGAAGCTGATTGCCCTGGCAAGCGTCATGGTCAAGCAGGATCCAATGATGTCGCTGATATCGGTGGCGGTTCTACCCCTGCTATTCCTATCGGTGGGCGCGATAACCAGGAAGCTCAAGGCGCTGGCAAGGGGCGAGACGGAGTTGGCAGCACTGGTCCAGTCGATCGGCACGGAAGCCGTCGAAGGTATCCGCACCATCAAGTCCTTCCAACTTGAAGACAAGGCGGCCGCCAGCTTCGCGAAGGCCGTCCGCAAGATGGAAAGGCGCGGCATCCAGATCAACCGCACATCGGCGTTGATGAGTCCATTGATGGAGACAGGCGGCGGCTTCATCATTGGCCTTTTCATTATTTACGCCAGTTGGCAGACCCTCGGCAACGGCAAGACGCCGGGCGAATTTATGGCCTTCATAACCGCCTTTATGCTTGCCTATGAACCCGCCAAGCGGCTGGCCCGGGTCAATGTCGACATCCAGAAGCAAATGGTGGCCGTCGGGCAGATGTTTGATTTGATCGACACGCCCGAACAGCGACAACTCGCAACCGCGGGCGAGCACCTCACCGATGTCGAGGGCGGCCTCCGTTTTGAAGATGTGGCCTTCTCCTATGAAGGGAATAGCCCTGCGCTGCACGGCGTTTCCTTCGAGGTCCGACCCCGTGAGAAGCTGGCGATCGTCGGCCGCTCGGGCGCCGGCAAAACGACCATCGTCAATCTGATCCTGCGCCTGATGGAGCCGGACAGGGGCAGGATTCTCCTCGACGGAAAGGACATTACGAAGATCAGCCTGGCCGACGTTCGCGACAATATCGCCCTGGTTTCACAGGATGTTTTCCTGTTCGAAGGCTCGATCCGTGACAACATTCGCGACGGACGCCCGAACGCCAGCGATCAGGAAATCGAGTCCGCGGCGGACCTCGCCCGGGTCACAAGCTTTGCTTCGAGCCTGGAAAACGGGCTCGACACGCTGGTGGGTCCGAGCGGCACCAATCTGTCGGGCGGGCAGAAACAACGCGTTGCCATCGCGCGCGCCCTACTCAAAAATGCTCCGGTGATTGTCTACGATGAAGCAACATCCGCGCTCGACGGCGAAAACGAACGGGCGGTCATGGAGGCTGCGTTCGACGATGCATTTCAGCGCACTGTGATCTGCATTGCGCACAGGCTTTCAACCATCAAGGCGGCCGATCGCATCCTGGTATTTGACGCTGGTATGCTTGCGGACTCCGGGACCCATGACGAACTCGCCATGCGCAGCGAAATCTATCGCTCGATCTTCCATTTGGAAGCGTCCGCTCCAATCGTCGAAGGCGGCGAAACGCTGCGGCAGAGCGTATTGCGCTGAAGGCCGATGACCAGTTTTTACCACGGTTCCTACATCCGGTATGTGATAGGTGGATTGGGCCTGCAGTTGCGCCGATACACAAAGGCCGTGCGGGCGCTGTATACCGGCTCCAAGCCTCGTTCCGTTCTTGAGCAGCAGGCCAAGGTCGACGCGCTGATCGCGCGCAGGGACTGGACAGGCCTTGAAGCAAGTACCGATCAAATGGCCATCATGGCCGAGCGTGTCCGCGACCCGGAGTTGATGCAGAAGGCAGGCCAGGCGTTCGAACGGCTGGGCAACTTCGCGCGGGCGGCCGAGCTTCGGCTTTCCGCTCGCCGGCAACGAAAAGGGGAAGGTGCCAATGAGTGGACCGGAGAAGACCTCGGTGCGGATACACTGCTGATCGATCTTGTAGAGGATGATCCTCGCAGTCTTGGCCGGGTTATCCGCCATGCGCGACTGGCCGGCGCCGCCGCTGGATGTGCGCAAAGCGCGACAATTCGGGTCGAGCCGCGCCTCGTATCGCTTCTGCAGCGGACGTTCCCGAATGCGACCGTGGTTCCAGCGCAGCAGAATGTCGTTGGTGACAAATTTGCGACCTTCGAAAATCTCGCCTGGGTTTTCGGCCGCGATGCCGAAAGACTTGCCGCCGATTTCGTGCCGCTGCGGGTAGATCCTGAACTCGTCCAGACATTCCGCAAGCGCTATCGCTCGATGACGGATCTACCACTGGTGGGTCTGTCCTGGGGCAGCAAATCACACACCAAGGACGTCCCTGATTTCCCCGAATGGGCACGGTTCATCGCCCAGACACAAGCGACGTTCGTTTCTCTCCAGTACGGACAGATCAAGCCGGCGCTGAGGCGCCTGCGCAACGGCAATGATGCGCGGCTTATCTATGATGACAGTGTCGACCAGATGATTGATATGGACCGTTTCGCCGCCCAGGTCGCCGCACTCGATGCGGTCGTAACGATCAGCAATACGGCGGCCCATCTGTCCGGAGCACTTGGTGTTCCGACCATTTTCCTGATCGACGACAAGTTTCAGACAGCGTGGCCAGTGATTGGCGATCGAACGCCCTGGTATCCGAAGGGGCTCGTCGTTCGCAAGGAAGGACGCCCGTGGCCGGTGGTGCTCGACGACGTCGGCCGGCGGCTCTCGTCAATCCTGACGGTGCGGTCGACGCCGTCTAGCGATAGTTGAGGTCGCTGTGCCGAGCAGACGATCCATCCTTGAAAAAGCAAAAGCCGCCGACCTGCGCCCGCAAGGTGTTGACGGCAAGCGGCTGCAGAAGGTTCTTGATCGAGCAAAGAAGTTTTTTAAGTGTCCCTCGCGCCACGCTGACGAAAGCGTCGAACGACATATGAGCCTGATGGCGCAGAGTGTCGAGCGGCGTGACTGGCAGGCGGCCCGGGATCATGCGCTGGCACTCGGCCTGCTCGGTGAGCGGCTTGGCGATCCCGGGCTTGTCAAAAAAGCCGGGCGTGGACTGAGACGTCTCGGCGGCGGGAATCGTGCGTGGCAGTTGATCGCGTCGAGCAAGCAAGTGCCCGGCCGGCCCGAATGGGATGGCAGTGATCTTGCGGGTCGCAGGCTTGCCGTCGAGCGGCGCGAAGGCGATCTTGCAATCTTCTTCCAGTTCGCGTCGCTGCTTGGGCCGGTGGTCGCAGCTGCCGAACGATGCACCGTTTTGGTCGAGCCGCGACTCGCGCCACTTTATCGCAGAACATATCCTGGGCTCGATGTCAGGCTAGAGGGAGAAGGGGAGGTGGCGGCGACCGACGCCGACGTTTTCGCCTGCTTCGAGACACTGGCGAAGCACTTCTGGCCGGATGAGCCGACAGCACGCGCGCCCTTCCTCCCGTTGGAGCCGGACCGCCGACTGGTCGCCGAGCTACGCAGCACCTATCTCGCTCGTGACCCGGGGCCTCTGATCGGCTTCGCCTGGGGAAGCCTGAACAAGAGCAAGGACCTGCCGGCTCTGGACGATTGGCGGGCGTTGCTCGGCAATCTGCCGGGACGTTTCATCAGTATGCAGTACGGCGATGTCGGGCCAGCGCTCGCCGAATTCGAACGATGGGCGCCGGGACGCATCATCCATGACGCTTCCGTCGACCAGTTGTCGGATATGGACCGCTTTGCCGCGCAAATCGCGGCGCTCGATGCGGTGGTGACGATCAGCAACACCGGCGCCAATCTGGCGGGAGCGCTTGGCGTTCCGACTGTCGTCATGCTCGACGATGGGTTTCGGCTGTCGTGGCCTGCCTTCGGCGAGACCGTAGCCACATATCCAAGCGTTCGACTGGTTCGGAAGGGCGGTCAGGCATGGGCGTCCGCAATGCAGGAAGCAGGTGGACGGGTTATGCAAATCATCAGTGGAGTTGGTGATGGCCGGTAGCCAACTCCTTCGCCGGTTCCGCCGCGGTGCCGCGCTTGCAGGCTATAAGTACAAGGTCTGGTTCCGTCGCCATCGGCGGCAGCTTTTCCTTCGCTGGCGTGATGGCGACATTGCCGATCAGATGGCGGATTATCGGCGAAGCATCGAGGCGCGCGATTGGTCTGCCGCACTGCCGAAAGCCCTGGCCCTGGGGTCGATTGCGAAGTCGCGGGGCGAGGTTCGCCTGCTCGACGAGCTTAGCAAGGCGCTGATGCGGATGGGCGCCTACGGCCCGGCGGCGGAGCTGAAAATCGCCCGGCGCCACATCGTTGAAGGCCGCGTCAACGGCGAATGGCTCGGCCAGGATATCTCGGACCAGGTCCTGCTCGTCGATCTGATGGAGACCGAAAAGCAGGGTCTGGCCACCGCGATTCATCATGCGAGTTCCGTCGGCCGCGCGCTCGCCCGGGCTGCTCGTTTGATCGTCCTGGTCGAGCACCGGTTGGTGCCGCTCTTTCAGCGGACATTTCCCGCCGCCGATGTGCGAGCTGTCGGTCAGGGGAACAAGGCCTATGGCGAGGCCCAGGCCTTTGCGGGCGTTCAGCATCTGACTGCCGTGTTCGAGACAGATGAGACCACGATCCGGGAGAATTTCATCCCGCTGAAGCCGGACCCGGCGCGGGTCGATGAACTTCGCGCTCGCTATCGGAAGGATGGCCGGCCGTTGGTCGGCATCGCATGGGGCAGCTCCAATCCTGGCAAGGACCTGCCGCCACTTACGGCATGGCGCGGGCTTATCAGCCGTCCCGACCTCCGGTTCGTTTCGCTGCAATATGGCCAGGTCGAGTCCGACCTGAAGATCCTGACCGATGGCGAGCTCGCGCGTATTCTCCATGACGGATCAATCGACCAACTTGTCGACATGGATCTTTTCGCGGCGCAGGTTGCCGCGATGGACGCCGTGGTAACCATCAGCAATACAGGGGCGCATCTGGCGGGCGCGCTCGGCATCCCGTCGGTCTTTATCCTTGGCGATGGGTTCAAACGTTCCTGGCCGGTCGAGGGCGATTGCACACCCTACTATCCTTCCGCCGTGCTGGTCTCGAAACGGGAAAGGCCTTGGGCCGCGGTGATGGAAGACGCACAAAACCACATGGGCTTACTCATCAGCACTGTTTGAATCCACCACGCAAGGCATCGCGAGTGTGCCAGGCAGGTCCAAACCGGCGAAGTGGTCAAGCGCCTTTCTTGACGGCAAGAGCATTGTAAACTACCCGGCGGGGCGGCCGTTCTGAATTTCACGGATAAGAGGCGATGCATATCTTTGGGTAGGTCGAGAACCAAGGCGGCTTCTCCTGTCAGCGAAGGCTTTGTGCAGCGGCTCCTCGCCGCGTACCGGCTTGTTCATCCAGGAAATCTGTTCAAGCGCGGGCGTATCTACGCCCGCGGCAGGGCAGCGACGAGGACTGTCTACTTCGTCCCACACAACCGCAACAATGTTCGGCTGCTGGCTGACGCGGCAGAAATTCTGGTTGACCGCGGCATCCGCTGCGTGTTCGCGCATCTCGATGGATTGAAACGCGGCGGCGTAGCGCGACCTGAACTCAACGCCCGGGGAATATCGCATATCGGCTTTGCCGAGCTCGAGCGGATGATCAGACCCGGCGACATGCTGGTGACTGGAAATGACTATGCGCCGCAATTCTTTAGGCGATGCATAGACTCCATCAACTTCGGCATGGTCCGTGTGGTCGGGCTGATCGGCGGTGCGCGACTGCTGCAGCCGCATCGATTTGTGAGAGCTGACTACATCCTGTCGATGGGACCAGCGGCGCTGCAGCAAAGACGCCAGCCGACATACGTTGTCGGCTCCCCGGTAATTGAGCGTGCCGTCGAAGGTGCTGGCGCCAGGCACGATGAAGGGCTTTTTGTGCTGGTGAACTTCAAGGGGGATATCGAAAAGCCCGCAGATCGCCAAGCGATTGAAGCCGTGGCAGGCGCATGTGCGAAACTCGGCCTTGCCTATGTCGTCAGCGTCCACCCCACGATGTTCGCAAAAGTCGATTTGCCGAACAAATCGACCCTGGATTTCGCACAGCTGCTCCCGGAGGCTCTGGCGCTCGTAACGCGCCCAAGCACCACTGTTTACGAAGCAATCGCCTGCGGCATTCCGGTGGTGCTGTTTCCGCTGGTTTCTCCCATGGTCGAGTTCGACAGCCCTATGGGCGCTTTCAAACCAACATTGTCGGAGCATGACCTCGTCGAGGATATCCGCGCTGCGGTCAGGTCAAGGCCGACTTATTTTGAGCAAAGCCGGGACTTCCTCAACGCCAATCTGTCGATTGATCCAAAGGTGCCGGCTTCGCAACGGATCGCCAATGCCTTAATCGATATTTACAATCGCTGATCTGCTCGATCAAAGTGCCCGCAATCGGAGTTCGCAAGTTGAGTTTGTTTTCCAACTTTTTTGCAAGAAAGCCGCCCCTCCTTGTCGTCTCGTTTCCCAAATCCGGGCGGACCTGGCTGCGCGTAATGCTTGACGATCTGGGCGTCGATGCGGCTTACACGCATGACGGTTCCGACCACAAGGATCTGCGTGACATTGCGCAGATAAGCCCCGACAAATCTCGCTACAAACGCCAACGGATTCTATTCCTGACGCGAGACCCCCGCGACACTGCGGTATCTGGATATTTTCAGGTCAACAAACGCCATGGGCTGGAAGCAGGTCCGATCGGCGATTGTATAAGAAGCCCCAAACACGGTGTCGAGAAGATTGCCCTTTTCAACCTGCAGTGGTTTGCAGCCGCAAGTCACATGCGAAAGATTGCGCTTCTGCGCTATGAAGATGTGCAGCGGGATACAAACGACGCATTGCGCAGCATCGGAAAATTCTTGGGAAAATCCTTTGAAGAGTCCCAGCTTGCCGATGTTGCCGTCAGCAGATCGTTCAAACGAATGCAGCAATCTGAAATGTCAGGAGAACTGGGTGCGCGCTATGGCGGAAGACTGCAACCACGCAATCCTGACGACCCGGAAAGCTTCAAGGTTCGAAAAGGTAAGGTCGGTGGTTATTTGGACTACCTCAGCGCGGATGATGTAGCCTTCTGTGACAATTTGCTTGCGCGGCTCGATTACTGGAAGCGGCTCGATGAAGCCTTCCAGCGGCATGGCATATCTTATGCCGAGGACAGGGCAGGTGTGAATTGATCCGATGCAAAGGCTTTGTCTGCGGATGCGGACATAGCGGCACCACGCTGATAGCGACGATCCTTGCCTCGCATGCCGATGTCTTTTTGCCATTCGAAGAAACCAACGTGTTTTTCAAATGGACCCCACTTGCGCTGTATCGCTACTCAAAGCTGAAACAGGCGGCCATTGGGGCGGGCAAGTCGGTGCTGCTTGAAAAGACACCGCGTCATATCAGGCGTGTCGACCGGATACGACGCCTGGTGCCGGGCGCGAAGTTCGTGATGCCGGTACGCGATGGGCGCGATACCGTTGCTTCGCTGACCAGGCGGCTTGGCGATGCGACCGAGAGCCTGGATCGCTGGATTTCGGACAACACAATGGTGCTTGCCGAGCGCGGCAGCACGGACGTCCTGATTTACCGCTACGAAGATCTTGTCGATGACCCAGAAGCGACCGTCGAAAAGATCTGCACCTTTCTGGGATTGTCGTTCGATCAGAGTCTGCTCGACTATCATCGGAACCCGCAACGATGGTTCACACTTAATGCGCAACCCCAACATGCCGCATTGCGCAACCAGCAAGTGAACCAGCCAATTTATGATGGCCGCGGCCGCTGGAAAACCGAACTGGGTCAGCAGGAATTGATGGAGCTTACCGAGGGGCGAGGGAAGCCCCTGATGCAGGCGTTCGGATACCTTTGAAACCGCGCGACCGCTTTACTCTGGAAGCGCGCGCGGATAGCCAAACTGATCGAAGTCGCGCTCATACGCGCGATAGATGGTATCCGCCAGTTCTTGCGTGAAATAGTCGGCAAGCCTGCGGCGCGAGGAGGTGTGCAGAGGTGGCATCGCCGCGCGTCGCACCTCGTCGCTCGCACCGACATGATCGAGAACCCGTTCGAAATCCTGTGCGAAAGTCTCGGTCTTGCCGATGAGGTCGAACGCAACTCCTGGAAGGTCGACGATGTCGCTTTGCCTCTGCCAATGCTTGTCGATGCGCCATGTGGAAGTCGTGCAGGCAAAGGCGACGAAATCTGCAAAGGACAGGCTCTTGTCAGCACCAACAGGCAGCGCCGGATCAGCCCTTTCGCGGTGGGCTAGATAGACCTCCACCCTGCCATAACCAGGCACAAGGGGACGGTCGCGATATTGGTCGGCCCAGCACGACAACAGCCGGGTATAGGGATTGCGAACGAAGGTAAATCGCAAGGCTTCGGGACTTGTGGCCATGCGATAGAACTGCAGGACGCCATGGCGAGGCGCCTGCAAGTTCGACGCCTTTCGGTTGTGCACCTTCCAGTTCTGGTCGCTGCGCCATCCCGACACGGTGTCGTTTCCGATCATGGCTGCAAGGTTGCTGCGAATGCGGCTGCTCGCCGCCTTTGGCGTGGCGAGATACAGGATCTTGAGTTGCGGGACTACGTCGATCAGGTCGTCCGGCAAATATGCGGTTTCCATGGCTCTGCGGTAAAAAGCGAGCGCTTCCGGATGCGCCCAGGCAAGAAACGGCTCCTTGACCAGACCGCGAAGATTTCGCAGTCCTGGTCGCAACGAGCGCTCGAGGCGGCGGATCACGCCGATCTTGCGTTTGCCCGGAATGACCGTATCGGCGGGCGAAACATGGCTGGTGGTCATCGGCAAAACCCTCGCCTTGAAAGCAGTCTACCAGTCGTGGCATAGCCGCAACCACGCAGAACTATAGCGAATTGCCCCCTATCCAGGACCGGCTTGCTGCGCTTAATAGACTGCGAAGAAAGTCCCGCCAAGTTCGAAAGCTTATTCGTGGTGCAAAAGGCGTAACGAGATCGCATGGATTTGTCACAGCATGATCAACGGGTTCAAGCTGAACCGAAGATGCCTATTGTGTTCGTACGCCAGCGCTATGCGCCTTTTGGCGGAGGCGAGATCATGCTGGAAAACATCATGGCGGCGTTCGCCGCGCGTCAACGGCCGGTGGCCGTGCTGTCCGGCGACTGGCCGCGATACGAGGGCATAGAATTCATCCATTGTGCCGGCCGCCGCTTTCCCCGCTCGCAGCGGGCGACGTCCTTTGCTCGAGCCGCATGCCGCAAGATCGCCGAAATGCCACCGGCCCTGGTGCAGAGCAACGATCGACTTCCGTGCTGCGATGTCTTCCGGGCCGGGGAAGGCGTTCATGCCGCCTATCTTGCCGAGCGGCGGCGTTTCGAGACGCGGCTTGGCAGGGCAGCGATGGCGCTGAGCCCCTTTCACCGCCAGACGCTGCGTCTTGAACGCACAACCTATGCGAGCCCACGGCTTAAAGCTGTGATTGCCATTTCGAAAATGGTGGCTGAGGATATTATCCGTCACTACGACTATCCGGCGGAACGTGTGCACCATGTTCCCAACGGGGTTGACCTGCGCCGTTTCAACCTGGAGCTGCGTCAGCAGCATCGAACTGCGGTCCGCTCACGGCTCGGCATCAACGATGACAGGTCGGTCGTCCTGTTTGTCGGCTCGGGTTTCGCGCGAAAAGGACTTCTTCCATTGATGAAGGCTGTCGCCACGCTGGACGGTGAGTCGGAGGTGTGGGTCATTGGCCATGATTCGCGCGCCAATGCCTTCAAACAGGCCGGCGACAGACTTGGTCTTGGCGCAAGGCTCAGGATGTTGGGGCCGCAGAAAGATATGTTGCCATGGTACGGCGCGGCCGACATTGCCGTGCTGCCTTCCATTTATGACCCATTCGGCACAGTGGTGATCGAAGCCATGGCCAGCGGCTTGCCCGCCGTGGTAAGCACCGGGTGTGGCGCGCGCGAGCTGGTCGATCGGTTCGAGCCGACGCTTGTTTGCGACGCAGCCAGCGTAAACGACCTCGCCGCCGGGCTTGCCCGTGCGTTGCAGCTGTCGTCACGGCCTGAGACTGCGGCAAAGGTCAGAGCGGCGGCCGAACATTACGATTTCAACGTCATGATCAGGAGAATGATAGCGCTCTACGAAAGTCTCGACCTGAGATAATTTTCGACATTTTTTTTGAATCCGTTAGTATCGCTCGGAGTGCTAACAGGCCGGGGGACCAGTTTCTTTGAACAACTGTAGCAGTTTTGACGCCGGAACCGTCTGACAGTGCCGGCGCTCTCAGTCATCATAATCAGCCGCAATGAGGAAGCGTGCATTGCACGTTGCCTTCGCTCGGTACATTTTGCCGACGAAATCGTCGTCCTCGACAACAACAGCACCGATCAAACCAGGGACATCGCCAGTGGACTCGGGGCCAAGGTCCTGATTACCCTCGATTGGCCCGGTTTCGGCGCGCAAAAAAACCGTGCCCTGGCCGCGGCGACAGGGGATTGGGTCCTTTCGCTTGATGCCGACGAGTGGGTCGAGCCACCCCTCGCTGCAGAAATCAGAGCCGCTATCGCCAACCCAAAAGGCTATGATGGCTTCGAAATACCAAGAAGATCCCGCTTTTGTGGGCACATCGTCCGCCATGGCGGCTGGTCGCCCGACCTGGTGCTCCGACTTTTCCGTCGACAGTCCGGGCGCTTCAGCAACGACACGGTGCACGAGAAAGTTGTGGTGAATGGGAAGGTTACGCGATTGTCCCATCCTATGGAGCATGACTCCATCGCCGACCTGGCAGACGCGCATGACAAGATCGGCCGATACGCAGAAGCGTCCGCGGCGCGGCTGCTTACCGAGGGCAAAAGAAGCTCGATAAGCAAGGCGGTTTTGCGCTCGGTCTGGGCCTATATGAACAGCTATGTTTTCAAGCTGGGATTTCTGGACGGTTCGACCGGCGCGATGGTCGCCGCTTATTCAGCCAGCTACACCTATCAGAAATGGGCGCTTGTCGCATTGGGCAGCGAGGCGAAATCCGCCGAAAAAAGCAGGACCGGCGTGAAAGGCAAATCCGTGCGATTCAGAAATCGTCCCGGCTAATTTCCGCACCATTGTTGCCGAGCTGTTGCCAGACAGTTAGTGTATGGCCGTTTTGAAATTGGAGCCAAGGTACTGAATATGACTGATGCGTTTAGGGTATTCGTTGGATGGGACAGCCGCGAGCCGATCGCCTACGACGTAGCACGGCACTCTTTGCTTAAAAACGCTTCGGTGCCTGTCTCCGTCATTCCAATCAAACAGGACGAACTGCGTGCCCGTGGACTGTATTGGAGGGAAAAAGATCCACTCGCGTCAACAGAGTTCACCTATACGCGGTTTCTCACGCCTTTTCTCGCCGACTACACGGGTTGGGCTTTGTTCTGCGATTGCGACTTCCTGTGGCTCGGTGACGCCGCAGGTTTGCTGGAGTACACGAAGTCGAACAAGGCGGTCTATTGCGTCCAGCATGATTATACGCCGAAGGCCACTACCAAGATGGACGGCGTGGTCCAGACATCCTACCCACGAAAAAACTGGTCCTCGCTGATGCTGTTCAACTGCGCGCACCCTTCGGTTAAATCGCTTACGCCAGAGGTCGTGAACCGCGAAAGTGGTGCCTACCTCCATCGAATGCAGTGGGTCGCCGATGAGGACCTGGGCTCGCTGCCAGTAGAGTGGAACTGGCTTGAAGGTTGGAACGAAAAGCCGACGCATGGCACACCTAAGGCGGTCCACTATACAAGCGGTGGTCCGTGGTTTGCCGAGTGGCAGAATGTCGACTATGCGGATTTGTGGATAGCCGAACGCGACGAATTCTTGAGTAATGCCGAACAAACGGAAGCTTCTCTCTCGCGCTCGGCGAGCCGGTAGCTAATCCAACCGATCGGCCCGACAATATTGGACGTTTCGTCGAGATCGCCGGCAGCGCGCGGTTCGTGCAGATCGGTGAACAGACTAGGCGTGCCTGGTCGAAATCGAACCGAGCGGGTTGTCGAACAGCCATTTTTGGCGACGTGCTTTCCAGCGCGCGGCGTTGGCACAGCGTCTGCTGCGCCAAGCCGGCAACTGCTTTGTCGTTGTTGCGGCATGCTGCATGGCAGAGGCTTGAGGCCATGGCGAAAAGAAGTGCGGGCATCCTGCCTTACCGCAGATCGAGCAACGAACTGCAGGTGTTGCTTGTTCATCCGGGCGGGCCGTTCTGGCAAAGCCGCGATCTTGGCGCATGGTCGATTGCAAAGGGCGAGTATGGTGATGACGAACAGCCGGAAGCTGCGGCACGTCGCGAATTCGTGGAGGAAACCGGCTGGGAGCTCGATGGAGCACTGCTTGCGTTGGGGGAGCTGCGCCAGCGCGGCGGCAAGCTTATTACAGCCTTCGGCGTCGAAGGCGATTTCGACGCCGGCACTTTGCGAAGCAACATGTTCGAGATGGAATGGCCACCGCGCAGCGGCCGCATGCAATTCTTCCGGAGATCGATCGCGCGGGGTGGTTCGGCCTCGATATGGCCCGGGAAAAGATGCTTATTGGCCAGCGGCCTTTTCTCGACCGGCTTGTGGGGTCCGTCTAAAGCCGACCCAATGGCCGACCGACATCATGAACTGGTCGTGCTGATCGCTACGCCCCAGGAACCATGGGCTGAGGCGAAGAGCATGTTGAGCGCGCCATCGCGCCAGGATCAGAACACGAACTCGACAGACGTCAGCGGCCAGCAGCCGCGGGTCCATTCGATTGGTATGCCGTTGCGGTCCTCGTTGACGGCATTGATGCGGAATACTGGTGTTCCGGGTGTCAGCCGCAGGATTCCGGCTTCATCAGGGGACGCAAAGCCGCCACTGATGCGCGTCTCGGCCCGCCGGTAATTCTCGATGCCATGCGCGCGGAAAACATCGGTCACCGACTGACGCACGTCGTACGTCTGCTCGAAATCAGGAAAGAGATTGGCTGGAAAGACCTTGGTATTGACGTAGACCGGCTGCTTATCGGACGTTCTGATCCGGCACAGCCGGATAATGGTGGCATCAGGTGCGAGACGCAACCGCTCCGCCACGGCCGGTTCTGCTGGTTCCCGGACGATCAGCAGCGTCTTGGTGCCGATTTCCTGGCCATGAGCTTCGAAATTGTCGAGAAAGCGCTGGCCGTCGCGAACCGTGAATGTCGAGGGTAGGTTTCGTACGAAGATACCGACGCCCTTGCGAGCGGTGAGGTGGCCCTCATGCTGTAACTGCTGCAGCGCCCGGCGAAGTGTAATGCGGGTGACCGCGAGTTTCTCCGCCAGATGCGTTTCTCCGGGAAGTTGGCTGCCCGGCGGAAGACAGCCGCTCTCGATCAGATTGAAGATGTGATCGTAGATCTGCTGCCAGATCGGCGAATCGCTGCGTGGCCGAAAGACCAGCCCGTCAAAGGCCAGAAGACGATTGACGCTGCGCTCGTGTGGTGTTGGGATTTTCGTATTCTGGTTCATGAAGCTTTATTCACCGGCGATCGGTGTGCCGACCGTCGGTTTACGCGCGAGAGTCGAGAGGAATAGACAATTTGTCCGTGAACCATGGTGGCCACCACACGCGGATGCTCTGGATCGCCGGCATCGACGAGGATCAGATCCGCTCGGCGCCCGGCAACAAGCAACCCGCGATCGTCAAGGCCGGCTACCCGGGCCGGATTTGCCGAGACCAGATTCCAGATCGTGGGGAAATCGCTGGCCCCCGGAGAAGACAGCCTGAAGGCGGCATGCAGAGGCGAGGGATAGTGGTAGTCACTGGTCAGCACCGTGCAGAGCCCGGCTCTGATGGCCTCGGTGGCATTCAGCGCTCCATTATGGCTGCCGCCGCGCACGACATTGGGCGCGCCGAGGATCACATCCTCGCCCATTTGCCGCGCGGCTTTCGCCGTTTCGAGCGTCAGTGGAAATTCCGAAGCCTTTGCACCGAGACCGCGGAAATACATACGTTCTTCGGGAGACGCTTCGTCATGGGCAAGAAGCACATTGCCATTGGCCCGTGCAGTCGCGGCCAGCTTCCCGATCGCGATCGCTACGTCGGCTCGGCGGGACCAAATCTGATCGAGCAACGCCATATACTGCTCACGGCTCAAGCCGGACCGGTCCGCCATCTGGCCGATCTTGCGGGCGATCGTGCCGTTCAATACCGACCCGGTCGTATGGTCGTTGAGAGCAATGATCGGTCGCGGCCAAAGAGAGAGCCATTGTATGACCTGCGCCATCTGATCAAGCGCGAAGGTCTCCCAGCGCAGATGCACACGCGTATCGCAGCTAAGAGTATCGCGGAGATCGCAGAGCGCGCCGATCAGTTGCTTGGCGGCTTCGAGCGAGCGAAGTCCGGGCTCCCATGACACCGTGACGCCGTGAAAGGCTGTGGTTACTCCATTGGCGACAAGCTGGCGGTCCGTATCTTTCAACGCCAGCGCCGTGTCGAAGCGGACACCCGGCCGCGGCATGATTTGCCGCTCGAAGCCGTCGCCGTGGATATCGACGATCCCCGGAAGCACGAGCAGACCATCGGCATCGATTATGGACGCATGGGCCGCTTGGATCTCTGACAGTATCCCGCCGGCAATGCTCAGGTCCGCGGTTTCAAGTCCCCGGTCGGTAAGGATGCGACCACCCTGGATGTGCCAGTTCACTGTATCCCTCTAAAAGCAAAGCCTGCCGGTGGCGCCGACGAAATGTCACGAGCACGTCATCTGCTGCGTATACGGATTAGCGGGTAACAGTTTCCTGTCTATACAGCAAAGGGAAAATGATGATCCGCACCATCGCAACCGCACTCGCGCTGACGCTTGCCTCCGCTCTTCCAGCTTTTGCGGAGCCGGTGAAATTCGCGGTAACCGACATGGAGGGACTGGAGGCTCTTCAGCAGGAATTCGGCGCTTTCCAGACCGCCCTTGAAGAGGCGACCGGCCTGGATATCGAGCTGTTTCCAGTCAGCTCGCGGACCACCGCCGTCGAGGCCATGAATTCCGGGCAGGTCGATCTCGTCCTGACCGGTCCTGCTGAATACGTGGTCATGAAGGAATTAAGCCAGCCGAAGATTGTTGTTGCCTGGCAGCGCCCCGATTATTTCGCTCAGATCGCCGTACTGGCGAATGGACCGATCCGCTCGATTGAAGACTTGAAGGGCAAGAAGATTGCATTCGGCTCGGTAGGCTCGACCTCCCAGCACCTCGGCCCCGCGCAGGCGCTGGCCGATTTCAACCTGAAATATGCCACCGACTACGAGCCAGTGATCATATCGCGCAATATCGCGGCTGAGGCTCTCATCCGCGGCGACATCGCCGCTATCGGCTTGAATTTCGGTTATCTGAACTCGGTCCGGGAAGCGTTCCCCGACACTGCCTTCTCGGTAATCGCACGGGGCCGCGATCTGCCGAACGACATTCTTGTCGCCCGTAAGGACATTTCAGACGACGTGTTCGTCAAGGTCCGCGATGCCTTTGCGAAGAATGGCAACGAGCTGATGAAAGCGATCCTGACAGGCGAGGACAACCAGAAATTCAAGGGCGGTTTCTTTCTGACTGATGTCAGGGACTCGGACTACGACTATGTCCGCTCGATGTACCGCACGATCGGAATCGAGACCCTCACCGACTTCGTAAACTGAGGCTTGCTCCTTTTCATCGCAAAGGCCGGCGGTTAACCGCCGGTCTATTTCGTAGTCCCGTCCGGGCCAAGAGGTCACTATGACAGCAATCATTCGCGCGCACGATCTTGCGAAGAGCTATGCGAACGGAAAGGTCGTTTTCTCCAGTATCGGCCTCAACATAGCATCGCGCGAACGGGTTGCCCTGATTGGCTCGAACGGTGCTGGAAAATCCACCCTGCTCAAATGCCTCATCGGTCTTTTACCGTCGAGCGGTGGCGAGGTCGCCACCCTCGGCGAGAGCTTCCGCTCGGCGCCGTCCGTCGCCCAGCTGCGGCGCATACGCAGGCAGATCGGATTTGTCTTCCAGCATCACGGACTGGTTAGCCGCCAATCCGTTCTTACAAACGTTTTGCAGGGCAAGCTCGGGCTGCCCGGCGGCTGGCGCGGCTGGCACCATTCCATCGCAAAGCAACACTGGCGCGAGGAAGCAATGCAGGCGCTCGCCGACGTGCGGCTTCTCGGCAAGGCAGGCGCCCGCGCCGACGTGCTTTCTGGAGGGCAGGCGCAGCGGGTGGCGATTGCCCGTGCGTTGATCCGGCGTCCGAAGCTTTTGATAGCAGACGAACCGGCGGCAAGTCTCGATCCGGCGGCTGGACATGATGTGATGCGAGTTTTCTCCGAGCTCACCCAGGAACAAGCGATCACCTTGGTCTACACCACGCACGACATGGAACATGCTCTCGACTACTCCGATCGCTTGATAGCGCTCAAGGCGGGCAAGGTCTTCTTCGACCGGCCGACGGCGCATGTCACCCGCGCTGATTTGAAAGACGTCTTCGATGCATGACCGCCTTTCGCCGAGCCGGATTCCATCGATCTCGCCCCTCACTTTCAGCTTTGCCGTCGCTTTGGCCGCTCTCGTGATCGTTTCCGCCGGGCAGGTCGCACCTTCGCCGGAACAACTGGCAGGGGGAGTGCCCCGCATGGCCCAGCTCGTCGGCCGCATGATACCCCCAAATGTCGAGCCAGGGTTCCTCCTGCGGGTTTTCTGGCGCATGATCGAAACGTTTCAGATAGCGGTCGTGGGGACAGCAATAGGTGTCGTCCTCAGCTTGCCATTTGCCTGGCTCTCGGCCAAGGACATAACCCCGCTCGGCCCGTTCCGGCATATCTCCAGGATCCTGGTCTCATTGTTTAGGACCGTTCCAGATTTGGTCTGGGCACTTCTTTTCGTGTCAGCCGTTGGTCTCGGGGCGGTTGCTGGAACCATGACCATCGTCGTCGATACGATCGGTTTTTGCGGGCGCTTCTTCGCCGAGGCGATGGAGGATGCCGACGAAAGACCTCAGGAAGCGCTGTTTGCAATCGGGGCCAGTCGGTTCTCTGTCCTCTGCGGGGCAGTTCTGCCCGACGCTTTGCCGTCCCTGATAAACACCACGCTCTTTGCGCTTGAAAAGGCAGTGCGCTCGTCTGTTGTTCTCGGCCTCGTTGGAGCCGGTGGCATCGGCCAGGAGCTGAAGGTCGCGTTCGATCTTTTCCAATACAAGAATGCCTCGACCATCATTCTCGTGATCTTCACCATCGTGGTGTTGATGGAGTTCGTGACGGATCGCTTGCGCTCGAAGGTCCAGTAGCTGCAGGCTAGCCATGCGCCCAAATCGGCACGACACCGCCCCGTATCCTAGACAAGAGCTTCCCTTTGAACCGATCTCCATCCATGGGGCTGGGCAGATGCATTATAGGCGAACGAATCCTGTAAGCGGTAGATGATCGGAGGCGACCCGCGAAAGCGGCGTGTCATGGGCTTCGACGGTTGAGATCATTCCGTGACGATTTGCCATGATCCGGTCGAGCGACAGCAGCGGCAGACTCGATGGAAAGGTAGGGACCGCCGGCGGCGCGGGACCGAAAGTCGTGTGCAGCGTATTCAGCGCGGAACGGTTTCCGAGTCGCCATTCGTTCAAATCGCCGAGCAGCAGTGTTGGTTTTTCGTCCGGTCTGTTCATGATTTCGAGCACGACACGGGCCTGTTCGGAGCGCGATCGGCGCAGCAAGCCGAGATGGGCTGCGATAATGCGCAGAGTTCGTTTCTCATCCAGATCGATTTCGGCAACCAGTGCTCCGCGCGGCTCCAGCCCCGGGAGCTTTATCTGGTGGACATTGCGAACGATGCCCCGTTTGAAAAGCAGAACGTTGCCGTGCCAGCCGTGCCCTTTGCCGTTTCCGGACACCGGCACCGGCACCAGGCCTGTTTCCAATTCGAGACGCCGCAGATCCAGAAGGCCGGCACGATCTCCAAAGCGATTGTCCGCCTCCTGCAACGCAATGACATCCGGGCCGATTTCCCGGATGACGCGACCGATTCGTTCGGGATCGAACTTTCTGTCGACGCCCACGCATTTGTGAACGTTGTAAGATGCGACCAGAGTCCCCGCGGGGCGTGTCCCTTCTGACGGCGCAGCCTTCGCCTTCTGCTTTTTTCTGTCGCGAATGGATTTGAGCACACTTGCAGGAAAGCTATGTCCGGTTCTTTGCATGAGTCTGCTGCTCGTCCTCACTACCTTCAAGATTTTGCTTTGTCTCACTCAAATAGCATCCGCAATCGCTGCTTCCCTGCCCTGACGAGATGCGGCGCTCAAAAGGAGCGGTGGCTGCGTCACCCGAATTCCCCCCGGCAGAACGAGAAAGCCTCTAAAGGTAGGGCGATCCCAGCCACAACACTCGGTCGAACAGGCGGACGATGAAGGGCCGGGCTCTCAAGGTTTCGATCGTTACAGACGCGGCGGAGGCGATTGCCGATCCGATCCGCGCTTCAATCTCCGCGGCAAAGCCTGCATCAAGAACCTCTACATCAATCTCAAAATTCAGCCGCAGGGACCGGGCATCAAGATTGGAGGATCCTATATAAGCCCAAACTCCATCGACCGACAGCAGCTTCGAATGATCGAACGAGCCCTCCGTGCGCCATACGCGGCAATAGTGCTTTAGGACCTGATCGAATTGCGCCGTCATCGCCCGGTCGACAAGGAAGAGATTATTCACCGCCGGTACCACGATGTCGATCTCGACGCCTCGCCTGGCGGCAGTCGTCAGCGCGCTGATCAGTTCCCGATCCGGCAGGAAATAGGGCGACATGATGCGGATCGATTTGCGGGCGACGGAAAATGCCCCGATCAGCAAGTTGTGGTTCGTTTCGATGCTGGCATCCGGCCCGGATGCAACCGCCCGCGCCAGCATCGGTTGACCGGGAGCCGCGGGAAGCGTGGCCACTTGCCAGGTGTCGCCTTCCAGGAGCTCGCCGCTCACGAAGCGCCAATCTTCGGCGGCAACCGAAAAAAGGTCGGCCACGACCGGCCCGGTGACCTGAAAATGCGTGTCCCTCGCGCTGGAGGAGCCTGCGAACTCGGCTGAGAATCCCTTTCGGATGTTCATCCCTCCGGTGAACGCAATCGTGCCATCGACGACCAGGATCTTCCGGTGCGTTCTGAGGTTGGCGTAGGGAAGACGCAGGCCCATGACAATGTTGCCGTTGAAGAGGTCTGCTGTGATTCCTGCCTCTCGCAGACGCCCAAGAATGCTGGGGACGGAGTAACGCGCCCCGACGGCATCGATCAGCACGCGAACGCTGACACCCCGCTGGACGGCTCCGGCGAGAGATTCCACGAAAAGCCGCCCGACATCGTCATTGTCGAAGATGTAGGTCTCGAGAAGGATAGTGCGTTGAGCGCCATCAATCGCTCGGCACATTGCGGCATAGGCCTCGTCACCTGTCTCCAATATCGCAATCGCGTTTCCCGAGGTCAGGGCACGCCGGGCCACCCTGTCGCCCAATGTCTTCAGGCCGGTGAAGCGTTGGCCGTACCGCTCGGCAATCAATTCTTCGGCGGCAATGTTGCGCTCATGTTTTGCGGAAGCCGCCTCGCTGGAAAGGGGCCGCATGGCGCTGATCGTTGCACGACGGATGCGGTTTATGCCGGCAACGGCGTAGATGATCGCGCCAAGGAATGGCGACAGGAACATCACGCCGACCCAACCTGTGGCGGCGCGGACGTCTTCCTTCGTCATTATGGCGTGGACGATGCCGATGGCCGCCATCACCACCGGAATGATCGCGAGGATCTGGGGCCAATGAGTCATTAAGGTCTGCAACATCGCCAGGACTATCCAGCGAGCGGTTGCAGAACGCAATGCAGCTCATTCCCGGCGTTGATACTCAACAGACCCTAGGGCACGAAGATAAGGAACAGATAGGCGACAAACACGACGAGATGAACCAGCCCCGTCAGCATCGTTGTTCGGCCCGTCCCAAAGCTCACGATGCTAATGGCGAGCGCGAGGATGAGAAGCACGGTATCCCCCGGGCCCAGACCAAGCGTCAGGCTCCGTCCGGTGAGCAGGCTCGCCGCACCGATTGCCGGGATTGTCAGGCCGATTGTGGCGCAGGCAGAGCCGAGAGCGACATTCAGTCCTCGCTGAAGTTCGTTATTGAGCGCTGCCCGAACCGCCGACACCGCCTCCGGCATAAGCACCAGCGCAGCGACGAAGAAGCCCACGATTGCGTCCGCCTGAGTAACTTGAAGAAACTCGAGCCCATTCTCGATGCTGCCGGCCACCTGCTCGGTTAGAAGAACGATCCCTGCCAGTCCAACAAATAAGAGGAGCACGTTTGTGGCCACGTTCCCACCCTCAGATACATGCGCCTCATGTTCCGCGCTGGACGTCAGATCCTCGATAAAATCACCCCGATGGCGCACCGTCTGGGCAAAGACGAAGGCACCATAGAGGAGGATTGAAAGAACGCTCACGAAAGCGAGTTGCGATGCGGAGAACGTACCGGGGCTTGTTGCAAGCGTGTAGTTTGGAAGGATCATCGTAAGAACCGTCAGCGCCATAATGACGGCAAGGGAAGCGTTGGTGCCCTGCCGTTTGATGTCCTGATATCGATGCTTCAGCCCACCCAGTGTGAGGCAGACCCCGACAACACCAGCGCACACGATCATGACCGTTGAAAACACGGACTCGCGTGCCAGCGTCGGGTTGTTCTCGCCATGGAGCATCATCGAAACGATGACCGATGCTTCGATGGCCGTGACCGAAAATGTCAAAAGCAGCGTGCCGTAAGGTTCACCGAGCCGCCGTGCGACGGCTTCGGCATGATGCAAGACCACAAACACGGTCGCGAAGATGAAGATAGCGACCACGATCATCGCCAGGATCTTGATCGAAAGCAGCGAATGCTCGATCGACGCGGCGCCGAAATGAATCACTGCGGCCAGACCCAAGGAGCCGATTGGGAACAGATATTGGCCGATCGGTCGTCGATGAACAGCCAAGACGGATTTCCTTCATCGCCATCGACGGTTGCAGATCGAGTATTACAGAGACTGACCGAAGCCCACGGTCTCAGTGTACTTGCGGCTGCCGGCCCGTACAATGGCCGCGTGCACGATCGACTTGGCGTACGAAACTTGCCGAGGGTCGATGCCACACATCCCGAATTACAATTAAGCCTTGAGTTTTCGCGTTTCCGGCAATAGCTAGGTGCTACCAGGCCGGGCCCCTCTGGCAGTCCATCAGGACTGTGATGTCGGACTGGAATTCAATCCGGGTGGCCTGGCTTTGAGGTTTCTTCAGCTGTAGCGGCATTTCTCTTGTCATACGCGGTGTTCGCGTTGCTCTACGGTTATGCTCGCAAGCCGCGTCACCCCTAGCTGAACGCAAGGGTGCCGTATGACAGAATTTTTTAGTCCCGAAGCAGTGACCGCTCTGTTGCAGGTCATCATGATCGACCTGGTGCTGGCCGGTGACAACGCCATCGTTATCGGCCTTGCCGCGGCCGGACTACCCAAAGAGCAGCGCAGAAACGCAATCGTCGTTGGTATAATCGCAGCCGCCGTTCTGCGCATCGGCTTTGCGGCCGCGACAACTCAACTCCTGCAGATCGTTGGCTTGCTGTTGGCTGGCGGTATATTGCTGTTGTGGGTGTGCTGGAAGATGTGGCGCGAACTCCGGCAAAACCATGCGCAGGAAACACAGGCGATCGAAGCGCTTTCGGAAAGTGACGTCGACTACGACGGCATCGTAGCTGGCAAAGCTCCACGCAAGACCCTGGCGCAGGCAACCTGGCAGATCATCATCGCCGACGTCTCGATGTCGCTCGACAATGTTCTGGCGGTAGCGGGAGCCGCGCGCGATCATCCGAACGTATTGATCTTCGGCCTTGTCCTCTCCGTCGCGCTGATGGGCATTGCTGCAAACCTCATCGCCAATCTGCTTCAGAAGCACCGTTGGATTGCCTATGTCGGCCTGGTGGTCATCCTCTACGTAGCTGGCGACATGATCTATCGCGGTGCGCTTGAACTTCTGCCTCACGTCGCGGGCGCTTGAGACACAGAAAATGGGCCGGAACGACGTCGTTCCGGCCGATTTCTGCTCATCGCTCCCCTACGATATAGAGCGCACTCACCCGATCCGGCGTAGAAAGAATATCCTCCTGCTCAGATCCGTGTGAGTCGCGGCTTGCTCCCACGCAAACGACCAAATCGGAAGGCATCTGAAACCGCCGAGCGGACCATAAGCATCTCGCCTATGGTTTCGTGTGTCATGAGCCCGACCAGCCGATCGGAACTGTCCACGACGGCGACAGCAGGCACATCTGCCTGCTGCATGAGCCGCAGGCTTTCCTCGAGACTTTTGCGGTAATGTATTTTCGGGATATCGCTCCGCATTGCGCTCGCGACCGGTTCAGCAGGCCCCTTTTCTTTCAATGTCCGGATCATGTCGTTGCGTGTCACCAATCCCTTAAGATGGCCGGCGGTGTCGGTGACAGGGAAGTCGTGCTGCGTGGTCGCGAGCAGCATCTCAATTGCCTCGTCGAGCGTCGCCGACCGTTCCAGCCGGGCGAACTCGGTAATCATCACGTCACCGACCAGGACGCTTGTGGCAACCTCGCGGATCTGTGCGTTCTGGGCTTCTGCTGCCGCGGCGAGATAGACGAAGATGCCGATGAAGATCAGCAGCGGGTTGTAGAACAGCCCAACGAAACCGAAGACGAAGGCCAATCCTTGCCCGATCGTGGCGGCGATCTGGGTCGCGCGCGACCAGGAAAGGCGGGCGGCGAGGGCTGCGCGCAGGATACGGCCGCCATCCATCGGGAAGGCCGGGATCATGTTGAAAAGGACCAAGAAGACATTGACCCCGGCAAGCCTGGCGAGAAAATTCATGCGCGGATCCTCGATCCCGGCCATCTGTTCGACACCCGCCGACCCACCTAGCAAGGCGAAGATCAGCGCGGCGATCGCGACATTGACCAGCGGCCCCGCGACCGCGATCACGAACTCCTGTCCCGGCTCTTCGGGCATGCGTTCCAGCCTGGCCACGCCGCCGATCGGGAAAAGTGTGATGTCCGGCGTGCCGATGCCGAAATACCGTGCGGCGGCGATATGGCCGAACTCATGCAGGACCACGCACGCAAAGACGGCAATGATGAAGGCAACGCCTTCCCAAGCCGCTGGCGTGCCGCCAATCCGATAGTGCGTCAGCCAAATCCAGACGAGCAGAAGCAGGAAGGTAAAGTGAACGCGCACGGTGGTGCCGGCGATCGTCCCGAGTTTCAGCGACCAGCTCAATCTAATCTACTCCGAGAGGCCCCACCTTCACCATAGGCTTTGGCAGGGCGCTTGCAATGGCTCGAGAACATCAGGCGCTGGCACCAACGTGTCGCAGCGTCAGTTAGTGAGCAGTTTGCGAGTGCTCGCCGCCCGGCTTCGAGATGTCGCTTAAAGCATCTCCCGCTTCTGCCGCTTCGCCGTTCGTCGCGAGATCGCCAAGAGAGATGATCCCGACGAGCCTCTTTTCGCGGTTCAGAACCGGAAGCCGACGCACCTGCAGGTCGCCCATGTTCTCAAGCAC
This sequence comes from Mesorhizobium sp. BHscii, assembly GCF_053848065.1. Taxonomy (NCBI): domain Bacteria; kingdom Pseudomonadati; phylum Pseudomonadota; class Alphaproteobacteria; order Hyphomicrobiales; family Phyllobacteriaceae; genus Mesorhizobium; species Mesorhizobium sp. BHscii. The sequence goes on along the minus strand of NZ_JBSPKW010000001.1, from coordinate 484,399 downwards.
ATGCTCGACGTCTTCGTCATCGAAGCAGTATTTGACCTCCGGGGTCATGACATCACGCACCTTGGTGTCAGGTCCCATACCCAATGCTACGCCGCGGATCGCGATATCACGATCGGTGATCATCCCGACCAGCCGGTCGTGGTCGCCCACGGGCATCACTCCGGCGTCAAGCTTGCCCATGATCTGCGCTACTTCGCGAATGGACTGTTCGGGGTTCGCGACCTGGACATTCCTCGTCATGCAGTTGCCGACTTTCATGGCAATCTCCCTTCATTTGCGAAGCCCCGCCGCCGATACGGTATTGGTGACCGATGAACGAAGTTTCGGCGGTAGCGTTCCCTTGAAAGTGGATTGCCCGCACAGGGTTTCAGCTGGCAAGGCTGAGAAAGCCTGCGTTGCGGGAAGCTTGCGGTAGCGCTTTGACGCGAAGCCGCACCCACGGTCGCGCGCTCCAGTGCGCCTATTGCCGTACTGCAGCGGCAGCACGTTTTCCGTCGCGGCAAAGGCATCGAGGCGGCCATCGCTGCCCGAGCGACGGAACTCGGGATAGGCACCGATTGCATTTTGTTGAGACGCCGATGCCCGGCCGACCTGGAACCCTGATGGGCGGTGCTACGTTTCAGTGAGACAGCGCAGCCAACGGAGAAGTCGAATGCAGCCCTCAGCCGCAAATTCCGCCCGCCACCCCGGCGCGCTTACAGTCACCCCGTTCAATGGAACCGTGACGGTCAGGTTCTCCGACGCGATCGTTGCCTCAACCGAGCGGGCAAAAGTGCTTCACGAAGAAGGACATGATCCCGTTTTCTATATCCCTTTCGAGGATATCTATTTCGAGCTTCTGGAGAAGACGAACACCACAACGCGCTCCCCGCTGAAGGGCACAGCAAGTTACTGGCGGGTTCACGCGGTCGGCGGAGCGGCAGACGACTTCATGTGGGCCTACGAGACGCCCGACACCCCGGCATTGGCCATCGCCCGCCATGGTGCCTTCGATTCCGACAAGGCGCGGATCGATGCCGATCCTGCCGAGGACAAGCGACATACGCCTCACATCCCCGAGTAGCAGCGCTTGAATTTCCACATCGACGGTCAGGTCAAAGGCGGCAATCTTTCCCTCATTGGGAGAATTTTTCGTCGAGGACCCGCAGTCCGTCTTCGTACTTCGACGTCGGCGCGCCAATCTGCCGTGCCTGCCACAGATTGTCGGCGAGATCTGCGCGCTTGACCGGCAGCGCCAATGGGTTGGATGCTGCTCTGCGCACGAAAGTGAGGTCGTCCTCGTCCGGCCTGCGTGTCATGGCATCGACTGCCGACACGATGGATGTTCCAAAACCAACCGCCTCGAGCCGATCGCGGTCCCAACCGTCGCTTTTCTCTAGAACGTCGTGAAGATAGGCAACGGCCTTCTGATCGAGCGTTTCGACGGCGTCAACGACCCGGCGGCAATGTTCGATATAGGGCCGTCCGGTCTTGTCCATCTGCCCGGCATGAGCTTGTTCGGCGATTTTTGCCGCGCGGTAGAGCACGCTCACTGCTTCGATCCTTGCTGGCCTGTGTATTGATGCAACCGGCCTTTGCTCCGGTACACAACTACACAACGTGCCTCAAAAAGGGTGTGGCCGTAGCCCCGTGTCACCGAACGCGCGACGATTGCCTGAGGTTCCGGAGCGCGGGCAAGGCTCCGCACGTCGAAAGGAAACACCGGTTTAGGTTGCTAGCCTTGAGCGACAGTTCGAGACGGCTAGCCGCCGTCGGACGGTCCATCGACAATCCCGGAACTGGGCAGAATCCCAAAATCCTGTGACTTGGCACCTTGTGCTGCCGTCAAAAATCCGTCTGCATGGAGACCGCGCCGCAGCAACTCTCTCACCGCCGCCGACCGGCTTGGCATGCGCCTTTCGAAGCGCCAGTTTTCCAATGCAGCCAATTCGTCAGCAGTTAGCATGATCTGCAGTCGTTCGGGTCTTTCCAGGTCGGCCATTTTGCCTCCAGCCGCTCAAAGTTAGTAATTGTCTAAGAATTAGGAACAGTCTCATCGCCCGTCAAGGCCGGTTCATACGCTGTCGGCGTGCAAGGTTGACAGTGACTGTGAGGCGTCGACTGCACAGTCCGCGCCATATGCTAACTTATTGATTTAACGGTGTAATTTTATTGATCCCGTTGCCATTCGGATCGTTATGGCGCATGCTTACCAACGAGGGACAAACCGCTCCTAAAAAAGAGGGTTTTCCATGAGATACGGTTACTCGGCTCATTTGTGTCAAGACGTTGACCTGCAAGTTAGGGCAGCCGCCCGCTATAAGGGAATGGTCAATGTGACCGCGGTGGCCGAGGCCGTGCGGCTGCGAAACCTCGCAGAAAACGTCGCGCTTGAAGACATCGAATACCTGGTACTGCAAGCGGCCCAGTTCTGCGGGGCGGCCATGGAATTCGACAGCCTCACAGTTCTTGAATCACATAACGTCCATCGTCACTCAGTGAATTGCGATGCTCTGCCTGGCAGCGGCGGCTTCGATGTTCTGGAGGACAGGACTGTTTCGCTCTATCATCGCCAGCCGGACCCAACGCAATAGGTCCGGCGTCAGCACAGTCGGTCGGAGGGGAAGGTTCAGCTTCACGGGCGCTTTCAAATGGCCGCGTTATCCGCGACAGACGTCTGGACGAAGGGTAGCGGCGCCTCAAGCGTCCAGGTGACGCCTTGCTCATGGAATTCCAGCCGCCCGCTGCCGCTGAGAGCCTGCGGCGCCACCCGCTCGAGGACGACCACTCCGAAACCGCGCCGCCTGACAGCGTCCAGGATCGGCCCGCCCAACTCACGCCAGACCAGTCGAAAGGTTTCGGCACCGACGCCGGCAGGAATCACATTCCAATCGATTTCGACGCGTCCACCGCTACAGGACAGCGCTCCATGTTTTGCCGAATTGGTGGCGAGTTCGTGGAAGGCGATACCGAGATACTGCACGGCGTTCGGCTGCAGTATTACCATTGGCCCGGCCATCGACACGCGGGACTGCGCTGCAAAGGCCTTGAGCTGTGCCTGGATGAGCTCGCCGACGGTCGCACCGCGCCACTCGGCATTGACCAGGAGATCATGGGATTCCGAAAGCGCCATGATGCGCTCCCGAACCTGCCCGAGGAAAGCCTCAGGTGTGCTCGTCAGCCTGCTGGTCTCGCGGATCATCGAGATGATGACCGAAAACTGGTTCTTCACCCGATGATTGACCTCGCGCATGAGCAGACGGATGCGCCGCTCGTTCTCCTTGTGAGAACTGATGTCGCGCGCGATCTTGGAGGCGCCGACGACCCGCCCGATCCCGTCGCGGATCGGCGAGACGGTGAGCGAGACCGAAACGAGCGTGCCGTCCTTGCGCAGGCGCATCGTCTCATAGGAGGGGACGCGTTCGCCGGCGCGGATGCGGCTGATGATCGAGACTTCCTCGTCGAGACGGTCGGGCGGAATGAGCACCGTCACCGGCCGGCCGACCGCCTCGGCAGGCGTGTAGCCGAACAAGCGCTCTGCAGCATCGTTCCAACTGGTGATGATGCCATTCATGTCCTTCGACACGATGGCGTCCATCGATGACTCGACAATGGCGGCAAGACGCATGCGGGCTTCATCGCCCAGCTTCTGGGTGCGCAGGTCGAGCAGCGTGTTGATGGCACCGACAACATTGCCCGCTTCGTCGCGAAGCAGGCGTGGGTGAGCCCTGAACGGGACGAGTTCGCCGTCCGGCCGCTCCGCAATCGCCTGGTCCCATGAGACATCCCGTCCTTCGCGCAGCGCCACGGCCATCGGACACTCGCCATGTGCCATATCCCGACCGTCGAGATGACGAAGTTTCCACGAACCGCACCATAGGTCCCGACCGATAACGGGACGATGGCCCCAGAGCTCAGCTGCGGCTTCGTTGAAGAAGGTGACGCGTCCCTGCCCGTCGACGGTGTAGATGGCGACCGGCAGTGCCTGCATCAGATCGGCAGCGGGAATGCCCGGAACTCCGAGGCCGACATCGGCTTGTTCAACGAAGTTCACTTATGGCGCCATTCTCGTGGATTTCCGAGCGGCTATAATGCACTTGAGCGATTTCGGTTCCGTCCGGGCAGTCACGTGCGCCCCCTTTGCCTGCAGCCGCCACATTCCTGGACAAGGTACTAGCGCGACACAGGATCACCCTGAAGTTATCGGCCTAATCGAGCGGCACTAGAGGCGTCCGAGAAGGACCAGGATAATGACGATGAGTAGCACGAGACCGAGGCCGCCGCCACCATAATAGCCGGTGCCGTAGAACGGCCCGCCACCTAGACCGCTGAACCCGCCAAGCAAGACAAGGATCAAAATGATGATGAGTATGGTGCCGAGGGTCATGGTGGTTCTCCCATTCTTGCGCTGCCGCGCCATACAAGGGCACGTCCATGCGCCTGTTGATGACGGTATGAACTCCCAGAAGGGGCTTCCTGTTCCACCGGAAGTAGCATCGTGTCGCTCGTCTAGCGGGAAAAAGCCGGTAGGCTGACGAGAAAGCCCGCCGGCCGGGAGCCAGCGGGCGACAGGCTTTTTCTGCCTCGGACCGCCTGGAGGGGGGCAATAACAGCAAGGCTGCCTGACGCGGGCCTGCCGAGGCGGCGCTCACAGTCAGCCGGTCGATAATGTTTAACACCTCGCCTTTTCAGTAGAAATGCGAGGTGCTAGGCCGCAGGGTTCGCGGGACGTGAACAACCATTCACCTTGCTTGGTGTGCCGGTCGGGTGCCGCCGCCCTTCTTTTCCGAGTCATGAGTATGGTGGCTGTCGCGTTCGCCTCCACCGCCTGAGATCTTGCTGCGGCTGCGCTGATCGGAATCGGCTGGCGGCTTTTCTATCACCAGCGGCTTCTTGGCATTCTCGTGCGATGCGCCAGGACCGCCATGGCGGATGCTGGCGCGGGTCTTCTTCGACGTAGACATGAAATCACCTAACGGTCCTGCTGGTAGCCTTGATGGGTCGTATTGACCCTAGTGTTGCCCTGCTGGCCCTGTTTGTCGGGATCTGGGGCGGAATGGCTGTGCTGCGTTTGGTCGACGGGAATCGACTTCTTATCGCCCGGACCCTTTGGGCTCTTGTTCTCTGCCGGAACGGGTGGTGGTTTTGTGCTCATGACGCTCTCCTTTCACTAGCCAAAACAAGCAGGCCCCCGAGAAGGTTCCTGATAAGAACCCCTGCGAGGGGCAAACTCCTAACATCGCCAATTCCGGCCTTGTCGGCGCGTCGCAGCGCAATAATCTTCTGTGAGGGCGTGGGCGCTTCGACCTATTGAAAGGAGCCGACCATGAAACACCAAACACTCGAGCAACTGCAGACAATCGCAACAGTTGAGCCCTCGGCGACATACCCGACCATGTCTCGGACGCAACGGATCGAGCGTTGGGCCAAGCTTCTCGAGCAAAATCCACGGCGTTGCCTCGGAGCGCTTTCAGGCACCGAATATCTCAGTCCTGAAGCCCGTGCCGTAGCGCGTGGCGCGGGGTCGCCGATCACCGTTGCCTATGAGGATCCGGTGCTGCGCGCCATGGGTCTGAAAGATGACACCTACGGTGAGGCAAAGCGCTTCTTCGAGCTGAGTGATTGGCAGTTGCACAACATCGTCTGTCACTGCCACGTCGGTGCTACGATGCAAGCGCGATGGGCTGCCGCCAGAGTTCGCCGGACAATTACCGGCAACAGACTTCTGGCTTGGCTGAGGGCAAGGTTTGTGCATTGAGGCTAGCGCAGAACGGTGACGACAAGTCTTGATCGTTCTCGTTAGCGACTGGCCGCCAAATGCTGGTGGCGTCGCCGGCAACGCTGTGGATCGTGGAGCGAATGCCGTGCTTTCAGAGCGGCCGGGTGAAGATTTCATGCTCGCCCGGTCGGGCTCATTGTTGGCGACCGTATAGAGGAGCAATTCGAGCGCCCTCTTAAGTGAACACAGCCCGCGCTCATACGATCCATGCCACCGCATGTGCATCGCGGAGAAAATCGAAATCCTCGGCAGCAACAGTCGTCACGACAAATGCGCCCACAGCCTTGCAAACTGAATCGCCTGATCCCCGACACCGCCGGCGCCGCCATGGATGAGAACCCGCTGCCCGGATTTGAGGGTAGCAATGGTCGAAAAGGCCCTGGCATGCTGTAATGCCGGCAAGCGGCATGGCGGCGGCTTCCACATGGCTTAGACGTTCCGGTTTTGCTACCGCTTCCGTCGCCTTGACTACGACGTATTCGGTGTTACCGCCGCGGTCACTGCCAAGCATGGCAAAACATCGGATCGCCCTTCTTCAAAGTTGCGCCCGCGTGCCCGACAGCTCCACCACGCCCGATACATCGCGGCCGAGCCTAACGGGCAGATCCCCGCCCGCCGGATTGCGAGCTGGAAGTTCCGATGATTTCCGAGGCCGGTCGTGGTTATTCAAGGACCGTTTTCTCGGGCTCTACGAGAGACCCCTTGCGCAGAGATCATCCTGTGAGATTCCCGCAATCTCGTCAGGGAACTTTTCTTGAGGGACATGGTTGAAATGTGCGGTCGAAAGAACCCGGGCCCGTGCCAAGGAGATTCGCCATGAAGCTTCGCGAGTTGATGGACCAAGTAAAGGATCTGCCACCGGATACTCTGGTCTGTGCCGCCGAGATTGACGAAGCCTTTGCAGCCAACATCGCTGGCATAGAAACAATAGAAAGCGCCCGGATCGAAAGCCGCAAACCGGACGGCACCGAAGCTGTCGAACTCGCCAACGGGAACGACAAGGTTGTCGTAATCCGCTGGTGAACCGCAGGCTCATGCTGGAGCTGTCGCATGCTTGATCACTGAACGCTGGAGGAGTCGCAGACCATGTTTCCGGTTTTGAACAAAAGACTTTGCGCCGGCCTGATCGCCGGAACTCTGATGCTCTCGGCCGGCGGCTTTGCTCCGCTCGCAGCCCAAGAAATCCCGAACGACTTCACGGCAATCGTGCGCGAGAAAATTCCGGCCGTGGTCGCAATAACCACCCGACAGATTATCCAAGACCAGGCGACGTTGAACGACCTTCTTAGTCCTTTCTATGGCCGCGGCCTGGGACCGGCTCAACCGCGGGTGCGAGAGGCACTTGGCTCCGGCTTTGTGATCAGCCCCGATGGATACATCGTCACCAACAACCATGTCGTTGCCGATGCAAGCGAAATTCATGTCGTATTCTCCGACAAGGAGACGCTGCCTGCGCGGCTCGTCGGCCGCGATGCGGCAACCGACCTCGCGGTGCTGAAGATCGACCCACGGCCCAACATGACAACCACCGCCTGGGGTGACTCAGATGCAGTACAACCCGGCGCATGGACCATCGCGATCGGCAGTCCGTTCGGACTCGGTGGGACCGTCACCGTCGGCGTGCTTTCGGCCCGTTCGCGCGACATCAATGCCGGTCCATACGACGACTTTCTCCAGACCGACGCCTCAATCAATCGCGGCAATTCCGGCGGCCCGCTGTTCAATGCGCGCGGCGAAGTGATCGGGGTCAACACGGCCATCGTATCTCCCACAGGTGGCAGCATAGGGATTGGCTTTGCGGTACCATCCCGCACCGCCCGCAACATCGTCGACCAGTTGATCCGCACCGGCCGGATCGAGCGCGGTTTCATCGGAGTACGTCTCCAGGAGATCACGCCGCCGATTGCTGAGGCGCTTGGAATGCCCGACAGCAAGGGAGCGCTGGTCGCTTCTGTCGAACCCGGCAGTCCGGCTGAGCAGGCAGGCATACAGGCAGGAGACGTGATTACACGCTTTAACGGCAAGGACGTCCAGAACGTCCACGATTTGACGCTCGCGGTTGCGAGCCAAACGCCGGGAACAAAAACGACGCTGACAAGAAATCGTGGAGGCAGCCAACAGGAAATAGCTCTGACCATCGGACAGCGCAACGATGAGGAGCAACAGACCGGCGCCATTCCAAAGTCGGAAACGGCCGACACACGTCTTGGTTTGTCGCTCAGCCCAATCCCGGATGAGGCGCGCCAGCAGCTCGGACTCCAGCCGGACATTACGGGCGTATTCGTGCAAGAAGTGGCCCCCAACGGCCTCGCCGCCGAAAACGGCATTCAGCCCGGCGATGTGATCGTCTCGGCCAACAACCGGAACGTGACGCAGCCGTCGGACATCCAAGAGGAGTGGGCGAAATCGCGCCAACAGAACAGGCCCATATTGTTCCGCATCAACAGGCAAGGACAATCGCTTTTCGTTGCCGTCGCCATGGCCAAATCTTGACGGGGCAATCTTGGCGGAAACACACGTAGCGAAAGCTTGGCCGGATGGATCGCACGCCTTCGCGAGAGACGGCCTTTAAGCTTGGGGGACGGGAACAACAGCCGACCCACGGTCGTTTCGTCTGATGAGTCATTCAAACCGTTGAACAGGAGGCTTCGATGAGCGCCACCGGACTCGACGTATTCGACAAGACGCTGCAGACCACAAACATCTGGCTCGACGAGATCATGGCCGAGATGGGACCGGATCGGCAGATCGCATGGCATGTTCTTGGAGCGGTGCTGCACGCGCTGCGGGACCGCATGCAGCCGGATCTTGCAGCCCACCTCGGCTCGCAGCTGCCGATCCTGGTACGCGGCGCCTATTACGACCAATATCAGCCTTCCAAGACGCCCGAGAAGTTGCGGTCGCTCGATGAGTTTCTCGCCAAAATCAAGGCGGAGCTGGAATTCACCCGGCCGGTCGATTCCAACGATGCATTCAGGGTCGTATCCAAGGTGCTCGTTCACCACGTGGACGAGGGGCAGATGACCAAGGTTTGGGAATCCTTGCCGGCAGAAATCAGGCGCGCCGCGGAAGCTCAGCAAGCGGCGTGAAATGGCGCCCAGACCTCGATGGTCTCGGCCGTAACGCTTCTTTGGGGAAATTGAAATGCCACTCACCCTTATCAGCCCTGCGTTTCCGGCGGGCGGGAAAATCCCTGAAAGGTATACGCGTGACGGCCAGAACGTCTCGCCGCCGCTGAAGTGGTCCGGGGTTCCGGATGGTGCGAAAAGCCTTGTTCTTGTCGTGCAGGATCCCGACGCGCCGAGCGGCACCTTCGGGCACTGGGCGGTGTTCAATATCCCGCCCGATGCCAGCGAGCTAGCCGAGGCGCAAGATGGCAAGCCAGGTCCGTCGGCACTTCGGCAAGGCACCAACGATTTCGGCAATGCCTATTACGACGGCCCACAGCCGCCGGTGGGACATGGCGTCCATCATTATCACTTCCGGCTGGCCGCGCTCGACGTGCCGAGCCTCAGTGTGCCGGGACAGGCGGGCGTGCAGTCTGTCTGGAAGGAAGCCCAGAAGCATGCGCTGGAGCAGACTGAACTGGTCGGAACCTACGCACGGTAACGCCGGCCGTGTCGGTCGCCGCCCTTTTTACAGCGCGGCCGGGGCAAGCGGTTTTCGAGCCGGGCCGTGGATAACCGTGCCGTCGGCGGCGAAAATCGAGCCATGACAAGGACAATCCCAGGTGTTGTCCGCGTTGTTCCAGGTCACGGTGCAGCCCTTGTGGGTGCAGGTCGCCGAAACGGGGTGGAGTACTCCTTCAGTGTCCCTCCACGCCGCGATCTTTTCGTCACCCCTGACGATCACACCGCCCATGCCGGGCGCAATGTCGTCGATGCTTGAGACAATCGATTGGCTGCGGCCATTCCTATGAAAGTCCTCGGGATATGACCGCGCCGGATCATAGAGCTTTTGCCATGGGCTCGGCCGAGCGCAGATCAAATCCGCGATCATCGTGCCTGCGGCCGTTCCATTGGTGATGCCCCAGGCGTTGAATCCCGTGGCAATATGAAAACCGGAGGCTTTGTCCGGATCGGGTTCGCCGGCATATGGAACTCTATCGGCCGTATCATAGTCCTCGTTACACCAGCGCCACGCAACGTCCCCAACCGGAAGGCTCATTCTTGCCCATTGTTCCAGCTCGACGAACCGTTTCGCCACGTCGCCGTCCTGGCCCGTGTCGAATTTGGGGCCGAGCGCGACCAGCAGCGGGCCTTCGGCATCGCGGCCGGTGCGGATGGAATGCGTTGGATCGTCGATGCCGATGAACATGCCGTCGACAGCAAGAGGGTCATCGATCCGGAACGCCATGGCAGTGTGGCAGCGCGGCTGGGTCCGGTTCGCCATACCGACGGGGCTCTTCACCGTCATGTTGGTGGCGACGACCACATGCTCGGCGTGGACGGTGCCGATGTCGGCGACGACGCGCCAGCGGCTTGCCTCGCCGATCAAGATCGCGCGGCTGTTTTCGAAAATCCGTCCGCCACGGGCCGTCACCGCTCGAGCCAGGCCAACCAGATACATCGCCGGATTGAACTGCGCCTGGTCTGAAAAACGCAGAGCGGCGGCCGTTTCGAAAGGGAGCGGCGCGCGCTCGAGACTATCGGCGTTCAGCCCAACTTGCCGCGCGGCCTCTGCCTCGGCCACGATCTCCGCGCGCCGGCTTGCATCGCAGGTGTAGGTATAGGCGTCTTTGGCCTCAAGATCGCAGGGAATGCCATAGTTGCGAACCCATTCCCGGATCTGGACAGCGCCGGCGGAATTCGCATCGGCATAGGCTTGCGCCAGGTCCCGGCCGAAGGTGTCGATGAGATGGTGGTAGATCAGCGCGTGCTGCGTCGTGATCTTGGCCGTCGAGCGGCCGGTCACCTGGCCGCCAGTCCGCAGGCCTTCGATGACGATAACCGACCGACCGGCCTCGCAAAGGCGAAGCGCCGTCGTGAGCCCGACAATCCCGGCGCCCACGACAACGGCCTCCGCATGGATCGAGCCCTCGAGTGGGGGATAATTCGTAGCGGGGGCTGCCGCCACCCAACAGCTTCCCGGTTTTCCTGAAAGAATGGCCATTTCACCGGCGTCCCATGCGTTCGAGGCATCTCCACAACCCGCGCCGACGCGAAAACGTTCCCGGATTTACGGCGCGCACCATCGGGTTGCCTGAGGCAGGTGTCGCAAGCCGCTTGGCAGAGCCCAAAGAAGAGTTCGAGATATAGGATGATCCGCATCCAGTATTCTGGCGACAAACCAATTCGTACCTTGTTTTCCCCTGTGCAATTGCGAACAATGGCATGGATTGATTCGGAGCTTGTCTATGCACGCACTGCAAGCGGCCCTGGCCGTGGTGATCTTGAGCACTTCAGTCAGTTCTGGACTCGCCGATGACAATTCTCCCTTTATTTATTTTGCGACCCAAGACCCTTTCACAGACGGTCTGCCGACCAAGAATGATGTTTATGTCTTTGGTGGCGTGTTTGCGAGCGGGGCCTTCGGGGACACGATCAATGTTTTTGGTGCCGACTACACGGACAACTATATAATCGGAGCTGCATACGGTCGCGATCTCGTCGATATAGGCGCTGGTTTCGTTCTTGGTGGCGTCACCGGCGCGGCCATAAGATTTGGCCAGGACGACGATACGTCTGGCGAACTTTGGGCCGGAGCGCGACTTCGCCACCAGGGCCTTGTCATTGGTGATTTGGCGATTGCGCCTGCACTGACAGCTGGATTCAGTGCCGTTACAGGCCCTACCGAGATCGAGCGCGATCGCGAAATCCGCTACGATGGCGATGCATCATTCCTCGGCTTCGTTGGTGCGGAGCTTTCGTTCAGAGTCAGGCAAGCTCCCAATGTCGAACTTGTCTACCAACTCCATCATAGATCCGGCGCCGATGGTACAATTGGCGATATGAACGAGGGTTCTAATGCGAACACTCTTGGAATCCGTTATCGCTTCTAATGCTCGCTGCTATTGGCCTTTTCAGGCGACTGCGCGCCCACCCTGTTGGCTCACGGTGAGGACGGCGACACTCTCGTGAGGTCGGCACGATGGACCATAGAATCTCAAGGTGCGGGCGGGCTATAGCGCCGATTCACCCTCAGGCTATGTCCTTCAGAGTGTCCAGCGGCCCTTTCAGTGCAGACCTGGGCTGGATCAACTCTGGCGCAATCAGGAAGGTCTGCGGTGCCGTCGGCGGTTCATCCATCAGCTCGAATGCCTTCGTGATCATCGCCTCAACGTTCTGCCGCACCATGATTACGGGGAAGGGCAGGAAGGAGCCGAATGGGTCATAGTCGTAGCAACCGACGACGAGCTCGCTGAACATTTCTGCCGGCCGGCCCGCCATGAAACGCAGCAGACCTTCCATATTGATCGACGAATTGATGAACAGCGCGCGCGGCAGCTTACCATGGCGTTGGTAAAACGCCTCGAAGGCACGCAAAGTTATATCGGGCGAATACCCGGAGGACTTCACACCGTCGTCAGGGTCGGCGCCCAGCAGGGCTTTCTTGGTCGCATGGAAAGCGGCGATGCGTTCGCGGCTCGCATGGTCGTTGCGGCCGCCAAACAGAAACAGCTCGTCCGGCCGCAGAGGATCGTCGTTGCCGAAGCGGCGGATGATTGCCTCCGTCAGCATCCGCGCGCCCTCATAATTGTCGCTGATCACCGAGTGCGCCTTCGCTCCCGGCAGGTCGATGTTGATATGCCTCAGCCCCGCCGGTTCGCAGACCTCGTGCACGCCGTCCGGATCGGTGGCGCCGACGATGAAGAGCTGGTCGATTGAATAGGAGATCAGCGTCTCCGCGGTCCGCCGTTCCTCTTCCGGGTCGCGGCTGGCGCTAACCACGACCGGGCATTGACCGCGGCTGCGCACATGCCCCTCAAACGTCTGTGCCATGGAGGAGAAGTAGCGGTTGTCGTGGACGGGCAGCATCAGGCCGACCAGGCCCGATCGCGAGCGTCGCAAACCCCGTGCCTGCAGATTGGTGGTGTACTGGTGGAGTTCGGCGAGGCCGAGAATTGTTTGCGCCGTAGTTTCCTTGATGCGGCGCTTGCGCCAAGTGCCGTTCAGCACGGCGCTCACGGTCGACGGCGAACTGCCCGATAGCACGGACAGGTCATAGATCGTCGCCTTTTTCTTGACCCGCTGATCCATCTGGCCCTCCCGCGCGTCTTTTTAGAGCAAATATCCCGCTTGACGAGAGCTTCTCGATGCATAATAGTTTCTGCACCATCGATTGTGCAAGCGGAAACCGGTGGATAATCGATGGGGAAGTGCCCGTGTTTTTCGGGGAGGTTTCTAACGGCCGCCGTCGTTCGACGGCTCGAGTGTGTTCCCACTAGGAACGTTATGGGAGGAGTAGAGATGAAAAAGCTCATGATCGCGGCGCTTGCCGCGACCCTTTTGCTTGGCGGATCGTTCGCTGCGATGGCACAGCAGGCCGGCAAGGTCGGCGTCGTCGTAAAGATCGGCGGCATTCCGTGGTTCAACGCTATGGAGGCCGGTATCAAGGAGCGCGGCCAGAAGCTCGGCGTCGACGCGTTCATGGTTGGCCCAACCAGCGCTGATCCGGCACTGCAAGTTCGCGCCATCGAGGATCTGATCGCACAGGGGGTCAAGGTCATCGGTGTGGTGCCGAACGATGCCAAAGTGCTTGAACCAGTGCTGCAGAAGGCCAAGGACGCCGGCATCATCGTCATCACGCATGAATCGCCTGGCCAAAAGGGCGCCGATTGGGACTTCGAACTCGCATCCGCGACCGGTTTCGGCGAAGCTCACGCCAAGCTCCTGGCGGAGAAGATGGGCGGCAAGGGTGAGTATGCAGTGTTCGTCGGCTCGCTGACGGTGCCGCTGCACAATGCCTGGGCCGATGCGGCAATCGAGTATCTGAAGAAGAACTATCCCGACATGAAGCTTGTCGGCGAACGTTATGGTGTCGCCGAGGATGTGGACAAAAGCCGCAGCACTGCGCTTGACCTGATTTCCGCGAATCCCGGCTTGAAGGGCTTTCTGGCCTTCGGCAGCCAAGGCCCGATCGGCGCTGGCCGCGCAATCGAAGAGCGGCGGAAGGTGGGGGAAATATTCGTGCTCGGCCCATTCTCGCCAGGCCAGGGCCAGAAGCTCATCAAGAACGACGCGATCTCCGGCGGCTTCATGTGGAATCCGAAGCAGGCGGGCGAGGTTTTCGTCACGCTGGCCGACCATCTCATGAAGGGCAACGAGATCAAGGACGGCGATACGATCGAAGGGCTAGGGACAGTCAAGCCCGACTTCGAAAACCGTAACATCATCGTCGATCAGCTGGTCCCAATCAACAAGGATACTGTCGACGATCTCGCGGCGATGGGCCTGTAAAGCCTCCCAAGGCTATGGCAGCCGGGCTGGCCTCGAGCCGGCCCGGCTGCAGGATTGCAAACGGGATTGAATCCAGGGTTTCAACTCGATGGCTGATCAGGCACTCGATGGCGCCACATCACGGCCGTTGCTGTCGCTCCGCAACATCAACATGACGTTCGGCGGCGTGAAGGCGCTGAAGAATGTCAGCTTTGAGGTGCTGCCGGGCGAGGTGCATTGCCTCGCCGGCGAGAACGGCTCCGGCAAGAGCACGCTGATCAAGGTCATTACGGGCGTGTACAAGCCCGAGGCGGGCGCCGTGATCGACTATGATGGCCAGAGCTACTCCAATATGTCGCCGGTTACGGCGCAGGCCGGCGGGATTCAGGTCATCTGGCAGGACCTCGCCCTGTTTCCCGAGATGACTGTCGCCGAGAACATCGCGTTCCAGACTGTCATCGGCCGCTGGCCGCGGCTGGTGAACTATGCCGAAATGCGCCGTGTCGCGACCAACGCCCTGCAACGTCTTGGTGTTACCCTCGATGTCGATTTAGCACTCCACCATTTTCCCATCGCACAGCGGCAGATCGTAGCAATCGCGCGCGCCCTCGTCGGCGAGGCGAAGCTCGTCTTCATGGACGAGCCGACGGCATCGCTCACCCAATCCGAAACCGACTATCTGCTGGACGTTGTGCGCAATCTGTCGGCGTCGGGCGTCGCCGTTGTGTTCGTCAGTCATCGCTTGGCGGAGGTTCTTGAAATCTCCAGCCGCGTCACCGTGCTGCGCGACGGCGCGCTGGTAGGCCTCTATCCAACCAAGGGCCTGACCCAATCGCGCATCACCGAGCTGATGACGGGCAAGACCTTCGACTATTCCGTCCTGCATCGGGATTTGAGCAAGAGCCCGGTCATGCTTGAGGTCGAGGGACTGTCGCGGCCCGGCGAATTCCAGGATGTGTCCTTGGCGGTCCGGCGCGGCGAGACGCTCGGCATCACCGGGTTGCTCGGGGCAGGGCGCACCGAGCTGGCGCTGACATTGTTTGGCATGCGCAAGCCGAAATCGGGCTCTGTCGTCCTGGATGGCAAACCCGTTCGCTTCGGTTCCAACCGTGACGCGATCGCCGCCGGCGTCGCCTATCTTTCGGAAGACCGGCTGTCGCTCGGCCTCATTCAGCCCCAGGCAATCGCCGACAACATGGTCATCGCCTCGCTGGACAAGATCCTTTCGAGCGGTTTCATTTCGAGCGATCGCAAGCGATCTCTGGTCAATCGCTGGATAAGGGATCTCGGCGTCAGGATCGGAAAGCAGGACGACGCGATCTCGACTCTGTCGGGGGGAAACCAGCAACGTGTCGCCATTGCAAAATGGCTGGCGACCGATCCGAAGCTGCTTATCCTCGACGCACCGACAGTCGGCGTCGATGTCGGCGCGCGCGCCGGCATTTTCGACATCGTTTCCAAGCTCGCAGACAGCGGCCTGGCCATTATCCTGATCTCGGACGAGGTGCCTGAAGTCTATTTCAACGCGGACCGTGTGCTGCACATGGCTCAGGGGCGCATTGTCGGCGAATATGCACCGGGCGCTACGACCCTCCAGGCGATCGAGGAGGCGGTCTATGCGTAGGTTTGTCCGCTCCCACGCAACGGAACTGGCTTTGCTCGCCGTTATCGCAGTCATCTGCGTCTTCCTTTCGTTCGCGACAGACCGGTTCTTCACCCTCGGCAACGCGTTTGACCTTCTGAACACCAGCTCGGTCAACATCATTTTCGCCGTCGGCCTGCTCGTCGTGCTGGTCGCCGGCGGCATTGACATTTCCTTCGCGGTTGCTGCCTCCGTTGTGCAATATCTGACGGCGACCGTCCTCGGCTGGGTCGGCGGCGGCAATTGGATCATCGGCGTCATCATCGCTGGCGCATTGGGCGTCGCGTTGGGCTGCATCAACGCCTTCCTGATCCACGGGTTCAGAATCATTTCGATCGTCGCCACGATTTCGACTTTCAACATTTTCTTCGGCTTGCTGATGTTCTTCACAGGCGGCGTGTCGATCTACAATCTTCCGGATTGGCTCACCAACCGTGTCGTGCTGTTCGAGCGAGAAATGGCTGACGGCAGCTGGGCGGAAATCACCCTACCTGTGCTCATTATGGCTATCTGCGTGTTCGCTACCTGGGCGTTGATCACGCGCACCACCACTGGGCGCCAGCTCTACGCATTTGGCGACAATCCGGAGGGGGCGCGCCGCTTCGGCATCAATATTGGTGCCATGCAGTTTATTGCATTCGGCTGGCTGGGCCTGATGGCTGGCATCGCCGGTCTCGTGCAAGCGCATTACGCGCAGGAAGTGGTGCCGAACGCCCTTTATGGTCGCGAACTCGACGTCCTGGCAGCCGTGGTCCTTGGCGGTGCGCGGCTCGGCGGCGGCAAAGGCAGCGTGCTCGGCTGCATTCTGGGCGTTCTGTTGGTCTCGATCACCCAAAACGGACTCAATTTGATGGGTGTATCGCCTTTCGCGTTCAAGATGATCGTCGGCGCCATTATTCTTGCCGCCATCACCCTGTCGAACACCAGCATCGAACGCCTTCTGCCGTTCCTGAAAAGCCGGCGGGTGCCTTCATGACGGTTTTGATTGAACGCGCCCGCAACGCGCTCGGCCCCGAACTGGCAGGTCCGCTCGCCGCGTTCGTAGCGGTTATGGTCGTGTTCGGCTTTGCCGCGCCGAACTTCTTTTCCCGTGCCACCTTTGGATCGGTCGCCTTCCAGCTGCCGGAACTCGGCCTCCTCACGCTTGCCATGCTGCTGCCGATCCTGACCGGCGGCTTGAACCTGGCCATCACCTTCACGGCCAACATGGCCGGCCTGACGCTGGCTTGGGTACTGCAAAGCCAGGGAGGCGTCGAAGCAGGCATCGGCGCCTTTGTCCTTGGCTCGGTCCTTGCCATCGCGGTCGGAGCACTGAGTGGGCTGATCATGGGGCTCGTCATCGCCTACACCAAGGCTCACCCGATCCTGGTCTCGCTGTCGATGATGATCTTCCTGCGCGGTCTCGGCGAATTCCTGACGCGCGGCGGCGACGTGTCCGGCATTCCCGGCTTCTTCGCGGCGATCGGCTACGGTTCGATCTTTGGCATCCCGGTACCGTTGCTCATCTTCATCGCTTGCGTGCTGATCTGGAATGTCTTGCTGACGCGCATGAAGCTAGGCTTCAACACCTACATGATCGGCTCCAATATCGAGGCCACGCGCTATTCCGGTATCAATACGCGCAAGGTGCAGGTTCTCGTCTACACATTGTCCGGCGCGATGTGCGCGGTTGCCGGCATCATCATGCTGGCGCGCTTCAATTCGGTGCGTGTCGGCCACGGCGAGTCTTACCTGCTGATCACCGTGCTTGCCTGCTTTCTCGGCGGCGTCAATCCGTTCGGCGGCTTCGGTCGAGTGATCCCGGTCTTCGTTGCGCTGGTCGTGCTCCAGCTTCTGTCCTCGGGACTCAATCTGATGGGCGCAAACCAGCATCTTGCGACGGCGGTCTGGGGCATTTTGATGATCACGGTGATGATCCTGCGCTGGCTTGCCGGGCGCCTCAAATTCCTAAACACAAACAGAGGATGAGTTAGATGCATGGTTTTGGGGTCCACACCTCGATGTGGACGATGAACTGGGACCGGGCCGGCGCGGAGAAGGCGATCGCGGCTTCGGTCAAATACGGGATGGACTTTATCGAGATCGCGCTTCTGAACGCGCCGGCGGTCGATGCCGCGCATACACGCGCCTTGCTCGAAAAGCACAATCTTCCTGCCGTTTGCTCGCTCGGCCTGCCGGAGCGCGCCTGGGCCTCGGTGCGGCCGGATGCCGCCATCGAACATCTCGAAGAGGCCATCGACAAGACGGCGGAAATGGGCGCGCTGGCGCTTTCCGGCGTGATTTTCGGCGGTATCGGCGAACGCACCGGCGTGCCACCGACCGAAAAGGAATACGACAACATCGCGCATGTGCTGACCGTCGCCGCCAAGCACGCCAAGAAGCGCGGCATCGAACTCGGAATCGAGGCCGTGAACCGCTACGAGAACCATTTGATCAACACCGGCGCGCAGGCCGTCTGGATGGTCGAGAAAATCGGGGCCGACAACATCTTTGTTCATCTCGACACCTACCATATGAACATCGAGGAGAAGGGGGCAGCCAATGGCATTCTGGCCGCCCGCGATCACCTGAAGTACATCCACTTGTCCGAGAGCGATCGCGGCACACCAGGCACTGGCAACTGCCCCTGGGACGAGATTTACGCAACGTTGGCGGCGATTGGTTTCAAGGGCGGACTTGCCATGGAAAGCTTCATCAACATGCCGCCGGAAGTCTCCTACGGTCTCTCGGTCTGGCGCCCGGTCGCGAAGGATGAGGCCGAGGTGATGGGCAATGGCTTGCCGTTCCTGCGCAACAAGGCTCGCCAATACGGTTTGATCTGACACCATGGGTGACGGGCAGAAGGCGGACGGCGCGAGGATCGCCGTCTTCGATGTCGGGAAGACCAATATTAAGCTCTCCGCGATGACGCTCGACGGCGTGCTCGTGGAGAGCCTCTCTGTCCACAACGAAGTGCGGCCCGGTCCACCTTGGCGGCAGCACGATCTCAAGGGCATTAGCGGCTGGCTGTTCGGCTCGCTTGCCAGTTTGTGCCGTCATCATCCGCTGGAAAAGGTGGTCGGCACCGGACATGGCTCCGCGGGAGTTCTGGTGAACGCAGATCCCGACGAGACGTCCGCCCTGCCGATGATTGACTACGAGCAGGATCTGCCGCCCGCAATTCGCGATGGCTACGCGCCGCTTTCGGGCGATTTCTTCGATCGCGGCAGCGCGATCATGCTAAAGGCCGCCCACCAGGCGCGCCAGCTGTACTGGATGCAGCAGGTTGATCCGGAGCGCGTCGCTCAGGCTCGCTGGTATCTGGGTTTGCCGCAATATTGGGCCTGGCGGCTGTCAGGCGTGCCATCGGCCGAAACGACGATCCTCTCGGCGCAATCGCATCTATGGAACAATGTGCGCAAGCAGTGGTCGCCCATTGTCGCGGGGCAGGGGTGGCAGCGCCTCATGCCACCATTCCATCCGGCCTGGGAGACGTTGGGGCCAATCCGGCACGATCTGGCGCGCCGGCACGGCATACCGGAAAAGCTGTCTGTCCTGACTGGCGGCCACGACAGCAGCCTGAACCTCTACCGCTACCAGGCGGCAGGCATGCGCGACGCCTGCGTGATCTCTACCGGAACCTGGATTGTCGGAATGTGCGCAGCGACACCTCTCGACCAACTCGATGAAAACCGCGGAATGGTGCTGAACAGCGACGTGACGGGAGGCCCGGTCGGCGGCGTTTTGACCATGGGCGGACGAGAGTTCAGTCATGTGGCAGGACAGGGGCAAGAAGAAACTGCGGCCGACGCAGCGCTGGTCAGCTTGTTGATTGGGCGCGGCACCTTCGCATTGCCGTCGTTCGGCGACGATGACGGCCTGTTTCCCGGCAGCGCTGGGCGCGGCCGGTTTGAAGGGCCGCCTGCAGAAACCCCTGCTGAGCGCAAGGCGCTCGCAGTGCTCTATGCCGCGCTGCTGACGACCGAATGTATCGATGCGCTGAACGAAGACGGGTTGGTTGCATTGGATGGCACCTTCCTGAGGGATCCGCTCTACGCCACGTTGGTTGCCGCGCTGCGGCCAAACGCCGAAACGGTCTACAACCTCGACTCCTATGGCACCGCTTCGGGTGCGGCGTTACTTGGCGAACATGAAACTCGTTACACGCCGGCTCCCATCGCACTCAGCCGGCCGACCGCCTTTGCCGGCGACCGTAACGCGCTCGCAGCCTATGCACAGCGGTGGCGCGAACTGGCGAAGCGAAACAACTTGCAACAGGGCAAGACCAGCAAAAGGGACAATCGATGACCGATGACAGCGCTCTGCGCCGCGAGATGGTGGATGTTTGCCGCCGGATGAACTCCAGCGGTATCAACCAGGGCAATGCCGGCAACCTGTCGGTGCGCTGCAGCGACGGTTTCCTGATCACGCCCTCGTCGCTGCCCTACGACACGATGAGGCCCGAAGACATCGTCGAGATGGGCTTTGACGGCACCTATGTCGGCCGACGGCCCTCCTCGGAGTGGCGCTTCCACCGTGACATTTTGAGGGAGCGGCAGGAGATCAACGTCGTGCTGCATTGCCACTCGCTCTACGCCACGACGCTGGCCTGCCATCACAAGACGATCCCGAGCTTCCACTATATGACAGGAGTGGCTGGCGGTACGACGATCCGCTGCGCGGAATACGCAACCTTTGGCACGCAGGCCTTGTCCGACAATGCCTTGGTTGCACTCAAGGATCGCTTCGCCTGCCTGCTTGGCCAGCACGGCCAAATCTCGCTCGGCAAGACCATGGAAGCGGCGTTGTGGCTGGCGAACGAGGTCGAAACCCTTTCGCGCATGTATGTCCAGGCGCTTACACTTGGTGAGCCGCCCGTCCTTTCCGACGAGGAGATGGCGCGGGTGATCGAGCAGATGAAGAAGATGAGCTATGGCCAAGCGCCGGATCCGGAGGGAACGAACGATTTGGCACGGCCGCGCGACGCTGCGGTCTAGCGCTGCTCCGGCAGATTTGGTGGAGAGAGGTCTGTTTTCCCGGTGGGCCGCAACAAGCTCGACAGTGGCAGGTGAAGACTAAGATGTCCCCCTTACGGCAAACGTTGAATCAAATCGTTCAGCAAAAGCAGCAACGCGCCGGCAAAGACAGCCGCAGCCGCGTCGTCCAGCATGATGCCGAGTCCACCCCTTACCTTCTCATGCACGACGCCGATGGGCCAAGGCTTGACGACATCGAAAAACCGGAAGGCAAGGAAACCTGCTGCCCACCAGACCGGGTCGAGCGGCAGCATGGAAAGTGTTGCGGCGGTGCCGAAGGTCTCGTCAATGACGACGATCTGCGGATCCTCCGTCCCGGTACGGGAGACGACATGCGACGACGCCCATACTCCCACGGCGAATAAGGCCATATAGGCGAGCACGATCAGCCAAGGCGATGCAGGTATCAGCACCGCGGCAAGAGCCACTCCGACGCCCGCGCCGGCCGTGCCCGGCCATAACGGAGAGAATCCTGCGCCGGCAGAGGTCGCGAGTAGGCAAGCAAACTTAGGCAGAAATTTACGCATGGAGTTTCGGACGGCTTCCCCGTGAATTGTAAATAGGCATCATAGTCACATCTTTCGGGTTACTGCCGCTAGACTGCCAGTCGATGTGCGGCGGCAGACACGACGGGCATTGCAGAAATATCGGAACAACATCGGGCGGTTATCGCAGCGACCGGAGTCTTTGTGTTTCGCCGACAGCTTGACAGTTCTCTGGCTACCTTAATCCATTGGCCGCATTCGCCAAAGAAACGCTGCTGGTTGAGCCGGGCCTGATCCGGTCTCGGCCGCGCTGATCACCTCGGTCGGCGCCGACGGGCTGGAACGAACCCACAATTTGCCGGTTAAGCTTCGCGGACGACATCATCAGAGGAGCCAAGTCATCATGATCGCCGGTCTCATGAAACGTCGTATCGACCCGCTATGGGAGCACGCCGCTTCTCCGCTGATCGGGATCGGCATGACCCCGAACCAGGTTACAGCCGGCGGTCTGGTGCTCGTCGCCCTGTCGTGCGCCGCCTATGTGTACCACCAGTCGAGCCTTGGCTTTGGCGTTTGCCTCGCGTTGGCCTTCACCTTCGACGCGCTGGACGGTGCGGTCGCCCGTCGGAGACATATGAGCACCAAGGCCGGTGGCTATTTCGACGCCATGGCCGACCGTTATCAGGAACTTGCCGTGTTTGCGGCAATAGGCTGGGTCGCCGATCTGTGGGCGATCGCAATGATCGCATTCGCGGGCGGAATCCTCACCAGCTACGCCAAGGCGCGGACGGCGATCGAAATCCCCATAGAAAACCAGGCGTGGCCGGATTTCTTCGAACGGATGGAACGCCTGGTGTTCATTTGCGTGCTGTTAGTCGCCGATGGATTGGCGATCGCCATGGGCGCCGCTTCGCCTTGGATTCTCACGGGCGGGTTCGCGCTTTACGCACTGCTGGCAAACGCCACAGCTCTGCAACGGATCAATCGCGCATTTGCCATGCTCAAACGAGCGGACGCGAAGCAGCCGTGAGACGCGAAATCTCATACTGGTTTGGCGGCGGAAAACGCGAGGCGCTGTCGCGGGCACAGTCGGTTAAAAACAATCCTCCCGCGGCCTGCGTCATCTCTGGCCATAGCGAAGTTGCTGCCCCTGTGGGCCAGACGTCCGCACCCTCATTAGACCGTTTCGAGCCGGCTGAACCGAACCGGGATGAGTTTGCGAGTCTTCAGTTGCCCTACCGAATCCTTGTCGATGACCGTCAGCAACTGCCCTTGTTCAGGGCCCACAGGCAGAACCAGGCGGCCCCCCGTCTTGAGCTGCTCAAGCAAAGCCGGCGGCGCCCGCCCAGCCGCGACGGTGACTAGGATCTTATCGAATGGGGCGTGCTCGGGCCAGCCGCGAGACCCGTCACCGACACGAATGCTGATATTGGATAGACCGAGGCCCTGCAGGAGAGTCTCGGCATGGCTTGCGAATTCCTCGATGATTTCGACGCTCCAAACGTGCCCGGCGAGTTCCGCGAGGATTGCGGTTTGGTAGCCCAGGCCGGTGCCGATCTCGAGCACCGCCTCGTGCGGCTGGAGAGCAAGGAGATCGGTCATGAGAGCGACGATGAACGGCTGCGAGACGGTCTTGTCGAAGCCGATCGGCAGTGGCATGTCCTGGTAGGCATAAGGCGCCACCGAGCTTGGCACGAAGAGATGGCGCGGCACCCGCTGCATCGCTGCCATCACCCGTTCATCGAGCGCCGCCTTGCCGAGTTCTTCGCTTGCAAGGTCGGTATGGATTGCAATCATCTCGACCATGTGTCTGCGTAGAACTGCGAGGTGTTCTTCATTCATTGGCTTCATGACGGTGGGGCTTTCCTCAACCAGCTTGCTGCCAGATAAGCTTATATCCTGTTCGTCACAGCAACGCCCGCCATCGTTTCCGGTTGCGGGTGCCCGCGGCGACCGGAGGAAATTTTGGCGTTGCGTCTTGGCATCGGCGGCGGCCCCGGAGATCCCGTGCCATGTCGCCATAACGGGTATGGTCCTGGATCGCGGTGATCGAACAATGAACGGCTGCATTGCGTGCATGCGTGGGCAGCCGGCGATCTCGGCCGGGGCGTTGTCGTTGAATAGTGGACGCCTGTTTCATCGAGCGAGGCTGCGACTGCTGCATGGCTTCGGGCAGCGGGAATGCCGCGACGGGCAGTTCGGGAGGTTCCTCACCTACACAATCGGAGTTCCTAAATATCCAGCTAAAGTCCGGAGGCCGCCACTTTATCGCTTCCAGGAGTGCTGAGTGGAACTCGCCGGGGGCCTCTGCCTTGCCGCTCGGCCGTCGTGGTTGAATCCTCCATCAGCTAAAGTAGTGAAATTTGATGGAACTACCGGCCTGATGTGCCATTTTACCACGTCGTGAGAGAAGACGAAGGCAAATGAGCCAGCACAATGCCACTGTGATAGGCGTCGTGGTGCCCATGTTCAATGCCGAGAGAACCATTCTCCCGACGCTGACCAGCATCTGCCAGCAGAGCCACCAGGCGCTGGACATTATCGTAGTGGATGATGGGTCGACGGACCGGTCCGCGTCAATCGTGGCCGCCTATGCCGAGCAAGATCGGCGTATACGCCTTTTCAGGCAGCCGAACGCGGGTGTTGCGCACGCGCGCAACAGCGGCGCCGCTGCCACCGATGCGGAGTTTCTAGCGTTCGTGGACGCGGATGATCTTTGGGCTCCGTCTAAAATCGCACTGCAACTGCGCGTCCTGCAGGAAGGAGGTTCGTCAGCTGGCCTGGCATATTGCTGGTTTGCGGAGATCGACGAGGACGGTCGGATATTTTCACTCAAACAGCCCGATGCCGATGGTCGCGTGCTGCAACGCATGTGCAGAAACAACTTTGTCGGTAACGGAAGTTCGATGCTTGTACGTCGCTCCGCATTCGAGCGGGCGGGACAGTTTGATCCTTCCCTGAGGGCGAGGAACGCACAAGGCTGCGAAGATCTTCTAATGTGCCTCAGAATAGCGGAGAATTACGAGTTTCGTGTCGTGCCCCAATATCTTGTGGGTTACCGTAGGACGAGCGGCAACATGTCGAGCGATGTCATGCAGATGTTTCGTTCGTATCAAATTGTCCTAGCCGAGTTTCACGACAAATATCCGCAATTTGGGAGCGATCTCAATGCCCATCTGCTTGACACGATCAATTCGCTTGCCGTGAGAGCTTTGCTTCAAGGGCGGCCTTCCGCAGCCTGGTACCTGTCGAAGAAGCTCTTTGTACTGGAGCCGCGCATGGCCATTTCACGTCTGCCTCACACGGTCGACGTCTGCTGCCGCGGACTGGTCCCTCGCTGGATCAAGGTTCGAGTGAAACGGATGCGAAACGCCGAGTCTCGGCCTCTCTATGACAAGATTTATCTGGAGAGGTGAGTGCGTCCCTGTTCGGGCGTACCGAGCCCAATCTGTTGAAGCTAGATGCTTGATGCCAGGCTTTGGCGGCGCACGCGGCAGTCACGTCATTGCCCGGACCCTGAGCGGCCACCAGAACGATCTTTGGCCCGGACCACATTTCCATAGGACACGTGCAACTACGCGCCGCCTCTATACAATATTTAATTGTTTAGTTCGCGACCGCTCCTGGTGGGACCTCCAGCGTAATTGTGATGGTGTCACCCGGAGCAAGCAGAGTATCTTCAGTCACCTCGGTCGTCGCTGCCTGTCCGTCAGTGGAGCGGGTTACACCGATCGTAATTCGGTCCCCTTCGCCTACAAGGTCGCTGCGCATCTGCATCACGTAGGCGATTTGTTTGGTCAATGAATCCATCTCAGCGCGCATTTGCGTCATCGCCGCGCGTTCAGCCTGCAAGTCAGCCAACAGGTCAATTCGACCCTGGTCGATAAGCTTATCTAGACTGCGCTGCAAGTCCCCTTGGTCGCGTTCAAGTCGAGCGATCTCAGCGTTGGTTTGCAACGCGCGGGTCGCTGACAAGAGCACTGCGCGTTGAGCATCGTTGACCCTCGTGATCTGGATCAGACCTTTTTCGAAGAGCTTCTTGAGGCGATCAAGTTCCGCTGCATCTGCGGCTGCGCCCGCTTGATCCGCCTTCTGCTGCTCCTTCAGGTAGCCCATTCGCTCCGCCGCCTTGGTTGTAGCCAACTTAATCGAAGCGCGCTCTTTCTCCTGATCCGCATAGACAGCTTCAAGATGCTTCCCCTCCTGCTGCAAAGCTTCGTCGCGACGAGGTTCGAGGCTCGGGTCACGTTCTGTGTCCGGAACCTCAATCGCTCTGGCGCCGCTCAGCTGCGCCTCTATGCGAGCAGCCTTGATTTCGCTTTCCTGGTACTTGATGCGCAGAATGTGGAGGCGGCCGCCAAGGTCCGCTGCTGTCATCTCAGGGTTTTGAAGCTCACCGCGACCGAGCTGGTAGCCGCCGCCAGCCGCCACAGCCTGTCGGACAGTCATGCCTGGTCTGAAGGCCTGAGTCCCAGGAGAGGCAATGTCCCCGTCAATATAGACGGGTCTGTATTCCTCAATATCAACTACAATCTGATCCGGGTAAAACCCAGTCCAAGTCTCAGTGCCGTCGGCGGATCGTTGTGGAAGGGATTTTGGTTTTAAACCCTCAATTACCTCCTTGCGAACATCCTCTATTGTCTTCCCGAGAACGGTTAGGGGGCCCAGGACCGGCAACACGATTACACCGCTTTGGTCGATGACAGCTCGCTTTTGCATCTCGGGATAGCCTAAGACAGCGAAGCCGATCACGTCGCCAGTCTGCAGACGGTACTCGCCGACATTGTACTCCTCCGCTAGGGCAAGGCCATTCGACGGATTCGCGTATGCGAAAAACAAAAACACGCATGCGAGCGCAGCGCAGCTGCCTGCCCGCATCCAGCGCACCGATCTATTCAACATTCGCGATCACCCGGCAATGTTTAAGCATGACGTCGACGCAGACCTTTCTCACAACGCCATTCCTTTGAGGCGAATTTACGCTCTGAACAACGGCAACAAGGCAGACGATATTCCGAGATCGCGCCACTCTGATCGTCATCCGGCTGGAAGAATACAACTATCCGGCGACCACCGCGATCGCGTCGATCATGGTTTTGCTATCGTTCGCGACCGCTCCTGGTCGTCGATCTGGTGCAGTCGTGGAGCCCAAACGCTATGGCTGACGTCACCGGCGTGTCGTCGGCCGGAAGCGACACCGCCAGCCAGCGAGCAGCCGGTCGCGCGCTACCTGATGGCAGTCGCGTTCTGGTGGCCTGAGCGGCGTTGGCCCGCCTGACGCGCGGCCGCCATGTCCGCCGCTCCGCTAAACACGGAAGCTGCGCGGCGGACACACCAACGTCACCACTGAATGCCACGCCATTTTTTGCAGAACTTTGACGCCACAACTCCTGGAAGCAAGCGTCCTGGCACAGGTTGGGCGTATTTATTCGCACCTGCTAATATATCGGTCGCCCTGACCCGTTCCGATATGTTATGATGGTTAACGCGCTGAGGCCTGGATAGCCAAGGAGCGCGTCACGTCAGCGGCTGCGAGTGGGACGGCGATGTCCTTTTTGCTTTTTTTGCGAGGCCTTGTCATAGTACTGTTGGCATTCGCCATCAGTATATATTTGCTCACCGGCTCCCTCTGGGGCACGTTTGTCCAGACGTTAATTTGTGGGATCTTGATACAGATCGGGTACTTTGTTGCTGTCATGCTGCTAGTGTGGCGCTCGGTCTCCAAAGAATCGGTGACTCCGAAGTCACACATCGCGCGATGAGTCCGAAAGGGAGCAACTGCCGAGCCACTTAGCAAGTGAGGCGGGCCACGCTCTGCCTTTATAGGCTCTGGCTGCTAGAGCAGGACGATCAGCAAGATGACACCCCACACCACGAAACAAAATGTGACTGCAACCTGTCTTATTCGGGCACCGGAGAGGCTTTCCGCGAGGCGCCAGATGCGCGCCGGACACTTGCGGTGATCGTTAGCGCGCGTCTGGGATCGACGAGCCATTCCTGTTTCCCGCAGGACAGGCTCAACCGGAGCCCGGAATCTCTTGCTCAGATGTTTTGCCATTTGGCAACACGACTCAATTTCTTCCTTCAGTTGGAGCTTACGACATGCAGCGGAATTGCGGCAGTCGGATCATGGGCCGCGTGAGGTTTCGTTTATAGCATGAGGCTAGGAGTTGCGCCTTTGACGAAGAGCGGGCTGATGCCCGCCCCGAGCGGTGTGCCTGTGCTTCGCGTGCGTCGATACTGAATTTGCAGACATTTAGTCAGATAATGTGGTATGGTGTTTGTCATTACCAATGCGCTGCCAGTCTCATCCCACGGGTTTGAAGGCTTATGCTCCGCGAAGTTGAAAAGCACCCGGATTCTGCCTTCACATTCGGCGATCCTCAGTGGGGAACGATTGATCTCGAAACACTCGTGGCGGCAGCGCAACGGCAGTTGAGGTTCGTCCTTACATGCGCGCTCGCAGGACTTATGCTGGGGCTGGCGTATCTTTGGGCCGAGGTGCCCTTGTACGAGTCGACCGCCAGAATCCTGATCGACAAGAACCAGCCATCCGTCGTGACGAAGTTAACAGAGAGCGGAAGCTCCGCACCGCTTGACCCGATGATGCTGAGTCAGGTCGAATTGTTGCGTTCCGACCGCATCGGGCTAAAGGTCGTTGACAGCCTCGGTCTTGCTACCGATCGCTCTTTCTTGTCAGCGCCATATTCATTGCTCGACAGTCTCACAGGATCGGTCGCTCGGTTGGTTTGGCCATTCATCGGCAGTTCCGAAGCAAGTGGAGCGCCGGTGAAATCGAGTGCCGCGCGAGGATCCGATCCTCGATGGGAGGCATTTGGCATTCTGGCTGAGAATATAACGGTAGATCGCGTAGGAGATTCTTACATTCTGCAAGTCCAATTTCGGTCGCCTAGCCCCGAAATGGCGCAAAAAATAGCCAGTAAATATGCAGAAATCTATATCGCTGACCAGGTCGGAGCCAAAGACGAGTCGATTATCCGAGCTCGCAGCGCACTGGCGGAAGAGCTCGAGACGGTGCGGAAGCGATCGGTTGATGCCGAGCTCGCAATCCACAGGTTCCGAACAGACAATGCGCTGACCAAGGAGACGCTGGTTACCTTGCGCCAGCTCGAACTTGAGGCGTCCTCTCTCAAGTCGCAATATGAAGAGGTTCTGCAGCAGTACCAAGCGAGCCTGCAGAACCTTTCGATAGCGTTGACGGAGGCGCGGACTATCTCGGAGGCACCATACCCCGGCAGACCGAGTTCTCCGAACAGCAGTCTTACGTTGGCGTTCTGCGTCGTGCTCGGCGGCATGGTTGGCGCCGGTGTGGGCGGAATTCGGGAGTACCGTGAGCGCTTTTTCCGCACGACGGCTCAAGTGCGCGATGAGCTCGGACTTCAGACGCTCGGAATGATCCCTTTGCTGGACGGGAAGCCAATTCGGCGAAACCAGCACGATCGTGCTGCCGGAGAGCCGTCATTCATCGAGGTGGGGAACAGCGCTTTCAACTGGGTAGAACAACATCCGCGCTCGGAATTCGCCGAAGCGATGCGAACTGTGAAAGTCGCTGTTGACGTCGAGTTACCAAGGAAGAGCACCAAGGCGCTCGGCATCGTTTCTTGCCTCCCGGGAGAAGGGAAGTCTCTGGTCGCTGCTAATTTAGCGATGGTTCTTGCTATGCAGCGTTGTAAGACATTGTTGATCGATGCTGATATCCACAATCCTGGATTGTCCCCTATGTTAGCCAACGGCTGGGAACGAGGCCTGGCCAACTTGTTGGCTGGAGAACTCAATCCGAGAGACGTGCTGGCCCATCAGTCATTGCCATTGAGGTTCCTGCCCGGCGTGAACCAGGGCCAACAAAAGCTCGCAAACACCGTGCAGCCTATCGAGAAAATGGGCGACTTCCTGCTCAAGGTGGGCCCTATGTTCAATTACGTTGTCGTTGATTTGCCCCCGTTGGCTCCAGTCGCGGACGTGAGGTCCTTTATCCAGCACCTCGACGGCCTTGTTCTGGTTGTTGAATGGGGTGTGACCGCTCGTACATTCGTGCGCGAAATCCTCGACAACAACCCGACCCTGGCGGATAAATGCATCGGCGTTCTGCTCAACAAGGTCGATATCAAAAGAATCAAGCGGTACCAAAAATTCGGCAGCGCCGAATTTTACAGTGAACGTTATCATCGGTATTACCAGGCCTAGTTGTGGAGCAGGCATATTGAACAGAGGGGTCTCGTGAAGATCGCAATTGTACACTATTGGCTCGTCACGATGCGCGGCAGCGAAAAAGTTGTTAGGTCGTCTTGCGAATGTATCCAGGGGGTCCCGGTCGCTCTTGCACCAGAAAGGGCAGCATTACCCGCCTTGGGCCAGTAGGCTCGGGGTGCTGATTCCACGAAGGAGAGCAACGCCATGAGAAAGCATAGCAAGAACGGATTGCTGATGTCTGGCAGGAAGTTGAGTAGGCGTGGCAAGCTTTGGAAGCAAGCTTCGAGCGCTTCTGCCTGACCGCAGGCATCACGGCGATGGAGGATCTGCTGCGGGTTGACGCCGAGGGGCTGACTGGAGCGCGCCACGCACGCAGCCCGGCGCCGCGGGCTCGCAACCGTTACGTGGCGTCTATTAGATCGGGCGCGCAAACTGGGAAACCAAAGTCGCTTGGCGACAGTAGCGAAGCGGCCCGGTTTTCTGCGATTCGCGGATCAGTTGAACGCGTGCAATTGCAGAGCATGGCATCGCTGATCATCGCGGGACTGTTCTCTCGGCCCGCCTACAGTATCCCTTCATATCGGCTAAAGGCGAGGCGGGCGGCATTGGGAGTTCTTGACCCATGATATCTCAGCCTCCGCGCGGCATCATCCTGATGACGTACGAATATCATCCATTTCCTGGTGGCATCGGAACATACGCCGCACGGTTGGTCGACATCGTTCGTGCTGGTGGCCACGCTGCGACCGTCATAGCGCCTGCCTATCCTGATCTTCCTGCCGTTCCCCAGGAGCCGGATACCCATCGCATTCTGCGGCATCATCAAATTTCTCCATTCGGGGTGCTGCGGGCGCTTTCTATTCTGCGCAACGTTCCTAAGGACAGGTTGTTGTTGGCCGCCGACATACGCAGTGTACTTGTGACATTTGTGCTACGACCGTTCCATCGCAGAGGGTATCGAGCGATGATTCATGGCAGCGAAGTCAGCAAATTCAGGACCGATTCCATCCTTTTTCGGTTTGTACGCCGCGCCTACGAAGGAGCAGAGGTCGTTTTCGCCAACTCACATGCGACGCTGCGGATCTTTTCCGAAAGTTTTGGAATGCCCCGGAAGGGTGTCGTCACGTATCTCGGCGTGGATCCCATGTGGTTTCAGCCAATCCATGGGAATTTTGAACACCCGCAACTTGCAGCTGTACCACAAGCTGCAAGCGTCATTTGCGCAGTCGGACGTATCGAGCCTCGGAAGGGCCAGTTGGAAACTGTCCGGGCTATCGCGAGCGCGCGCGATGAATACGGATTAGACAATCCGATCTTTGTGATGGCTGGACGGGCCGAAGATCAGGCCTATGCCTCAAAGATATTGGATGAAGCGGCACGAACTCGTGTTCCAGTGATCGCTACCGGTAGGCTGTCCGACGACGACTTAAAGCGTTTATACCGCCGTGCGGCGTGCCACACATTGTTCGCACGAGAGCTACAGGGAAAGATCGAGGGCTTCGGGCTAGTGTTGGTTGAGGCCGGTGCGCAAGGATGTCCTTCGATAGCGACGGCCGTCGGCGGCATACCCGAGGTCATGGGCTCCACTGGTGTGCTGGTGCCCCCGGAGGACGTGAACGCGATGGCCCGCGCGATAGCAACCTACGTGGCCAATGCAGAACTGCGTGAGCGCGACGGTGCTCTTGCCAAATCACGGGCACGCACCTTCGACTGGGCAACCTGTGCAGGCGCGACGTTTCCGGAGCTGAATGGGCTGAGCCCGAGGCCAAAGTAGCTGCTCAGCTTTTCCGGAGTCGGGAACCAATGAATATCGCCAAACGATGAAAGGATTGTTGAAGCAGCCACGGAAGTCCGCCCGGTATCGTCATCAACCGGAGAGCTCGTGATCCTTGAGCGATTGTTTGGCGAGAGTTTTATCAAGCTCGGCGAGCTGCACCGATACACGTTCGAGCTCGTTGACGCCTTTGTTAACAATGCCGCCGAGCGCGCTCCTTGCGGTATCGCTCTGGGGCGTACAGATCGAATATACTGGCCTGGATGGTGCGTTCTTGGCCCGCCTCCGGGGACGGGACGCAGCGACCGATGCTGCATCGACAACGTGGCTTCAACGCCGTTGGCTTGCAGAACGCGGTGGAATCAAACCCGGCGAGTGCTGCCGCCTTCATCGCGCGAACCGGGAAGCAAAACCGGATAGTGGTCGTTTGCGCATCGGAGAGCTCTGATTTCGCCTCCGTTATGATCCTGCCGTCGCGGTACAGAATAATCGCTACGGAAGGATTCCAGGGCTGCCGCCTGAGATGCTCGAACTCTCGCCATTCCGCCAGCATCTTTAAGAGCTGTCAGCAAAGTCTTTGCGCAAGGCGCGGTAGAACAATAGCTTGGCTGCACGGCGCACCTGCGGATCCATGCCCCTCGGCAGGGCGCAAAGAAAAAAGTAAACGTACACCCGCCATGACAATGGATCGTGCCACATCGCGCGAATGAGCAAGCGCGCTCCGCGTTTCGTTTCGCCTTGAGCCACGCAATCATTGCCCGCCTTTGCGTACAAACGCGCGTTGCGCCGACGCGCGAGGTGCGCAAGTTCCGGCCGTCGGATGGCCCATTCTCGCGTGAGGCCTTCGCCTATCGGCAGAAGCGCGTCGAGTCTGCGGGTTATGTTCGAGCCATGGCGCCGTTTATAGACGAGTGCTCCGGCCACATGTTGAAATGTCCAACGCTCGGCTGCGCGCAGACAAAACTCTGTATCCTCTCCAGCCCTGAATGCCTCGTTGAATACGCCGATATCTTCGACCATCTCCCGCCGCATAACCATACTGGAAGGAATAATCGGCCCATCAAGCAGAAAATATGTCGGCAGCGTATCGCACTGGTCCGCGCGATAGCGGCGCACGGCGACGTGTAGAGCATCGGACAGATCCGGAGCGGAAAAATCGACAAAATCGCCATAGACAAGACCTGCCTTGCAGCCATTGCCCAAGACGGCTAATTGACGTTCAAGCTTGTCCTCGGCCCAGAAGTCATCGCCGTCGAGAATTGCAATAAGATCGCCAGCAGCATGTCTGATGGCAAGATTCCTCGCCGATGGAAGCCCGATCCCCGCCGTCGTCAGGACATGTGCGCGCGGTTCCCTGCGACCCAGCGATGCAATCACTTCCGACGAGCCGTCCTTCGAGCCATCATTGACAATGATGATCTCTTTGATGTGGCTCGACGCCGTCTGATTAATCACGCTTTCCACTGCCTGCGCGATGAAGCGTTCTTCATTGTGACATGTCATGATAACCGAAACACTCATCTCGTGTTTCCTGGCAAGGGGCTCGCGAGAAATCGAGGATGTCTCATGCCCCTGGGATGGCTCCTCCGCATCCTGTGCAATGATAGGCAAAGCCCGTGCCGCGTCAATTCAGGCAGGAGCGAGACAAGACTCAGCGTAACGAAAGCTCGTGTGCCGGAGGCTTCTGTTCCAACGTAAAAGGCGCAGGGAACAAGGAGCACGAGGGGCAGAAGCCGTGCCTGGACCGCTCCGATCAATCCGAGAGAAAGCGCCCGGCTTAGAGTACGGCTTAAGCGAAACCATGCAGCAATCCATATGGGAACATAGAGGCTGAGCCCAATGATGCCGTTCTCGGTGAGGATACGTTGAAACTCGCCATGTATCCCAAGCTGCAACTCGTCAGGAAGTTCGCTGAAATCTCTCTCGATAATATTCTTGAATTGGTTCGTACCCACGCCCATCAGTGGATATTCGGAGATGAGTTGTCTGGACAGGGTAAAAGCAAACGCGCGCTGTACATTGCTCGGGGTGTCTCCGGGGGCATATTTCCCCTTCGCGGCCAGATATTCGTATTGCCCCATGCTCAGCGGATCGAGAATGGTCTGCATTTGCTTCTCGACATAGGCGTTATTGATCGTGGTCGACAGCACGAAAAGTGCCACGAAGCCAGCGGCGATCGCTGGCACCATCGCAGCGAGCCGGCCGCGCATCAGAAGCGCGGCGGTCAGAAAGAGGTAGATCAAAAACGCCTTGCGTTCCCCGGATAGCAGGAGCAGGGGAAGTATCCCTACCCATACCAACCAAAGGGTGCGCCGCTTGCCCCGGTTGACGAAGAGGAGGAGCCCTGCGAGCGCAATTGGAAGGAAGGTGAACGCGAGCCTCGGATCGACCAGATGCTTCCAACCGACCAAGTAGCCATGGGCGACATGCCAGGTGATCGTATAGGCGAGAATCAGCATCATGCCGAAAAGCAAGATGTTGACGGCCTTCTGCGTCTCGAGCCATCTAGCCTCCTGTGCGATGGCGAACGCAAAAGCGCCCACGGTGGACATCTGCAACAGCTCGCGCAGGCCGTTCTCTGGGTCCACGCTGAAGGCCGAGACCATGTGCCAGCCCAAGAAGGGCAGGAGCAGTAGAAAACCGGCTGAAAAAGCCAAATTTCGCCAACGCCCCGTCGCCAGGCCAAAAAAAAGCATCAGCAATGCGATCAGCTCGAACGGACGCAGCAATACAAGACCCGTCTCGAGCCTGATTGGCAGGAAGAGACTCAGTATCGCGAATGTGAGGAGATAACGCATCACAGCCCCCTCGCGGCGCGATATTCTTTTAGCACGTTCTCTTTCCCGGAAACAGAACTTGTTGGATGTATCAATGCCAGCCCGCGGAGAAACACTTCACGCTGCTCCAGCCGACGACCCCATCGTTCCGCCCGCTGTGGCAATCGCATATCGAAGAGGTTTCCGCCTGTTGGGAAAACTCACCCTCCTCGGCTGCGGGGAGGCTTACTGGTGGCAGAGCTCGTTAGCAGCCCGACGAGAGTGATGACGCATCCTGGTGTCGCGCAGTCGATACGTTCTAGCCGACGGTCTCGCTCTCCGGGGTCCAGGCTTCTGGCTGGTCGAGCACAGAAACCGCGCGAACATGGCAGCGAATCTTATGCCCGACATCCCGCGAGCTGAGCTCATAACTTGTGCCGGTTTCGCCCACGATCGGAACGCCGTCACGATACCATAGACATTCTATTTGCGACGCAATAACGTTCGGTACGACGGTCAGCGCCTGGCCCGGTGAAGCCCGGCCCGAGAAGGCCGGCAATGCGCTGAAGCCCGTCGGGACCCTAGCCAGTTCCGTTTCCGTCTGCCGGACCCTTATATAGTCAATCACCATGTCATACGTCTGCGACGGGTCCGGTTGAGCGCGCCCCTTTTTTTTATCGTAAGCGAAATCCACGACGATGTATTTTTTTACTGCGAGCTCCGGTGTCGTCGGAACGCGCGCCACTTCATAGCCGTCGATCACGAAATAAGTATAATCATCTTCGATCTGCGCATACCACGTATGAAATTCGCCATCGTATACGTCGATCGTGCTAGGAAAACCACTTGATGGATCGACTTGATAGCCGGCGATTTTCCGGCGCACGTCACGTGGCGTGATATGTGGATCTGCATAGCCGAGTCTGGGTTTGTGCACGTGCTGGCTGATGTTGATATAGGCCCCATTGAGACCGTCATATTCCCAAAAGTCCGTCTCAAGACGATTGCGCGTCCGCCAGAATAGATGCTCCTTCCCATACGCCCAGAAAGCAGGGAAAAATCCAGGGCGGGGCGCGAGTATCTTCGGCAGTCTGGCGCGGATCTCAAAGATCCCCTTTCCCCAACACCGCCCTTGGCCATTGTTGTTCACGGAAGAGAACGCACCTGTTCTCCAACGGCCCTTATGCAAGAGCCGGAGCGCCAGCGTGTGGCTGGTGGCGTCGTGCACATAGGAGGAGGGCGACGCCGAGATCGGCGGGGTAGCGGCGTCAACACCAACGGTCGTCAGATGGGTCGGCGCATACCAGATGCTGCTTTGCGCGCCTGTGAAATCATCGACAACCGAGTTGGATTCGAAGTCGTCAAAAAAAACCGTTGTGTAAGCGCGGATCGGGGGCGCCGCCTCACCACGATGAGCATATCGCTCATCGCCGATGGCTGCCCAGGACGCCCACGAGGCTGAATCGAACGCATAACGTTCCGGTTTGTCGTTCGCATCCACAGCTGAAGGAGGGCTCTGGCGATAGGGATGATCGCCGGGCAGGGCGGATTGCCGGCCGACGCGCCACATGCCCCATCCCATTAGCCTGTCGATCTGGGAGTCATTTAGTTCGCTTTGTCCGATGATGACGCAGTCGATCGCGACATCTGCCCTCATCGGATTGTTCACATCGCCCATGAAGCTCTGCGATTTCACCCGGTTGGGTGCCAATGCATAAATCGTCTGGCCGGCCGTCTTGATCCCATTCACCACAGCCTGCATCACGAATCCGCGGCGGTACCCGACCATGACATTCCAGTCGCCAAAATCCGTCGAGCATAGCCCTTCCTCGCTCTTGAGCTTGCCGTCATGGAGCCGCGAAACGAATGTGCCGGCCGAGGGCTTGAAACAGACCTGGGGCTGGCGATGCACCGGGCCACCCTCCGCGCCATTGACGCAAAGAACGGAAACGTTATTCGCGTCGGCGTTGACTGCCGAATTGCACCGGGCGATCACCAACCACCAGCGGTGAAGATAGGGGGCATCGTTATCGGCGGGCCAAGTCAATGCCTGTTTCGTGCCCTTCTTGAAGAGAACGCCGCCGTTATTCGGAAGCTTTGTCGGGCGCAGGGAGGGCTCGGCTTGCATCGCAGCCACCGGCTTCACGCCGCCCGATTGCCA
Source organism: Mesorhizobium sp. BHscii (assembly GCF_053848065.1). Classification (NCBI taxonomy): domain Bacteria; kingdom Pseudomonadati; phylum Pseudomonadota; class Alphaproteobacteria; order Hyphomicrobiales; family Phyllobacteriaceae; genus Mesorhizobium; species Mesorhizobium sp. BHscii. Next base: position 448,219 of record NZ_JBSPKW010000001.1, on the reverse strand, counting down.
CGAGGAGACTTCGCCTTCGGCCAGATCCTCCTGAAACCAGGATTTCACAATCATTTCCGGGAACAGACCAGGATGCCAGGAGTGAGCGTTCGGCTGCGAGCCTTGCGCCGGACCGGCGGCGCAAGCATCGCGTCCTGGCCGACCGGCGGCCGCCAGCACAAGGGCGGCGCATGCGGCCCGCGCCAGGTCCCGGCGAGAAAGGCGGTTGGTCATTGTCGTGTGCCAATAAATGCTGGTTTCGGGATGAGACTCCGCATGGACACCCGTTACTTACTATCGCGCTTCTCCTCACAAGCTCCGCAGCATATCATAGGTTCCAGTTTAGCCTTTCAACGACAGCCAGGGAAGTGGGTCGCGCCTGATGCGATAACGGAGAAAGCAGATGCAGACCGCTGACAGGATCGGTGCTTCGCCTCCCACCAGGCCGGGCAAAGCTCTTCCGCCCAATGCGCTTCTATTGAACTGCTTTGGCCGAGGTGGGTCAAACATTGTCTGGAATATCATCGGCAGCTCGCCGGATGTGTTGAAGCCAAACTGCGAGTGGCATCAGGGCGTATTCGGACGCTTCTACAAGCTGCGCAAAGCAGCGTGCCATGTTGGCGGGGCCGTCAACTGGGCGTCTGTCCCCTTCCTTTGGCGGCATATGCTCGCAGCGACTGCCAAAACGATCCCCGCCGGGGAGCGCAACGAAAAGTCCCAAGCACGCTACGTCGTTTTGAAGGTAATGGATTACCACATTGCATTCGACGACGCGATCGCGCGCGGCTTTATGGAAGCGCGGAACCTTGTGCTTACGCGGCATCCATTGCCGATGTGCGAAGGGCTGATACGCAGCGGTCTCAGCGAGGCGCGCGCGATCAAATGGTACAATGATGTGACTAGCCTGATGTTCAGAGCCTCGAGGAAGCGTGATGCGCTATCGCTTCGATTCGAGGACTTGATCCAATCACCGGATACCTTTGCTAAGAGCCTTTACGACGCGCTCGGCATAGCGGCAGCGGAAGACGGAAAGATCTGGTTTAAGGTTAAATCATTTGGGACGGAGCGGATGACGAACACAAACGCCGCAACTGGCGAAAAGCTGCGGATAAAATTGGATGAAGCACCCGATCACATCGCACCAGACGTCAACACCCGAGCGGTTGCCCGCCTCGATCATTCAGCACGACAGCGGATTTGGACAGGCACCCGCGCAACTGCGGAATTGTTCGATTATGGAGGTGACAATTTCTGACTTTGTGCGGTTAACGGCGTTTGCCGCCTGGCCCCCGAACAGGCACGGGATAGGTATAGACAAGTTTCACGGTACCCAGTGCGTAGTGCCCGTTCGAGCACAGAGGAGCAGCCGTTCACTGAACCCGGTTTGCCGCGCGCAAGGTCGAATTCCGATGAGAGAAAACGGCAATCGCCTCCTCGTCAAGAAGGCCTACCGTCTCAAGGCCGGCGACTGTGTCTCCAATCCCCGTACTTATATGATGTGATTGCGGACCCCGGAGGGGCAGTCGGAGAGGCGCCGAGTGTGCAGGTACCGTGGGTTAGACAAATCTAATCCATTTCGTTTTCTTAGATGACAGAGTTTGCAAGACTTCCGCACCATGTTTTCCGAAGAGTAGCGACGCTCTCAGATAGACAGTGACAACGGACAATGTACCTATAACGAGAAGCCCGGTCGCTAACACAAGATAGTCGGGCGATCCGGCAAGCAACATTTTGACCGCAGAGCCGGTGGCGAACACCACAGCAGCGAATGCGACAGGCGGCATATGGACGAGCGCGAAATCCAGAGCTGATAATCCCGTCATCCGACAAGTCATCGCCGCATAAAGGAAGAAACTCGTCGCAATGGCGCCGGACACTGAAAAGGCAACTGCGTTCACGCCGTAGGGCGCCGAGAAGAACGCGAATGAACCGACAAGGGCCATGTAAATGATCTGCATGGAGGCCGTTCGGTAACTTTGGCCCGTCGCAAGCGTCACGGCTGCGCACACTCTGTAACCCACGCGGAAATAAATTACTGCAGAGAATATGATAATGGGAGCGACGGCATCCGTCCATTTCTGGCCGAGGATTGTCAGAACAATCTCTTTTGCGAAACAGCATAGAAATGCGCTAGTCGGTAGAGCAAGCGCCGCCGTCAAAGCATACCCCTTGAGCTGAGCGCTGCATAACCTAGCCTTGTCCTGATGAACCTTCGACAGGAGCGGGAAAATCACGCTCTTGTTCAGATTGCCGAACAGATTTGCTGGCATAGCAATCAGATAATACGCTCGCGAGTAAATGCCCAGCTCTGCAGTGCCGATCAACCGCGCGACAATAACATTATCGATATATTTGGCGGTGACGGCTGAAATACCAGCCAGCGAATAGCCCAAGCTCTGTCTGCGGATATCGCGATAGGACTGCATGTCGAAACTGGGCCTCACGAGATAGTCCCTCGCGATGAAGAAATAGATGCTGGCCAGGATCGATGCCTCAGCCATATACGCGATCACCAATGCCCAATAGCTGAGTCCAAAATAGGCAAGCGGAATGGCTAGGCCGACATGGGAAGCAATCCAAGCGACCAGACTCGCTGTGGAGGATATTCTGAATTTCAGGTGCCGCGACAAAATAGCCTCGGCTGTCAGATTGAACGCGTTCGCGACCATCATCACCGCAAGGAGGCGCGAAATGAGGACCAATTCAGGCACATGAAGGAAATCGGCAATCTGCGGTGCAAACACCCATTGAAGCAAGCCGAGAATGGCAGCGATTATCATGGACAAGAAAACTACGGTTCCGATATGGCGCTCGTCGACGTCCCGTCGCTGGACGAGGACTTGCGACATGCCGAGATTGGCAATGTTATTGCCGACGGCTGCGATGATCAGCGCAACGCCGGCAACGCCGTACTCCTGTGGGGAAAGCAGGCGCGCGAGAACGGCCGTGACCAGGACATTCAAAAAGGTTCGGGCCAGCAATGTGGCACCCGACCACGAGAGGCCGTTGGCTGCCCTTCGTGTCAGGTTTTTATGTCCAGTTACTTCGTCCAAGTTGACCTGCTCCAGCCTGTCCAATTGGTCTGCGGCGCTTCAGTGCATGCAACCGTGCTCCAATATCATGAGCTATTTTTCTCGCCTGTTCGTACACATTAGCCAAATCTTACATTATCGCGCCCAAAAAATGATCGGCGAATCGGCAGTTGACTTCGCAACGACAGCGCTGCCTCCAATGTCCCGTCGCTGGATCACCACTTGCGACATGCCAAGATTCGCGATCGAACTTCCTAGGGCACCGACGATCATGGCAGCGCCAACAACACCATATTCTTGAGGCGAAATCAGGCGTGCGAGCACGGCGGTACAGGCCACATTCAAAAGAGTCCGGACGAGCAACATGCCGCCGGACCAGGAAAGGCCGCGCATCGCCTTGTGAGTTAGATTTCTGCTTTCACTCATATCGCTTGGCTCGAGGGCCATTGGCTCCCCCAGGACGTTGTAACTCACTGGACAATCCTGCTGGATAACGAGACGTCCAGGGACGCTCACGCCCTACGAGGCGCGTTGCGAAGTCTGTGGCCGGCCTCAAGCTCGCTGCGAGCTCGTCAATGACGACTGGAAACATGTGCCGCTGCGGAGGTATCACCTTTTCCCGCATACTGTTCACGCCGATTTTGTGCCGCCTGCGGGGGCGGCGTGTAGAGCTCCCGATCCAGATCCAGAAACGACTGAAGCATGGCATAGGTCGAGGTTCTGTTGCAAACTTTTTGGTTACGCGTTGTCTGGCAGTGACCTCTGACGCTTTTCGGAGGATTGTGACGTTCAGGCCGGCACTTCGACCGATCGGTCATCCTGCTGTGCGTTCGCTGGTATCTGGCGTACGGACTGAGCCTGCGCGATTTGAAAGAAATGATGGTCGAGCGTGGCATCAGCGCCGATCAATCGACGATCAATCGCTGGGTTGTTCACTTCTCGCCCTTGCTGCTGGAGCGCTTCAACCGGCGCAAGCGAGAAGTGACGGGCAAATGGCATGTTGATGAGACTTACATCAAGGTCCGCGGGACATTGGATGTACCTCTACCGCGCCATCGACAGCGTCGGCGATGCGGTCGAGTTCTGGTTCAGTGAGCATCGGGATTTGCTGGCAGCCAAGCGCTTCTTCAGGAAAGCGCCCAAGCGTCATGGCCGACCCGATTGCATCGTCATTGACGGTAGCCAGACCAACCGGGAGGCCATCGTTTCCTGCGATACGACATCGAGTGCAGGACCGCTCCAGTGGCCGGTTGAAACCGGTTCCGGATCCGCCAAAGCCAATACCTGATCAACCGGATTGAGCAGGATCATCGGCGGAGCAAGCGTCGAATTGGACCGATGCTCGGATTCAAATCACCGATCACCGCCAGCATAACAGTGTCCGGCATCGAAATGTTTCACATGATGCGGAAACGACAGGCGAGGTTGGCCTTCAACGCAAATCCGTTATTGGGCGAGCAATTCAAAATCCTCGCCGCATAGACCAGGGCTCCCAACCGAATACGGCTAACTCTGCGAGAGTTTGCAACAGGACCCACGACACTGGTACACGCGCGCGGCCTTGTTCGGCATGCGGCGAATGACCGTCTCGTGATGGCCTCCCGAATCCAGTGAGGTATGCGGTCGCTCTCGAGCAGCTTGATGCCGAAGCCCTGCGCCAGCTGCGCGGGGCTGCGGGCCACTGTGACGAAGCCGCGCGAGCGCGACGAGCTCCTGGCTTTTACCAGCCTCAATAGAGCGACGTCGGGTGGCGGAACCTACTACGACACCATCCTCAGCTTCGACCCGCTCACCGAAGCGGCGCCAACGACACTGACCTCGGTGCTCGATAAGGCGCAGGACGACTTTGCTCTCGGCCTGAGAGACACGGACATAATCATCTTCCCCTGGCTCCCGGCCGGCGTGGCCGACAAACCGTGACCTCGCAGCGCCGTTACGGTGCGTTCGCACCACCGGACACTTACGAAATGAAAGAAGCGGCCTAGTGCGACAGGTAGACCTGAGACTGACCGTAGCCGTCGAATAGGGACATTGGCTTGAGCGCGCCATCCTTTGTCGGGGAGACGACCTGACGTTTCGGGAAACGGTTCATCTGGCCGCGTGCGTGGATCAGTCTGGATGCGAGGGTCGCCACAAGCATCGGGTTGCGCGCCAACGCCGCCTTACTGGGGAAGTCGACTGCCTTGTGTGGATGGGTGGAGAGCAGCACAGCCGCTCGGTGATCTAGCGCGATGTCAGCAATCGCCTCAATGATCCCGTACTCCGATCCCTCTATATCGATCTTGATCAAGGTGGCGCCTGGCTCACACAGCCGCGCGATAAAGTCCGGGGTGACGCATTCGACCTCCACCGCGGTTGCCGCTTTCGCTCGGCGCACCAGCGATGAACTGGGCGAGCCCTTCTTGGGAACCGCGAGGCTAGCCGAGCCGCTGACCGCCGAGACGGCGTAGGGGAACACGGTCACGTTGTCGCGAAAGTCGTTGAGGGCGACGGACTCCTCAAGGGCCTTGCGGCTGTCAGGATTGGGTTCGAAGGCGAAGACTTTGGCGCCGAGCGCGGCCGCTGTAAGTGTTGTCGGACCCTGCCAGCCTCCGAGATCGATAAAGGTCATCCCGAGCCGGACTTGGCTCTCTAGAAACGCAATAGTCTCAGGTTCCCATTTGCCGCGTTCGAAGCGGTCCCAAAAATCGGGACTGTGGTCCGCGACCTTGAACGAAAACCGTTGCTTCTCGATCAACCGCATCTGCTTGGAGCCCCTCGAAAAGAAAGGGGGAATGATTTGCAGTCGGTCACGTAAACCGCAAGAAGAATAGACGACAGCCACGCGCACCCACCCACACCGTCATCACATGTGTGCTCTGTTAGAGATGCGGACGCAGACATAGGCGTGGTCCCGGCCGTCTTGTGCTCTTCAAGTGTGGTCAGGATTTGCTCACCAGCTGACCGACACAGTTCCTCGGTCTGGAACCTCTTGATTGGCTCAGCCGAGAGTCCGACGATGAGGATGAGAGCCCACAACATCCGCAATTCCCTTTACGGCGGTGTACCCAAACGACCTTAGCAGATTAGGGCACAACATGCTGAAAGTCATCTCCCTCTGGGCTGGCCCCGGAGCGGGCAAGTCCTACGACCGCCGCCGCCCTCTTCAACCTGATGAAGCGCGAACGCTTCGAGGTGGAACTGGTGACGGAGGTGGCCAAGAACTGGACTTACGAGCGCAACCTCCGACTCGGCGACCAACTCTCTGTCCTCGCCGAGCAGCACTGGCGGCTGGAGCGCCTCAAGGGCCAAGTCGAGTGGGTGGTGACGGACAGCTCCATCCCCCTCTCGCTTATCTACGCCAAGCCCGAGGACGCGGAGTGGCTGGAGGAGGTGGTCCAGGTCCTCTGGGATCGTTTCGACAACTACCCGATGCGCCTTCGTGGGCAGCGCCGTCCACGGTCTGGCTGTTCCTCGGCCGTCGCGGCATCACGTTCAAAAACGTATGGCCCGCCCCGTCTGCAAGAGGGTTCGAAGGCGTGAGAGGTCTGCTCAAACGTATCCGGTCTCGCGAGGTCGTGCTCGCGGCCCGCGCATCCCGGTCTTCATAAAAGGGCCGGCATCGAAGTGCCATTTTTTTGAACCAAGTTCCGGGACGCCGGTCGACCGTCATGCCATCTCCTTTTCCTTCCAGCAGTTCGTGCATCCGCCGCTCCCGGCAGGAGTTGCGGAAGTGTCCGTTAGGCCATCGCAACACTGTGGTTCGGTTCGAAGGCCGTGTTCCGCCGCAGGCTCGCCCAGGCGATGCGCACCAGCCTGGCGGCGAGCGCCATGACCGCGACATTCCGGTGAGCGCGTGACAAGAGCCCGCGCAGCCACTGGCCGAGAGGCGTTGCGCTCATGGCCAGCGACGGCAGCGCGGCTCGCGCGCCGTGGATAAACAGCATGCGCAGATATTTGTTGCCGCGCTTGGTGATCCCAAGCAGCTTCGATCTACCGCCAGTGGTTACCTGTCTGGGCACCAGACCCAGCCATGCGGCAAGGTCGCGCCGCGTCCGAAGGCGCCGCGGTCTCCGATCGCTGCCGTTAGCGCTGTGGCGTTGAGCACGCCGATGCCGGGGATGGTGACCAGGCGCCGGACCGCCTCGTGCTCACGAACATGTCAGCGGTCGATGATCGGCCCGTCGATGTAGACCGTATTGCCGAGCAACAGCACGATGGTCTCCAGATTCGCGACGCACGGGTCAACGTACTCAACCACGACGCCGTGGTTGAGTACGGCGCCGAACTCGTCGGGACGCGGATGGTCTTCGCACCACCCGCGCGCGAGGCCGCGGCGATGCCATCGCCGTCCGTGGATACGCAGACCTCTGCGATCCGCTTCGTCGCCTGCGCGGCGTGGATCGGGTACTGGACCATCGGCTTGCCACGCAGCGGCAAGATGTGCTTGTCGATGATCGACTTGGAGCCGGCTCGGGCGGTAACGATGGCGACCTTCATGCGCGGGTCGGCGTTATATCCCATTAGTTGCCGACGAGAATCTGAGCGTTATCGTCGCATGAACGGATGCGGTGACGCACAACATCGTATAGGATGCGCTCTGTCCTAGACGTAACGTCGAGATTTCAACCAGCTGAGCTAGCCATGGATTTCGACAAACTCGCAGATCGCTACCTCGGCGCGACCGCGCGTCAGTACAACACCAATCGGGATCACACCGAGAAGTGGGACCGCGAGCAGGCAGCGATCGGCGGCATCCTCGCGACCTTGGCCCGGGGCTCGACGCTCGTCGACATCCCGGTCGGCACCGGACGGTTCTTCGAGCTCTATGCGCGGCACGGTCTGCGCGCGACGGGTCTCGACATCTCGCCCGACATGCTCGAGGAAGCGCGCGGAAGCGCGAAGTCCGCCGGCCTCGCGATCGAATTGCGCAAGAGCGACATCCGCAGGATCGACGCCGGCGACGGCGCCTTCGACACCGCGCTGTGCGTTCGGTTCATGAACTGGGTCGACATCGCGGGCCTCGACGTCGCGCTCAGCGAGCTGGCGCGCGTATCGCGCCGGGACCTCGTGTGCACGATCCGTCACTACGCGCCGGTGCGTGATCTCGAGCTGCCGACGCTGCGCGGTGCCCGTCGCCTCGCGGGCCAGCTCTACACGCGCGTCAAGAAGCGCGTCACCGCGAAGGACCTCGTCTATCACGAGAAGCGCGAGGTCCACGACCTATTCGCGAAGCACGCGCTCGACATCGTGACTGCGACCTGCATCGAGCAGCGTCACGACGGCACGAACTACTTCACCTATCACTTGCGTAAGCGCCGGTGATGAATCGCCTCGCCCATCGCATGCTGCGGCTGGTGCGCCGCTTCGTACCCGATCGTCCGCAGCCCTCGAGGATCGCGTGGCCGGATGGAATCGAGCTCGCGGACCTCGTGCCGGTCAAGTCCGCACTGGGCGGTGACGTCACGAACAAGACCGGCCGTGTCGTGCTGCGCGGCACGCATGCCGGCGTCGCAATCAAACTCTACGAGGCGTTCTCCGCCGAGCACGCCACGTTCCTCGCCGCTGTCGCGGCGCTGCCCGCACTCGCCGAGCTGTTCCCCGAGGTCCGCGCCCTCCACGGCCGCTTCGTGGTCGCGCGGTGGATCGACGGCGAGCCGCCTCCCGACGACGTCGATCCGGCGAACATCGCCGCGTTGCAGATCCGCTTTCACGCCATCGCGGCGGATCGACTGCCGGCGCCGGGCTTTGACTTCTGGCGCGACTTCTTGCGCCCGCGCTTCGTCCGCGCTGCGGACAGCATCGGTGCTTCAATCGAAGATGTCCTCGCGCGTGTGGACGGCGCGAGCGGCCCGCGCGTGCTCGTACATCCCGACCTGCGCCCGGCGAACTTGATCCGCGACGCGTCGGGACACTTGAAGTCGATCGACAACGAATGCCTGGCCACCAGCACGGTTCCGTTGCTCGACGTTTGCCAGACGGCGAGGGCGTGCGGCGACCGCGGGACCGACTACTGGCGTGCCTATCTCGCACGCACGCCGCAGCGGCCGTCGCAGGCCGACCTCGACGTGCTGCGCGCGCTCTGGCTCGCGCGCGTCGCCGGCGCCGCCTTCGTCGCCGGTCAGCTTGGCCGCGCCGCCACGGTGCTGCGCGACTACCGCAGCGGCGCGAACCTCCTGCCGTTCGATCCGTAGAACGCGAGCAGGATGGCGTGCATCGGCGAGGATCTGTGGAATCGCGCCTTCGAGGTTGCCCTTGTCAGAAATCCATGGGATTTGATGATCTCCAGCTATAGTTGTCGGTGGCTTCAGAAAGCGCTGAGCTACCCGCATTTCAGCGGCCTGGTCGCGCAGGACCAGGCGCTCTGGGAAGCTGCAAGAGCTTCGTCGCCTCCGATTTCGAATCGAGCATGATCAACGAGGGGACCGGCTCGTGGAAGATTGGTTTCAGGGCTCCGGGCGCGATATATCGTGCACTATGTGGGCAAGGTCGAGACGGAGGAATTCTGCTGGAGCAATCGGGTACAGGTTCTGAGGTTTAGCGCAGCGTCGATTTGAGCTTCTTGGAGTGCCATGCTTTGCAGGACTTCCGCGCCATATTTCCCGAAGAGGAGTGAGGCTCTCAAACAGAGAGTGACACCGGACAATGTACCGATAACGAGAAGCCCGGTCGCGAGCTCAAGATAGTCGGGCCATTCGGCAAGCAGCATTTTGACCCCAGAGCCGGTGAAGAAGACCACAGCGGCAAATGCGACAGGCGGCACATGGACGAGCGCAAAATCCAGAGCTGATAATCCAGTCATCCGACAACTGATTGCCGCATAAATCATGAGACTCGTCGCAATGGCGCCGGACACTGCGAAGGCCACCGCGTTCACGCCGTAGGGCGCCGAGAAGAATGCGAGTGAAGCGACAAGGGCCATGTAAGTGATTTGCATGAACGCCGTCCGGTAACTGCGGCCTGTCGCAAGCGTCACGGCTCCGCACACTCTGTAACCCACGCGGAAATAAATTACTGCAGAGAATACGATAATAGGAGCGAGGCCATCCATCCATTGTTGGCCGAGGACTGTCAGGACAAGCTCTTTCGCAAAACAGCATAGAAACGCGCTGGTCGGCAGGGCAAGCCCCGCCGTCAAAGCATAACCCTTAAACTTGGCGATGAAGAAATACATGCTGGCCAGGATCAACGCCTCGGCCATCTACGCTAGCAGCAAGGCCCATTCCTTAGCGCGCGTTCAAGCACAGAGGCAGCAGCCGTTCACTGAAATCGGCTTATTGCCTCCAGCAGCAATCTGCGTATTCCGCTGCCGCGCGCAAAATCGAGAAACCATGAGAGAAATGGCAGCCGCCTGCGTCAACGACGACGCCCGTATGACAAGGCGTTCCAGACGGAAGCCGACCTGGCGTTGTACGGCGTTGGAGTGGAATTCGATCTCTCGCCTCATTTCGAGCGAAAGTCCCGGATAAGGCTGCCACGACGCCCTGGCCGAGTCAAGGTTGAACCGCGGAAAGGGCGGCAGAGTGAATTCCGTTCGCAGCCGCTCCATGGAGGGTCGGAACTTGCGATGATCGTGTGCGCTCCTCCCGTTCGGCCCCCTCTCACAGGAAGAAAGCCCGGAATTATCCAGTCCGGTCAACAATTGCGTATTGGGAACGCTGTTGAAATTGAACTCGTGTGGAGGCGTGGCATAGTGAATGCCGTGCTCGCGGAGCTTCTTTGCATTCGCGCAGAGGAATTGCTGTAGCGCTGTGGTGCCCGTCTTACCAGTGCCGATATGAAGGATGAGCTTCATGTGCGATTCACACTCTGGACGCGGAGTGAAGAGGTCCCTTCCTTGAGAAGAGCCGCGTAGAGCTTCATTTGCTCTTGGGCAGCCCTCTCCATGCTGAAGCGCATTGCGATGGTGTTCACTGCTTGCTCTCCCATCTCATCGCGCTCGGCTTCCGATAGGCCGAGCGCGTGACGAAGGAGTCCGCAATACTCCACATGCGAGCGAGCCACAAAGCCGCTGCACTCATGCTCCACAATGTCGGACGCACCGCTGACATCGGTGACGATCGGCACCACGCCGCAGCTCATGGCCTCGAGCAGTGCGTTTGACATGCCTTCCGACACCGAGGTGGAAAGATAGAAATCTGCGTCCCACAGAAAGGGAAAGACATCTTCGACCGCGCCGGCGAATGTGACCCTGCCGGAAAGGCCCAACCGGGCCGCCTGTTCCTCGAGCGCGGCGCGGCACTGGCCATCGCCCAGGATGGTGAGTTGCGCCTTTGCGTCGGCGGGAAGTGCCGCGAACGCATCGATCATGTGCTCGAGGCATTTTTCCGGATCGAGGCGGCCAAGGCAGATAAAACGTCGGTTGCCATCGGCGTTCGGCTCGCGGCGCGGCTTGCGGGGCAGATCGATCCCATTCGGAATCATATGAATGTGATCCGCGCCGATGCCATGTCTCTTCAGATCACCAGCGATTTGGCGGCTATTGGCGATGAAGGCCGTGACGTGACGTTTAATCAAGGCGGACGCCCAGCGACCGATGATTTTCTTCTCGCGCACAACGTCGAGATCGAAACACCGTCCGCCCCGGCCCAATTTTGCGAGAACCGGTTTGCGCAGGAGGGCTCCTGCCAATGCCGCCGGAACAGCGTGCAGTCGGGCATGGATGATATGTACGACATCGAATTCGTCGCGGCGGCGCAGCATCCAGATCACAACCTGGACACACCACGACAGGAACGACAGCATATGGCGCCCGCCCAAATACGGAGCCGCGCGCAAACGAAGGCGATGGATAGGGACCCCGTCGATGGCGGACCGTTTCGGGGTCGAGTGCGACAGTCTGGGTGCCAAAATGGTTGCGGAAACGCCGCTCTCAACCAGCGCCCGAGCAAATCGCCGCGCCTGTTGTTCGCCGCCGCCATATGACTCAGGAAAATAGGTTGGGAGCACGAGCAGAACACGTATGCTGGGAAGAGCTTCGGCTCGCGGGGTCTTCGTCGGATAACCGGAGGCAACTTCTGCTTCAATCATATCAATCCGCCGGATAGCGTTCCTGGAGCCAAGGCGGCCACCAAGATTACAACCCCGTCCCATGTGCAAAAAAGAAGATGCCTCTTTGGCATCTCACTGCCTTTCAGCGCATCGATCCCCTTGTCGTCCAGATCGACGCACTCCACCTCATCTCCGAAATCGGCAAAGTTTGCACCGCTAACCAATCCGGCAAGCTGCCCGATCACCGTCAAACCATAGGCTGCACCGTTCACCGCGGAAGCGCCACATTTCGGACAGGAGGTGTTGTTGATACGCCCTTGCTTGCCCGATGCTGGCCAAGAGCCTCCCGGTAAATGGCATCGGTCCGCTTGCCCACCAGCTTGACGTCCCAATTCGAAAGATCCGTCGCCGCGGCGGCACCTTGGGCGAGGCAGGCCAGTCTTGCACGATCCTCCAGGAGGGCGGCAATGGCGTCGGCCATGGCTGCCAAATCATCCGCGGGTGTAATGACACCGTTGATACCAGGGCGGAGCACTTCGCGAAGACCTGGCAGATCGCAAGCGACGCAAGGCTTGCCACCGGCGAGATATTGCATGACCACGCGGGGCAATCCCTCCCGCATGGAACAGAGCAGGCAGAGATCCGCGAGCGCGATCAGCCGCTCGGGGTCGTCCCGATAACCGGTAAAGACCACTTGCCGCTCGAGCCCAAGCTGCTTGGCCCGCGATTCCACGGTCGAGCGAAGCGGCCCGTCGCCCGCGAGCACAAGCACCGCGTCGTGGAACCGGGCGGCGACTTTGTTGAAAGCGTCCAGAAATTCCGTGTGTCGCTTGCGTGGCTCGAAAGCCGCGATCATCAAGAGCACGGACGGGCGCGGCGCGTCCGGGGTCAAGCGCAACAAATTGCGCCAACCGTCGGGCGGACCGGCGTTGCGAAAACGATCGAGATCGAATCCGGATTGGACGACATAATGTTTGTCTGGATGTCCCACTCCTGCGCTCAAGCATAAGTCGCGGATGCCCTCGCTCACACTGATGAACGCGCTGGTGATCGGCGCTGCCAGCCTTTCCAAGGCGAGATAAGCAAACCGCTCGGCGACGCCGACATTGACAAAAGGCACGATATGCACGCCATGAACGATCGCTGGAACGCCCGCCGCCCATGCGGCGAGACGCCCGAGAATGCCTGCCTTGCTGGTATGCGTATGCACGATGTCGGCATTCAAGGCGCGGAATCTCCGGGTGAGCGCCAACAATGCCCGCAGGTCGGAGACAGGCGAAATGGAGCGAGTCAGGCCCGGGACGCCAATGAGTTCCACCCGCGGGTCCACTTTAGCTATGATTTCCGGCTGGACCGTCTCGCCATGCAGCAGGACAACATCATGCCCCCTTTGCGCGGCCCAATTGCAGGAATGGACAGTATTCTCATCAGCACCGCCATTGATGAGACGGGTGATGACATGAGCGATACGCAGTCGACGCCCCAACTCAATCTTGCCTTCCGCGTCCTGTACTTTCATATCGCCGCACCGATCGCGCTGAATTTATCCGTTGGGTGCGTTCCCACGCCCAGCCGCGCTTTTGGTCCATGTGTCCCGATATCGGTGCTACTGCATTGGAGTAACATGCCACGCCTCGGTGGGTGCATGCCGTATGGAGATGAACCCCGAATCCTAAGTGTGCCCGTCCTTCTTGGGCCATGGCACTTGCATTCCGTAAGGAGGGTTATTCCAACGGCTTCCAGTCGATCAGATCTAACTTGTTGGATCTAAACGTCTCAGAGAACTGCCGCTGTTACCCTAGGCACAGCAGAGTGATTATTTTGTGGTATACCTTGTACCAATACTTCGGCCCTATCGCGTGTGCGCGAAATTCGGATCGGAACCAGACTCGTTCAAAAAAGTAGTCGCTCCCCGTTCGCGCATAAGCCCGAGCGCCGAGCACTTCAGAGGAGCGCAGCATGACGCCGGTTCTCCGGGTCGGGATATTTGGCTCTTACAGCTATCAGAATCTCGGCGACAATGTCATGGCCTATCTTTTCTCCAAGTGTGTAAAAGATGATGGGCATGATCCAATAGTTTATGCGAAGCGGTGCTCCGACAAAAATGGATTTGGGCTTTAAGATATGCTCTGATGTCAAAGAATTTGTCGAGTCGGTAGATGTAGTTATATTTGGAGGAGGCGGCTTACTTATCCAGAGGCAGCAACCTTCCGAAGTTGTATAAAATGCGATGCAACACTACACACGACTGTCACGGTCGCTTGAAGGGGTACTCGGAGCTTCTTCCCGGTCGGTGCATCATCTGCAATAAGGCTCTTTGCCTCGATCGCATCGATCTGTTGCTCGGATCGAGGCGGCCAAGGCAGATAGAGCGTCGGCTGCCATCGGCGTTCGGTTCGCGGCGCGGCTTGTGGGGCAGATCGATCCCATTCGGAATCGGCTTCCAATCTTAGAGACGGGGTCGCTGTTACCCCGGGCACAGCGGAGCGATTTATTTCTGATACGCTTATGTACTGGTACTTCTGCGTTTGCGCGGAACCGGACTCGTTGCGCGGCGAAGGTCCAACCGATCGCCAGTTTAAACGATCGTAGCGGTGTGACTACACGATCAGCTTTGGTGAGGAAGGACAAAAATGGACGTCCTCTCATATCTTAGAGCAACCCAGGAGCGGACCCAATCGTGCGGTGAGGCGGCCATTGCAGCCCTGCAATTGGTTCGGCTGTACGACGCAGCGGCTGCGCGACCGAATGGCACATTTCTAGAACTTGGGACGGATCGGGGGCAGGCCACTAAAATGATTCTTGCTGCCTGCGAGAAGAACGGCGGGAACCTGGTCTCGGTCGATATCCGGGATTGCTCAAGTGCTGCAGTTAGCTGTCGCTGGACCTTTGTTCAGGCAGACTCCACAGATCGCAAGACCATCTTAAACAAAGCGCCCATTCTGCAGGATGGGATCGATTTAGTCTATGTCGATAGTCTGCACACGCCAGAACACGTGTTGAATGAAGTGTATACGTGGTTCAGCCTGGTTCGAAAAGGAGGCACAATCTGCTTCGATGACATTGATCCGAACCCATATATGCGAGGACGAAGAAAGGACAATCCCCAAATTGAGATTGCTAACCGAAGGATTTTTTATGTAGTTCAGAGCGTTTTCTACGACAACTTAGACCAGCTTCAGATGACGGTAGACTTCGGTAGTACCGGCCTTGCGATGCTCAGGAAAACATCTGAGATTGGATCGGAACTCAAGCCGTTCAACCATTTGCCTGCAGAACGCAATAGTACGTTTCTGGCGAAGCTCAGGGTGCGGTTTGGAGAAAGATACTACGCGCACAAAGGCGATGGATCGGACTTTTTGACAGCGTGAAGTGTACCCGGATGCCGTGAGGTATTTTGATCCTGAGCACTCCATTTCGCCTTGGCGTTCATGACGCAGCTCATCATTATTATCGGTATACGAAGTATGGCCTGAAAATGGCTGCTTAACGATCGACGAATGTGCCGAGCTTGCTGGCTTTGCGAATGAGGTCATGATCGCGATACAGCACGGAGCTCCCTGTCCAGAGGTCAAGCAGATCCAACAGAGCCCGCGCACGGGGTGGCGGACGCCCCCCGCTGATGCCCACGGCTAAAAACGCGCGCGGCGTTCCCTGTGGCGCGGTGAGCCTTTGGCTCAAAAGACAGACTCAAAAGACAGATTCCAGCGTTTCTCGGGACAGGCGGTTCAAGATCGACAGGGCTCGCTTGGTCTCGATTGGCTCGCATCGGCGAAACGGTTCCTGTGCGGATGCATCAGACTCGCATGCCCGTTCGCCAAAGCGAATCCATTCAACGATCCCCAAGGAAGAGAGGCTGGTTGCAGGGCGTTTGACATGCCTTCCGACACCGAGGTCGAAAGATAGAAATCAGCCTCCCGCAGAAGGGAAAGACATCTTCGACCGCGCCGGCGAATGTGACCCTGCTGGAAAGGCCCAACCGGGCTGCCTGTTCCTCGAAAGTGGCGCGGCATTGGCCATCGCCCAGGATGGTGAGTTGCGCCTTTGCCTCGGCGGGAAGTGCCGCGAACTCGTCGATTATGTGCTCGAGCGTTCCCGGATTAAGATGGCCAAGACAGATAGAGCGTCGGCTGCCATCGGCGTTCGGCTCGCGGCGCGGCTTGTGAGGCAGATCGATCCCATTCGGAATCGGCTTCCAATCTGGAGACGGGTCGCTGTTACCCCGGGCACAGCGGAGCGATTTATTTCTGATACACTTATGTACTTCTGCGTTTGCGCGGAACCGGACTCGTTCAAAGAAGTCAAGGCAACGCTCCAAGGACCGGGCGCTTTACCCGTCAGGGATGGGAGCCATGGGAGGGGGGACCAGCAGCTTGCGGATCTTTCGCGTGCCCCAAAGCGACTTCTTGTCGATGTCCTCCGCCGGCAGCTGGTTGAGGCGCGCGAGCGTGCATTCGATCAAGACATTGTCTCTTCCCTGGTCGGCGGATCCTACGGGGACTGAGTCGAGAAGCATCCTGGCTTGGTTCGCCATAGCCGGCGAGCTGGCCCTCTTCATCGCGCTGGTCTATCTCCTCAGGCTCGAGACTACTGCGCTTGTCCGCGTCCTGCTCGTTGCCCTCGCCGGCTGGTGCGTGCACTACTTCCTGCCACGGCGTTACCGGCTGCCGTTTTTCGTGCTGCTCTCGTTCGCGGCTATCGCCGCAGTTTTCGCGAACCTTGGGCCCAACTGGCACCACTGGAGATTTGAGGGCCTCATCGATGCCGCCTGGATCGTCGCCATTGGGCTCGTACTGATCGGAATTGTCCACCTACCGATCGCTTTTGGATGGAGAGTGCTGGCGCTGGTTGGCGCCGGCTGCGGGCTCGCCGCCGCACGAATGGACTGGATTGCGATCCCGTGGACGCGCGCCGTCTGGCCCGTGCTCGCTTCAATGTTCATGTTCCGTCTCATTGTCTATGTGTACGAAATGCGGCGTGACCAGAGGATGGCGACGGTTTCGGAACGTCTCGCGTATTTTTTCATGTTGCCGAACGTGTGCTTCCCGCTCTTTCCGGTCGTAGATTTTAGGACTTTCCGTAGCAGCTACTACAATGCTGACCGGCATTATATTTATCAAACAGGTGTTCAGTGGATGTTTCGCGGCGCTATCCATTTAATATGCTACCGTATCGTGTACCAGCGGTTTGTGATCGATGCTGCGGACGTACACAATCAGATTGAGCTTTTGCAATTTGTGATATGGCCGTTTTTACTTTATCTGAAGGTTTCAGGTACTTTTCACATAATCACCGGGATTTTGCATTTATTTGGATTCAACCTTCCAGAAACCCACAATCTGTACTTTCTCTCCTCAAGTTTCACAGATTTCTGGCGTCGAATAAACATATACTGGAAGGATTTCATAATGAAAATTGTATACTACCCGTTGTATTTTCGTTTTCGACGCTGGGGAGAGAGCGTAGCGCTGGTCAGCGCGACCCTCCTCGCGTTCCTCGCGACTTGGCTGCTGCACAACTATCAGTGGTTCTGGTTACGTGGCACCTGGGTGTTCACCTGGAACGACTTCCTCTTCTGGATGATCCTGGCGGTGCTTGTGACGATCAACGCCCACTATGAAATGCGGCACGGTCGCACGCGGCGGCTGCGTGGCGGGGCACTAAGCTGGAACGGTGCGCTGCAAACTGCGAGCCGGACCATTGGGGTATTCGTCGTCATCTGCCTCCTTTGGTCGTTTTGGAGCGCGAGCTCGGTCCCGCAATGGTTGTCGGTCTTCGATACTGTGGGCGTGGAAGCCCCTGGCAAAATGACGCCCGCCCTCGTACTGGTCGCGGTGGCAGCTATCATTGGCATTCCTGCGCTTGCGCTCGCGCGCGGCGGCGCCGACCGCCAGTACAGTTTCCGACGGTCGGTTGCGTCGGTCGGTGTATGCGGGTTGATCGCGGTTTGCATCTCGCTCCCGGTGGTTCACGATCGCCTCGGCGAGACTGTGAGTACCGCAATGGCCGACATTAGAGCGCCGAACCTCAATAGCCGCGACAACGAGAACCTGGAGCGCGGCTACTACGAGAACCTCGTCAATGTCAGCGCTTTTAACCCTGAACTGTGGATTGTCTACGGCCAACGACGAGACGAGGGATGGGTCAATTTAGACAAGACGCCGCTGAGTGAGATTACGGGTGCGCTTCCCACGATCTATCTGCGTCCACTCTCCCAAGCAGACTATAAGGGAAAGCGGGTCCATATCAACCGCTGGGGCATGCGAGATCAGGACTACGAGAAGATTCCTTATCCCGGCACCCTACGAATTGCAATCGTCGGCTCTTCGCACGTCTTCGGCGAGGGCGTCGCGGATGAAGAGATTTTCGAGGGCTTGTTGGAGCGGCGGCTGAATGCGCAGGCGGCCGACAGCGGGTATCGAGATTACGAGGTGCTGAACTTCGCCGTCGGGGGCTATGTTCCCCTGGACGTTCTGGCCATCACCGAGGATCGGGTGCTCGCATTCAAACCACAGTACATTTTTTACTTCGAGCACACCGCGCTTATTCCACGAATGCTAAAGCGTCTCGCGACAGCAATCCAGAATGGCTCCGCATATCGCTACGACTTCGTGCGCGACATTGTACGCGAGAGCGGGATCGATCCCAGCGCCGACCGCGAGGTGCTTCAAAGAAAGCTCACGCCCTACGGAGAGAGACTTCTGCGTGCAATCTATTCTCGAATCGTGGAAGCTGCGAAGCGAGAAGGTGTCGGGGTCTTTTGGATCTATCTACCCAGACCAGACGAGAGGACCAGTCCCGAGCTGGAGAGGCGCCTCGCTGCCGAGGCTGGATTCACCGTTCTCGATCTTTCCAACGTGTATGACGGGCACGACTGGCGGACCCTTCTTGTAGCGCCTTGGGACGATCACCCAAACGCCGCCGGCCATCGGCTCATCGCCGACAAGCTTTACGAGGTGCTGCAGCAACACCGGGATCTAATTCCCCTGAATCTTGCGGTTGCTCCGCACAAGGAGGAACAATGAACGCGATCCAGATCAGGACGATGGCCAGGGATTTCATACTGAAGGAATTCCTGCCTGGTGAAATGCCGGAGAATCTGACGGATTCAACGGAGCTGATAACTGACGGCATTCTCGACTCGTTGGCGACGCTTAAGCTCGTTGCCTACCTGGAAAAATCCTGCGGTATCGAAATCGCCCCTGACGAACTCGTGCCGGAGAACCTGAACTCCATCACCCAGATTGCCAATTTCGTCCAGTCGAAGCAGGCGTCCACATAGAGCTCGCCATGACGGTCGCTGCCTTACACGAGTATCTGGAACAGAGCGCGAGGCGGTATCCCCAGAGGTGCGCCGCTGTCGAGGCGAGCTCTGGGCGGCAGATCACCTACGGCGAGCTCGACGCGCTGTCGGACCAAGTCCGCGACCATCTGCGTCGGATCGGCGTCCGGCCGGCGGACCGCGTCGGCATTTGCCTTCCAAAATCGATCGCCTCGCTCGCTGTTCTGTTCGGCATCTTGAAGGTGGGCGCAGCCTATGTGCCCGTCGACTCTCTGGCACCGCCTGCGCGTAACGCGTTCATATTTAACGACTGCGGCGTGCGCGCGATTTTCGTGGAGGCGTCCCGAGCCGAAACTTTGCGCTGTGAGTTGGCGCGCTTGGCTGCGGAACCTTGTCTCTTACCGCTCGACTGGTCCGACGGTCCCTCGCCGCTCGCGACGTACCTGGCTCGCGTGGAGGCCGACGGCTTGGCGGTGGTGGACGAATCGGCGCGGCCGGGGCCGGACAACCTCGCTTACGTGCTTTACACTTCGGGCTCGACCGGCCAGCCGAAGGGCGTGATGCTGACGCATCGCAATGGCTCGAGCTACGTGGACTGGTGTTCCGATATCCTCGCCCCTGACGAGAACGACCGCTTCTCCTCCCATGCGCCTTTCCACTTCGACCTGTCTATTCTCGACATCTTCGTACCGCTGAAGCACGGCGCGACCGTATTTCTCATCGGTGAGGAGCTCGGCAAGAATCCGACTCGGATGGCGTCGGTGATCGCCGAGCGGCGGTTGACCGTCTGGTATTCCACGCCCTCCGTACTCACGCTTCTGGTCGAGCACGGCAGCCTTGATGCTCGCGACGACCAGGCTCTTCGGTTCATTCTATTTGCCGGCGAGGTTTTTCCGGTCAAGCATCTGCGCAGGCTAAAGGCTGTGGTCCCACGCGCACGCTACCTGAATCTCTATGGCCCAACCGAGACCAACGTCTGTACCTACTACGAAATCCCGCAGACGATCGCCGAAGACCGCTCGGCGCCGTTTCCGATCGGGCGCGCCTGCTCGCATGTTAAGGCACGCGTGATCGATGCGAATGGTCGCGACGTGCCGCGAGGCCAGGAAGGCGAGCTCGCAATCAGCGGTGCTCCCGTGATGCTGGGCTATTGGAACATGCCTGAGCGAACAAGCGCCGCTTTTCATGTCGATTCAAGCGGTCGCTGGTACCGTACCGGCGATGTAGTGATCGAAGGCGATGGCGGAGTCTACACCTTCCGCGGTCGACGCGACCGGATGGTGAAGAGACGGGGATATCGGATCGAACTCGGCGAGATCGAGACGGCGCTCTATCGCCATCCAGCGATCTCCGAGGTGGCGGCGATCGCTCGCTCGGAGGAGTCGGGCGTCTCCATTAAGGTGTTCTATGCCTCGCGCGACGGCCATGCGCTGTCGCTCATCGAGCTGAAGCGGTTCTGCGCCCACAACTTGCCGGCCTACATGGCCCCGGACTGGTTCTCGCATCAGCAGTTACTTCCCAAGACTTCGACAGATAAAATCGACTACCAGCATCTGATGAGGATGGAGTAGTGGATTTCGCGCTGAACGAGGAGCAGCGTATCCTGCGTGGCCAGATCCTTCGCTTCGCGCAAGATAAGCTCAATAAAGATGTCAGGCAGCGCGACCGAGACCAAGTATTCCAGCGCGAGTTGTGGGGGGCTTGCGCGCAGATGGGCCTGACCGGCCTGCCAGTCCCCCATGCCTACGGGGGACCCGGTCTCGATTCCCTGTCCACGGCCATTGCAATCGATGCGCTTGGCTACGGCTGCGAGGATTCCGGCTTGGTCTTCTCGATCTGCGCCCACCTTCTGGCCTGCGTGGTGCCGATTTGGAAGTTCGGCACTGAAGAGCAGAAGAATCGATATCTTCCGGGGCTCTGTGATGGCACTTTGATCGCAGCCAATGCGATGAGCGAACCGGAGTCGGGCTCCGATGCATTTGCGATGCAAACCCGGGCGGAGCCTCATGGCGATGGCTTTCTAATCAACGGCACGAAGACCTTCGTGAGCAACGGGCCGGTGGCAGATGTTGCCGTCGTCTTTGCTGTCACTGACCGCGCCAAGGGGTATTTCGGCGGCATCACGAGCTTCCTCGTGGACCGCTCGCTGCCCGGCTATCTGGTCGCGCAAAAGTTCGAAAAAATGGGACTGCGGACGTCTCCGATCGGGGAGCTTGTCTTCGAGGACGTATTTGTTTCGAAGAACGCTGTTCTCGGTGGAGTGGGCGGCGGCTCCAGGCTGTTTGCTCATAGCATGGACTGGGAGCGGGCGTGCCTATTCGCCAGTCATATAGGCACTATGGAGCGGCTTCTGGAAAAGGCAGTGGCCTATACGCGCACCCGACGTCAGTCCGGCCAGGCCATCTCCAAGCACCAGGCGGTCGCCCATAAGATTGCCGACATGAAGATGCAGGTGGAGGCGGCCCGATTGCTCGTCTACAAGGCGGCGTGGGGCCTTGAGCGCTCCCAGTCCGTATCCCTCGACGCCGCCGTTTCGAAGCTCTTTGTGAGCGAATCGCTAGTTCGCACCACGCTCGATGTCGTCCAGGTCTTCGGCGGCTATGGTTTCTTGAGCGAATTCGACGTCGAACGTGCCGTGCGTGATGCCATCGGCAGCAAACTCTATTCCGGAACTTCTGAGATACAGCGCAACATTATTGCTGGCTGGCTGGGGCTTTGATGACGGCTGTGGTCAGAACCTGTCCGTGAAGGGGCGGCGTGTGCTGTCGCTGGGCCTGCCCTCAGTTCGCGAAAAAAGGGCGACGCTCGATTTTGGTGAGGCAACCGGAGAGTGGTACTATCACAACCCATCGAGCTACCGGGGCGGAGGGCGCATTTGTCGTTCGACTTGGGTGCGTCTGCCCAGCCCGTGGTCTCCGAACTTGCGGCTCAGAGGCGAAGAACCAGACCAGCCGCGACGCGTGAAAGATAGGCTTTGTGGATGCGGCTTCTCTATATACATTCTGCGCACGTCCCGGCGCCGGCCGCCAATGCGGTACAAGTCGCAAAGATGTGCCATGCATTTCGAGTTGCCGGAGCGGAGGTCCTACTAGCGCTTCCACGCGCCTCCATGAATATACGGGATCATTATGAGAAGATCGCGCGCGAATACGGATTCGATACCGAGTTCCCATTCCGCGTTCTCCCTGTACCCTTTTGGCCTGTGCCCGGCCGGGAGCTTTTTTTTGCTGTGTTGGCGCTTCTTGCTGCGGTCTGGCTGCGGCCGCATGTCGTCTTTACACGGTCGGCTACTGTAGCGCTTGTTTCCGCCGGACTTTTCGGGTTCACGACCGTTTTTGAGCTTCACGACCCGATTGGCAGTTTGAGCAGACGTCAGCGTCAGCGCCTTGCCAAACTGATAGGCCTAGAGACATTCCGTATGCTGGTCGTCACGTCGCAACGTCTGCGGGACGACAGCATCCGCCTCTTTCCTCAACATGCGGGAAAATTTCTGATCGCGCCCAATGGCGCGGATCCTGTTCCGCCGAATGTCGAGCCATGCAGCCTCAGCGGCACGTTCAAGGTTGGTTATGTCGGACATCTGTATAAGGGAAAAGGCATGGAGATAATAAGCGCTATTGCGCCTCGATGCGGCTGGGCGACATTTCACATCGTCGGGGGAACACCAGGCGATATAGAGTATTGGACATCGAAGCTGGCCAAATGCCCGAACACAGTGTTTCACGGCTACGTTCCTCACGCCGCGACATGTGCCTACTTGGCCGAAATGGACGTTGTACTCGCGCCCTATCTTAGAGATGTAGAGGGCCAGGGCGGCGGTCGAAATATCGCTGAGGGAATGTCGCCGCTCAAGCTCTTCGAATATATGGCGCATGGCAAACCCATAGTGTCCTCCGACCTGTCAGTTATACGAGAAGTTTTGAGGGATAGCGTCAACAGCATTCTGGTGTCGCCAGACAACCCGTCCGACTGGGTCAAAGCTCTTCAGCGCCTGCGCGCAAACAAGGCGCTTCGGGATCAGATTGGTCAGCAGGCGAAGGCAGACTTTCTGGCCAGGTACAGCCGCATCGCACGCGCAACCAACATTCTAGACGAAATCAAGAGCCGGATGCCGTCGAGCGGAAGCTCGTAGGACTGCATAGCTTCTCTTGTTGAGGGCGGCTGCGCCGCCAGCAAGCCTGCTTTCCGTTCGCCGCAATGAGCCCGTGGTCCGTCCTGAACCGTTAAATGGCAAGATCCGACTGCCCCGGCTTTTTGCTGAGGTTCCGTCATGCGTTGCTCCGACCATCTCCCCGCGTCGCGTTGATTTTCGCATTGAGCTAAATTTAGCCGGCGACTGAACCGGCGCGAACCCGATTATGAGGCTCGATATACTCGCAGGCGGCGGGATCGCCCGAAGCATCAGAATCAAAATTATCCGTTCAATCGGTCGGAGGATGGACTACATACATCAGTTAGCTTCCCTGAGAAGCTGCTATATACATCAGTAGACATTACGATCCGAAAAGATCAGTAGTGCAGTTTTCCAAATTATCTTAATGTCGAGAAGCATGCTCCAGGATTTTATATACCAGAGGTCGTGCTCAACGCGTTTTTCCATCCTCCAGAGTTCCTTCGTTTCCCCTCGAAAGCCATTGATCTGAGCCCAGCCTGTCAAACCGGGCTTTACATGATGACGATAAGCATAGCTCGCAATGGCCAAAGTATAGGTGTCGTCGTGAGCGACGGCGTGAGGCCGTGGCCCCACCAGGGACATCTCCCCCCGAAGCACGTTGAATAACTGCGGCAGCTCGTCGATGCTTGACCGGCGCAATATTCGGCCGAGTCGGGTAACCCGCGCATCATTATGCTGAGCCTGGCGAATTTGTGTACCGTTCTCCTGCACCGTCATCGATCGGAATTTGTAAATATTGAACGGCTTACCACCAAAACCTCGTCGCGTCTGCCGGAACAGCACAGGGCGACCGTTCTCAAGCGCTATGGCACATGCGACCAACGCCATCAACGGACATAGGAACAGCAGTAGCAGGGATGCAACAGCAATGTCGAACAACCGCTTGAGCAGGCGTTCGGCAGGCCTCAACGGGATACGCTGGACTTCGAAGGCTCGCTGCCAGCCGGTGTGCAGCGGGCTTCCAGCCAGAATTCTATCTATGTAGGCGTCGGCGAAAAGATAGATCGGCAGCGGGAGGCGGGACATTTCCTCCAGGATGCGGTCGATCAACTTCCGCTGGTCCCAAGAGCAAAAGAGATAAACTGCCCCATACGAGCCATTACGGAACGCAGCCTGTGCAGCTGCGACGGCGGCATGCACCGATCGTGCTGCGATCGTGCCATCATCGTTCTCGATGTTCGAAACACCACAAACCGCGATGCCCTGTTGCCTAAGCTTGCTGATTATCCCCTGTTCCTTTCCAGGAACGCCAGAGTAAAACAGATAAACTGTGCGCAACACGAGTTTCTCAGCCGCCAGAAGCCGTTTCAGCCCACGCGCTAGAACCGCGTGGGCAGGCAGCAGGGTTGGGAATCCGACCGCAAACGCCAGCGTCAAGGAGCCGCGCGAGAACGTCGACGTCGTCTTCGTGAGAAAGGCGAGCCAGAGAATTGAAAAGAAAACAAACAGCCAGCCGCTGATGAGTGTTTTGATCCTGCAGTGATCGTCCAGGATGCCACTAACCGTGTAGGCGCCCCTGGCGGTCATGAATGCGACCAGCAACAGACCGGCGGTAACACTTAGGCAGATCGAATCCCAGATATCTGGCGGCCTCACGCCGAAGGCCCTATGGTAGAGCTCAATTGACGCAAGAAGTATTGTCTGTCCAAGGAGGAAATCAGCAGTTGCGAGAAACACGCAAACTGCTCCCACAGGAAGCCGTAGCGGCTCTACTTTTCGATTCCAGAGCGCACGCGACGCCTCGGTTGGTGCATGCCGCATAGAGACGACCCCCCCGAATCCTGTTGCATCCCTTCTCCTTCCTGGCTCATGGCACACGCCATCCCATAAGGAGGGGAGTTATCCCAACGGCTTCCAGTCGGTTAGATTTGATTTAAATGTCTCAGAGAAATGCCGCTGTTACCCCGGGCACAGATGAGTCGCTATTTTATCGTATCCTAATGTGTTAATATTTTCTACCTTAACGCGTCTGCGCGAGAACGGACCGGAAATCGGACTCGTTCAAAGAGGTGGTCAAGGCAACGCTTTAGGGGACCGGGGCGCTTACCCTATCAGGGAGAGAGAGCCATGGCAGAAAATGGCGCTGAGGTTCGGGTCAAACAGCTGAACAAAATACGCCTATTTCGGCAATTTGGGCAAGATACTCTTAGTGAAATGGCGAAAGCAGCCATCCTAAGGAGGGTTCCAAAGAATAAAGTCTTAACTCGGCTTGGGGACATACCCCGTTATATTTACTACGTAATTCACGGAAAAGTTCGTCTTAGTGTTCCCCTCTCAGACGGCCGAGAGTTCATCTTTTCCGATCTTGGTCCCGGTGACACTTTCGACTTGACTAGATTGTTCATCGCGCGACACAGTAACATGAACGCTGCGTCAGTCGTGGACAGCGACTTGCTCCAAATCGAAGCAGCTTTCATGGCTAGTGTCTTCGACAAGCACCCAGATCTCGCACTGAAGGTGATCCCGTACTTATGCCAAGCAACGCACGACGCGCAAGAGCGAGTGATCCACAGTGCGTCCAATGCACTATCCATTCGATTGGCGAGCACGCTCTTGCGATTGACTGAGACCCCGCACAGCACGGCTACCGTGAATGGAGCTCTGCGCATCCACATTTCGCAGACCGACCTCGCGGCAATGATCCCGGCGTCTCGCGCGAAAGTGAATCGTTGCCTGAGAGAATGGGAACGGCGGTATCTGACCCAATACGACCACGGCTCGCTGACAATTCTCAATCGCACCGCATTAGAGTCTGTTGCTCTTGGCTACTCGCGTTTGACCGTTCAATGATGCCTTCCTGTGTGCTCGGGCATCTCCACGCCATTCTCCGGGAAGTTAATGAACCGGAAGTGGTGCCGGTCGTGCTCGGATCGCTCGGTAAAGTCCTTACGTCGGCGTCGTCTCGCCGCACCGGACATGTGCGTCTTTGTAGGTAACGAGACACCGCTCACTGCCGTGGGACGGGCGGTTCGGGAGGTTCCTCACTCACCTACACAATCGGAGGTTCCTAAATATCCAGCGAAAGTCCGGAGGCCGCTACTTTATCGCTTCCAGGAGTGCTGAGTGGAACTCGCTGGGGGCCCCTATTTGTGGTGAATGGCCAAGCTCTGGGAATTCTACGAGCGTCGCGCTCGGAATGGCCGCGGCTGCGGCGCGTCCGAGTTTTGGACGTGGCCGAGCGTCTTCGCGACCTCGGCGCTGGCGCGATTGCCGTCCGGGGCTGTACGGTCCTTGCCCCCGATGATCAGCGTTGTCGGCACGGAGATATTGCCAAACTCGTGGATCACAGGTTGGGTGAAGATCATGTCCGAGGTTTGAGCCTGGTTCCACGCTACCTCTCCTCATCACCATGTCGGTACAGAGATAACGATCAGTTGATCGTTGGGAGTCTTGATTGTGAGCCAATGGCACGCAGAGAGCACCGCCATTTTTGCTGTGCGCGATGCGACTTTGCTGTTGGGGAATCCGGGATTATTATCGGCCGCCCATGTATATCACGTCGGTGGAAAATGGATCTGCAAGCCTTCAGAGATTCGATTGCGAAATCACAGCCGCCCGCTGGCTTGAACGCTGCCCTGCAAGCGCTGTGGTGGGATGCAAAGGGCGATTGGGATAAGGCGCACGAGCGCGCGCAGGCGCGCGACGATACGGCGGGAATGCGCGTGCATGCCTACCTCCATCGCAAGGAAGGCGATCAATCGAATGCGGAATATTGGTATCGTCGCTGCGACGCCGCGCCGTCGACCTTGACGCTTGATGAGGAATGGCAAGAGTTAGCGCGTGCACTTTTGGGGCATAGCTGACGCCTTCAGCACGCCAAGTCTGGTTCTGGGGGCCTTCACTCGAACGCAGCGATGACCTTTTATATAGTACCGCGGTCACGGTCGAACGGCCTGCTCCAGTCCGCCGCTCGCCGAAACAGGCGGGCGGCATCCCTCTGCCACAGTCGGACATCTTGACCCTGGCGCTGGTCCAAGATCGCAACGGAAGTTCAATTTCATTCCCTGTGCAGCCGGTCATAATAGGGGCGGCGGCGGCAGTACCAGCATGTCTCGAGGAGGAGATGAAAATGCGGATCACCAGGTGTTTCAATTTTGCGGGTAAGGTTTCATCGGCGCTTTCTCCCGCAGCAGGGAGGAAACGGCGTCTGCGTCAGATTATCCTGATATGTGCAGCTGTGGCGGCCGGCTCCGCGACCGCTGGTTTGGGGGCACAAGGCGCGGAAAAGGGGGCCTGGATCACCACTTGGGCTGCCACACCTGCTCCGCGCTGGTCGGATGATCTTCCTGCGCCTTTCGGAGTGCCGGAAGTGCTGGAGAATCAGACCGTCCGCCAAGTTGCCCGCATCAGCGTCGGCGGCAATACCGTCCGGGTCGTCCTATCCAATGCTTTCGGCGCCAAGCCACTGACCATCGGTGCAGGCAGCGTCGGAATAGCAGGCAAGGACGGCGACGTCGATCAGGCGACCCTGAAGCCCCTGACCTGGGGCGGCAAGAGTTCTGTGGTCGTTCCGCCGGGAGCCCCGATCCTCAGCGACCCCGTCGCCCTCCCGGCAGCAGCGCTTTCCGAAATCTCGGTCAGCATCTTCCTCCCGAAGAAGACGGCGCTGTCGTCGGTGCATTGGGATGGTGTGCAAACCGCCTACATCTCCGGCCCGGGAAATTTCACAAACGACGCGACGTTCAAGGCTGACAGCACACTCAAATCACGCCTTTTTCTGAGCGATATATGGGTTGACGCCGCGCCGGAATCCCAGGCGATCGTGTTTTTCGGGGATTCCATCACGGATGGGAATTGCTCGACCCCCGACGCCAACAATCGCTGGCCAGACCTTGTCGCCAAGCGATTGCAGGAGACCGCCCGCAAGGTCGCGGTGGTTAACGAAGCTTTTTCGGGCAATCGCGTGTTGACCGACGGTATGGGCGTCAATGCTCTGGCGCGTTTC
Source organism: Mesorhizobium sp. BHscii (assembly GCF_053848065.1). Taxonomy (NCBI): domain Bacteria; kingdom Pseudomonadati; phylum Pseudomonadota; class Alphaproteobacteria; order Hyphomicrobiales; family Phyllobacteriaceae; genus Mesorhizobium; species Mesorhizobium sp. BHscii. The sequence goes on along the minus strand of NZ_JBSPKW010000001.1, from coordinate 419,837 downwards.
GATTCTGATATCCTGAGCCATCCCAAAGTCTCGACCGTCGTCGTAATGATGGGCATCAACGATATCGGCTGGCCCGGCGAAAATGCAATCACGCCGGACGACAAGGAACCTACCGCCGAAGACATCATCACCGGATACAAACAGCTCATCGACCGCGCGCATGCCCATGGTATACGCATTGTAGGCGCGACGTTGACCCCTTTCGCCGACACCTTCAAAGGGCTTCCTACCGAAGGTTACTACACACCCGAGAAGGACAAGATACGCGTCGCTGTGAACGAATGGATACGCGCCGGTGGTGGCTTCGATGGCGTGATCGATTTCGACAAGGTGATGGAAGACCCGGCCAAACCGGGATATCTGCGCGACGACTACGACTGCGGCGATAACCTTCATCCCAACGACGCGGGATACAAGGCGATGGCAGACGCGGTCGATCTCGACGTCCTATTGGGTTCAGCTAAATAGGTCGCTGCTGACCTTGCCGCGCTGCTCAGGTATTGCGCGGCAAGGTCGGTTCGACCATGCCTCAAGTGAGCCCGAGCCGGACGAGATGGCGCACGACCGGTGAGAACATCTCCTGACCGATGTAAGCTCCGGTATTTGCATTTTCGAAGAGTGGGCTGGCGACGGCCGCATCCTCGACCACGGGAATACCTGCCTTGCGTGCTTGAGCCATCATCTCGTCGGCCGCTCGGCCCTGGCCCTTGCCGACGACCGTCGGCACCGGCGTTTCACCCTTGACGTAACGCAACGCCACTGCGCGGTCGCCAGACACGAAGACGATGACCGCGTTTTTTACGCCCAGCCTCGCAGGTTGCATCACGGCCTCACGCCGCTGTCGCTGCTGTTCATGCCGGATCAAGGGGTCTCCTTCGAGATCCTTGTGTTCGCGCTTGTATTCAGTTGTCGTCATGCGCATGTCGCGCAGGAACAGCCAGCGCTGAATAGGAACATCGATCACGCCGATGACGACAAAGGCCAGAGCGGCGGCTATTCCAAGTGGTGTCAGCACCGCTTTGACAATTGGCTCTAGGCATGACGGAGCGCATCCCGGAGCATCGAAGAGCGGCTGCAGCCACGCGATCAAAAGGAATGTGAAAAGGCTGGCCAGCAACACCACCTTGGCCAGGCCTTTGGTGAACTCGATGACGTTGCGTAGCGACAGGATCTTTTGAAGGCCCTTCGCCGGGTTTATGTGATCGAATTGCGGCTTGAGCGGCTCAAACGAGAAGACCGGCCCGAACGTTCCCAGCATGCCGAAGGCCACCGCGAGAACGACAACGATTCCGACGAGTGGTAATGTGGCAAGCATCAGCAATGACAACGAATGGCGGATGGCCCGCAGGCTGACTTCCCCGAACGAATCGCCGGGGGCCGTCACGGTCTGCACGAGTTCCGAAAAGTGCTCGATGAGCATCGGCCAGGCAAAATAGAGATAGCCAAGCGCTGCGAAAAGCGTGAAGCCGGAGACCAGGTCGCGGCTTTGCGAAACCTGGCCTTTCCGGCGGGCGTCACGAAGTTTCTTTTCGGACGCCGGTAGTGTTTTTTCCTCAGCTTCTTCGGCCATGTTGCAATCTTATCGCACTGTTGTGGTTCCAGTCGGCCAAGGCCGTGTGTAAGGTGCGGCGGGCTTGAATACGGAGAGGTGGATATGCGGCTGCATGTCGTGTTCTTGCCCGTCGTCGCCATGCTGGCGATGGCCGGTTGTCAGACGACCAAAACCGACGCCGAGCAGGCAAAGGCGCAAGGCCCGTCGTCGCAATCGGAGCGTCTGATCAAGCTTGCGGACGATATAGATGCGCAGGGAGATAGCGACACCGCAATCGCGCTCTACCAGCGCGCGGCAGCGATGCCGGACGCCAAGCCGAGCGCCTTCGTCAAGGCAGGCGAGGCCTATATGCGAGCGGGCTATCCCGCCGAGGCCGCCAGGGCCTATCAGGCCGCGCTCGCAAAAGCACCCAATGACGGGGGGGCTATGCTCGGGCTTGGCTCGGCGATGATAGAAACGGGCGATATCGATGCCGGCATGCGCGCGCTCGCGCAGGCAGCGCCGCTGGTCAATACTAGCAGCGCCTACAATCGGTTGGGCGTGGCGCAGACATTCGCGGGTCAGACGGCGGAGGCGCAGACTACTTTTGCTCAGGCGTTGAAACTCGCGCCGGGGGATCTCGACGTCGAGAGCAACATGGCGCTGGCCGCAGCGCTCGAAGGCAATTCCACCACAGCACTCCCGCTGGTCCAGAAGATCTCCGCCGCAACCAATGCGCAGTTGCATCACAAGCGCAACGTCGTGGTGGTCTACGGACTTCTTGGCCAGGCCGATCAGGTCAAGGCCTCGCCGCCGATTGGCCTGGCGACCAAGGAGGTGGATACCTTGCTTGCTCGTGCCAGAACGATCCGGTCGAAGGGTAGCACACAGGCCAGGGCGAAAGCGCTTGGCTCTATCCTCGGCTAGCGCATAGGACCGGAAAGCGCGAAGCCGATTTGGGTCGAGTTCGACGGGCGAACAACCGGACAAAGTAGTGCTACGCGGGCAAGGCCGCATCGGTTCACTCGACCGGGAGCGTTGTTTGCGGCGTCAGCGGCCCGCTATTGGCTCCACCCATGGGAGCCTCTTCGCCATTGAGGTAGCGCCGGGCGGCATTTGCAGTCGGCGCGGCCGCCGCCGCCCCCATGCGCCGACCCTCGACGAGGTCACGCTGGCTTTCGGCCATGCGTTGAAGATTGTAGGCGTTGGCGCAGCCGGACGGCAGGTGCGAGCCGACGCCGGAGACGATCGTCAGATCGGTCGCAGCGGCAGAACGGTCGTCATCGGCCGGTTCGTTCAGACATGCATTGGGAGCAAGGACGGAACCGCCGACGCCCTTCTCGGAGCCGCCGGTGTCGGTCGAAACATAGCTGTAGCCGGGAGAATATTCCCGCGGCTGTTGCGGGCTGGTCACGCAGCCGGCCAGAAGCAGCATCGGAACAGAGCACAAAGCGATGCGAAATGTCATGTTCGGTTCCCCGCTACTTGATGATCAGGCCCATCGCCGCCGCGTCATTGGCGCGCTTCCGGCTGTGGCGTTTGGCTGCCGGACGATCGAGCGGCGTGGCAAGGCTGTCGCGCACCGGCTCGACCAGATAAGGCGTGATCAGGATCACCAGTTCCGTCTCTTCGCGCTGGAAACGCTGTGACTGAAAAAGCGGGCCAAGGACCGGCACATCACCGAGAACCGGAAACTTTTCCAGATTACGCGAGGTCCGCTGCTGGAAAAGACCGGCGATCGCAAAGGTCTGGCCGCTCGCCACTTCGACCGTGGTGTCGGCCCTGCGCACGACGAAACTCGGCATGGCGAAGCCATTGGCGCTTACTGAGCCTGCTTCCGACAAGGAACTGACTTCCGGCTGGACATGGAGCGCAATACGATTGCGGCCGATCAGCGTTGGGGTGAACCCGAGGGAAACGCCGAAGGGCTTGTATTGAACGGTAACGACGTCAGTTCCTTGCGGAATCGGAACCGGAATTTCGCCGCCGGCGAGAAAGCTTGCGGTCTGACCGGTCATCGCCGTCAGGTTCGGTTCGGCCAGTATCTTGACGATGCCGTTGCGTTGCAGCGCTTCGATAAGAATGTCGAAGTTGATGCCATGCGTCTGGTCCATGTTCAAACCGAAATTCCCGGTGCCGGAGGGCACACCATTGTCCTGGAACATGTTGAATTCGAAGCCGCCGCTCCTGTATCCGACAGACCAATCGACGCCATATGATTGCAACTCAGTGCGTGAGACTTCGGCGAAACGGACCCGGATGTTGACCTGCTGCGACCCCTGCACGGTCATGTCGTTCAGCGGCGGCTGATCCGGCGGCGAGAACGTGCGGGCGATGTTGTCGACATCCGTTGCCTCCTCGACACCTCGTGCTTCGCCCGTCGAAACAATGCGGGTTCCGAAAATCGAGAGATTTGTCGCCGAGTTCGGTTGCATTGCGTATTTCGCTTCATTGGCAGGCGTGACATCGGGGGTGACGCGGAACTGGGCCGTTGCCTCGACCCGCTCATCGGCTGTGATTGCAATGAGGTTGGTCAGGCCGGGCTTCAGGCCGAAGACATAGACCATCCCCGGCGACACGACCTGAAGATCCGCGATCGTGGTGTCCGCGATCAGGACGGATTCGACGGGTTCATTGAACCGCAGCAGGCGTCCTTGCCCGACCGGCAGGTCGACCGTTGGCTTGCTCGGCAATGGCGATATGTTTTGTGCCATCGTGTCGGCAAGTGTGAACAACAACGCCAGCAAGACGCCAACCGTCGCGATAGCGAGCCAGCGCATAGCCGTCCGCCCGGCGAAAGTGGCGGATCGAACGCCTGCTGCGGTATCGTGGATTGTCATGCCGTTCCCCTCTTGAGCATGTAGAGACCCCAACTGTCCCAATCCGCCCGGCTGGCGTCATGAGGCTGCCTCTTGTCCGGCTTTGGCCTCAGCCGCTGGCAGCGACTGAGAGACATTGCGTGCTATGCCCGAGCGGCCGGTTATCGTCGCCAGTGGCTGGACGTTGAATTCTTGTGCGAGTTCCTGAAAGGACAGAACCGGAAGTTCAATGGCATTGTGCGTGAGCAGGCTTCGCATATGACGGCGTACATCCATCGCCGCGAGGACGACCGGCGAGACATCGGTGGTGTTCTGCGACAAGGCTCGTTCGATTTCGGCGATCAAAGCCTGTGCATCGTCATCCGAAAGGTTCAGGAACGTGCCGGTCGATGTGCTTTGCACCGCGTTTCGCAGGATATCCTCGGCCGAGCGCTGCAGAACATAGGCTGCGATGATGTTGTTACGACCAGCGAAGCGGAAGCTGATCTGGCGTTTTAAGGACGTGCGGATATATTCCGTAAGCAGAACCACGTCCTGTTCGCGTTGTCCCCATTCGATCAGCGCTTCGAGGATCAGGCGCAGGTTGCTGATCGGCACGTTTTCGCCGACAAGTCGCCGAAGCACCTCCGCGATTTTCTGCAGCGGCACGATCTCCTGCGCCTGTCTGACCAGATCCGCATAGTCCGGCTCCATGTCCGACAGGAGCCTGCGCGTCTCCTGGATCCCGACGAAATGGCCGGCATAGAGCCGAAGTGCATTTCCGGTCCACTTCGCCGCTGTTTGCGCCGGTGTGGAGAAGACAAAGCCGGCTTCCTTCAATGCAGAAATGTGGCGGTCATCGACCCACACGAATTTGCGCTGACCGGCAATCGGAGAACCTTTTTCGTAAGTCACATCGAGCAGATCGAGATTCATTGTGTCCGCTTCGACAAGAACGCGGTCGGCGGGGACTTCGGTATCCAGGATGGGTGCGCCCTCCAGTTCGACGCGCATGCTTCTCGCTGAAAGCTTCTCGTCGACCTGCAGGCCGATAGCCGGAACGTCGACACCGAGATCGCCGAAAAGCTCGCGGCGCACGCCATCAGCGAGCGTGGCGAATTCGGGTTCCGGGACCGACCGTCCGAGTTCGGTTCCGAAGCGTACGACGATACGGGATGAAGAAGGCAGTGTTCCGACGCGCGTTGATGAAAGCGACGCCGGTTTTCCCGGTTGTTCGGCCATGGCGATCTGGCCGATCTCTTTGAGCTCGGATTCCCGGGCGGTGCGCCGATTGATTGCATAGGCGCCCGCGCCGAAGCAGGCGCCAAGGATCAGGAACACAATGGACGGAAAGCCCGGCACTACGGCAAGGCCGACCATGATCACTGCGGCGAGTGCGAGCGCACGGGAGTCCCGTAGTAGCTGGCTGGTTATTTGCCGGCCAAGGTCGCTCGTGCCGTCCGAGCTGCCGACGCGCGTCACCATCGTACCGGCGGCCACAGCGACCAGCAGTGCCGGTATCTGCGCGACCAGCCCGTCACCCACCGTGAGCAGTGAGTAGGTCACGGCGGCGTCCCCTAGCGCCATATCGTGCTGCAGCGTTCCGATCGCGAAACCACCGATCAGGTTGACCAGAATGATGACAATGCCGGCGATGACGTCGCCTTTGACGAATTTCATGGCACCGTCCATCGCGCCGAACAGCTGGCTCTCACGCTCAAGCTGCTGGCGCAGCCGGCGTGCCTCCGCCTGATCGATGTCTCCGTTGCGCAACTCCGCATCGATGCTCATCTGCTTGCCTGGCAGCGCATCGAGCGTAAAGCGCGCGGCAACCTCGGCAACGCGTTCCGCACCCCGCGCAACCACGATGAACTGCGCAACGGTTATGATCAGGAAGATGACGAGGCCCACCGCAATACTGCCGCCGACGACGAAAGTACCGAAGGCGGAAACGATCTCGCCTGCGTCGGCCTGAAGCAGGATCAGTCGCGTGGTCGTGATCGTGATCGCCAGCCGGAATAAGGTAGCGATGAGGATGACCGATGGCAGCGACGAGAACTGGAGCGGATGAGAAACATAAAACGAAGCCAGCAGGATAAGCACGCTGACGGCGATATTGGCGGTGATGAGAATGTCGACCAGGAAGGTCGGCAATGGAATGAGCATCATCACCACAGCGACGAGCATCAGGACGGCAATGACCAGATCGCTGCGGCGTGACAGCTTGGCAAGGAAGTGCAGAAGTCGCTCCGACACCGTCATTCGGCGGCTCGATGCGATAGGAAGCTTCGCAAGGCATTGTGCGCCTCGGCCTTGCGGCCGGCCACAAGCAACGCGCGGCTCTTCAGTAACGCTAGCGTCGGGTGGTCCATTCCCTCCAACGTCTCCAGCCTGGCAATCGTGGCAAGCGCTTTGTCCGCTTCGCCATCGAGTATGAGCAGATGCGCCAAAGTCCGCAGGACGCCGGCATTTCCCGGCGACAGCTGTGCAGCGATAAGCAGGTATGCCGCGCCCCGCTTTGCCTGCCCGTGACACCCGTAGAGATAGCCCAAGACATGCAGCAGATGCACTGTGTCACGCGGATCGGTCAGGTTTCGATTCCTTCCTGTATCCGGCCAAGCAGATCGCGATGACGCTCGATTTCATCCTCCATCAGCGTTCTGGCAAGTGTCTTGAGTTGCTCGCCACCCTCAAGGCCGGGAACCAGATGGGTTACCAAATGCCGGAGAATAGGTACTGAGCGACGCAGGATGGCTGGCTCGGGAATACCCGGCATGACGAAGTTGATGAGTGCCTCATCAAGCGATTCGCTATTTGTGCCTCGAGACGGCTGGAATTCCGCGTTTTGCGGCTTTTCCGTACCAGCGGCCGATGTCGTCCCCTGAGCACGGCTGGCGGCTTTGTCGACGCCGTTCATCCGCCGCCGGTTGATTGCCTGACCGCGCACACCCTCCGCCTGCCGCACTTCGCGGCCGGTTGTATCGATCCTTGCCGTATCGAATCGCGGCCCTTCAAGCCGGCGGTTCACAGATATTTCAGCGCGACCGTGGCGCCGCCCTTCGTCAGAAGAAGTTCCGTCTCGCCAATGTGCTTGATGGTCCAGCCGTCATTCGTGAATGCACCTTCATGATAGCGTGCGCCATCGGCGGCGATGACGTAGGGCCGCTCGCCATACCAGATCGCCTGCAGCCTCAGGCGCGGAGCCTGCTCGGCGTTGCCGATCATGACATTGGAGACGAGGGGAATGTGCGCGCCGAACGTCTGGTCGAACCAGGATTGCGTTTCGGTCCAGGCACCATCCTTGTCATTGGGGATCATACCCGAGACCACGAGCCGTCCAGGTGATCGCTGAACAGCCAAAGTGCTGATGCCAGATTGATCGAGGCGCAGCCTGAGTTGGCTTTCCGCTTCGGCAGCACTGGGTATTTGCGTTGACGATGAATCGTTCAGGACACTTTGCCCGGCCTCGCCAGCAAAGGCCACTCTGATCGGGTCACGGTCTTGAGCGGATATCTTTTTGCCAATGTCGGGCTTGGCGAAAGAGAACCCATTCGCAGCGACGGAAACAGCGAACACGGCAAAGAGCACGCTGCCTGCAACCAGGAAGGGGCGATCAGAAACGGACCAGCGATTCGGCAGGCGTTCTGGGTTGACCAGCCGGATATGGGCATCGCCGATACTTATCGTGAGCGGCAGCTTGCAGCGGCTGCCTTGGCCTTCATGGATGATCTCGCCGGTGGCGAGTGTGACGTCGCCGCCGACGGCTTCGATTTCAATTTGGCTGCCCTTGCGCCGCAACCTTGCGTGGACCGGCGCGATGCCGGCATCCCTGAGGACAATGTCGGACTCCGTGCTGGAGCCAACAGTATACAGAGGCTCGACCAGACTGAGTTGGGCGCCCGCGTGAAATCCGTGCGTTACGCTCAGCGCAATGGAACGTCCGGATCTTGGGGCGTGGGTGATAATCGATCGGAGCCGGCGCCCGGGCTCCGCATCCCAATATTTGCCGATAGAATTAGCGGTCATGCCACTTCATCTCCCGCCGATGACAATTCAGACGCAGCCTGACAACGGCGTCGAAGCATTCTTGCCGTGCACTTGCGCCGCCGGTGCTTGCGGCGGCGCATGGGTTCGAAAATCCCCGCCTTAGGCCTTTTCAGCCGACTGGCCGAGCGTCCTTGCGGTGCTCATCAGCATGTCATGTTGGGATTTCGCGATCTCTTTTGTGATCTCGAGGCTAAACATGCGCTCCTGATGCTTGATCATCTTGTCCAGGTTCTGTTCCGGCGACCCGGCAGAGCCGGACGTAATGGGAGGGGTAGCAGCCATCATTGTCTCCTTGAGGGGCCGTTCAAGTTACAAACTCCGGAATCACGTCGAAGCGATCCGGCAGGTTGCAAAAGCAGCTTAAGGCAGGGTGATCGAAAATGAAAGTCCACTTGGAATATATGAACCACATCAGTTCCAACTGTTGCATTGCCGCCATTCGGGGAGTAACCTGCCATCGGGGTGAATGGGGTATTTTAGAATGGAACAAGGTCCTTTGGCGGAGCTGTTGGTCGAACGCTTCGAGAATATGCCGCCGCAGTTGCGGGTCGCCGCGCGTTTCGTGCTGGATCATCCTAAGGACGTCGCACTGATGTCGATGCGCGAGCAGGCGCACCAGGCCGGCGTTTCGCACAGCACGATGATGCGTTTGGCGCGATGGCTTGGCCTTGAAGGCTACGAGGATATGCGCAGCCTTTATGCGCGCGCGCTGCGTGAGACAGGCGCCGGTGAGCCGGCGCGACAGGGTATAGGGCAGGACGGCGATCCGGGATATTCGATTGCGGGGGTCGTCGCCGACACGCTCGCGGCCCAGATTTCAAGTCTAGGTGAATACGGCAATGCCTCACAATTCGTTGCCGCTGCCGAGCTCCTTGCACGATCGCGCAATCTGTTCGGTCTCGGCTCGCGCTCCGGTTATCCGGTCGCGAACCACTTCGTTCACATCATGTCGTTTCTAGCTGGCGGTGACCGCAAGGTGACGCTTGTCGGCGAGATGGGCGGACATGGTCTGGATGCCTTGCAGGGTGCGGGACGGGACGACGTCCTCCTTGCTGTGGGCATGTCTCCTTATGAACGCACGACGATCGACGTGGCGCGCCAGTCGGCTCGGCAGGGTGTCAGCGTGGTGGCAATCACCGATAGCAGCGTGTCGCCGCTGGCCCGGATCGCGCGGGAAACAATCATCGTTACGTCAAATTCGCAGTCGTTCTTTCGCAGCATGGCGCCGGCGTTCGCTGCCGTCGAAATTCTGGCGGCACTGACGGCTGTGCAGTCTGAAGTGAATGCTGCAGAACGAGTAAAACGGTCGGAAGAGCAACTCGCTGCTTTCGGCATTTATTGGAAGCCGCCCCGGTAAGCGGCCGGGGCATCCACTGTCGGGCGCGGGGGCGTTGACGGCAGGCAGACTGCCTGAACCAGGACTGGACCGGCTCCGGAGGTTGTTTGATGATCCGCCCGATTAACACCCTCAAGCCCCCGCCGCCGCCCAGGGTCGACCCAAAGGCCAGTGCCGAGCAGATTACGCGGCTGCAAACCGAAGTCACAAAGTTGCACAATGAAATCCGGCTCGCCAACAAGATGGGCGAGGCCGACGCGGCCGCGAGCGCTCGCCAGCGGCTGACGCAGGTCAATGCGGAACTGACGACGGCGCAGCCGACTGCCCCGGCGGCGGCGCAGCCAGGACCGGCGCCGCCTGCCGCAGTCACCGCAGCAAACGGCACCGGCGGCACCACAGCCGCGCCTGCGCTCTTCACGACGCAGAATTTCGGCGGTACGCCAAACCTTCTGCTGACCAGTGGTGAGCCCGACGCCGGCGGTGTTTCACCGGAAGTCGCCACGGCCAATGACATTTTCAAGGCGATCGAGGGCGGCAAAAGTATCGACAACATCGCCCACGAGCGGAACATGTCTCCCGAGCAGGTGGTGGCTGCTCTGAACGTCGACAAAATGACGGCGAGAGCGACTGAACATGCCAACGGCGACACCCGTACGGTGGTGATCGAAGACGGCAGCGGCCGCACGATCACCGAAAACCAAGATTATCACCACGGCGGCTATTACACCGAAGTGACGGGTCCCGACGGACATGCGACCTCCTCGCCGATCCGTGACGATCTCGGACGCAAGGAAACCACTAGCGTCGACCCGGGGACAGGCGCGATCACGACCAAGTTCGTCGACGATCTCGGCGACGGCTCAGTCACCGAACGCACGACGAATCCCCAAACCCGTATAACCACAACTACCGAAACGAACGGCGACGGTGCCGTCACCGTCACCAAGAACCTGCCGAATGGGTCGACGGTGGAGACGGTGACGCCCGCTGTCGGCCCCGCATTGCCGGTAACCACGGTCACGGGTCCGGGCGGCGAGGAAACCATCCTGGCGCATTCGCAGGCAGCAGACGGCTCGGGCGCGCCTTCGATCCAGGAACAGCTTGCCGAAGGCAAGAGCATCGAGGAGATCGCCGAGGAGCGCAATCTCACGCCGGAGCAGGTGATCGCCGAGCTGAACGCCGCCGGCCTCGAGGTGACGCAGGGCGGTGACGAAGGCGAGACCCTCCAGATCGTCGTCACTGATCCGGATACCGGCAAGACGGTCACCTACAACAACGACTACCAGCATGGTTCGCGTTCGGTGACCACCATCGAGGGAAATACCGAGACGACCGACATGGTCGACGGTAGCGGCAAGACCACCCACATCGAGCGCAACACCGAGACCGGCGAGCAGACCACCACCATCGTTGACCCCAAGAACAACACCGAAACGACGATCGTCTTCGACAAGGACGGCCGACGCACCGAAACCATCGTCGAGACGCTGAACGACGGCGAGCCGATCGATTACGAGGTCCAACCCGGTGACAATCTGAGCGACATCGCCGAGGCGCATGGTGTGACGCTGGAGGATCTCGCCGAGAGCAATCCGGAACTGTTCACCTCTCCGCGCGATCCCGACCTTATTCATCCGGGAGAGACCGTGGTGATCGAGGGTGCCACCAAGACCACCGTCAATGTGACGTTTAACGGCTACACGCTGACCACGTCGCCAGACGGCAACATAACGCTGACCAACGATACGACCGGCGCCGTTACGGATATCGCGGCCGGCACCGCACAACAGGCGCTGGCCGAGCTGCTGCTTTCCATCAATCCGAACAGCAGTGACCCGGAGCAGGCCAAGGAGGATTTAGTCGTCAAGACGACGCTGGACGGCATATTCGGCGGGGCGACGCCAGAGCTGACCACGGAGGCGCTTGAAAAGCAGCAGGCCGTGGTCGCTGCAATGGAATTATATGGTCCGGCACAAGACGCAACCGGCGCGACTCTCGACGGTGGTCCCACGTCGGTTGGTCCGTACGGGAACCCACCATCACCCACCGCTCCTTCAGGCGGAAAGTGGGTGCCGTTGCTGGTCGACGGGAGCTGGAAATGGTACGACCCGGAGGTGGCCAAGGCGATCGCAGCCGAGAATGTGGCGATTGCGAACTTCGGTGAGGCAGAAGCAAAGGCTGCGCAGAGCGCCGCACAGCTCGACGTCTATGCGCTGGACCCTGAATTCAAGAACGCCATGGAGGGTGCCGAGTCGACGCTCGACGAGGCGTTGGCGCCTTATGGACTGGATTGGAAGCCGCCCGAGCCGAAGGGCACGCTGGCAGATGCGCAAAACCGGTTGACCCTCGCCAACAACGCGCTTGAAAGCGCCAGCACTGCCCGGGCCGAATACGAGCAGGCGCAGCAGAGTCTTCTCGAAGCGATCGAAAAACAGGCAGACCTGCCGACGCTCAGCGATCCTAACCAGACGGCTGTCAGCAGCCCGGGTGGTCCCAGTGCCAAGGAAAGCAACCAACAAGGAAAGGCCGCGCACGCGGAGGTCGCCGAGCTCTTTACAAACGTTTCGCCACACACCGCCAACGGCAACAAGGCCACGGTCGACCAAATGATCAGCTCGACCGAGCTGGAGCTGAAGCTTACCGATGCCAAGCCTGGAAGCCCCGAATACACGGCCATCGAAGAGCGGCTTGAAGGTCTGCAAACGCTCCAGGGGGCCGCGGCCAATCAGGTGACCCTGGCCGAGGCATATCAGGAGTACGGGGTTGCACAGGCAGAGGCGGCGGATCTTGCCGTAACCATGGAGCCTCTCAAGCAGCAACTGCTTGCGCAGGCGCAGGAAAGAAACCCGCACCATTTCGATTGGGAAGGGTATACCAATGGACGTGGTGAGTTTACCGGCAAGATAAAATCGCAGGACATAGTCGAGGAGAACGGTCAGCTCTATGTCGTTACCACCTATGAGAACGACACTTTCACCGACGAGAACGGTGATGACACCAATGTGCATAAATCTGCCCTGACATACGCTCTCGACGACGAGAATATCAGGGAAGACTTCCGCAACGATCCACTCAACAAGCAGTGGCAGGAGATGCTGGCGTCGACGCGAGAGACATCGTCGGCCACGGTGTGCACAGCCAACGGTACGGGATCGCAATCGGCGCTGGACGCGGCCAAGTCGAAGATTGTCGGCGTGCAGGTCGACCAGCTTGATGCCGGGCTGAGAGATGCGAAGACTGTGCTCGTCGAGGCAACGACGGCACGCGACCAGGCGATCATCGACTACGGGCCGGGAACCGTAGAGGCGCCTGCCGGCACGCTTCAGCCAGGCGAAACGGCGGTGAAAATCAAGGTGAACGGCCGCGATCTCTGGGTCGCGCCAGAGGTTGCCGTTGCATTCGACAAGGAAGGGCCGGGCGCGATCGGCGACAGCGGCAAGTGGGTCCAGATCGAGATGGACGGCAAGATGCTGTGGGTGCACCCCGAAGTCGCGGCCGCGGAAATCGATCGAGGCCAGGCGGAGACCGAAAAGAACCAATTGGAGGACTGGGAAGAAAACGTGCGGCCGGCGATGGTGGCGGGGCGTGACTGGTACGCTTTTTCCGCAAGCCACCCCAAGCTCCTCGAATACGGTTCCGCCGAGCATGAGGCGAAACTCAAGTACGAGTATTTTGAAGAACACAAGGACCAGGCGCTGGCCAGCTATCAGGTGCAGTTCGAGAACCTCTACGAGGCCGGTTTCACTGGCGAATACGAGACATATTCGCCGGCCGAACTCAGCACTGCCGTTGGTCAGACCCTCGGCCTCGACCCATCGAACGAAGATGTCGAGAAGGTCACCGAAGAAATCACCGACCGCGCCGGCGACAACGCCGAGGTCAAGATCGTGCCGATTTTCTCCCTCGACGGCGGGACGGAATCGTCGACGGCATTGTTCGCCATCAAGAGCGGCGGCGACGAAATCGGCTATGTCGACAGCTCGGGCAAATATTACAGCAGCTTTGACGAATTCCAGCACGAGAATCGCATCTTCGGCGAGAAGGGCAATCTGGTCATGGCCAAGGGCGGCGACATGTCGCTCGGCAAGGGAGGTTTTTCGCTCGACGAACTGGAAGTGGCCGACGCACGCAAGGTGGATTTCTGGGACAAGGCTACCGACATTGGCCTTGGCATCGTGGCGGGCGTCTCAACCATTGTCTCGTTCGTGCCGGGCGGCCAATGGGCCATTCCCATCGCGATCGGCTCCGGTTCACTCCTTGGCGGCAAGGCTCTGATCAGAGAGGGTGATCACCTCCTGCAGGGCGGCGACTTCGACAGCCAGTCGGCCTGGAATGTCGCGACCGGCGTAACCGCATTCCTGCCCGTAGGCGCGGGTGCCTTGCGCACGTTCGGCTTGGCAAAGACAAGCCTGTCCAGGTCCCAGGCTTTCGCGGGCGGCTTTGGGATGACCCGCATGAAGGATGCCAGCTGGGGCATCGGCAGATTCCAGGTGAACGTAAAGGAGGCCTCTTATGCTGGTGAGGTCTCGGAGTTTATGCAAAGCGGCAACAAGCTGACGAACGCTGCGTGGACTCTCGATGCCGGCGCCGTGGTTACCGGCCTTCCGTTGCTCGGCAAATCGGTTGAGGATCTGGCGGCGCATGGCGGTGAGATGTCCCTGCTCGAGCTCGCGAACGCAGTCATGGGCATAGGCGTCGGCACTGTCGGCACGGGCTTGGGCGGCCGCTCGCTGTTGTCCAACATGCCTGGAGCGGGCGGCACTCGGAGCGGAACTCATACGTCGGCCAGTTTTCCTGGCGGACCGGATTCGGGGCCGCAACCGCGGGCCGTCTACGAGATGGGCCCTGACGGTGTCTACAGGCCCACCGGCGAACAGGTCGTGCCAGATCCAGATGAGATCATCATCGATGGCGACGTGGTCGGCGAAACGTCCGGCCAGCAGGGGCCTGGTTTCGGTGCCCCAGAAGGTTCGCGCAACGGGGCGGAGGCCGGAAATCCCGGTCAGCGCGCGCTGCCGGCCGGCGAGTCCGATGGTCCGAACCCGCCGCCACCCACGGGTGGCAAGGATGATCCATCAGGCGACGTCCAGCCGTCGCGGCCGATGGTCGTGCATGAGCAAGGCCCCGACGGCGTCTATCGCCCGACCGACAAACTGGTCTTCCACGATCCCAGCCACCCCGTCGTCGAGGGGACGGTTGTCAACGTCCACGATGAAGGGCCGAGCGCCCCGGGCGAGCGCGGCGATCCCGAGAATGCCAGCGACCGAGGCGCCCAGGGAGCGCGTGAGCAGAATGTGCGCGTCCCCGCCGACGGCGATCCGATCGTGGTTCCGCCGGTCCGCGGCGACGGAACGACGCGCCCGGCCGAGAGCGGCTTCCGGCTCGTCTGGGACCCGGCGACCAAGACGTTCACCGGCATGCCGAGGCCCAATCCCGCGGAATACGTCTACACCAGCGGCAAGGATCCGCAGCAGACGGGCTATCTCGACGGCGCACGCCCTTCCGACCCCGCCGTGCTGGCCACCCCGGACGAGCTCCTGCTCCAGTCCGAAACGGAAACACGCGGGGCGGAAGGCACCCGCCCGTTGATGCGCTACACTCTCGGCAACCGCCATACCGGCGAGATGCTCGTCGATTTCAACCTACCGGAAGCGCAGAGATTTGTCGCCATACCCGAACCCAAGGCGATCACGGCCGCGCCGGAGCCGGTGCCGCCTCCTGTCGAGCTCGACCCTTCCTTGCCGGTGCTTTATCTCGGCGCCGATGGCCGCTGGACAACCGATCCGAACGCCCGCACGCAGCCACCGGCCTTGACGGACACCGGGCACCCTAGCCCGGTTCGACCCGACGGCACGCCGGTCATCAACAATTTCTCGTCAAACCCATACAGCTTCGGCCAGACGTTCAATGCCGTCAAAGCCGGCCTGCGGCGCATCGGCACGCGTTACCTGAATACCGAACCGCGTTATGACTATCCGAAGCTCGGCGAACTGGTCGACAGCATCTATCATCGGCCGGTTCCGCAGGACGGAGTCACCGCCGGACAGGACATCTATGTTGAGGCCGGCGGCGAATACCTGCCGGCCAAGGTCATCGTGGCCGGCCCGCAGGCGAGCATGACCCGCGACATCGTCTTGCCGGGCGAGCATGCGACGGATGCCGGCTACCTCAGTTCCGGCCCGACCGTCGAACGCGCCAAGCGCGGCTCGATAACCACGCCGAACGGCCAGCTCAGGGTCAACACCCCGGCACGGGAAGTCCATACGTTCGATCCTGCCGACAATCCGGAAGTCAGCCATCGCTCGGCGCTCGGCGAGACCCTGGCCGCGACCTTGCCGGCGCTTCCCGACGATACGGCGACGCCCGCGCCGACGTGGGCGCCCGAGCAGGTGGAACTCGTCGGCGACTACCTCCATTCCCTCGAACGTTCCAGCGATCCGGTCGTGCGCGATGCGGTGACCATGACTAGAGTGCAACTCGGGGGCAGGGGCTTGCCTCAGTCTGGCACGGAGATGACGCAGGCTCAGCATGATGCGCTTGTCGAAATGCTCAGCGCCGACCGGAACAGCCCGTTCACCGGCTCCAAGCCGGTCGGCCAGCTTTCGATGAACGGCTTGACGACCCTCCAGGTGTTCAGCGCTCAGGGCAAGCTGCCGCATCTCTCGCCGGGAGAAGTGATCGACCAACTCGGCCTGTCGACCGACGCCAGGCTGCCTCGCGGCGAGCAGTTCTTTACCGCCGGGGCGCTGCCAGGAGAAGCCGGCTGGACCGATGCCGGCCGTGGCATCGTCGGCGATTACCTCAAGGCTGCGTCAGGCTCCACCGATCCGAACCTTGCCGCCGCGGCAGATGCCGCCTCGCCGTTTTTCAAGGGGCGCGCCACGAAGCCCGGCAAGGCCGTGACCGCCGCGCAGCAGGATGCGCTCATGCAAGTCCTGGAGGCCGACAGTGGCAGCACGTGGGTCTACGGTCCGAAGCTTCAGCCGGAGTCTTCGTTCAACCCCGCCGGCAAGCTTTCGCCGGAAGGCCGCTACAATGCGAAGGTTCTGTCCGGCCACGACACCTGGACCCCGTATCTTTGGCGAGAGATGCGCGGTTACGCCGCCAACCAGCAGAAATCCGCGGACCCCGCGGTCCAGTCGCTCGCGCACGCCTTGGAGAACGCGCTGCCCGCAAGCAAGCCCAAGGCCGGAACCGAAATCAACAGCGACGTGCCCATCCTGCTGGAGCGGTTGCTGGATGCCGACAAGGCGAGTTCGTGGCGCGCCCCGACATTCTTCACGGATGCACAAGGGGTCTGGCGGTCCGACCGCGCGACCGTTTCCTGGTTCTTGCAGGAACACGAAGCCAATGTCTTGGGTGGGCCGATGCTGAACGACCTAGCCGCCCGCACAGTCGGCCTCGGCGGATCGATGCTCGGCATTAAGGTGCCGCTGCCCAGCCGGCAGGTCTATGGGGAACTCAGTCTGAAGAACAACGGCCCGGACGGCACGGGCTTTCTGCTCCCGGTCCATCCCAACGACGCGAAGGGCCAGAAACTTTTCGTCAATGGATACCGGCCGAATTTCGCTTATGACGAGGCTGCGGCTCCATCCGCCCGGTGGGTCGCATCGGCCCCGATGATGTCGAAGAACACGTTCCAGAAAGAAAACGCCGTTGGCGCTTCGATATCCTTCGCTGGCTTCTCCCTGGGTGGGGCCTACGTCAAACGCACGCTGCTCTATCTCGGTGGCGAAGGCGGCCGGCCGGGGTATACGCGTAGAGAATCTGGCCCGCTCAGCCAAATGGCAGCCTCCTTTTGGGAAGAAGCTGCGAGAGGTGGTGCCAGCCACTATAGCTCCGAAGGCAAGGTGCCCGGTTTCGAGGATCGTGTCCTCTACCGGAACTACAACGTCATTCCGCCCTTCGGAGGCGGCAAGGAACCCTGGCGCGGTAGCCCTGCCTTCGAAGGCGTTCCGCGCGAGGCGGGCGCCGGGCCACTTAACCGCCTGGACCGCACGGACCACGGCGTCGGTTTGGCCGCAAACCTTGGGCAATGGCCGCTAACGACGGTAGAAGTCGGTTCGGTGAGGAAGGACCTGGTGCCGCATACCCGTACCGCCCGCGCACACCCCGGATCCTCCGAAGGCGCGCAAAAGGTTTTCTCCGCGCTGGAGACTTCGCATGGGCGACTGACGCCGGGCGTCCTGCAGCATCTCGACGCTTATCTCGCCGAGGTTGCGGCATCGCCGCACGGCGATTTAAGGTTCGCTGGTCAGCGCGTGTTGGATGTATTCCCGGAATTGGGCGTGGCACCATATCCGGACCAACTCGCCACCACCGGCGGACGGCCCGACGGGATGGGCAAGCCAGCGTGGAAAGCGTTGCGGCAACAGCTGGATCAGCAGGCCCGCAGCGAACTGACGCCCACGCAGGCCCATTACCTCAACCGGCTGCTTGAGCAGGATGTGCTGCACAATTCGCCGCCGGTAAATGGCTTGCCGCCGGCTGGCGAGGGCCCGATCGCTCCCCGCAGTCCGGCGCCCAGGCCAGCGCCGAACGGGCAGGGTTTTGCAGCAGAGGGGTCATTGGGCCCGTCATTCGCCAAGCCGCTGACGCAGGCCGAAATCGCGACCAACCGCCAGGAGGCGGCGAGCCTGCTCGACGACATGCTCCATCAGAACCTCGGCATGCCGGAAGTCAGCAAGGCCAATCTTATAGATCAGCTCAGCCGGTCGCCGACGCTGATCGAACTTCTGCGCGGCGCTCACGCGAAAGGCGTACGCATCGTCAACCCGGCGCGGCACGACCTCCGGATTTTCGACGCCAACTCCGGCGACGATCTGACGGCGACTGGATCACAATACGTCCGCGAGGTGGGAGTAGTCTTTGTCGATGCCGAGACATTCCGCGCAGCCGATGCGGACAGCGACACCGTACTTGCCGAATTCGTCGACACGCTCGGCCACGAGTTGTCCCATGTTGCGGACGCTCCGATCGAGCTTCATCCCGACAATTTTCCAGATCGGCAGGCATATAAGAATGCCGTGGTCTCTGCCTATTTGAACGTCGAGGGCGAAGCGACATTTGTTCAATATGCTGCTGCCGACGAGCTGGCGGTCAATAGCGGCAAGCCAGCTGCTATCCTTGGCGCCGAGTGGAATTCGGCCCAGGCCGATATATTCGCCCGATACAAGGCTGGCGAGATTGATCGATCGCAAGCCGTTGAGGAAATGGCGACGCTATTCACGGACAAGCAGTCGAGCACTGCGGACGGAACCTACGGGGAGTTTTATGGCCGGCTCGCGGATGAGCGATACGACTACCACGCGTCCACTGGTTCCCACTCTCCGGCTGAAACTCGCCATCCCGCACCAGCAAACAAGGGCCAATCCGCTCCGAACAATGGACCGCTCACCCGAGATGGCGTCAGAGCGACCCCGCTTGACCAGGTGCCAGATCTCGTCATGGGCGATTTCCAGCCGACCCAGATTCCATGGCTTAAGCGCGAGCAGGTGGCCGAGCTGACGGAACAGCAGTTCCGCGACATGGATCAGGCCCGCTTGCTGCCCTATCTGACCAAGAGCCAATTGCGCGGTATCCCGAAGGCAAAGATAGGCCAGGTCAACATCGCGGGCCTCGGCGGTAAACAGATTCCTTGGCTGACCGGGGGCCACATCCGGAATGCGACCGACCAGCAGTTCCGGGATCTCGGTAAAACCGGTTTGACGCCTCACCTGACGAAACCACAGTTGCGGGCGATAAAAGGAGACATGGTCGAGTTCGTTGACATGTCGAAGCTGGAAGCGCGCCAGGTTCCATGGTTCAAGCCCAGCCAGGTCGCGAAGTTCACATCACAGCAATTCAAGGATCTGGGCGAGGCCGGATTGCTGAAGAACCTCACCGAGCCCCAGGTTCCGGCGATCCCCGAGACCATGATCGATTCCGTGGACGTGGCGAAGCTCGATCCCAAGCAGGTGCCGTGGCTGAGCGAGAAGCAGATTCCGGTGCTGAACCGTGATCAGTGGGGTGCCTTCACGATCCACCACACCGAAGCTCTGACCCAGCCGCAGATCGAAGCGGTGACACCAAAACAGTACGGGGAAATGAGCCCCGGCCAGTTCCGCAAGTTCACGCTTGAGCAGTTCGAGTGGATGAGTGGGGATCAGACGAACGCCCTCTCCGTGCTGCAACTGACCACCTATCGGGCGACCCATAAAAAGGCGATGACGCCGGATCAGGCCACCAGCGTCGATCTGGCCCTCAGCCATGCCAGGACGCGGGAAAACACTCAGGCACTCGCCACCTTTGGCGGCATGTCGACCACCTCCGTCATGTTGTGGAGCTCGTTGCCGCCAACCTGGACCGCCACCGCCGGAGCGGTGGCATTTGGCGTGCGAGGCGTCGTTTTCGGTGCGCAGGCGCTCTTCCCCAATGCAACCGCAAATCACAAGCCGTTCGGGCGGTTCCTCAACGCGCTCGGCGGAGCCACATTCATTGCCGCAGCGCCAGGTGCCGCGACCGGGATGATCCAGGGTAAGGATCTTGTCGTCAACAGCACGTTCACGCTCGGCAACATCGTCTATGGCACGAAGTCGATGCTGCAGTCGTTCACCGGCAGACCGGTGATCCGAAACCTGGCCGAATATCTGGCTGGACCCGGCTATGTGCTTGGCTGCGCCTTCTATACGGTGCACTCCTGGCCGGCGCCGATCGCCACAGTCGCCGGCACCATGTTCACCTTCGGCTGCGCGGAATTCTGGGCGTCGGCCATAAGGACGGACCGGATGAATCGCCGTTCAGTACCGCGAACCGATGCTGATATCGCGGCGGCGGAAAAGTCCGACAAAAGATGGGCTGCATGGGACCGGTGGACTCTGGGCATCACCTTCGGCGTTGGGATGCTTCTTTTCTCACTGGACGCCCTGCTCGCGGAGCCTTGGGAGGGCGCGAAGCCGACCCCTCCACCCGATCCGAAAAAACCGGATGGCGATGCCTCGTCCCAGCAACCCGATGATCCTTCGGATGTGCCAGATGCGCCGCAGATCCCGGAGGAGGATTTCCCGCAACTTGTCGTGGTCGCCGATGACGGCCTGAATTTGCGGACCCAGCCTGATGAGGATTCGACTGTGGTGACGGTTCTGCAACCCGGGACATTCGTCGAGCAGACCGCGAAGCCCTCGACCGATCAGTCAGGGGAGGCCTGGATACCCGTCGAAGGTTTCGGGCCGGACGGCAATTTGCATAGCGGCTGGGTTTCTGGCGACCAAGTCAAGGTTCATCCCGACGGCAGCAGCAATCCTGAGGGCCGCACGAATCCAACGCTAGAGAAAGACGGCTACCAGTGGGTCGAGGTCCAGAACGGCGACAGCATTCGCCTGATCGCCAAGACCCATTCTGCGGATGTGGCGGAGACGGTGGTGCTCAATATGGATCATATCCTGAGTCCGGATATGATCTTCTCAGGCGACCGCATCTACCTGCCGGCCACCTTGGTCGGCTGAGAAACCGCGGGCCTAGTTCTCGCAGCATATGCATGCGCAACGCAGGCGGCCAGCTTTGCCGCCCGCTCCGCTATCGGATTGGATGGTTCGGAAGAGTAGGAGGCGGTAAATTGCAAGTCGGACGGGTGCCATTCGCATTCGACGACGCGCAGTTTACCGCTTGCGATATAGTCTTGGACGACTCCCTCAGGCAGGGAGGCTATTCCGATTCCGTTGAGTGTCATCTTGATGGAAGCGGCCAGCGAATTGGCCGGAAAGATGCGCGGCGTCTCTTCGAATTCGTCGGTGAGCTTGCGGTAGAGTTCGCTATAGGGTCGCGTGGTGCGCGCGTAGCTGATGATTGGAAACTGCATCAGGTCGTTCAGCGTCACCTCGCGCCGGTTGGGCAAATCCAATTGCGGCGAGCAGACCCAGACAAAAGGAAAGGACGGCATCTCGATATTCTCGATGCTGTACTCCAGGATAGGGCCCATCAACACCGCAAGATCGAGCCGGTGTGACATGAGTTCGTTGCGAAGGGTCGTCGTCGAATCGACGACGATATCCGTGTCGACAAGCGGATAGTTTGCTTTCAGTGCCTTGAGGAAATCCGGAAGCCAAGTGTGCACGATCGTTTCGGCAACGCCAAGCCTCAGCACCCTCGTCGTCTCTGATGTCTCTGAAAGAGAGCTGGCCATCAGTTGCAGCCGCTCCGCTACGCGCAGAACCCGTTGAGCAGGTATTAGCAACCGTTGCCCCTCGGCGGTCAGCCTGACTGTGCTGCTCTGCCGCTCGAACAGCCTGGTACCAAGCGCTTCCTCCAACCCGGCAATTCGGGTGGACACCGCCGGCTGCGTGGTGTTCAGGCGTTCCGCCGCCTTTCGAAAGCTTCCGAAGGTCGCCACCAGGAGAAAGGTTTCGAGCTGCTTGATGTTGAAAGGTATCACGACGGTAAGTCCCTCATATTGCAGCTTTCGGAGGAAGGGGGCGTCGGACCATCAATGCCGTACAATGATCTGGGTACCGATCCTCACGCGGTCATAAAGATCGATGACATCTTCGTTGGTCATGCGAATGCAACCGGAGGAATTGGCCTGTCCGACGGTCCATGGCTGGTTAGTGCCGTGGACGCGATAAAGCGTGTTGCCGATATACAATGCGCGCGCGCCCAATGGATTGTTCGGCCCTCCCTTGACATGTGCGGGCAGGAAGCGGCCTTTCGAGGCTTCCCTGGATCGCATTTCGGCCGGCGGCCGCCAGTCTGGCCAGTTCTTTTTGTCCGAAATCGTATCGCGGCCGGACCATTCCAATCCCTCCTTTCCAACGCCCACCGCGTAACGCAGTGCTCTGCCGTTCCCCAAGATGTAGTAAAGGCGCCGCTCCGTAGTGTTGATCACGATCGATCCCTTCGGTTGAGCCTCGCTGAAATGTACGATCTCCCTAAGGATTGCTGACCACTCGGGCCGGATTTCTCCATCCGAAGTCTGGTCGGGAGCGGAAGGGGAGACCAGCACATTTCTTGCCGGATCGTAAGTCCAGCTTCGTGGGTCATAACCGCTATTCGATTGGGCCTGCGCCGGCGCCATGGTGGCAACCGACGTGGCAGCAACCAGAACTGATGCACACAATCTCTGGATGAAGCGCGGGCTGATCAGGATTTTGCTTCCCGCAACGCTGACGCCAACAGGCAAGTTCGCAAGCAGGATCATGATTGCCGCCACCAAGACCGATCCCTTCTGCATCCAGGCGTTCGGTCGGCGATCACCTGATTCCAGCGCGCACCATATCGCTTTGCTGGCGGTTCGCAACATTTGGCACCAAATGCTCAGGCGCAATCCAATTGGACTTCCAATTCTGCGATGTGCACGATAGAGTGAATCGGCGGGTAAACCATGAGACAAGCGACGCGGGCCATCGCTCGTGCGTCCCTTTGCGGTAGGACCAATGTTGACGGGACGCGATACCTGCCATGCCGATCGGTTCTCGGAAGCCAGGGCTGCTTTCGTCGCCTGCGCTCTTGCGACGATCCTCGTGTTCGGCCTTGCCTCGTCGCCGGCCAATGCCGCCGAACCGCGCTGGCCTGCCGGCCCGTACAAATACATCACCGTCGATCAATCGGTGGCCGACGCGCTGGTCGAGCTAGGCCGCAACATGCGGGCGCCCATGCGTGTCAGCAAGCTGGTAAAGGGGCGTTTAAGCGCCGGCATGCCGGTTGGAACGGCCCGCGAGTTTCTGCAAGAAATTTGCAATCGATACGGGTTGGTCTGGCATTTCGACGGCATCGTCATGAACGTCGCGACCGAAGCTGAAGTCCGGACGGAAATGATCCCGCTTGATGCCAATACGGCTGCCAGTGCGGAAGATCGGCTTTCGCGGCTCGGGGTTATCGACCCGAAGTTTCCTATAAAGGTGTCCAAGCAAGACGATGTTGTCTCGGTATCGGGGCCGCCGTCCTACGTTGAACTTGTCAGGAAAACACTGGGAGTTCCTGCGGCGCCGAGCACGAAGCAGGATGATGGCAAAGTTGTTCCGGTCCGCGTTTTCCGCGGAAGGCAGGCGGAGGCGCAGAATGTTCCCTCCGGCAAACCGAACTAAGAAAGCAGGAGGGCAGGTTCATGCAAATCGCGCCGATTGGAGCCCTGGAAGCTACACTGGCAAACTTGACCACCAGCATAGCTTCCCAGCAGCAGATCACCGCCGGCACGGCAGCGCAGCCGGGTAACCGAATGGTGGGTGCCAATCAGGAAAAGCACGATGCCGCAAAGGTTACGATGCCTGAGCGCGGTGATGTCGCCACACGGGCAGGCCAGCAGGTGGCGCAGGCATCTTCGGGAGCCAATCCGGCAATGGCCGGACAATCCTCCAAACTGGAAAGGACCGAGCCGGTCGTCGAACACAAACTCTTCGACTATCTGGCCGAGGTGGAAAAGGCAGGGGGCGGGGCGTTTACGGATCCGTCGGCATTGTTCGGTTCTGCGGTTCAGTCGCTGGAAGGAACCATGCAGCAGGTCCAGAAGGCCCTTGGCCAGGCAAATGCCCCCGTGAATGCTGAAACGGCCGCCATGCAGGATGGCGCCGGCAAGACCGCCCCGTCAGCCAAGGAAGGCGAAAACGCCACTGCAAGGAATGCCGAGCAACTCCTCGAACGATCCATTTCGGTGATGTGGGCAGCCGCCAATCTCGAGGTCGTCACGAGCAGCGTGACAGCCGTTACGTCGTCCACCAGCACGCTAATCAAGCAACAGTAAGCCTACGGAGTGTTCGTGCACACGCTATCCTTGCCGCGGCGGTCAACACTATTGAATCGATGCGGCGTCCGGTGCCGCGTCGCGCTCGTTGTGGTGAGCATGCTTGTGCTCCAGGCGTGCTCGGTTGAGCTGTATTCCAATCTCAACCAGCGGCAGGCCAACGAGATCGTGGCCACGCTGATGCGTCACGGGATTCCGGCCCAACGCGAGGCCGGCAAGGACGGCAAAATGACGGTTTCGGTGCAGAAGGACCGTTTCGCCGAAGCCATGGCGATTCTCGACGAAAGCGGCTTGCCCAAACAGGAATTCCAGACGCTCGGCGACGTGTTCAAGCGAGACGGGCTTGTATCCTCGCCGGTCGAAGAGCGGGCGACGATGATCTATGGCCTGAGCCAGGAGCTGTCGCAGACGATTTCGGACATCGACGGCGTGCTTTCCGCGCGCGTTCATCTCGTCCTGCCCGAAAATGATCCGCTGAGACAGCGGCTGGTGCCATCGTCCGCCTCCGTCTTCATCCGGCACCGCGCATCCGTTCCGATGAATGAGCTGATCCCGCAGGTCAAGATGCTGGTGGCCAAAGGCATCGCCGGGCTGACCTACGACAATGTATCCGTCACGCTCATTCCGGTGACCGCGGCAGTGCCCGAGCTCGCAACCGGCGAGGCAGGTTTCACAACATTCCTCGGCCTCTGGCTGCATCCCGACAGCGTCGCCGCCGCGATGTGGCTGTTTTACGGCATGACGGCGGCCATACTCGCGCTGGCTGCCCGGCTAGCCTACGTCCAATGGTATAGACGGCCCGGTGTCTATGCGCTCGATGCTTCGGCAATGCCTGTGAAGAAGACATGATCCAGACCGGCTCGAAGCAGACTGCCAGCCCGGAATGGCGGACATTCATGTCCAATCCCGCAGGCTATGCTGATGCGGCCCGGCTAGCGGAATGCTTTGACGGCACGATCGGCGAGGCTGCCTGCGAGCGCATGTTGCGGTCGCAACGCCTGCATGAGCGATTATCGCAGCTTCTGCTCGACCATTATGGACTCACTTGCGCAATTTCCGACGAGCCCCCCGACGCGGTGGATCGGGCGATCGCTTTGTCGTCGGGTGAGGAGTTGGAGGAAGTTGCGCTTCGTGCCGGCGCGATCTACTGGGCCGGCAGTCTGGCCGCCGCCATCAATAAACGCCAAGCCGCCGCATTGCAGGCAGCACTCGGCCCGGAAATCTGTGCTTTCGCAGTCGCCAACCGCGATCTGACCGGTCCAATGCAGCCGTTGGAGCCGATGGAAGATATTCATCGTCGTGTCTATGCCGACGGCTTGCGTTGCCTTGGCGCCTGGTGTCAGGCGATGCCCGGCGACACGAGCATGCGAGTTCGCCTCAAGTTGATGCCGCATGAGCTTGTTGACCAGACGACGGCCAAACCATTTTCGGAAGCTGGCCCGGCGATTGTTCGACGGGCGATGAGTTAGACGAGATGGGCGAACCGGGCAAAGCGACCACTGGTGTGCCGAGGCGCCCTAAAGGCCGGATCCTGCGCGCTGCCGAGGCACGCGCCTGGCGAGATGGGCACGCCTTTCTCGACGAAGCCAGGCGTGATGCGCAGCAGTTGCGTGACGCCGCGCGGCGAGCCTATGCGGCCGAATATGCGCAGGGCTACGAAGACGGTAAGGCGCAAGGCGGCGCGGATGCCGCGCGTTTGGTGAGCGAGACCGCGGTCAAGGTAGATCGCTATCTTGGTGGGCTGGAAGCCGAAATCATCAATCTAGCCCTCGATGTCGTCAGGCGAGTGCTGGGAGAATTCGACGTCAGCATGCTTGTCGCCAAGGCGGCCAGGCAGGCGGTCGCTGAAATTCGCCGCGCCAAATATCTGAAGGTCCGACTTCATCCCGCTTCCGTTAACAAAGTTCGCGACGAACTGTACGTGGTCCTGCGCGAGAGTGACTTGGGTCTGACGGTCGAGATCGATGCGGATGATACGCTCCCGAGGGGCGCCTGCATCCTCTTGACCGATATTGCCGTCATTGACGCCAGCATCGACGCACAGCTCAATGCCTTTGCCGCTGCGATTTCATCAAAGGCCGAGGCGCCGGCATGACAAGTCCCGCCACCGAGATCGAGAGCCGCCTCGCATCGATCGTTCCGAACCTGCGTTCCGGTCTGCGTGACGATGCCAGCCGACCCAGGAAAGGGCGTGTACGGCGAGTGACCGGCACGGTCATTCATGCGACGGTGGAGGAGGTTCGGATCGGCGAGATATGCGAACTCGTCGATCCCAGGACCGGCAGGGCGACCAAGGCGGAAGTCGTCGGGCTCATGGACGAGATGGCGATCCTTGTTCCGCTTGGCGATCTCACCGGCCTTTCAAGCCTCACGGAGGTCATTGCGACCGGAAAGACCCAAACGGTTTCCGTCGGGCCCGGCCTGTTTGGTCGGGTGATCAACGCGTTCGGCGAGCCATTGGATGGCAAGCCGCTTTCGCCGGATGGGATTACCGGCAGCTATCCGGTCAATGCCTATCCGCCATCTCCGCTGGAGCGCAGTTTGATTTCCGAGCCTATCCAGCTCGGGATCCGCGCCCTCGATGGGCTTCTCACCTGCGCGCGGGGGCAGCGCGTCGGCATCTTCGGCGAGCCTGGTGTCGGCAAGTCGATCCTGCTTTCGGATATCGTCAGCGGCACCGACGCGGATGTTGCCGTGGTTGCTCTTGTCGGCGAACGCGGACGTGAAGTGCGCGAATTCGTCGAGCATCAGCTTGGCCCGGACGGGCTGGCGCGGGCAATCATCGTCGTTGCGACGTCCGACCGGCCGGCGATCGAGCGCGTCAAGGCCGCTTATGTGGCGACCAGCATTGCCGAATATTTTCGCGACCAGGGCAAGCATGTATTGCTGGCAATGGACAACATCACGCGGTTTGCCCGTGCGCAGCGCGAGATTGGCCTCGCTTCAGGCGAGCCGCCGACGCGTCGCGGTTTTCCGTCTTCGCTTTTTGCAGTTCTGCCCCAATTGCTCGAGCGCTCAGGGCCTGGCCGCGTCGGCTCCATTACAAGCCTTTACAGCGTTCTTCTGGAGGGCGATGGCACGCTGGATCCGGTTGCCGAAGAAATCCGGGCGCTTCTCGACGGGCACGTTTTTCTGTCAAACGAACTTGCGCAGCGCAATCATTTCCCGGCCATCGACGTGCTTCGCAGCCGCAGCCGCCTCATGGACACGGTGGTGCCGGCTGAGCATCGGTCGGACGCCGGCCGCTTACGGGAGCTGCTCGCCCGCTACGCCGACGTCGAATTGCTGCTGCGCGTCGGTGAATACGAAAAGGGCAGCGATGCGGTGGCGGACGAGGCGGTGGCGAAGATCGACACCATCAACGCCTTCCTGCGACAGCCGTCGGCCACACACGAGACCATCGAGAGGACACGCGAACGCATGCGGGGGATTGTCAATGAAAGATCGTGACATGATCGCACAATTGCGCGACCTCAGGCGCCGCGGTGAAAGGCGCGCAAACGAAGCGGTCATAAGGAAATATGCGGCTGCGCAGCGGGCCGCCGGGGAGGTTCAGGAGGCAGCCGCCGCGGTCAGGGAGCACCTCCAGCGCACAGCCGACGCCGAGGATGCAGCGTTCGATTCGCTTGTTGGACAACCGGTGAAGGCGGCCAGCCTTTACAGGCTTCAGGGACAGTTCGAGATCGCCGCCAGGCAAACCGAACGGCTCCGGGAAGACGAGAAGATGGCCGGCGTCACCGAGCAACGACGCAAAGCCGAGTTATCGGCAGCCCGCAATGATCATCGCGCGAGCATGAAGGCCGTGACGAAGCTGGACGGGCTATTGGAGCATCTGACCAAACGCACTGCGCGTCGTCGCCTCGCGCTTGCCGAGCTTTCCGAGGAAGACGAGCGCAGTCCACTGCGCTTGCCCACAGAACGATAGTCCAATCCGTCATCGTGTATATGGAAGTGTGATGCCTCAGGCCTTGGCGTCGGCAAAAAAGAAAGCGCGCGCAGAACCGGTGAGACGCACACGCTCGAGCGTTGGCGAGCCGCTGACATTGGAGTCTGTTGCGGCTGTGGAGGTTGAGGCTTTGAACGCCTTCTACCGCCGCCGTGCTCCCGCACAGATTACGATTGTCGGGAAAACCATGGTGATCGCGGCCGTCTGGCCGGCAACGAAACCTCAGGACCAGCCGCTGTGCACGATTTCGTTCACTGCCGGAGGCACGGCGGGCAAATTGCGCTTGCCGCTTTCTGTTGTCGAAAGGGGGCTTGCCAAGGCTGACGAGCTAGTCGACTTGAAACGACTGGCACCCGCTCACGCCGCACTGCTGCTGGAGTCCGTATTCGAAGAAGATCTCGAATGGATCGAGAGCAAGCTGGGCGAGACGGTCGCTATTACGTCGGTCGAACAAAAAGACAGTGTTTTGGACGAAACCGCGTTCGCTTTCGTCCTGACCGGCAAGGACGAAACCATAGATTGCGCCGTGCACACCGACAGCGTCGGCCTGGCTGTGCGGGCCGGGGCCTTTCTCGACGCGATCGGGAAAGCGAGGTCCCCGGTCCCTGCCCAATTCCCGCTGCCGGTCTGCCTTTGGCGCAACGCGCTTACAATCAGCCTTGGCGAGCTTCAAAGTCTGCAGCCTGACGATGTGGTGCTTTTCGATGACGAAGAGGAAGAGGCGGCATTCGTCATTGCCGAGCGGCTTTATGCCCCGGCCATCCTGACTGCCAGTGGGCCACAACTGCTTGCCGCCCCGACTGCAATCTCTGGATCGAAATGGGAGTGGACCATGAATCAGAACACACCGCCGCACGCCGACCAGACATTGGAAGAGTCAACTCTGGACGAGTTGCCGGTTGCGCTTGCCTTCGAGCTCGGCCGCATGGCAATGCCTCTCGGCGAGGTAAGGCAGCTTGCGCCCGGCGCCATCGTTCCGCTCGCCAATGTGACGAAGGAGACGGTCGACATCATCGCCAACGGCAAACGCGTAGGCCGTGGCGAGATCGTGCGGATCGGGGAGAGCCTGGGCGTGCGGGTCGCCCGCATGTTCGACAATGCTTGACAATTCGCCCAACCTGCTTGGGATTCTGATTGCCGTCGGCTTCGTCGGTTTGCTGCCGCTGGCAGTCGTCACCATGACCGGATTCCTGAAAATCTCGGTCGTGCTGTTCCTCATCCGCAATGCGCTCGGCGTCCAGCAGATGCCGCCCAATTTGGTCCTCTACGGCATAGCGCTCGTGCTCACGGTCTATGTCACGACGCCATTGCTGAGCGAGATGACGGGCCGGCTTCAGGAAGGGCAGGTTCAGTTCCAGACTACAGACGACCTCGCCAGGGCGGCGCAACTGGTCAGGGAACCATTACAGCAGCACCTCATCAAATTCACGCAGCCGGAAGAGCGGCAGTTCTTTCTTGACGGAACGAACCGCCTGTGGCCGGAACAGGCACGTCAAAATCTGAAAGACGACGATCTTTCGATACTAGTCCCTGCCTTTGTCGCGTCCGAGCTTACGCGCGCGTTTGAAATCGGCTTTCTGCTTTATCTTCCCTTCCTTATCATCGATATCGTTGTTGCAAACATCCTGATGACGCTCGGCATGATCATGGTCTCGCCGGTCCTCATTTCGATCCCGCTGAAACTGTTCCTTTTCGTCGCCATAGATGGCTGGTCGCGGCTGATGCACGGCCTCATCCTGAGTTACGTCTGACGCCGCTAGGAGGTTTGCATGAGCAATGACTTCATCCTGGCGAAGGTCCAAGGCGCGCTTCTGACAGTGCTGTTCGCGTCGAGCCCGGCGATTATCGCGGCGATGGCCGTCGGCATCCTTGTCGGGCTTGCCCAGGCGCTGACGCAAATTCAGGACCAGTCCCTGCCGCAGACGATTAAGCTCGTCGTGATCCTGCTGGTCATCATCGTCTTCGGCCCGCTGCTTGGCCACCAGATCGCGGAGCAGGCCTCAACGGCGCTGGACGAATTCCCCGTCGTCACGCGTTGAGGCACGCAGATGCCGGTCGAACCATTCTTCGCGTCGGTCAAAGAGCTTCAGTTCTTTCTTTTGGCCGGAGCTTTCGCGCTCGCACGCATGACCGGGTTCATGCTCCTGATGCCGCTCTTTTCGCGCGTGCCGCTATCGGGCCTTTTGCGCAACGGCGTTGCTCTGGCGCTGGCGGTTCCGGTCTTTCCGATGATCGTGAACAAACTGACGAACACTGACATCGCGACGACGATGATCGTCGTGTACATGCTCAAGGAGGTCGTGGTCGGGGTAACGCTCGGGCTGGCGATGGGCATACCGTTCTGGGCGGCCGAGGCTGCCGGCGATATCCTGGACCTACAGCGCGGCTCCACGATGGGCACGCTGATCGATCCGATGATGACCCATGAGACGAGTGCCACCGGCACCTTGCTCGCCGTTGTCATGGTCACGATCTACCTGGCTGCCGGCGGCCTCGAACTTTCTTTGACCAGCCTCTACGACAGCTATGGCCTGTGGCCGATCGACCAACTTCTGCCCGTGTTCAGCAAGGATGCAGCCGGAATCTTCCTCGATCTGCTGAACCGCATTCTGATGTTGGCATTGACCCTCGTGTTCCCGCTCATCATCAGCATGCTCTTGTCCGACATTGTGCTGGCCTTCTTGGCGCGCGCCTCACCGCACCTCAATGTTTTTGCGCTTTCGCTGATCGTGAAGACGCTGGTGTTTAGCCTCGTCTTTGTACTCTATTCTGCTTTCCTGCTCTTCTACATGAACCGGGACCTTGGCTTCCTGCATGAGGCAGCCCGACAGATAGAAGCGATCGGCTGCCGCAGCTGTCAATGAGAACGGGAAGGTTTGCGCAAGCGTCGGTCGTAAGATGAAGCAATCGTTGGCCGGCCAATAAATACAATTTATCGTTGAGGAAAGATTCTGACAATTGGACAAGCAGCCGAGCCGCCAACGATCTTACGCCCTCCCGACTTGTCTCTGAAACGCGCATACCCCCTCGGAAGCCATGGCTCGCCTGACCACTTCACCGATCTTCGAGGACCTGCGACTGGTCGATGCGGATAGGCTGCGCAGGCTTGTCAGAATGGGCGCCTATGAGGGGCATACAGGGGGGCTGGCGCGCGGCAAGCTCCAGGCCAATGTTGTGATTGTCCCCCGCAGCTTTGCCGGCGATTTCCACCAGTTTTGCATCCGCAACCCGAAACCTTGTCCATTGGTCGGCGTGAATCGCGCCGGCAGTCCATTGATCCCGGCGCTGGGCGATATCGACATCCGCACCGATGCCCCCCAGTACAACATCTATCACTTCGGGGAACTGACCCGTCAGAGAACGGACATCATCGATCTTTGGCGAGATGATTTTGCCGCTTTTGCGCTCGGCAGTTCGCTGACCGTCGAAGCCGCACTTGCCGAAAAGGGCGTGAAACTCCGCCGCATCGGCTGCGGCAAAGCCTCACCAAAGTTCCGAACCAGGATCAAGACTTGTCGCGTCGGACCGTTTGGTGGCGAAATGGTCGTCTCGATGCGTCCGATGAGCCATTGCGATGTCGACAGGGTTCGCGCCGTCACCGCACGCTTCCCGCATGCCCACGGCTCTCCCATCCATGTCGGAGAGCCCACGGTCATCGGAATAGCCGACTTGATGGCCCCCGACTGGGGCGAAGCGGTCAAGATCATGGACGGGGAGGTCCCTGTATTCTGGGCTAGCAGCATAACCGCACAGGATGCACTTACTCGTGCCGAACTCGCGACCTCGATCACGGTATCGCCGGGGCACATGCTGATCACCGATGTGGATGCGCGAGCCGATGCGGGCGCTTTCAAGGTCTACTAGCGGTCCATCTGGCTTCGCCCCGGCAAATGGTCCACGACGTGTTAAGCTTTTGGTAACTCTCCTGAGTCGAAAGCCAAGAAATACTGGCTCCTTTTGCCCTCGATAAATGTTAGGGCTGCCATCGAGGCGAGACAAAGGAGAAAAGACCGGGATGGCCACGGTACTGAACGCCAAGGGCGTTCCAATTCCCTACAGCGGATCCTCCGTAAAGTGGTATTCGGCGACGAATTCCGGCCCAACACTTTATGGCAGCACGTCCAACGACTCGATGTATGGGGACGGCAGCGTCACCGTCACAATGTATGGCGGCAAGGGCGATGACATCTATTATCTGTATGACTCTAAAAACAAAGCGGTCGAGCGGCCCGGCGAGGGTGTCGACACCATCTCGACCTGGATGAACTATAAGCTCCCAGCCAATTTCGAGAACCTGACGGTCACGGGCGACAAACGATATGCTTTCGGAAACGAGCTGAACAACATCATTACCGGCGGCTCCGGCCAACAGACGCTCGACGGCTTACGGGGCGATGACGTTTTGAAGGGCGGATCGGGGGCGGATATTTTCGTTGTAAACCCCGGCAACGGCAGTGATCTGATCCTGGACTTTGGTGCGACGGATACCGTTCGCGTCGGGAGCTACGGCTTCACCTCCTTCGAGGAGGTGCGCGCCAACATGGTGCAGTCGGGAGCGAACGTCCGACTCAATCTGTCCGACAGCGAGTTTCTCGTCTTCGCCAACAAGACCATCGGCGAGTTCACCGCAAGCCAGTTCAAGCTGGCCGTGGACAGGTCGGCTCTGGAACTCACCTTTTCGGACGAGTTCGACACGCTGGACCTGTGGAATGGTTCGAGCGGCACCTGGGACTCGAATTTCTGGTGGGGGGCCGCAAACGGCAGCTCGCTCACGAGCAACAAAGAGCTTCAATGGTATATCGATACCAACTACGCCCCGACAAGTTCCGTCAATCCGTTCAGTGTTGAGGACGGTGTTCTCACGATTACCGCCGCCCGGGCTCCTGAGGCGATCCGGCCCTACATAAACAATTACCAATACACGTCAGGTTTGCTGACGACCTACGAATCGTTCGCGCAGACCTACGGCTATTTCGAAATTCGGGCCGACATGCCCGAAAAACAAGGGGTATGGCCTGCCTTCTGGCTTCTCCCGGCGGACGGTTCCTGGCCGCCGGAACTGGACGTCGTCGAGATGGTCGGGCAGGATCCGAACAAGCTCATTTTGACAGGCCACTCGAACGCGACGGGGACTCATACAAAAGTGTCCTCTACCGCCTATGTCGCGGATACCGCAGGGTTCCACACATACGGGGTGCTGTGGACAGAAGACGAACTCGTCTGGTATTTCGACGACGTCGAAGTTGCCCGTGCCGCAACGCCTGCCGACATGCACGAGCCAATGTATATGCTGGTCAATCTGGCGGTTGGCGGCATGGCGGGAACGCCTGCCGACGGGCTTGCCACGCCTGCAGAAATGCAGATCGACTACATCCATGCCTATGCGTTGAACGATTGGGTTATCTAGGCGTAACACCTGACGGGGGGCTCGGCACGGACACGATCGTCATCAGGCCTGATTTCGGGCGCGGTCATTGCCGCCTGAGACTGAACCGTGACTGATGTGAAGGCGATGTCGCATCCCCATCCATCCGAGCCGCGAACGACCCTCGCAGCGGTTCTGGCTTCCTTCCGGCGAGCCTTGGCCGGAATTGCGTTGATGAGCGGCGTCGTCAATGTTCTAGCGCTGACCGGCTCGTTCTTCATGCTGCAGGTCTATGATCGCGTCATACCCGGCCGCAGCGTGCCGACGCTCGTCGGGCTCGCCGTGTTTGCCGGCACGCTTTTCGTCTTTCAGGGTGCTCTTGAGCTCATCCGGTCGCGTTTGCTGGTGCGCATCGGGATGGCGTTGGACGCGCGCTTGAGCGGACAGGTCTATGCCGCCCTCATGCGTTTGCCGTTGCGCACCAAGCTCGCAGGCGACGGCCTTCAATCGTTGCGCGATCTTGATCAGGTGCGTTCGTTTATGTCGAGCGCCGGTCCGACCGCGCTTTTCGACCTGCCCTGGATGCCGCTTTACCTCGCAATCTGCTTCCTGTTCCATTTCTGGATCGGCATGACGGCGCTGGCCGGCGTGGTCATTCTCTTCAGCCTGACATTGCTCGCCGAAATTCGCACGAGAGAGCCCGCCAGAAAGGCAAACAGTCAAGCGGCGGCGCGCAATACACTTGCCGAAGCGACACGTCGCAATGTCGAGGTTCTGCAGGCCATGGGCTTTGGATCACGCATCGCCGAGCGCTGGTCAGGGATCAATGCTGACTATCTCGATACCAATGCAACAGCGAGCGACCTTGCTGGGACACTCGGAACGATCTCGAAGATCCTGCGCATGATGCTGCAATCGGGTATCCTGGCGATCGGCGCATATCTCGTCATCCATCAGCAAGCGACCGGCGGCATCATGATCGCCAGTTCGATCATGATGAGCAGGGCACTCGCACCAATCGAACTGGCTATCGCGCACTGGAGGGGTTTCGTGAGCGCCCGCCAGGCCTGGGCCCGCTTGACCCAGCTTTTGGTCCTGCTTCCCGAAACTGCGACAAGTGTCTCGCTGCCTGCGCCGAAATCTGCTCTTTCGGTCGAAAGTATCAGTGTCACGCCGCCGGGGGAGCGTCGTATGGTCGTGCAAGACGCCACTTTTGCATTGGAAAAGGGCGTCGGCCTCGGCATTGTCGGGCCGAGCGCTTCCGGCAAGTCATCGCTCGTGCGCGCGGTTGCCGGCATATGGCTCCCAGTTCGCGGCACCGTCAGGCTGGATGGCGCAACGCTCGACCAGTGGTCGCCGGAAGAGCTGGGCAAGCATGTCGGCTACCTGCCGCAGGATGTCCAATTGTTCGACGGCACCATTGCCGAGAATATCGCGCGCTTCGAACCGCAGGCGCCCTCCGACAAGATACTGGCGGCTGCGCGCGCGGCCGGCGTTCATGAACTCGTCATCCATCTGCCGGAAGGCTACGAGACGCGGGTCGGCGAGGCCGGGTCGGCACTTTCGGCCGGCCAGAGGCAGCGGGTTGCACTGGCGCGGGCGCTCTATGGCGATCCGTTCCTCGTCATCCTCGACGAGCCCAATTCCAATCTCGATTCGGAGGGTGAGGCTGCACTGACGGTGGCGATCCAAAGCGTGCGCGCGCGAGGCGGTATTGCCGTCGTGGTGGCACATCGGCCGAGCGCGCTTGCAAGCCTGGATCAGGTTCTCGTGATGGCGAACGGCCGGATCCAGGCCTTTGGCCCGAAGAATGAGATCTTGAACAAGATAACCCGCCCGGCAGGCGTTCCCTTGAAGGTCGTTTCCGGGCTTGAAGAGACGGCATCCTGATGGCAGAACGCACGATATTCGCGGCCGATCGTACTATTCGACGCTATCTGCTTGGTGGGGTCGCAGCTTGCATACTTCTGATTGGGGGGGCCGGAAGCTTGGCCGCCGTCACCGAGATTTCCGGGGCCGTGATTGCTTCGGGAAAGCTAGTCGTCGATTCCAGCGTTAAGAAGGTGCAGCATCCGACGGGTGGCGTTGTCGGTAAAATCTTTGTCCGGGAAGGCGATGCCGTGAAGGCGGGCCAGGTTTTGATCCGCCTCGATGAGACGATCACCCGGGCCAATTTGGCGATCGTCACGAAGAGCCTGGACGAATTCGAGGCGCGCCTGGCTCGCCTTGAGGCCGAGCGCGACGGCAAAGGAAGCATCATCTTTCCAGCTTCGCTTGTGTCACGGCAGGATGCCCCTGAGATTGGTCGGGCGATGGCCGGCGAGCAATCTCTGTTCGAATTTCGCCGACAGGCACGCGCTGGCCAGAAGGCTCAGTTGGAAGAGCGTATTGCGCAGCTTGCCGAAGAAGTTTCCGGCTTGACCGAGCAAAGAGATGCCAAGAGCCAGGAAATCAAGTTGATCGGCTTTGAGCTCGAAGGCATGCGCAGCCTTTGGCAACGCAAGCTGGTTTCAATCGATCGCATAACTGCGCTTGAACGCGATGCCGTGCGGCTCAAAGGTGAGCACGGGCAACTGACCGCGGCCATAGCGCAATCGAAGGGTCGTACGTCGGAAATCCGTTTGCAGATCATTCAGATCGACCAGGATTTGCGCAGCGAGGTGGCGACCGAACTGCGTGACGTCCAGGCAAAGATCTCTGAATCCGTCGAGCGCAAGGTCTCGGCCGAAGATCAGCTCAAGCGGATCGATATACGCAGTCCGCAGACCGGCGTCGTTCATCAGCTTGGTGTGCACACGGTCGGTGGCGTTATTTCTCCGGGCGAGCTCATCATGCTGATTGTCCCGGTGACAGACGACCTGACCGTCGAGGCGCGCGTGGCCCCCCAAGACATCGATCAATTGACGTCAGGGCAAAGCGCGACGCTGCGGCTGTCGGCATTCAATCAGCAAACAACGCCGGAACTGAATGGTGCCGTCAGCAAGATTTCCGCCGACCTCAATGTCGATGAGAAAACAGGCGCTGGCTTTTACACCGTGCATGTTGTTTTACCGCGCACAGAGCTTACCAGGCTCAAGGGCCTGGCCCTGGCGCCTGGAATGCCTGTCGAGGTGTTCTTTTCGACCGGCAGCCGCACCATGCTGTCCTATCTCGTGAAACCTTTGGCGAACCAAATCCAACGGGCATTCAGGGAAGAATAGGCCGCGTCTCCGGGCGAGCCGACGAGCTGAACTCCGGAACAACGACGCGATTTTGCCGTTTCGCCTGAAACTGGAAGCGATCCACATGTCCGGGTTGACGAATGAAGAGATCGAGGGGCGGCTGAATGCCCAGCGAGAGACTCTGGCGCTGGTCGTCGCGCTGCTTGCCGGCCTCGACGCGACTTCCGAGCGAATATGGGCCGAACTGGAGGCCCGTTTTCAATTCCAGAATAATCAGGAAGACCCCGGCGCCCTGCCAAGCAGTGCGTTCGCCATTGAGAGTGCGATGATGCGGGAGTTCAAGCTGATCTTCGAGGAAGCGTGGGCACGCAATGCGGAATGGAACGACACAGACAACCCACCCATAAGAGGCGCTAGCTGAAAATCGCGAGCCCGGCTATGCGACCCTGCACCAAGTTCGCTTCGCTGCGGAGTGGCCAATCGAACGCTGCATCGTGCTTGGCGACAATAGCTCTAGACCAATTGATGCCAAACAAATCTTGAGCCTCGGCCACGGAGAGCGTTGCGCCGAGGGAGCCCACAATTCTGAATAGGCGGGCGGAACAGATCCGTCGCTCCGGATGGAGGCCATATTTTTCTGGCCTGACTCGGAAACATTTCCGGCATGCCAGTGTTAACGCACTGAGTGGGCGCGAGGCGCAGTTCCTCTGCCTGTGAGTGATCCTCCCTTTGGAGTGTACGATGCCGGCAACCGCCATGACAGAGGTCGAGGAGGTCAGGATCGAGCCCGACGGGCTCATTGGGCTGCTGGGCGTGCCGCACGGTGCGCAAGGCATCGTCATCTTCGCTCATGGCAGCGGAAGTGGACGGCTCAGTCCGCGCAACAATCACGTGGCCGCAGCACTTCGGCAGGCCGGACTGGCGACCCTTCTCGTCGACCTTTTGACGTCGATCGAGGAACGCGACAGGCGAAATGTCTTCGACATTGACCTGCTTGCATCGCGGCTCGCGCTGGCGACGCATTGGGCGGCTGCGGAAGCACGGACCAGAAGGCCTGTCCCACTTTATTTCGGGGCAAGCACTGGCGCGGCAGCCGCGTTGGTGGCCGCCTCACGCCCGGATGCAGGTATCGCGGCTGTCGTCTCGCGCGGCGGCCGGCCCGATCTGGCGATGGATGCGTTGCCGGCCGTGCGTGCCCCGACACTGCTTCTGGTCGGCCGCCTGGACGGGCCGGTGATTGGGATGAACGAGCGTGCCCTTGCCGCGCTGAAAGGCGAGAAACAGTTGATCATTATCGACGGTGCCGGCCACCTCTTCGAGGAGCCGGGCACAATGGACGAAGTGGTCAGACACGCCACGCGATGGTTCCTCGAGCATCTCGCGCCTCCGCAAAGGCCGAGGCAATGATCCTAGGCACCCCAAAACTCGATGCAGAAAAGGAAGGCCAATCCAGTTCCAAGGTGCTGAGAGGGTCGAGGAAGGCCGAAGCGCATCGCGCCATCGGGCCTCTCTTCCAACGCGAACGGGCCTGACTTATGGCAAATCACGGCGCGCCACTTCCGACGGTTCTTATCACCGGCAGCAGCGGCTTCCTGGGGCAGGCGATTGCGCGAGGTTTGATTGACCGCTACCGGGTTATCGGCCTCGACGTTGCAAAACCGAAGCATCCCCCCGCCGGCATGGAGACGATCGAGATCGATCTCACCTCCGATGAGAGCGTGAGTAGGGCTGTGAAAACAGCGCGGGAGCGCGGCGGTCGCATCGCCTCGGTCATCCACCTCGCGGCCTATTACGACACGACCGGCAAGGACAATCCGAAATATGACGCCGTCACCGTGCAGGGCACGCGCCGGCTCCTGCATGCGCTGACGGCCATCAAGACCGAGCAGTTCGTGTTCTCCAGCACGCTTCTCGCCCATGCCCCAAGCCCGGGGAGGGGCACGAAAATCAATGAGGACTCGCCGCTCGACCCGGCCTGGGCCTACCCAAGATCGAAAGCCGAAACCGAGGCGCTGATTTCGAGGGAGCGGGGCGAAATCAAGACGGTGATCCTGCGGCTCGCCGGCGTCTATGACGAAGACTGCCGGGCGGCCTTTATTGCCCAGCAGATCGCTCGCATCTTCGAGCGCTTGCCGACGGCCTATTTGTTCGCCGGCGATATCACCGCCGGCCAGCCCTATCTGCACAAGGACGATCTCGTCGATGCGGTGGTGCGTTGCGTCGACCGGCGCGCCGAACTTCCGGCCGAGACCGTGCTTCTGATCGGCGAAGAAGACACACCGTCATACGAGGAGATGCAGAAGCGCATCGGCCGCCTCATCCATGGCGAGGACTGGCGCACCTTAGCGCTGCCGAAGCAGCTGACGAAGCTCGGCGCGTGGGTGCAGACGGAGGTACTCGATCAGGACACCGACATCAAACCGTGGATGATCGAGAATTCGGACGATCATTACGAGATCGACATCGCGCGAGCCAAAGCTCTGCTGGGCTGGGCGCCTAGACACAGCCTGCTGGACACATTGCCGGAGATGATCCGCCGGCTGAAACGGGACCCCACAGACTGGTACGCGGCCAACAAGCTTGATCCGCCCGTTGTCGCGGCTTCGGACCCTGAGATCGAGCAGGCCGAAAGGCGACTTAAGGGACCGCTCGAACGAAGCAAGGAAGACGTCGAAGCGGCGATAAAGCGGCATCGGTCGAGGACGCTCTGGGCGCCGATGACCAACGCTGCGCTCGGACTGTGGCTGGCCACATCGCCGATGACAGTTGGCCTGTTCGACCCCGTCGCAGCCGCAATACCCCCCGCTCTGGGGCACGATATTGCGGAGCCACAATTCCGCAACGCCGGTCTCGGTGTCAGCGAGATCGTTTCCGGCCTGCTCGTGACGGTCTTTGCGTTGATGGGGATGTTCCGGCGCTGGCGCTGGGTGCAGTGGGTCGCGGCGTCGCTCGGTCTTTGGGTGATGCTTGCGCCGTTGCTGTTCTGGACGACCAGTGCCGCGGCCTATGCCATCGACACGCTCGTCGGCATGCTGATCGTCGCCTTTGCTGTAATGATCCCGCCGACCCCCGGCGTCAGCCGCCGTGCGCTGGCGGCCGACGACGACCGCCCGCTGGGCTGGACCTATTCGCCATCCACCTTCACGCAGCGGATCCCCATCGTGGCGTTGGCCTTTGTCGGCCTATTCGTTTCACGCTATCTCGCCGCCTACCAGATGGGCCACATAGATGGGCTGTGGGATCCGTTCTTCGGCCCCGGCGGCGCGCCGGTACGCAACGGCAGCGAGGCGGTGGTGACGTCATGGGTCTCGAAGGGTTTTCCAATCGCCGATGCCGGGCTCGGCGCTTTTGCCTATAGCCTCGACATCCTCGCCGGCGCGATCGGCGATCGCCGGCGCTGGCGCACCATGCCGTGGATGGTGCTCCTCTTCGGTTTGCTGATCGTTCCGCTCGGCGTGGTCAGTGTGTCCTTTATCATCATCCAGCCACCGCTGATTGGCGCGCTGTGCACACTCTGCATCCTCCAGGCCGCCGTCACGGTGGTGCTGATCCCTTACTCGGTCGATGAGGTGCTGGCGACCATCCAATATCTCTGGGGCGCCACGAGGGCGGGCGAGCCGTTTTGGCGTACCTTCTGGATGGGCGGACCGGCGCTGTCGGAGAACCAGACACCTGACACCGACCTCGACCGCCCTGCGTCCGAGTTGCTGAAGGAATTCGTCACCGGCGGCGTTAATTTCCCATGGACGCTGGTAGCCAGCACGCTACTTGGCGCCTTGTTGATGACGACGCCATTGATCTTTGGCACACAACCACCGCTCTACTTCAGCGATCACGTAGTCGGCTGTCTCATTGTCATGGTCGCAGTCACAGCCATGGCCGAAGTTGTCCGGCCGGTGCGCTTCTTAAATGTAGTGCTTGGTGCATGGATCGCGGTGTCACCCTTCGTGCTTTCCGGCGGTGGGACCACCGCGATCGTGGCGAACGTTGCGATCGGTCTGGCGCTGATCGTGCTCAGCCTGCCGCGCGGCACGCGCAGCAACCAACATTATGGCGGTTGGGATCGGGCGATTGTCTGAGTAACTCATAGCGAGCGCGCGCGTGACGATCTGCAAGAGCAGGTCGAGGAAGAGATCGAGTTCCCTGAACGAGGCTCGGCCTGACCGGCCGGCTAGATTTGTTCGCCGAGCAGGATCCTCGCATCCTTGGCCGCGACGATGAACGCTTGGCGCGCGACCCTTGGCGGCTTTTCGCCGCGGATAACAGCAAGGCAGGCTTCGATTGCAGCGAGCCGCGTCTTGGACGCTGGCGTCGACCAGTCCCTCAGCAGCACTTGAGCCGCGTCGGAGACAGACAAAACAACCCTGTCGCGATCGATCCGGCCGGGTTGAACGACTATCGGCTTTCTGAAACGTCTCGTACGCACGGCACTCTCCAAATCGAGGATATGCTAGCGGTGTCTATCGTTTTCGCCACCTCAAATGCACTGGTGCGCGGCTCGAAACACGTGGTCAACACCGACAGCGGTCACGAGATCCACAAGGATCAATCGCGACTCGATCCGCGAGCGGTCGACGCCGTGCGCGCCGGCAAGACAAGCCTGGAGCCCTGACAAACTTCCGCCAGGTTCGTTATTTCGCCTTTTGAAGCGGTGACACCGTGTAGATCTGATCCAGTATCTTCACCATCAGGGTATTCGCGGTTGCCTTGCCATCGGGCGACAGCGTCAGGTTTGTCCATATGATCAGCGTGACATCGTTGACCGGGTCATGGCCCATGAAGGAGTTGTAGCCGGCCATCTCGCCGCCATGGAAATAGACCTTGTTCGGCCCGAAGGTGATCGCGGAGATGCCGTATCCGTACTTCTGGCCTTCAGGCTTGCTTGGGTCCTCTGGCTCGGGACTGTCCAGCCACTGGCGCTGATAGTCGGCATTGAGAACCTTGCCGCCGACGAGCGCGCGTATCCAGGTCGCGAGGTCGTCCGCGGTCGAGACGACGCCGCCTGCGGCAAAATACGGCGAAGGGTTTTGCCACGTGTCATCGTTCGGCTTGAGCGTTCCTGCCTTGGCCGCCGCCTGGAGATCGTCCGGATAGGGCGCATCAACCAGAGCGTATGAGGTGCCGCCGTAGAGGTAGCCGTGCGCATAAGGCTCGGGGATGGCGTTCGACGTGCTCACCGGCAGCGCCGTATTCTTCATGCCGAGCGGTCCGAACAAGCGATCCTGGAAGATGCTGGCCAAAGGCTGCCCTTCGATCTTTTCGGCGACGAGGCCGAGCAAGTAATAGTTCGTATTGTTATATTCGAATTGGGCGCCCGGTTCGAACTGTGTCGGCCGATCGAAGGCCAGGGCGAGTACCTCCTTCGCCGTCCACACCTTGTCCGGATCATGGTCAAGGCTTTGGGCAAGTTCCGGCGCGTTGGTGAAGTTATTGAGGCCACTCCGCATCTTGATGAGCTGGCGAATGGTGATCTTGTCACCGTTCGGGACGCCCGGAACGTATTTCGAGATCAGATCGTCGAAGCCCAGCTTCCCTTCCTGGACCAGTTGCACGATCACGGCGGCCGTCATCGTCTTGGTGTTCGATGCGGGCCGGAAATGGGTATCGGCGCGCGGCGGGTTCGTGACCCCTAGCTCGGTTGTTCCGTAGCCGAAGCCAAAATTGCCCTGCGGAGTCTGCAGAAGAACCATGGCGCCGGGCAGCAGGAGTTCCTTAGCCGCACCTTCCACCATTCCCTGAAGCGCGACCGGGTCGATCGGCTTGAGAGCCGGTGTAGACGCGCCCATGGCGCTGCCCGTTGCGCACACCGCAATAACCACGGCGCCCACTGTTCTCGCTATCATTGTCTCACTCGCTGGCCAGGTCGACGAGATGAACCCCTTCGGAAACCCTAGCCTCTGTCTGTGACCGGAAATAGCAGCAACGGATGGATGTCGCCGATGACTGGCTCTTATGAGCTGAGATCGGCGAGGGGATGACGAACCGATTGCCGGCCGGCGTGGTTGCGTGTCAGTTGCCTCTGGACTGCTGATCATCTCGTAGCGAGACCCTATCCCATCGACGGCGAGATAGCCATGGCGAGGGGCGTTACTCGGCGCACTCGTCACCGACGTTTGGGCGGCGCCTCTCCGGAGTTTCTGCTTCTGGCGCGTTCCGGAGATGGCTCAGACCCGGCTTCCGGAGTTCAACCAAAGCGGACTCCCGTTAGCCACAGCTCCCACGTGTCGATGAGCTCACGGCCTAGGTTCTTGCGATCTCAAGGTAATGCCACGAAGGTCCTTGATGG
The DNA here is from genome assembly GCF_053848065.1 of Mesorhizobium sp. BHscii. Classification (NCBI taxonomy): domain Bacteria; kingdom Pseudomonadati; phylum Pseudomonadota; class Alphaproteobacteria; order Hyphomicrobiales; family Phyllobacteriaceae; genus Mesorhizobium; species Mesorhizobium sp. BHscii. The sequence continues at coordinate 376,657 of NZ_JBSPKW010000001.1, read as the reverse complement.
AAGCCCCCGACCTCTGCCAACACAAGCAGAGGTGGCCAGAGCGCGGTGGCGCACTATCTCATCGCGCTCGACAGGCTCGACGAATGTATGGCGAGGTTCGGACATTGTCCGCAAAGGCTGTGAACGACCATGATCTATTTCACGGCCGACACACATTTCAGCGATCCGCGCATTCTGCGCATCGATCGTCGCCCGTTCGGCTCGCTGGCAGAACACGATCGAGCGCTGATTTCGCTCTGGAACCAAACCGTCAGCCCGGACGACGAGATCTGGCATCTCGGCGATTTTGCGAGGGGATCGGCCGAATTCGTTTCATCGCTACTGTCTTCTCTTCATGGCCAGAAGCATTTGATCATCGGCAACAACGATGGCGCAGCGACCATCGGCGCCGCAGGTTGGGCCAGCACTCAACATTATAAGGAGCTGACGATAGACGGCCGGTTGCTGATCCTTTGCCACTATCCTTTTCGCACCTGGAATCAGATCGGCAAGAAATCGATCGATCTGCATGGCCATTCCCACGGCAGACTGAGCCCGGTTACACGCCAGTACGACGCGGGCGTTGACAGCTGGGATTTTCGCCCGGTCACCCTTTCCGCCATCCTTGCAAGCCGACGGCGGCGAACCGTCGGCCGGTATATTCAACGCAAGTGATCAAAACGCAGATCATACCGGCTGTTGCCTAATGGCTGGTATTCTGCGTCGCGCGGTTGAGAAGCGCTTACGGCGACCAGATTTGCCATGAACTCTGCACGCAGTTCATCCTCGTGTCCGAGATAACGGGGCGAAAAGTGCATCGGCACGGCATGTTCAACACCTGCAAGCCTGGCGATAGTGCCGGCTTCGGCTGCCGTGAGATGCCGCTTCGCTGCGGCCAGCTCGCGATCTTCCTGCAGGAAGCCCGCCTCGATAAACAACTGGTTCGCGCCGTGCGCAAGCGCAACGACACGAGCAAGATTTGCCTCATTGAAGGCGAGATCGGTCGCATAGACAATCCTCTGCCCGGGACCGGTTCTCAGGGCTCCGGCACCGAGCAGTTCGCCGACCGAGATATGCCGATCCGCGGTTGGCGCCAGCGTCGTTTTCGGATCAGCCCCGCGCCGGACCGCACGCTTGGCTTCGCTCAACCAAGGTCCGACGCGCAAACCCAATGCTTTCAGTTGCGGTTTTTGCACATTGACCCGGATCTTTTCCTGAAACGCGAATGCAAGGCATGGAACGCCATGGTCAAGCATTGCTGCTTCGACACGGAAATCGGGATCATCGAGCAGGACATTTCCTTCGGCTGAGGTCGAGGCAGTATCCTCTCGAGCGAAGCCCGATCGCGCCCGAAACAGGCGGCAATGATGAAATCCGCCCGGCGTCCAGTCGCAGGCAGCTATCATGAAATCGTGGGACCGTTCGTCGAGGAGATTCCACGTGTATGCGTTGAGCTTGGCTTGCACGGCCGCGGTCAACCCAGGCGGGCCGAAGAAATGCACTGTTCTATTCCTGTATAGAAATAACCGCAGGAGCCGATCGAAGCCGGCGAAATGGTCCATATGCATATGTGATACGAATACATGGCTGACGCGCAGGATTTCGCGCGGCGAAAGTGGCGACAGATCACCAATGTCGAAGAGCATCGCCCGGTTGCCGAATCGGAAATCCAGAAGGAGCCCCGCATCCGAGAAGGGGTCGTTGACCAGGCGCGGCTGAGCCAGCAACGTCACCGAATTCACCCGATACTGTTTTCGAATTTCGCCACCAGGCGCTCACCTTCAGACACGATCTGGACCTCACGTCTGCCCCTCTAATCGCGCGCTCCGGGTAGCGGTTCCCAACGTATTTCGTTCGAGAGGACGCAGAAGTACGGCGAGCCCGGCCAAGCCAGGCTGAACGTTTCTGCCATCTTGCGCGTTCTCTTGGGTCGGACCGAATCGCGGGCCGAAACATCGGCAATCCGCGGCCACAATGAGGTAGCACCGGAACGAACGAGATGACCGAGCACAGAGGCACTCAGCCGAGCGAGGCAAAAGGCACCGTAATCGCATTCTCCGCGCCGGGCTGCGAGCCCCTCTACGCTCACGAACGGGAAGCTATGGCTGCCGTTGCCCGCACGATTGCGAGTCTCAAGGGATTTGCCTTCCAGCAGGGTCTGGGCAACAGCGGCGGCAACGGCTTGTATTTCGTGCCGGACGACAGTTTGCTTGCTCCCGATGCGGCACGGCTAGGTATCAACGGGCCGCAGGATCTCTTCGGCGGCGTGGTGCCTTGGCGCTTCGCAATGACCAAGGCGATAACCCATGAAGTGGTCGACGGCTTGGCCAAGCGACCGAAAGAATGGTCAACCGACTTCGGCAGAACTGTCAGCGCAGCAGTATTGCCTGGCTACACGGTATTTTCGCGGCACGATGCGCTGCGAGCAGCGCAACGCCTGTTGAGGCTCGGGCCGGCGCGACTTAAGCCACCGCTTTCCTCGCGAGGCCAGGACCAGCACATTGTTCGCACGGTCGCTGACGTCGAGAGACTGCTCGAGCGATACCGCTCCCACGACTTGGACGAGTGCGGTCTGGTACTCGAAGCGGACCTTCGTGAAATCGTAACGTTGAGTGTTGGTAGAACGGAGATCGATGAAATCATGGTCGCCTACTACGGCACTCAAAGGACGGTGACCGATAATGCGGGACAATCCGTTTACGGCGGATCGGATCTCATTGTAGTGCGCGGCGGATGGGAAGCTCTCCAAGATCTTCAGCTTCCTCGCGCACTAGCTTTGGCAATTGTGCAGGCGAAGGCCTATGACGCGGCGATGGCGGAGTATCCTGGATTTTTCGCCTCGCGGCGCAATTACGATATCGGCCAGGGGGTCGACTCGTCGGGTACCTGGCGATCCGGCGTGCTCGAAGCCAGCTGGCGCATTGGCGGCAGCAGTACCGCCGAACTTGCGGCAATAAAAATCATGAAGCAGGACCCGGACATTCAACTCGTGCATGCGTCCGCAGTTAAGGAGTTCGGCAATACCAGCCGGTTACCGGTGGACGCGGACGTTCACTTTCAAGGGAAAGACCCCGATGAGGGTCCGATTACGCGCTATACCGTGGTCACCCATGCGACCCGGGAGCCGCCAAGGAAAGCGGCCGATTAGCATCGTAGACTTGCCCTGCGCCGTCGATGGTCGCTGCACAACTCTGTGCCATTTGCGCGGGCCAATGAGTGTCAAATTTAGGATCGCAAAACGCTTAAGGACCAGGGAACATCCGTGGGCGGCTTGAGTTGTTCGGCATAACCTAAACCCAATTCGAAGGAGGGAAAAGTGATCGAGGTTATTTCTGCTCCTGAGAACGTCGCCGCTTTTCGCGTTGCGGGAACCCTGACCGCGGAGGACTACGATAAAGTCATCCCGGTCATCGAAGAGAAACTGAGCGCACATCAAGAGATCGGCATCCTGGCCGACCTTACGGATTTGGAGGACATGACGGGCGACGCCTTGCGCCGCGATCTGCAGTACGGTTTGAGCAAACTTGGCGAATTCCACCCCTTCCAGCGTGCCGCGGTGGTGTCCGAAAAACAGTGGATCAAGGCGGCTAAGGAGATGACGGGCGCGCTTTTCCCGCAGATCGAGGCGCGGGTGTTCCCGGCGGACGAAAAGACCCAGGCGTTGGAATGGGTAGCCGGCGTCCAATAGCGGTATCTAAGGAGCGGCCATGCCAACCATCTACAACAAACGACAGGATTCGGAGGGCTTGTGGGAAGTCTATGACGACGAGAGCGAGGAAGCCGTCGTAGTTGACGGTTTGCCGCTCTCCGGCCTGGATGAAATCGAAGCCGACGAAGCCATTAGAAAACTCAAGCGGGGCGAGGTGACCTCCGACAACATTCCGCCGACGGCTCAGTCTGGGTGGCCTCCGACCAAAGACGGGCTATGATGGGCTCAAGCTGTCTTGACTCGAACCGAGAGCGGACTGTTCCAGAGTTTCAAGATCCGGTGTTCAGAACACACTTGCAGCAGCGGTAACTGCGCTAAACCCTGCTGTTCATCGGCTTTGAACATTCGGCCCCAGCCAAGACGCGCTCGTATTCCTGGAGGATCGCGACAATCCGTGATCCCGATCGCTGTACATTTCGGACCAAGCCCGTCGGATCAGCGCGAGCCAGGTTGCACGGGCCACATTTCCGGTGCATTCTCGCGGTCGTCAATGACCAAACAGTATCTTAACCACCAGTTGGAGTGCCCTTACTGCCTGACAATAAGGCTGAGGATTCCGGCCGACGCCGGTCCCGAGGACATGATCGTTTGCGACGACTGTGGCGAATTCCTGGGTACATGGGATGATCTGCTTACCGACTTTGAGAAGCAGGGCGGACAGGATGGAGTGTTCCGTCTCGACAAGGGCCGTATCAGACGGATCGATTGAGCCGATTGCCCGGCGCGGGCCGATCGGGGGCGGGCCCGAAAGGCCGGCGCTGCGCCTTCGCTCGCCAGCGTAACCCTTTGCAGCACCTGATTATGCGAACCCGGGGCCTCGGAAAATTTCCGGCGGCTCGAATCATCAGGGAACTTGTTGCCGGCCGGCGGGGTTATCGGACGCCTTCCTAGTTAGGGAGGCTAACTCCAACCCAGCGGGAGAAGACCATGCCAACTGCGAAGAAAGCCGCGAAAGCGACAACCAAGGGTCTTGAGGACCTGTTCCTCGACGGGCTCAAAGATCTTTACTACGCCGAAAAGAAAATCCTGAGGGCCCTGCCGAAAATGGCGAAAGGTGCGGAGTCGGAAAAAGTGACTGCGGCCTTCGAAAAGCATCGTATGGAAACGGAAGCTCACGTCGATCGCCTCGAGGAGGTGTTCGAGAAATTTGGCAAGGCAGCACGCGGCCAGACCTGTCCGGCGATCGACGGCATCATTGAAGAAGGCTCGGAAATCCTCGAAGAATATGAAGGTGCTCCTGCGCTCGATGCCGGACTGGTCGCAGCTGCGCAAGCCGTCGAGCATTACGAGATTGCCCGTTACGGTACTCTTGTCGCCTGGGCAGAACAGATGGGAAAGGCCGATGTCGTCGCTCTTCTCAAAGCGACGCTCAAGGAAGAGGTCGCGACAGACGAAGCGCTGACGGGTCTGGGCGAGGGTGGTGTCAACGAACGTGCCCTTCAAGCGGCTGCGTAATTTCTAGGGCACCGGCTTGCGGTGCCCCGGCAAGGGATCGCCAGCGGCTCCGCTCCGAAGGTACCGTGCTTACCATCCGAGATTCTTGACCCGCCTGATTGACCGGCAGTTGCAGGCAATTCGCCTGCAACTGCCAGGTTAGTTGACAATTCAGGCGCAACGCTGGGACTTGATTGGCTGGAATTGAAATCCATACAGGGCGCCAATGCCTTCAAGCTCACTGCCCAGATATATGGGAAAGAGCAGGACGATGGATCCCCTGTTGTGGATAGATTTCCTAGGGACAGTTAGCTTGGTGCAGACTCCGCCCGGCCCTGACGTTCCTTCCACAATTTATTGACCCGGCTTGAGGATCGGTAACCCTGCAATTGCTGTTACTGGGTGGCACGCAAAAATCACCGGCGCATTGGTGCTAGCGCACAACGCGCTCGCGTCCAGTGCGGTTGGCGGGTGGATCCTGAAGCAACCAAAGATACGGCTCTGGCAGCAGCGCATCGCGCGGCTGTTTTATCATTGGTCTGGTCATTCGCATGGCCGTGAGTGGCGGAGCGACCGGTTAATACAGCCCGGCTATCCATTCGCTCCGGCCTCACAGTCGGTAATCAAACGGCGGGCCGTTGCCCGCCTTCCATGGTTCAGTTACTCTCGCCGCCGAGCTTTTTGACATTGCTGCAGAATTCAGGGTGGGTGTTGGCGGCGTTGGCGTTTGCCGCCTCGTCATCGCAGACTTTTGTCATTGCCGTACGATCCTCGTCCGTCAGCGCTTTCCAAGCTGCCGTGAACTCGTCGTCGGACCGCATGGTCGTCATGCTAGAGTCTGTGTAGAACGGCTCCATCTTTGCGGGGTCATCCAAGGCAGACGTGCCTGAGTCGGGGCCTGCCGCGAGAGAAACGCCGCTTACCATAGAAAGCGCCATCGCGCCTAGACAGATCATCTTGTAGCTCATGACAAGATCCTTCCGTTGTTACTGGTCGCTAATGCAACGACCTGCTGGCAAACGGCCTGTTTCAGAAAAGGTTCCTTTCTCACTTGCTTGTACGGCGCTTGACCGGTGCTTCTACAACCCGGATGGCCATCGCCAAGAGCGCGCTTACCTCTATCCTAAACTGGGACGAAATCTGCTAGCGTTCCTTAATCGCTAATCACCAGCTACCATTGGCGTCGATCGAGCCGACGCCATGCCGCGCTCTTCTGTCGGCGAAGAAAGTGTAAGATGAAGCAGAGCGGTGTTGTCTTGCAAGAAGATGGCGCGCGGGCGACGCCAGTTCTCGGCTTCGATGTCCATATATGGCGGATCGCCCTCGATGCTCCAATTTCACAAATGGACCTGACCGCGCTTAGCCCAGCTGAATTGACCAGGGGCAGGCGGTTTGTGTTTGAGCGCGATCAACGACGCTACTTGGCAGCTCATGCCGCCTTGCGCACTGTGCTGTCAGTTTACATCGGCCAAGCGCCGGAAGAGCTTGATCTGCGCCAGACCTCTGAAGGAAAGCCTGTCCTTGCGGACCGGAGCCTCGCCTTCAACCTCTCGCATTCGGGGGAACTTGCCCTTGTGGCCGTGGCCGCCGCCGGACAGGTCGGCGTGGATATCGAACTCATCGCCCCGCTGAGCGACGAGATGTCCATCGCCCGCTCTCTGTTCGCGCCCGGGGAGGTCATGCAGCTTGAGTCCCTGACGTCAGACGCCCGTCGCCTGATGTTCTACCGGTTTTGGACTTGTCGCGAAGCCTTGCTAAAGGCCGCAGGCGTCGGCCTCTCCGGAGTGGGACTTGAAATAGGCATGGAGGCGAACGGCGAGGCCTCTATCCTATCACCGCCCCTTGGGCTGATTGAGCCGACCAGGCTTAGTGAGTTCCGTCCAAGCGAACACCATGTGGCCGCCGTTGCCTGGAGTGCACGCGGTCCGCAGGCGGCCGCGCGTGTCTTCGACTTCGACAATACGGCTTTCCTTGACGCTTCAGCAATTGGACGTCGGCTAGCGCCTGCTATTAAGCCTAGCCCGGAAGATTGAGCGCACGGTGCTCCTCTTAAAAATAGTAAATCGGCTTAAAAAAGCAGTCGGATCGGCTTAAAAAGCAGACATATTGGCTTAAAAGCAGTCAGATCGGCTTAAAAGACACATCTTGCGACAAAGATGCTTGCCTGGTGAATTTGCGCTTGGAGCTTCCGCGAGGACATGCATTTAAATACACCGTGGGTTGTGCAACCTACGGTGCATAACTAGGCGGGGGTGTGGGCATGAACATTCATCGTGGGGGCGATGCGCCCCAGCACGTCATTGACTCTACGCAGCCAGTCGCGGTTATCGGGATCGGTTGCCGGTTCCCTGGAGGGATTCAGGACGCGGAATCGTACTGGAACTTTCTCCTGGAGAAGAACTGCGGCATCGTTGATATCCCGGCGGACCGCTGGAACGCCGACGCCTTCTACGATCCGGAGCCCGATGCGCGGGGAAAGATGCGGACGCGCTGGGGCGGATTTCTTGCCAGCGATGTTTTCGGCTTCGACCCGAGTTTCTTCGACATGTCGCCCCGCGAGGTGACAACGATGGACCCGCAGCAGCGCCTGGCGCTGCAAGTGGCGTTCGAAGCCGTCCAGGATGCCCATCGCACATTGGCCGATCTGCGTAGCGCACGCACCGGTGTATTCCTTGGCATCTCGACCAACGATTTCGCGCAGAACCTTCGCCGCGGACGTGTCGGTGGCGGGGATATCTTTGCCGGCACGGGTTCGGCGTTCTCGATCGCAGCTAATCGAATCTCCCACCGCTTCGATCTGAAAGGGCCGAGCATTGCCGTCGACACGGCATGCTCGTCGGCGCTAGTTGCCATCGACCAGGCAGTGCGTCACCTGAGCACGGGCACCTGCGACATGGCGCTGGCAGGCGGCGTCAACTGCATGCTCGATCCGGGTCCCTTCATCGCATTCTCCAGCGCCAATATGCTTTCGCCGACCGGCGGCATCTACACGTTCGACGAAAGGGCGGACGGCTTCGTTCGCGGCGAAGGCTGCGGCTTCGTATTGCTGAAGCCTCTCGACCGCGCAATTGCGGACGGCGACCGGATCTATGGGGTGATCCGTCATTCGATGGTTAATCAGGACGGATATACGCCAACCCTGACGTCTCCGAGTGGGGAAGCGCAGCAAGCGATGCTGGAGGCGCTCGTAGAAGGCGCTTCCATCGATCCGGCGGATGTCGACTATGTCGAGGCTCATGGAACCGGCACACCGGTCGGCGACCCGATCGAGGCGGCTGCCATCGGCCGCGTGTTCGGTGTGAATTCACGACCAAAGCCGGCCTATGTCGGATCGTTCAAGCCCAATCTCGGCCACCTCGAATCCGCTTCCGGTATCGCTGGTTTCATCAAGACCGTGCTGACGGCGACCCATGCCATCGTGCTGCCGAACCGGAATTTCGAGCGCCCGAACCCGAGCATTCCCTTCGACGCGCTAAACATCGCCGTAGCAACGAAGCCGACGCCAATCGACCATCACGGCCGACCGGCCCTGGCGGTGGTCAACTCCTTCGGCTTTGGCGGAACCAATGCCTCGATCGCCGTGGAAGGATGGCGGGGACTGTCGCCGAGCGTCAATCGCGCGCCAAGGCCGGTAATAGCCGGCCATCCGATAGCCGTCCCGATCTCGGCCGGCAGCACAGCGGGACTGGAGCTGTGGGCAGGCCGTCTGGCGGATGCTCTGGAGGAGGGGGGCTCCCTGGCGGAGACGCCGGTCGAAGATATCAACGCCCATTTGAGCAGCGCGCGCGATAACTTCGCCCAACGGGCCGCGCTTATCGTCGAGCCCGAGCGCACCGCGCTCCAGACCCAGCTGCGCGCATTGGCGAAAGGAGCCGTTGAGCAGAACGCGGAAGGGCCGACCATCATCACCGGCAGGGCCTCCTCCAACCGTCGGCTCGCCATCGCCTTCTCGGGCCAGGGCGGCCAGTGGTGGGCCATGGCGCGCCGCCTGTTGAAGGAAGACCGCGCGTTTCGCCGAACGGCCGAGATGTTCGACGAGGTGCTGCGTCCGATGGTCGGCTGGTCGACCGTCGAGGAGATGCTACGGGACGAGACAAAGACCCGTATCAACGATGCCGATGTCACGCAGGCCTCCATCTTCGCCACACAGATTTCGCTCTACGAGCGCTGGATGAAGATCGGCGTGCGGCCTGAGCTTCTGATCGGTCACAGTTTCGGCGAGGTCGCGGCCACGTATGTTTCAGGCGTCATCGATCTCGGGACGGCGGCCCGCATCATCGCCAAACGCGGCCTCATACCGCTGAAAAGCGAGCGGCGCGGTGCAATGGCCACGATAGGGCTGACGGTCCAGCAGCTCGAGCCTTTCCTGCCCGACGACGAAAGCGTCGTCATTGCTGCCTATAACGGCCCGATCGCTCAGACGATCTCCGGCATGGAGGACGCGGTGCTTGGCCTGCTGGCCAAGGTCGCGGAAGCCTATCCCGACGCGACGGCCCGCCGCATGACCATGGATTTCGGGTGGCACAGCGCGCATCTGGAAGATTGCAAGGAATGGTTCCTCGGCGAACTTGGTCCGGTTGCCTGGAAGGAAGGCGGCCTGCCGATCATCTCGACTGTCACCGGCATATTCGAAACGAAGTTTGACGCTGACTACTGGTGGGCCAATTTGCGCCAACCTGTCAGCTTTACCAAGGCATTGGACTTCACCCTCGATTTCGGCATCAATACTTTCCTGGAAGTTGGTCCGCACCGCACGCTGACGCCGCTCATCCGAGGCATTTCGCAGGAACGTGGGGCAGACGTCGCCGCGGTGAACTCGCTCGATCGCAAAACTGATGATTTCTGGACGCTGGCGCGGGCCGAGGGCAGCCTGCACGTTGCCGGTGTCGAATTCCACCGGCCGAAACCATCGAGCGGTCGGTTGGCCATTCCCAAACTGCCCTGGAACAACCAGCGCCTGCTGAACACATCCGAGGAGACCAAGAGCTTCCTGTTCGAGGCGCCCCGGCACGCTCTGCTTGGATGGCGCGACTTCACGGCGGGACCGTCCTGGACGAACGAAATTACGCTCAGAGGCTTCAAATTCCTGGCTGACCACCGCGTCAGCGGCGACTGCCTGTTCCCGGCCGTCGGTTACATCGAAATCATGGGTGCCGCGCTGCGCGACCATTTCGGATCCGAGTCCGTGGAGCTGCGCGATTTCAAACTGTACGAAGCGCTTTCCATCGCCGAGGACGACGTCATACTGGTCACGACGACGTTCGATCCGATCGGTAGCAGGCTGCGCATCTCGACGCTCCATCGGGATTCGGAAGACGGCTGGAGGACGCGTGCCGAGGCCTATGGCTTCAGCCACAAATACGAACTTGCACCAGCTCCCGCTGACCTCCTGCGGGATCGCCCAAGCCTTGTCGAAAAGACGGAATTCTACCGTCTCGCCGAACGGCACGGCCTCGAATACGGCCCGTATTTCCAGTCAGTGAGCGCGCTCGATATTATCGGCGACCGCCTGGTTGCCAGGCTGTCGAGCAAGGATCCCAACCTGTCGAAGCAGTATTTCGCCTTTCCCGGACTGCTGGACGCCGTGCTCCAGGCCGGCATCGGCCTGGCTTCGCATAAAGACGGCGTGTGGGTTCCTGGTGAACCGCTGCCGCCGGCGAATGAAGACAAGGCCCAGTACCAGCTGCGCCTGCCGACCGGGGCGCGCAAGATCCTGCTGAGCGCCCCGATGACGCCCGACGTGATCGTCGACATCCGGCCGGGCCTCGATCCGTACTCGATGCGGTTCAGCGTATTCTCGCCGGAAGGGCAGTCGTTGATCGTTCTCGACAACCTGCAGACAAAGGCGCTGGGCAAGGTCAGGGGCGGCAGGACCAAACAGGGCGCCGGGTCCGTCTCCAGCGTTTTCGAGGAGCATTTCGAGAAGCAGGAAGCCAAACCCGCAGCACCCTCATTGCGTTGTGCTCACTGGCTGGTGGTGGGTGACGGAACGCAGCGCCTGGAAGCCACATTGGCCGAGTTGGTCAGCCGCGGAGTGACGGTCGAAGTCGCAAATCCCGCGCCGTTTTTGAATCTCGATGCGGATCAAGCGCTCGCCACGATCCGGGCATTCATGACCAAATCGGAGGGGAAGGGTGGCATCCTGTTCAGCGCCGACGTCGCCGAGACGCTCGACGAAAAAGCAGGCGGGGACGCGCTTCTCGCCACGATTACGCCTGTCGTCCACCAGTTGATCACACTTGGAAAGGTCGTCGACCGGCTGCACAGCTCGTCCGAACCGCGGCCCGAACTGGTTGTCTTCACGTCCGGCAGCCGGCTCATGCAAGGTGACCAGCCGATGAGCCTTTCCGGCCTGAGCGAGAGCGCCTTGATCGGTATTTCTCGCACAATGGCAAACGAATTCAAGGGTTTGAGCATCCGTCTTATCGATGCGGATGCCAGGTCGCTGCAGTCAGGGGTAACGACTTCGGACGCCGTGCTGGAGGAAACCGCAGAAACGGAATTCGTCCTGCGCGGCGCCGAACGGTATGTCCCGCGTCTGGAACAATTGGCTTTGAACGAAGTCGCGCCGTCGCGGCGGACGCTGGAGACCGCGCGGGATTCTTCCAACTTCGCCGTCACCATGACGGGACCCGGCACCATAGACAATATCGTACTGCGCGAAATCGCCGATCCCGAATTGGCGCCGAACGAGGTCATGGTCGAAGTCGCCGCGGTCGGCCTGAATTTCCGCGACATTATGGCGGCTACCAGCATCCTGCCGGACGAGCTGGAGAATGACGAGGCGTATTGGCGCAATCTCGGGCTGGAGTTCGCCGGGACCGTTCGCAAAGTCGGTGATCGGGTGACCAATCTCAAGCCTGGCGATCGCATCATGGGCATGGGCAAGGGCTATCTCAGACGCTTCGCCAAGATCCGGGCGGATCTCGCCATGCGCGTGCCCGACGGCATCGATCTGATCGAGGCCGCGACCCTCCCGACAGCCTTCCTTACCGCTCACTACGCTCTCACGCATATCGGCAGATTGGCGGAGGACGAAACCGCGCTCATCCATCTGGCTTCGGGTGGCGTCGGCCTCGCCGCCATCCAGGTCGCGCATGACGTGGGCGCTCGAGTCTTTGGCACTGCCGGCAGCGACACGAAACGCGCCTTCCTGAAGAAACGGGGCGTGGATGAGGTCATGAACTCGCGCGCCCTCGATTTCGCCGACGAGGTGCGTTCCCTGACGCGCGGCCGCGGCGTCGACGTGGTGTTGAACGCGCTGTCTGGCAATGGCATCGACAAGAGCCTGGAATGCCTGGCGCCGTTCGGCCGCATGGTCGAGATCGGCAAGCGCGATCTCGCCGACGACAAGCCGATCGGACTTCGCTCGCTCTATCGCAATAACGCCTATTCGGTCATTGATCTCTCGACGCTTCCCGTGGAGAGGGAGAAACTCTTCAGGCAATTGCTGGCGGAGGTGGAGGCAAAGGTTGCCGCCGGGGCTTACAAGCCGCTGGAGGCGAGCCGTTTCCCGGCATCACGTGCTGCGGAAGCCATGCGCATGCTTTCGCGAGCGCTGCACATCGGCAAAGTGATCGTCACTTTCGACGAACCTTCCGTGGACATCGAACTTGACCTCGCCGCACAGTTCGCCGTCTCCGCTCAGGCCTCCTATCTCGTCACCGGTGGACTCAAGGGCTTCGGCGTCGCGATCGCCGATTGGCTGAGTCAAAAGGGCGCGGGAACCATCATCCTTGCCAATCGAAGCGGTGTTCCCGATGCCGAAGCGGCTGCAGCCATCGATATCATGGAGCAGCGCGGCACGCGGATCGTTCGCGCGGCTTTGGACGTGACCGATGCAGCAGCCGTCGACAGGCTGATCGGGGAACATGCTGCGGGAGACGCCCCACTGCGCGGCATCGTGCAGGGCGCTGCGGTGATCGAGGATGCCTTCGTCTCGCAGCTCGATGCAGGCAAGATCGACCGCGTGCTGCGGCCGAAGATAGCCGGCGGATGGAACCTGCACGTCGCCGTCGTCGAACATGATATTCCCCTCGACTTCTTCGTGAATTTCTCCTCGATCGCGCAGGTTATCGGTTCGTCGGGGCAGGCCAACTATACGGCGGCCAACTCTGTTCTGAACGCAATCGCCACGTATCGCAGAGGTCGCAACTTGGCTGGCTCCTCCACGGCCTGGGGCATGATCGCCGGCAGTGGATTCGTCGCCAGGTCGGAAGCAATGACCAACTATCTCGACAGCGTCGGCATCAAGCCGGTGCAGGATTCCGAAGCGGCGGCAGCCTTGTCCTATCTGTTGCGCGCCAGATCGGAGAACCTCGGCTTCGCCCATATCGACTGGGCCGCGATCGCACGTACGAACCCGGGCGCAGCGACGAACCCGAGGATTTCGCCGCTGCTTGGAGACAGAACCGGAGGGCGGTCTCGCATTCAGGCCGAGCTGGCGGCCGCGCCACGCGAGGCGTGGGACGACTTGCTTGCGGACATGATCCGGCGCGAGGTGGCGAAAGTCCTGAAGGTCGAGGCAAGCGCCCTGGCTGATGACCGCAAGCTCAGCGAACTCGGTCTTGACTCTCTGTCGTCGTTCGAGCTGAAGAACCGCGTCGAGGCCCAGGTCGAAGTCGACATCCCTGTCGCCAAGTTCCTGCAGGCGCCGACGATCGCGGGGCTCGCCCGTCTCGTCGCGTCCGCCTTTGAGGCGAAGCTCAAGGCATCCGCGTTGCTGGTCTCGGCCGCACAAGTGAGTCCCGACGGCGCTGCAGTGCAGGAAGCCTTCCGGCCTCTTGGCCGCCAGGTCCATGCGATGATGCTGGATGGACGGCCGATGTCGTCGGCCGTCGCAAAGGCCGACAATCAGATCCTGGTCGAGACGAGCATCGCGCCTGGCGTGTCGCTGGCCACGCTTGCGTCAAGACTGGCTCGACTGGTCGAGAGCCACGATGCGCTCCGGATGACGGGTGCGACATCGGCGTCCGGCGCGGTGGAGATCGGTTTCGAGGCCCAACTTGTTGTTGAAGTGCTTTCGCCGGGCGGTCGTTTGGGCGATGTCGCGCTCCCTGGTCCGCTGTGGCGCATCGGTGCGTGGCAGCGGCAGGATGGCGGTCACGAGCTGCAAGTCCGGGCTCATCGCGCGGCTGCCGACGCTTTGTCGGTTCGTCTTCTGCTCGCGCAGCTCGCGCAAGACGAGGAGGAAGCGGTGGAAGCCAGGCCCAGTTTTGCCGACCATGCACGCGCGGTCCATCCGATGCCTGGATCGAGCGAGTATCGTCGCGATCTCGCCTACTGGAAGGAGATCCTTCACTACGCGCCTGCGATCGTACCGATACCCGGCCGCAGTCGCGCCGCGTCTCCCGCCGGTATGGGATCGAACCGGGGCCGTGTCGGGCTGCTGGAGATCACGCTTCCCGCCGCAGCGTTCGCGCGGAAATCGGAACTGCCGGCCGCGCGCTTCCTGACCGCCTATGCCAAGACCTTGGCAAACCGCTTCTCCCGCCGGTCGTTGGTCGTCGACCGCTGGTATAGCGAGCGCGGGGAGGGGACACCAAACGGATTGATAGGCCCCCTGGATGGGTCCTATCCGGTTGTCCTGCGAGCCATGGATGAACCCGGTTACGATCTGCTCAGGAAGGTCGAGCGTGCCGACGCAAACGGTCACGCGCACCGGTCAATGGATACGTCGTCCCTGGAACTGGCGCTCGAAGAGGACCTGCGCGTTCGCCATATTTCGCTGCGCCAATTCGGCTTCGCTTTCCTCGACGGGAGCCAAGTTACGGCGCTCGCCGCTCTCGACCATCCTCTCGACGCGGTCGCCGCATCCGCGCACGAGATCCAATTGTCCGCAGCGGTCTGCGAAGCCGCTGTTGTCTGCCGGCTGACGGTGGATCTCGACGTCGTCGAGGAAGCAACGGCGCGGTTGCTGTTCGATGAGTTTCTCGGCGAGCTTTCCTCCCAGTTTGAAACGTCAGGCCCCCTGGTACCCGACGCAATGCTCTGGAGGGTGCGCGAGTGGTCTGGCCAGCCGAGTGCGAGCGCGGATGTCGAGCGCTCGCCGCTCGAGGGCGTGCCCAACGTAGAAAGAGAGATTGCGGTGACCAGCACGCAACTGGGGTTGCTGCGTTTCCAGGAACATCCGGACGCGACTTCGCATGCCCGTGCCGCGTTCCTGGTGAGCAAAGAGTTCAAAATCCGGCCGCAGATGGACGCCGACCGTCTCAGGCGAGCGATCGAAACGATCATGGCGCGCCACGAGGTGATGCGTACCCGGTTCTTCCGCAAGGGGGCTGGATACGGCGCTTATCTGGAAAGGACGCCGACGGAGTTCTTCAGGGTCGAGCAAGTTGCCGATGAGGCCGAAGCAATGGAGCGCGCAACGGAACTTGCGCAGGAGCGCATAGACATTGAGGCACCGATGTTCCGTGTCACCGTCATCCGGTTCGGCTCCGAGAGCGACCTAATCGTCGCCAAGGCACATCATCTCGTCGTTGACGGCTATTCTCTCGGCCTCATCGTCGAGGAGACAGTCAAGGCTTATCTCGGCCTGCCGCTTGATCCCGTGGAAATGAGCATCGACCGGTTCATCCGGGATTTTGACCATGTCGGAAAACCCGGCTCGTTCGAACGGCGCGACGCATTCCTGCGCAAGGTATTCGCCGAGCCCTTGCCGGATATTCCCAATCTCGGGCGCAAGGCGAAGGGCCGGCGGACGAATGTCAATCTGGTCGATTGCAGCCTCGGCGAGGGCGTGACGCTCTCGATACCCGGCGACCAGCAGGATGTGCTGCGCAAGCGTGCCAGGGCAGCCGGCACGACGGAAACGGCCATGATCATCGCGGCTTTTGCACACACCATTGGTGCGCGGGGTGGCGTGGATGATATGGTCCTGCAGATCCCAGCTGCCTTGCGCCACGACCGGAGGCTGGAGAACTACGTTAACTTCGTCGCCTCGGACGTGCCCGTACGCGTGCGTCTGTCCCGGTACGAGACGCTCGAAGCACTCGCCGTTTCCCTCGGAGAAGGGATCGACGAGGCCATCCAATTCGCGCCCTTCATGGATTCGAATTATTTCGGGGACGTTCATGACGATGTCGTGGCCAAGGGGTCCTACACCTCCCTCTTCGTCGTCGGCACCCAGACGGTCGAAAGATGGACGCAGGCCACGCAGTCGGCCCCGCTTCAAAG
This sequence comes from Mesorhizobium sp. BHscii, assembly GCF_053848065.1. Taxonomy (NCBI): domain Bacteria; kingdom Pseudomonadati; phylum Pseudomonadota; class Alphaproteobacteria; order Hyphomicrobiales; family Phyllobacteriaceae; genus Mesorhizobium; species Mesorhizobium sp. BHscii. The sequence continues at coordinate 360,357 of NZ_JBSPKW010000001.1, read as the reverse complement.
GGCCAATGCAACCGGCGAGCTCGACCTCGGCATGTTCAAAGTAACGCCCCTGCCTGACATGCGGCGAGAAAAGCCACGCACCAGCGAGCTAGACCTGCGTACCTATCCGAGCGGGACCGGTCTTGGTCTGTTCATGACATACGATCTGCTTGGCTATGACGATGCGGAGGCGCATGACATTCTGCGGGAGGTCATCGAACGGCTGGTGGCCGGCCAATCGACAGTCGATGCCGTTGAGCAGGCGGCGGTGTAGTATTGCGCAATTCTTGGTTGACGGGGCCGGCCGAAGCCGGTGCGGGTAAAGTCACGTGGTTCGCTTCATCTTAATCTTGTTTGCCGTTCTGGCGGCAGTCGGGCTCTTTTCCGGATGGTACATCTGGCCCGCTCAGGTCGAGTCCTATGTCGCCCAGCAAAGGCTGATCGCGCGTGAGATCGCCGGGCCTGGCCTGCTTGGCGCGACCAATCAGGTTGTCGTGACGGCACGGATCCAGGCGTTCCTGGCCGAGGTCCGCGTCGACCGGAATGACGAAGTGAAGGCAGGCGACGTACTCGCCACCCTCAACGCGACCGAACTCGAATACCAGCTCGCCGCCGCGGTCGCCAACGACCGGGCCGCTGCGGAGAGTGTGCGCGAGGCCGAGCTCGAGCGCGACCGGCTGGCCATCGCCGCCGGCACCGCTCAGGCCGATTTGGGGCGCAGGAAGCTGCTGCTGGCCAGCAAGTCGATTTCCAAATCTGAGTTTGACCTCGTCGAGGGCACCCAGAAGCAGGCTGAGGCCGCGTTGGCGCGAGCGACTGTTACCATCGAGCGTGCAAAGGCCCAGGCCGCGGCCGCGACCGCCGAGGTCGAGCAACTGCGGAGCCGCGTCGGCGAAACCTCCATACGCTCCCCGGTTGACGGTGTCGTGGTTTCCCGCAGTCGTACAGTCGGCGACCTGCTTTCACCGGGCGTCGAACTGATGCAGATCGTCGATCCGAAATCATTGCTGGTCTTTGCACGCTTCGATGAATCCGCAATGGGGTCGCTTCGGCCTGGGCAGGTCGCGAAGGTCACGTTCTCATCGAATCCGCAGCGGCCCTATGCCGCTTCGATCCTGCGGATCGGCCGGCAGGTCGACCAGGAGACGCGTGAGTTCACAGTCGATCTGAAACTGGACGAGGTGCCTGCGAACTGGGCGGTTGGGCAGCGTGCGAGCATCATCATCGAAGCGGAATCGCCATCGCCGGGCATCGCCGTGCCACAGCGTTTCCTGGCCAGGAACCAGGGGCGGGTGGGTCTATGGGTTGCCCGCGAAAGCCGGGCCTTTTGGGCGCCCGTTTCACTGGGCTATTCCAGCGGCACCGATATCGAGATCACGCGCGGCCTGAAAGTCGGGGATGTGGTGCTCAGTCCGACAGGCCGCTTCCAGTATCAGGCGGTCAACATACAGGTATCAGGCGGGTGAACCTCGCGATCAAAGATATCAGGCTCAACCTGTTGAGGTTCATCCTGACTGTCTTCGGCGTTGGCCTGCTGATGGCGGCGACGATCGGCATGCTGGGCATGTATCGCGGCATCGTCTACGAAGCACTCATCGTGATCGATGGCATTGGTGCCGACCTCTGGGTCGTCGAAGGGGGAAAGTCCGGGCCGTTCGCCGAATCCTCCGCCGTTCCGGCCAATCTCGATCGCCGCGTGGCCGGCGTGGCCGGCGTTGCGGCAACGCGGCGGTTCATCCAATACAATCAGCAGTTCGATATCGACGGGGCTCCCCTGCGCATGTCGGTCACCGGAGTCGACTATCCAAGCGACAGTGGTAGCTGGATACCGTTGATCGCAGGCCGTCACGTCCAGTCGAATCGTTATGAGGCCATAGCGGACAAAACTCTCGGCCTGGCTGTTGGCGACGAGATCCGGCTTGGACGGGATAGCTATACGATTGTCGGCGTGTCTACCGGGCAGGTCGACATGGGTGGCGACGGTCTACTGTTCGTCACCATCCCGGACGCGCAGGTCATCAATCAGCTCCTTCCAAGCGAAGCGATCCTCCTCAACCGCGCTGCCAAGGGCAAGACACGCATGGGTCTCGGCGACGATACCGGAAGTGTCGCCGCGGTGATCGTCGAAACTCTCCCGGGCGCCGACAAGGAGGTCGTGCGTGACGCGATCAAGCGCTGGGGTGATGTCGAGGTCCTGACTCAACAGGACCAAGAAACGCTTCTGCTGGACGGCCGCCTCGGCAAGCTCCGGGTACAGATCCTGGCTTTCACGACAATGACGCTGCTCATCTGCTGCGCCGTCATAGCGCTGACCATCTATACGATGACGATCGAGAAGGTCGCGCAAATAGCGCTTTTGAAGCTGATTGGCGCTCGTGACAGGGTGATCATCGGCATGATCGCGCAGCAGGCGGGGATGATCGGGTTTTGCGGCCTCGTTCTGGCCATTGCCATCTCGTTCACGATCTATCCGAGGTTCCCGAGAACCGTGCTGATCACCGAATCCGACCTTGGCGTGTTGTCGCTGGTGCTCATGGCGCTCAGCCTTGCGGCCAGCTGGTTTGCGATCCGTCGCGCGCTCGCCGTCCGTGCCCAGGAAGTGCTGGCCTGATGTCGCAGCGCCGCCTCGCCACGCTGGAGGTCCGCAGCGCCAGCAAGGTCTATGAGAGCGGCGGTTCTCCGGTCACCGCTCTGGCTGAAGGTTCACTGACCTTGAGCCCCGGCGTCGTCAGCGGCATCGTCGGGCCCAGCGGCTCGGGCAAGACGACGCTGCTTATGATCGCCGGTCTGCTGGAGACTCCGACCACAGGAGAGGTTCTGTTCGACGGCAAGGTGATTTCGCGTCCCGGTGCTAAGCTCAACGAGCTGCGGACCTTCAGGCGGACCCACCTTGGCTTCGTGTTCCAGAAGGCGAATTTGATCCCTTTTCTCACTGCCGCCGAGAACGTCGCTATCGCCATGCAGGTCAACGATGTCGGCCGACAGCAAGCGCAGTTGCGAGCCGCGAGGCTGCTCGATGCGTTGGGCATGGGACATCGCCGCTCCAACTATCCGTCCCAGCTTTCCGGCGGCGAGCAGCAGCGTGTTTCGATCGCGAGGGCCCTTGCTAACGATCCCACAGTCATTCTGGCCGACGAACCCACCGCCGCGCTGGATGGCACGCGGGCGGAGATGGTGATGAAGGTATTCAGGCATCTGGCGGACAGTCGCAATGTCGCAATCTGCGTTGTGACCCACGATACGCGCTGGATGACCTACTTCGATTCGACGCTCGAACTCGAAGACGGCCGAGCACGGAGGTAGGCACCCGCCGCTGCGAATGACCGATAGCCGGACACCGGTATGCTGCATTGTCGGCCAAGCGCTGCCGGTGAATGGAACATCTGCCGACGATTGCCGTTGATATGCTCGTCAGGCGAAAGGGCTGCATATGTCAAAACTTCAGGCGGCAACTCCAGAGCATTTGCAGCGGCTCAAGCTCGAGGCGTCTGCTTTTTTTGGTCCGAAAGTGCTTCACGAGGCCCTATTGCGGCTTTGCCACGCTTGCGGAAGCGATAGTCTGGAACGGTTCGAGAAGACGATGGTCGATCAGATCGAGGCAATGCGTGATGACAGAGCTGATTTCGAGGCAATGAAGGAATTTGCCATCGAACAGCTTTACGCCTGCGTCCGCGAGGTCAGTTCTTCACCGAAAATGAAACAGCCGCTGGAGGAAGCAGAAACCCGAAGGACACTTGGTCGGTCGGAAGAGCCGAAAACCCTGGAAGACCAGTTGCAGGCCGGGCTTGAGGACTCTTTTCCCGCGAGCGACCCGCCTGCCGTGGTGTCCACAGCGATCTCCGGCGGGGCGAAAAAGCTGGTCGGGACTGACGAAGTCCTGAAAAAACAGCGAGAGGAAACGGCTAAGAACAACGGCCGGTCATAGACGGCCCGGTAAGAGCGGGGCGGATGCTTCCGCCCGCATGGTCGCCGGGGTTCCCGTCTACCATGCAAACAGATGGCCAGCATGCACCCGCGTCAGAGCTTGACGGCCGCCTCCCGCGCCCACAGCCGCAACTTCCCGCAAGCCTGGACAAATTTCTCAGCCGCCTCTTCTGATTCCAGCCTTATCAGTCCTTCATCCGCATCCGCCTCGACACCTGCCCTGGCCAGGAGTGGCTCGGCTTGCGGCGTGAACCCGATGAATTTGCAATGCGCGAAGGCATCGGAAACGAAATCCTTCGCCGCGGCTTCCTTGGCCAGCAGTTCGGCGCCCGGTTCTGACAACATAAGCACGACCGCGTCGAACAGGACCGATGGTCCGCCGTCGATCATGTGCCTCGCTTCGATTTGCGTACCGTCGGCCGCACTTACGCCGCCGACCTTTGCGGCGACAACCTCCATGACCGCGCCTTCCGTTTCGACCGCGGATCGAAGTTGCTCGAACATCGCGGCATCCACGCCGTCGCTGACCAGCACGCCAACCTTGCGGCCTCTGAAGCTCTCCGGTCCGTTTTTGATGATGCTGAGCGCCGGCGATGGCTCCAGGTCGTCTCGCGGCGGCACGGCAGCGTTTGCCGGATTGGGCATCTTTCGAATGCCAAGCTTGTCGGCGACAGTGGCCGCCAGAGCCTCGTCGACGTTCAGCAAATGGGAGACCATTCGTTCGCGGATTGCCGGTGTTTGGACCTTGCTCAACTCGAATGTCAAAGCCATCGCGATGTGGCGTTGTTCCGGAGGCGTCTGGCTGTTGAAGAACTGCCTCGCCTGGCTGTAGTGGTCGGCGAAGCTTTCCGCCCGCAGCCGCACTTTCTGGCCCTCCTCGGCATCGGCAAAGGAACGGAAACCGCGCTGGGGTTCTTCGCGCGGACCCATGCCCCACGAATTTGGCTCATAATTGGCACGGCCTACCGGATTGCGCATGGCCATGTGTCCATCCTGTTGAAAATGAGCGAACGGGCATTTCGGTGCATTGATCGGAAGGTGGGTGAAATTCGGGCTGCCCAGCCGTTTCAGCTGGGTATCGAGATAGGAAAAGTTGCGTCCCTGCAGCAGCGGGTCATTGGAAAAATCAATGCCGGGGGGCACGTTCTGCGTCATGAACGCAACCTGTTCGGTCTCGGCGAAGAAATTATCCGGCATGCGATCCAGGACCAGTCGCCCCACGGGGATCGGCTGGAGGATCTCTTCGGGAATAATCTTGGTGGCGTCGAGGACGTCGAAATCGAAGCTGTCCGCAAAGTCCTGATCGAAGAGCTGTACGGTAAGTTCCCATTCAGGGAAGTTGCCGGACTGGATCGCCTCCCACAGGTCGCGGCGATGGAAATCCGGATCGGCGCCATTGATTTTGACCGCTTCGTTCCAGACTACCGACTGCATGCCAAGCTTTGGTTTCCAGATGAATTTGACAAAGGTGGATTCGTTGTCCGCGTTGACGAAGCGGAAGGTGTGGACGCCGAAGCCCTGCATGAAGCGGAAGGAGCGCGGGATCGCACGATCTGACATGATCCACATGATCATGTGCATCGATTCCGGCATCAGGCTGATGAAGTCCCAGAAATTGTCATGCGCAGTTTGGGCCTGCGGGAAATCGCGGTCCGGTTCCTGCTTGGCGGCATGGATCAGATCGGGAAACTTGATCGCGTCCTGGATGAAGAAAACCGGGATGTTGTTGCCGACCAGATCCCAATTGCCTTCCTTGGTGTAAAGCTTGACCGCGAAACCGCGCACGTCGCGGGCCAGGTCGAACGAGCCCTTGTTGCCGGCGACTGTCGAGAAGCGCACGAAAACCGGCGTCTTTTCGCCAGCACGCTGAAAAATGTCGGCGCGCGTGTATTTAGCGAGCGATTCATAGGTTTCGAAATAGCCGTGTGCCCCGTAGCCGCGAGCATGCACGACCCGCTCGGGTATCCGCTCGTGATCGAAATGGAAGATCTTGTCACGGAAGTGGAAATCCTCGATCAGCGATGGCCCACGCTCGCCGATCTTCAGAGTGTTCTGATCGTCCGAGACAGGCGTTCCGAGCGCAGTGGTGAGGACAGGGGTCTCGCCTCCCGCCGTTTGGTGAAACTCACCGCCGTTTCCACGCCCGACATTTTGGTCGCGACTGCTTGCAGGCTGAGTTTCTGAACGCTGCCGGGACTGGGCCATGGTTTATCGCTCCTCGATGGATGAAGGCCGGAACCACCGGCTCAGGGCGTCGAACTGCCGATGCGCAGCTTTGTTCCAGCAAAAGACCGGCGCCTTTGCTTGCGGAACAATGGCGAATCGACGTCGCTGGCTGCCCACTGCGGGCGGACCCTGGCAGTGTTCTAATCGGGCGGCCTCACTGCAACAGAACTCGGCCGCACAGAGACGGGTGTGCGTTCGCCCAATCCAAGATTTTCTAGCGACTTATTTCGACGTCCGGAACGAACCCAACCTTCATGCATTTAGCTAGGTCTGCGTGCATCAACTTATTCTTGCTGGGAGCTGGACCATTGTCCTCGAGGGGCTACGCCTTGGCCAACCAGGAAACGGATGACGTTTCCATCGTTGACCTGATACCTGCCTTGCGAGCCTTCGCCCGCACGTTCTGCCGTGTTCCTGACGATGCTGATGACCTGGTCCAGGAGACGTTGACCAAAGGGCTCGCCAACATCGATAAGTTCGAGCCCGGAACGCGTATGAAGTCATGGCTCTTCACCATCATGCGCAACACCTATTATACGCGCATTAAGGCCGCCGACAGGGAAAAACCCGGCCTGCTTGACTGCGCCTCTTCGATCCCGATTTCGGAAGCGACGCAGGAATGGACCGTTCAGAGCAAGGAAGTCTCTAGCGCGGTCCAGAAGCTGCCGGAACATCAGCGCGAGGTCCTGATGCTGATCGGGGTGCTTGGCGTCAGCTATGAAGAAACTGCCGAAATATGCGGTTGCGCGGTGGGAACAGTAAAAAGCCGCCTTAACCGAGCGCGCGCCAGCGTGCTGGAACACCTCGGCGAAAGTTCGTTGCAGACATTGGTAGAAAGACGCAATCACCTGTCCGAAGCACAGGGAAACTTGGCAGTCGACAGGCGTCGATAGCTATTCCACTTTCTTTGCTTTGCATCGACGCTTCTCGACAAGCGCGTTCTGCAGTTGGACCGCAAGGTTGGTCAGACGGTCGGGGACCTTTTCCTGCTCGATGGCAGTCAGCAGAGATGCAATCTTCCGGTCTATTGCCAGCCGGAGTTGCGGGCTGATGGTATCGTCGCTTGAGCGAGACATAGTGTTCTCTTAACGAATTGGTCCCTTCACCAGTGTGGTGACAGCAATCAGCGTTTGCAAGGATTCACGCGCCGTCCTCGCCGTCAGCGCCGTCCCTTGCACAGCATTGTTTCGAAGCCGCTAATCTCGTCGGGGAAGCCTATGCTTTCCCCTCCCTCTCCCCCGGCAATGTTGCCGGGTGCGCTCGATAATTCGACTCTCGCGACCTCTGCTGCCACTGGTCATGATTCGCGTTAGCGGTTGCAACAGTCAGTCTTGCGAGAGCCGATCCGCGGCGTGATACTGATCGGAATTGATCCGATTGCCGTTGAGCCGGCGTCGCTCGGTGTGCTGCTTCCTAGGCTCTGTTCTGACAAAGCCGCGTTTCCTCGACCTTGTCCTTGGCCAAAAATGGGTCATCGCGCCGGCGCCGGAGCTTTTACCCTGACGGCAGAGGTGATGTCTACCGCCGGATGCCATCTAGTCCTCCTTCGGATTGTGGGCACTCACAGGTGCCTTTTCTATTTGACGCCCGAACAATCATTGGGCCGTAATGTTCCGTCGGATGCAGAAAGAAGAAAGGCATTGCCATCCCACAGCCGGAACGGCTTCTCGCCGTCAACCACGACCTGCATGCCGTGGGCTTCGGCGAGGCGGTGAACATCGGCACGATCCAGCGCCGGCGATCCGCGATAGGAGTAATTCAGAAGTGCTGCCATGCCTGACGTTTTCAGAACACGCGCAATTTCCTTGAAATGCCGCTCCGCCAGGCCAGCCAGTACCAGATAGGGGAAACTGTCGACAGCCAGCACGCAATCGAAGCTTGCGTTGCCGAAACCGGCAAGATCGAGACCAGAGGTCGGCCGCAGTTCCACATTGCGCAGCTTGGCACATCGCTCTCGAGCGATCGAAATCATCTTCGAAGATATGTCGATGCCGACGACCCGGTGCGCCGCGCTGGAGAGCGCGCTTTCGAATCGGCCGATGCCACAACCAATGTCCAGTATGTCCCGATCGGCGCCGGTGAAGCCATGCCTTTCCAGCCATTCGACGATCTCATCGGTTGCGGCTGAAAGCCTCTCCTCGTCGCCCAGGGAGGACAGTTGCACGCTTGCAGGCAGGGAAATCATCGCCGCCACATCGAACCCGGCGGCCAGCCGCTTGACGACAGCGGCATCCGTTTCCTCCTGATTACGCTCGTGGCGAACGGCCGCACCTGTTTCACGCAGCATGGCAAAGGTGTCAGGCCGGTGACGAAGCAGGTCGGCGATCCGCTCCAGTCTGTCTCGTTTTCGAAGGTCGGCCGAATGCATATCCAGCGCCAAATCAGCCAATTCTGCGGCATCGATCCCCGTCGCGAAGCGAAGCGCCAGTCTGGCGATGATGGCTTCGACGCAGGCGCCGTCGGCCATGCACTCATCGAGCACCATTCTTGCAGTCGACGCCTGTGGCGATGGCTTTCGTTCAGTCGTGCTCATTGAGCGATGCTCCGCGTCCAGACCTTTCGCATTGTCCATTGGTCGACGGCGCCCCAGCCGTATTTGTAGGTTTCCTGGCCGCGCAGAAAGTCGAACTCCCGTGCCCCTTCACGAGCCGCCTCGGCAATCGCGTGGCCGATGAGGATTGCGCCGGGACTTTCCTCGGCATAGGCCGGATCAAAACCGCCAAGGTAGGCGTAGGCGCGGTGGCGATGATGAAATCCGTAGTAGGCGCCGACGACCGCATCATCGATAGCAACAAGCCAGCATCGGATAAGGCCCTGTGCGGCAAGCAGGGGAAGTGCCTGCCGATGGAATTCTTCTGCAGCCGGATCGGCCAGCACGCCGTCGCCATGCCCGGCCCAGCGCGCGCCGTGAAGGCGGATCAGGTGATCGAAGAATGTTTTGGGATCGGCTTGCGCCGACATGATGGAAACGCAGCCGCGCCTGCATGCGGCTTTATGTGCGCGGCGCAACTGGCGTCTTCGCCGCGCCGGAACGCAGACCGCCAGCGCCTCGTCCCCGGCAATAGAGAGCACGGGACAAGCAGCGTGATCGACGAGTTGACCCGCCTCCAGTGCAGGGTGCGTTATGGCGAGACCCGCGGCACCCGCCGGTAGGTCCGGCAAAATCCATTGCGACCAATTGATCGCAAGAGCCCGGTCGGCGATGACGGCGGCGACAGCCGCTTCGATGCCGGGGAAACACAGGACATCCAGATAGTCGCTCAACGAAATCCCGACCGGAAGCAGTTTCGAACCGGAAGTTGTGTGTTCTAGATAAAGCGGCGCCAATCCCACCAGATCGTCGCCACGCCAGACGGCGATCGTCGCCAGTTCTCCGGGCGCGAATGTGCGCCACCACGGCACCAGCCAGGCGGGGCATTGAAACGGCGTCGCCGTCCGGCTGTGCGCCCAGAGCTCCCGCCAGCGCGGCGCCAGGGCCTCAAGGGCGGCCGGATCGTCGATGATCTCGGAGCGGAGCATGAAAACCGCTCACTGCACCGCCGCGAGGCGCCTGCGGCCGGCACCAAGCTCTGCCAGCGCATGGTACGCGTCCATGTAAGACGAAATCATTTGGTCGAGCGAAAAGCGCCGCCGCGCCTCGGCCCGACATATCTCGGCATCCAGGCGGGATGCTGCGACTATGGCTCCCGCCATCTCATGGACGTCATTGACCAGAAAGCCCGTCCTGCCGTGTTCGACCACGCCCGGCAGCGCGCCGTTTGGAAAGGCGACAACCGGCGTGCCGCAGGCCATCGCCTCCATCGCGACAAGCGAACTGGTTTCTGCGGCAAGGCTGGGAATGACCAGGCACCGGGCGGCATTGAGAAAGCGCCGTTTGGCGGTGAAGCCGAGCGGACCGAGGAAGCGGCGCTGCTTGTCGAGGCGCGGCTGGACTTCGTCACGAAAGTACAGAGTGTGCGTTTCATAGGGGTAGACCTTGCCGCCGATGACCAGCGGCACACCAGCCTGTTTGGCCGCATCCAGTGCAATATGGATGCCCTTTTCCGGGCAGATGCGGCTGAGCACCAGCGCGAAGTTGCGCTTGGACCGCCGACCGCTCAGCGCGTCGATATCGACGCCGTTTGGAATGGGCGCAACCAGTTTGGCACCCGGCGGCGCGGTCCTCTGTTGGGCCGCCGAGACGGCGTGCAGCCATAGATCGTCACGGATTGGGCGCAAAGCATCGGACGGATACCAATCGAGCGGCAGGTGCAGGCTTACAAGCGTCGGGCCATGGCCAGGCAGATAGGCATCGAAATCGATGCCGTGCAGATGAACCACGTCGATCGGCCAACGGGCGCGTGCGACGTCTATCGCTGCGCGGTGGGAGCGCTGTGCCCGTTTTTTCGCCGCATCGTCGAGCACGCCTGGTTCAGCAGGTGTCTCGATGAGGACGCCCGCTGCTTTGGAGCCCTGGCAACCGATCACGATGGAGCCGTGTCCCGCGCGCACGAGTGCCTGGTCGAGCATCGACAGCACCTGCTCGGCACCGCCAACCGCATCGGGGCCGACTGGCGCGAGAGGGTAGGCGACGTTCAGGACGGTGAGGGTCATGGCCGGCCGAGCCCAAGCTCCTCATGTGCAGCGGCGGCGGCGTGGAGCCAAGCCGCCGGCTCGAAGCCGAGCGGCAGCGCCTCGTAATAAAGCTTGCCGTTGTTCGGCAGCGCCAGGAAATCATAGGTGGGCGCCACCCGGAAACGTTCGACGCGCGCCGTAAACGGCGCCAGCGTCCGTTGCTGTGTCCGGTGGCAGGCCAGCATGCACTGCTTCCGTTCGAAGGCCGCTTCCGTAAGGTGGAGTTCGATGCACTCACCGCCGGGATCGCTGTTGAAGTCCTGGAGGACTGCGCCCTCAGGTCCGGCGCAATAGAACGCCATTTCGACGATGGCCGGCGCCGGGCGTCCATCGCGGCGCAGCAAACGGCAGGCCGCGTGTACGGCAAAGGCGGTCGCGTCATGATCGGGGTGACCGCCTTCATAAGGATGTGTACAGACGAAACTGACATCGCGATCGGCCAAAAGGCCGGTCAGCTCCCGTGCGAGCGAGCCAAGATTCCCGGCGGCTTGTTTGTCGGGATAACCGAGGCTGATCATGGCCGTCGACGGCAATTCCGCTGCCGCCAGCGCCGTCTCCAACTCCCTATGGCGGGCCTCGGCGTAGTCCTGCCAAGTCTCGAAGCCGTACGCTCGCGCGTCATCAAGGTCTCGCGGCGCGCCGTCAGTGACATGCACGATGCGAGATCCGCGCAATCCGGCAAGATGTCCGCCGATGCCGATAGTCTCGTCATCCGGATGCGCGACAACGATCATGATATCAGCACCGTCAGAGCCGTGCGGGGCAGCGCCTGTCAACAGGGCCGCGAATTCGGCAAGCGTTCCGGATCTGTCAGGTGCGTGTTGCATTGCTCACTCATGCTGCCGAAGCCCGCACCGCTCTGACTGGCGAGGCAGCCATGGCGGGAGCGTAGCGGCGGGTCATCGTCGCGCAAAACTCGGCAAATTCCTCCGGCACTAGCGGCGGACTGGTGTGATGCGGCATCACTCCGCGGTGCTCGGGAGTGAAGCAGAAGGTGATGGTCACGTCGAAGTCGGCAAGCGCTTCCATCTGCCGGTCGTACCAGTCCAGCGCATTCGGCCTGAAACTATCGGCCCAGGAAAGTCCGGTGCGCACATTGGTGACGCCCAGCCGCTTCATCCAGGCGACGGCGTCATCCAGCCGGGGATCTTCAAAGTGGAACCATTGCACCAGTCCCATTTCGGGCGTGTAACGCAGGAATTCCTCGAGCGCGGGTTTGGGCGTACCGTCTTCGCGTAGCAGGCCCATGTAGAAGTGGCGATAGTAGGAGGAGCCTTCCGCCTCGCGATGGCGTGTCGTTGCCCCCCATTCGCGCGGAAGATCGTAGAGGCTGTACCATTGTATGCGCGAGGCGTTGCCGAGCAGCAGTTCGGCGGTCCGGCGCAAGCCCCATAGCTGCACCTCCTCGGCACCGAAGCTCGACACACCAACTTCGCTGACCCATACAGGAAGATCGGTGACGGTGGAAATCTCGCCGATCTTCTGGGGCCACTCCTGAATCTGCCAGAGGTTCCAGTCGAGCGGGAAGCCGTGCACGGCGACGGCATCGACATGATCCAGCGCGCCGTACTGCTTCATGAGCGCCATGAAATCGGCATCGATCGGCGAAATGCCGCCCAGGATCTTGGTAACGGTGGGGTTTTCCGATGCGATCGCATCGGCGGCCAGCATTGCCATATTGGCGAAGCGGCTCCAGTCGGGGTCGAGTTCGGGATCCCAATGGGACTTGTTGTTCGGCTCGTTCCAGATCATCGCAGCTTCAATCACGCAGTTGTCCTTTCGACGGGTAGACGGCGCCTCCACCGGCCGGTTCGTTGGCGGCGCGGCAGAAATAAACCTCTTGCTCCGGGTGCAGCACGGTCTCGAAGCCGGCGCTGCGCAGCATCGCTTCGGTGCAGGCGCGATTGGGAATCCACCAGTTGGTCGGGTCGTCGGCATAGCGATGCTCGACGAAATGCAGCTTGGGAAACTCGGGCCGGTCGAACAGATCGTGTGTCCAGAAAGGATAATTCTCATCGAGTGCAGGCAGTTCGGTGCTGCCGCGCTGCATGGACTGGAAGATCATCAGGTCGCCGGCGACGTGCTCCCGGATCAGATCGAGAGCGAGCAGGGGGTGGCGCAGGTGATACAGCACACCCATGAACAGGACAACGTCGAATTTCTCCCGCAGCGCGCCGACGTCGTAGACCGACAGTTGCTGGAATTCGATGTCGCAGTCCGCGATCTCGGCGGCGAAGCGCGCCTGCGCCAGATAGGCTTCATCGAAATCGATGCCGAGGACGCGGCCGGCGCCGCGTCGTTTCATCTCGATCGAGTAGAAGCCGGCGTTGCAGCCTATGTCGAGCACGGCCTTGCCGGACAGATCGGCAGGAATGGCGTCGGCGAACTTGCGCCATTTGATCAGCGGGTAGTTGCCGAGGAAATGGTCGGGGGCGGTTTCGACGCCTGCCAGCTCCATGTTGTGAAACCACGGGCCAAGGGCATCGATGCGGCGACGGATTTCCGCGTTCGAATGCAACATGGCTAGCCTCCTTCGCCTGGATGGCTTGGTATCTGCGACTGCCCTCGCAGCGCGAACATGAGGTTTTTCGGGTCCTCCAACTTAGTGTCGTTGTTCTCAAGCAGCCGAAGTGCCGTGCGGTAGCCGTTGAAAGTGCCGACGTCGACATAGGCGGTGCCTGCCTTGACGCCGTAAGCCTCACCGCCGGCCGCCAGATAGGCATTGATGAGTGTACCGACGTATTCGTCGCTTTGATTCCGCTCGCGCCAAAGCGCGGCAAGCTGGTGAAGTATGCGGCCCGGCATCTTGAACGCGCCCCAAATCCAGTTCGATGCGGCGTCTTGTTGCTTGACCTGGATCTCCCTCACTCGGTCGCCCTGGTCGAGAACGACGGCATCGAAGAGTTCGGGGTGATCCACCGGGAAGAGTAGAAACGACAGCCGGTCGTCCGGCAGGCGGCAGAAGCCATCTTCCGGAAACCAGATCGTATCGGGCAGGCCGATCAGAACCGTCTCGTCCGGTGCGACGAGCGGGGCGGCGCGGAAGATCGCATCGCAAAGACCGACGGGAGTGGGCTGTACGACGAACAGTGCGGCGGCGTCGCCGTAGCCGGCGGCATAGTATTCAAGGATGTCCGATTTGCCCGATCCGATGACGAAGCAGATTTTGTCGACACCGTTGCGCACCATGCGACGCACCAGATATTCGCTCACCGCGCACGGGCGCTCGGTCTGGCCGTCGATGCGGCTGCCGACCGGCAGGAGCTCCTTCGAGAAGCCGAGCGGTTGAATGCGGCTGCCGCGGCCGGCAGCGGGCACGATGCCCAACATCAGATTGCTTCCTTCAACGGCTCGCCCGCCGTCAAGCCCTGCAATGCATCGGACAGGAGGCGGTCCAGTTCCCTGGCGCGCTGCGCAGAGGTGTGCTCGTCCAACACCCGCTCGCGCGCACGGCGCCGGATTGCGTCGACGTCGCTGTCGGACAAGCAGACTGCCGCGACCACGTCGTCGGTGGTGTCCGCCAGGATGATCTCGCTGCCGGGTTGGAAAAAACTGCTCAGGCCTGGCCAGGTGTCGCTCACGATCGCCGCGCCGCAGGCTGCCGCCTCGAACAGCCTGCCCGAAGGACACCAGCCCCTCTTGGCCATCGCCTCGCGGGTCACGTTCAGCGTCAGACGCGATGAGCAAAAGAAGGCCGGATGATCCGCAGGCGGAAGATGCCTGACAAAGAAGATGTTTTCGCCCCACGGAAATTCGTGCGGATATTGGGCGCCGCCGATGACGAAACGGTGGTCCGGCAGGCGCGCTGCCGTGCGGACCAGCAGCTTTTCGACGCCGGCCTGGCGATCAGCCGCATAAGTTCCGAGATAGGATAGATCTCCGGCAAATTCAGCCCGGGGCTCTGCTGGCCGGTGTCGCTCGGGATCGACATGACCATAGAGAGGCAAGACACGGCGCGCACCCAGCAGAGTTTTCAGCGCATCGATTGCGGTTCCCCCCGTATAACTCAGGACGAGGTCGAAATCGCGAAGGCCTTCGGGCCCGTAATACGCCGGTCGTAGACCTTGTTCGATCCGGGCGAGTGTAACCGGGGTGTCCAGATCGTAGAAAACTTTCAGCCCGCGACAGGTCTGCTGCGCCAGGCGCGATGCCTCCACGGCGTCGGGGCAATAGGACGTGACGATGACGACGTCCGATTGCCCGATAGCCTGTTCCGCGACATGGCGAATGTCTTCCCAGTCCGGATAGAGAACGACGTTGCCGCCATCGAGATGATCAAGGTCGCGCGCCCCGGCATAATAGGGAGTGTTGCGTTCGAAGAAGGTGACGGACCAGCCCAGCCCGCCCAGCGCCCGGATCAGGCCGCGCCACAGCGTCGCGTGTCCGTTTCCCCACGAGGAGGTGACGGTGAGACCGAAAATGACCATTCGCATCCGGCTGTCCTCGTCAGGCGGCTTCGTTCAATCGGATCAGCTTGGAGCCCCAGTCACCGGATACGACCGTGGTGATCGAAGCAGGATCGATATCGAAGCGAAAACAGTCTCCCAGCGGCAAGCCGAGCACCTTGCAGACGGCGGCCTTGATCACGTCGGCATGGCTGACCAGTGCCACGGACTGGTTCTGGTAGCGTTTGCGAAGCTGCTGCATCAGCGAGGTGACACGTTGCTGCACGTCCAGCATGGTCTCGCCGCCCGGCGTCCTCGCCTGCTGACGCCGACTGTTCCACACCCGCCAGTCGGCGTCCTGGTTCAACTCTTCGAAAGTCTTTCCCGACCACGCGCCGAAGTCGATCTCATCGAGCTCTTGGCAGATTGTAATCTTATCGGGACTGCAGGCGATTGCGATCGGTTTTGCGGTTTCCAATGTTCGTTCGCGCGGGCTGCAACAGATGGCTGCTAGCGGCTTCGGTGCCATGTGGCTGGCCAGGCGCAACGCCTGTGCCCTGCCGATGTCGCCAAGGCAGACTCCGGCCATGCGTCCGGCAAGATAGGCGCCGACATTGTCGTGCGCCGCATGGCGGATCAAAAAGAATGTCGTCGTCATTCCGCGGCATCGAGCATCGGCTCGTCCCTACCGGCGATGAAAGACAGCGTGCGCAGGCGTGCCTCGGCATCGGTGAACTGCTCGGGCGGCGACTTCATGAAATAGCTGCAAGGGCCGGTCAGCGCTCCCGCGATGCCGCGGTCGAGCGCCAGCTTGGCGCAGCGGACAGCATCGATAACGACCCCGGCGGAGTTGGGCGAATCCCACACTTCCAGTTTGAGCTCTGCATTCAGCGGCACGCCGCCGAACGTCGTGCCTTCGACTCGGATGTAGGCCCATTTTCGATCGGTAAGCCAAGGCACATGGTCGCTGGGGCCGACATGGATGTTACCGGCCTCCAGGGGAACGTCGAGCTGGCTGGTTACGGATTGTGTCTTGGAAATCTTCTTCGATTCCAGCCGCTCGCGTTCCAGCATGTTGAGGAAATCGGTGTTGCCGCCGAAATTCAGCTGATAGGTGCGGTCGATGCGGACGCCGCGCTCGCGGAACAGATTAGCGAGCAGCCGGTGCACGATCGTCGCGCCGACCTGGCTTTTGATATCGTCGCCGATCAACGGCAGGCCACGCTGTTCGAAGAGCTGGCGCCATTCCAGTCGCGACGCGATAAAAACCGGTATGCAGTTGACGAAGGCGCAGCCGGCCTCGAGCGCGCATTCGGCATAAAAACGCGTAGCCTCTTCCGAGCCGACCGGCAGATATGAGACCAATACGTCAGCGCCGCTTTCCCGCAGCAGGGCGCTGACATTCGCGACCGGCTCTTCTGCCTCCTCGATTTCATCGCGTAGATATTTGCCGATTCCATCGAGCGTTGGTCCGCGCTCGACGCGAACGCCGGTTGCTTCGACATCGGCAAAGCGGAAGGTATTGTTGGGCGCATTGTATATGGCTTCCGCCACATCCCGCCCAACTTTGCCCTTGGCGACGTCGAAAGCACAGACGACCTCGATGTCATCCACATGATAACCGCCAAGATCGGCATGCATCAGGCCCGGTATCGGCTCATTACCTCTGGCGTCCCGATAATATGAGAGGCCCTGGACAAGGGAAGACGCGCAATTGCCGACGCCGGCTATTCCAATCCGTACCTTTTTCGATCCCACGAAACTGCCGCCATCGCTGTTGAAGATAAGTTCCTCGCGCCGAACTGCCAGTTGCCGGGAATGTTCCTTGCGACCTGGAAAAATCACGAACTTCATGGCCGATTAAAGCTGCGCGCTGTTTGAGGCTGCCTGGGCCTAAGTGCTGCAAGCCTCAGTCGAGCCGTCGCAGCATATCCGCTTCCTTTTCGAGGATGGTGGCCACTTCCTCGCGCTCGAGGTGCGTCATCATCAGGCTCACACAGCATTCAAGGTAGGTGATCGAGGCACGTCTCAGAAAGGCAGCCGTTTCCCTTTCGGCCATTTGCTCGATGTCCTTGGCGGATCGTTTTCGATGCACGTCGGTTCTCCATGCCGGTATCTTCGCCCAACGGCGAGCTCGGCTGGATGTTCCCTTAATGACAAAAAGTGAGAGCGCGCGTTCGCGCCACCGTCTCACATGGCCCATGTCCGTGCGCACAGCTCTCCCTGACTTCAGGCCGGCAAGTTTTGCAGTCGGCCTGAAGCGGACCTCACGCTTGGCGCAATTGGGGGAATTCGATCCTCGTTACGGCTCGCTTCGAGCTCCATAAAATAGCTGATCGTCTGCATCAGGCCTTGCCTGAGCGGCACCTTTGGCGACCAATCCAGAAGGGTTTTTGCTCGGGAAATGTCCGGTTGCCGCCGGCGAGGGTCGTCTTGCGGCAGTGCCAGGAATTTGAAGACCGAGTTGCTATGGGTCATATCTCTCACCAATCCAGCCAGTTGAAGAACGGTGAATTCCCCGGGATTGCCTAAATTGACCGGTTGGCGCGGATTGGGATCGACATCCATAAGACGGACCAAACCGTCGACCAGATCGGAGACATAGCAGAACGACCTGGTCTGCAGCCCGTCGCCGAATATCGTCAGTGGTCTCTTCTCGAGAGCCTGCATCACCAGGTTCGAGACAATCCGGCCGTCGGCAGGATCCATCCTCGGACCATAGGTGTTGAAGATGCGCGCGACCCGGATGTCGGCCATCTCGGTTCTCAAATAATCGAAGCACAAGGTTTCGGCGGTTCGCTTGCCCTCGTCATAGCAGGCACGAGGACCGGTGCAGTTCACATGACCGACATAGTCTTCCCTTTGCGGGTGCTGTTCGGGATCGCCATACACTTCGCTTGTCGATGCCTGAAGGAAGCGCGCATTATTTCGGGCGGCAAGCTCAAGCAGATTGAGCGTTCCGATCACGCAGGTTCGCGTGGTATGAACCGGATCGGCTTGGTAACGCGGCGGCGATGCGGCGCACGCCAGGTTGAAAATGCGGTCCACCGGCTCAGCAAGGTCCAATGGTCGGCAAATATCCTGCTCGATCAACCGGAAACGAGGGCGGTCCATCATCGAGACGATGTTTTCCATCCGGCCGGTAAGAAAATTGTCGACACAGATCACCCGGTACCCGGTCTGAAGCAGTGTTTCGCAAAGATGCGAACCGAGGAAACCCGCGCCGCCGGCGACAAGCGCCGTTTTGGTCCGTTGCGTCCTTCTTGATTGCCGCATCTCTATTTTCTCCTGTCTGCTGTCTGCCAGTCATGCTGCACTTTCGATGTCCAGATCGAGGGCTGGACGTGCCGATCGTGGCCGCGCCAGCAGCGAAACGAATTCGCGAGCTCTCGCGGCGCCAGTATGTGATGCCAGGATCGTCGCGCGCGCTCGCTTGGCCATAGCCAGCCTGACGCGGTCGGATTGCCTGGACAGGATATCGATCACCTCCTCCGCTTGGCCCGCCGTATTGATCGTGGCTGTCGGAAAGAAGCTATCCAGACCGGTCCAGCGATCGCTGATGATCGCCGTGCCACAGGCAGCCGCCTCGAAGAGGCGTACGCTGGGAGACCACCCAGCCGCTATCATGGAGCTGCGTGTGACGTTCAACGTGTAGCGCTGACGGCTGTAGAAAGCGGCGTGGTCTGCCGGCGGCAAGTGCTCGATGCGATCGACGTTGCTTGGCCAGACGGTCTCGGACGGGAATTGCGAGCCGGCCACAACGAAGCGACGGTCCGGCATGCGTCTTGCCGGTTCAAGCAGGAGAGCATCCAGTGTCGCCTGCCGGTCCGAGCTGTAGGTGCCGAGGTAGCCAAGGTCCCAGCAGATCGGATCGGACGTTCGGCGATGCCGCTCCGGGTCGACGGAGCAGTAGAGCGGCTCGGCGCGCCGTGCACCAAAATCCGCCGCCAAACGGGCGAGCGTTGGCCCGCCGGTGAATGAGAAATAGACGTCGAAATACGGAATCTGCCGTCGGCATATGTAGTCGCAATCATTCGCGGCGAGCTTTGCCAGCGTGACCGGCGTGTCGATGTCGTAGAAGCAGAACTGGCCCGTGCACAAGGACGCGACGATGTCGATGACGGCTCGCCCCTCCGGAACGAAGGACCCAACCACCACGACATCGGCCTGCTGCAGGCAGCGAGCATACGTCCGACGAAGATCGTTCGTCGTTTCGTAGTAGCGCAACGTGCAGAAATCCGGGTCGCGCAAATCGCGATGGCTTGCATACCATGGCACGTCGCGTTCGAGGAAGGTGATGCGATGGCCGAGCTCGTGCAGGCCCTTCAGCAACCCTCGAAAGGTCGTGGCGTGGCCGTTTCCCCATGAAGAGGACAAAGACAGGCCAAGAAAGACGATATCGAGCCGCTTGGTCATTCCGCTGCCTCCACGGCGGGGCGCTCGAAATGACGCCTGAAAACGGCGTCGGCCACGGCGGCCCTTAGCGCATAGGTATGCTCGGCGAGAACACGCCGAAGCGCAGATGCACCGATCGCTTTTGCCTGCTGGGGTGTGAGGGTGCGCATGATTTCGGCGACATCGTTGCCGTCGCGCGCCACCAGGATCTCTTCCCCAGGGACCAGGAACAATTCGACGCCGAGCCAGGCGTCGGTGATGAGGCATGCGCCGGCACCCGCAGCCTCGAAGACGCGCGTGGCAGGTGAAAAGCCGTTGGCGGCCATGCTGTCGCGGCTGATGTTCAGCACCGCCTTGGATGTGACATTGAACGCATTGTGGTCGCGCGTCCCGACGTGGCCGAGCCATGCGACATTTGCCGGAAGCTGCTTGTCACCCCAACCGGATCCGCCGAGCAGGAAATGCTGATCGCCCGAACGGCTGGCCGGATCGAGGAAGAAGGCTTCGACGCGTGCTTCACGATCCGGCAGGCGGTTGCCGAGAAAGGCGAGGTCGCAAGCGAAACGCTTATCCTTCGCGACCGGATGATGCGTTTCGGGATCGAGCGCATTGTAGATCGGCACGCACTCAGCCGCCCCCAGCGCACGATAGGCCCAGACGACCGGATCGCCGCCGCCGTACGTGAGGACAAGGTCGATCTCCCGCAACGCGCGGTGAAGGGGGTGGTCCGGCTCGTCGCGCAATTGGCCCAGAGTGGCCGGTGCGTCGACATCCCAGAACACTGTCAGCGCATCCGCACGGGCGTGGTCGAGTACGGCGCGCAGCAGCGCCTCGTCCTCGAAGCCTACTCCGCTCGCCTTGACGACGATATCGGCTTCGCGTGCGCTTGCTGCCACCTGCATCAGCGCATGCGGGGTCGCCTCGTAGACGACGACGTTGCACCAGTCTGGTGGCTCGATATCGCGGTTCTTCTGCCTGTCGTAGACGTCCGGTTCATAGAAAGTGATCTCGTAGCCGAGCTGAGAAAGAGCCTTGAGCAATCCACGGTAATAGGTCGCCGCGCCGTTCCAATAGGACGACAGCAGGCTCGACCCATAAAATGCAATCTTCATGCGACTGTCTCCTCTATGGCGATGGGACCGATGGCTTGGCGGTTGCCGCATTCGGCGAGCACGCCGAACAACTCGTCCGCCCGGTGCCGGCAAGTGTGTCGCCTCCCGATGGTTTCGAGGCCGGATTTCACCAGTGAGGCGGCCAGGTCAGCATCGTCCAGCACGTCGCGAAGATGACGGCACATCTCGGATCCGTCGCGCGCGAAAAGGAAGTCGATGCCTGGCCTGAAGAGTTGCTCGACATCGGTCCAAGGCGCCGAAACGAGCGGGATGCCACAGGCGAGCGCCTCGAACATGCGGATCGTCGGAATTCCGGGCAGGCTCTCCCGATAGGGGCGCCGCGGGATGTGGACGGTTACGCGGTGGGCCGCGAATGCCTTGGGCACGTCGGCATTGGCAATCCAGCCTTCGTAACCCAGGCCGGCGGCGGCAAGATCGGCGAGCGCTTCGCGTGGATAGCGCACGCCATGAACAGTGCCACCCAGGCCAAGTTCTTCCACTGGATTGATCAGGAATTCCTTGATTTCGGCACTGCGCTCGTCGTCGCCCCAGTTGCCGATCCAGATCACGTCGGATGTAGGGTCGATCTCCGGGTGCGGCTTGAACAGGCGCTCATCCGCCGCCTCGTGCCAAGTGAAAGCACGTTTGCCCCAGCCGGCGCGAAGATAGCTTTCCCGCAACGCTTCGCCGAAGGCGAGCACGCCGTCATAATGCTCCAGCCGCAGAGCCGAGATCGCTTGCGTCGCCGAGACGGCGCGATGATGGGTGTCATGGAACAGAAGGGTGAAACCGCCTCCGTTCGCCTTTGCCCTGCCGATGCGCGCGACAAGGTCCGGGTCAGTCCATTCGTGGACGATCACCACATCGGCGCCGGCAATCCAGCCTTCATGGACGAAGGAGGCGTCGTAGGTCACCGGCATCAGCTCCGGAAAATCCTTTCTGAAGCGCTCGACCGCGAAGGGCCCTTTCTCTGCCAGGAGGTTCGAACGGCTCCAGCCGTCTGCGGGCTCCAGCGCGATCGCCTGATGTCCGCGTGCAACGAGTTCCCGCATGATGCCGCGCAGGAAATGTGCGTTGCCGTGGTTCCAGTCGGAAACGACCGAATGGGTATAGAACAGGAACCGCATCGTCAGCGTTCCGCAACGGCCAGGGCGGCCCGATCGTAGATCTCGTGCATGGCCGCCGCTTGCCTTACCGGTGAAAACTTGCGCGCTCGGCGTGCGGCGGCTTCGCCGAGCCGGCACCTATATCGGGCGTCGTCAGAGAGACGATCGACACATCTGGCGAGATCGCGTGGATCATGGACGTCGTAGAACATAGCCGCGCCGTTCCACAATTCGCGATAGGTCGGGATATCGGCAAGCACCAAAGGTGTTGCGGATGTGGCTGCCTCCAGCACGGCAAGGCCAAAGGGTTCGTAGACGGATGGCGACACGAAGATGCCGGCCTGCGCCATCAACCGACGTACTTCATCGTGGCAGACAGAACCCAGAGGAGCGACGTTGCTGAAACTGGTGCGTTGCCCATCGGCGCCCTCGAGCGGCCCGGCAGCGAAGACCGGCCATGTCGTCAGCGATGCTGCCTGGTCCAGCGTAGCTGCGTTCTTTCCTTCGTCCCACCAGCGCGCGGCGGCGAGAACCATTGGTTCGCGCGTCTCTGCCTTTGGACCTGGCCGTGTGCCGTTGCTGACAACGCTCAGGCGGGCGATCGGCCCGTAGCAGGCCTCGAGCATGTCGGCATGGCTGCGGCTGGGCGCGATTACGGCATTTGCCCGATCGAAACCGCGTCTGTTACGGTCCTTCTGCCAGGCCCATTCGCCGTCCACAGCCTGTCCCCTGACGGCGTGGAGCCACGTCACAACGCATGAATGCGAGACCGCCACGACCGGGCAAGGCACATCAAGTCCCACGGCCTGCGTCGGCGCATTGAGATGGACGAGGTCGATCGCGCAATCGCAAACAAGCGCGCGCAGTTCCTGCGGCAATCTTTCCAGATCGCTCTCATTCCGCGTCATCCAGTCCGGCGGTGTCTTGAGCCACGCCAAGGCCGCGAAAGCCTGCACCTCCTTCGCCTGCTCCTCGGACGGTTCCGGGCCTAACCCGGCGAGCACGATGCTGTCGCCGCCGTGAGCCAACTCCCGCGCCAGATCAAGCGCGTAGCGCCAGACGCCGCCGACGGCATCGACGGTCATTAGGATTCGCCGCGGGCGGCGGATCAGTGACTGCAACATGTCGCCTCCAACTCGGCCAACGCGCGCGGACGCTTCTCCTGGATGTCGCTGAACGTCCGGAACGAGGCCAGGTAATGCTCGTGGGCGCGCTCCCAGGCGAGATCGTCGGGCTCGCCCCAAAGCTCGCGATAGCTGGGCGAACTGGGGTAGGGATAGAGCGGCACCGGTTCATTGGCCCACACACCGCGGTCGATGAGGTGCTTGCGCCAATGATCGACCAGAGCGGGATCGTCCTCGATCACGCCGATCAGATTGGCCTGGACGAACGGAACGTGACGTCGTGCATTGACCAGCAGCGCGGCCAGTTCCTCGGTGCCCAGCCGGCAACGCTTTGCCAGCATGGCCCGGCCTTCCACGGTCAGGCTTTCGAGGCCGGCCTCGATGGAAACGCAGCCGGCGGCGCCCAGTAATTCGAGGAGCTCCGGCTTCCAAAGGTCGATGCGGGTCTGCACGCCGAACTTGACGTCGCGGTCGACCAGTGCCTCCAGCAGTGCCTTCTGCGGCAGGAAGATTTCGTCGATAAAATAGACGTAGCCGACGCCTTGCCCGATCAGCCGATCAATTTCCGTCACGATCGCATCGTGGTTCCTGCGGCGATAGGCGTCGCGGAAATCGATCTTGGCACAGAAGCTGCAATTGTAGGGGCAGCCGCGAGACGCTTCGACCTCCGCTCCGAAGCCCACTTGATTGTCGTCGAACCTGTGGTGATGGTGCGAATGGGCAGCAATCCAATCGGACGGCCAGTTGAGGGGCGGATGACCGACAAACGAGCTGGCGTGGACGCCGCCATTGCCGACAGTTTTTCCCTCCTGGACATGAGCGGTGTGGGGCACTGCGTTCCAATTGTCACGGCGGGCGAGTTCGGCGACGACCTCTTCGCATTCGCCGCGCACGACGACATCGACGCCAAGCTTGCGCAGCGTTGGCGCCGGCGTCGCCGAGCCGTGCGGTCCGACAGCAACGGTGCGCCCGCCGCGCCCGGCAAGGCTGTTGAGGAAGTCGGCAGGCACGCGCAGCTCGGGCGGCGCGCAGCGCCAGAACAAATAGGTCGGCGCCGTGCTGACAACGGTCATGGCCGGAGCGAAAGCGGCGACGCGATCGGCAAGTGCTGCGTTGTCCAGCTTCTGGATTTGCCCGTCCAGCATCAGCACCTGATGGCCGTCGGCCTCCAGCAAGGCTTTCGAGTAGCCCAGTTCCAGCGGCAGATGTGGCTGGCGGCAGCCGAAATAGATGCTGTCCTCGTAGGTCCAGGACGGATTGACCAGGGCGACTTTCATGCCACGTACCTCGCTGGTTCAGGCTCGAGGCGATGACGCTGGAGCCAATCGGCCAGATCACGGACGCCGTCGCGCCAGGACACTTTCGCTTTCCAGCCGAGCGTCACTTCTATCTTGCGGGTGTCGGCGACAAAGAATGGCTGGTCGCCGGTGCGTTCCCGGTCGTAGCGGATCGAGAGGTTCCGCCCGGTCAGCTCGCCGATCTGCTTGAGCAGCATGCGCAGGCTGACGGCGTTGCCCGGACCGCCACCGAGGTTGAATGCTTGCCCCTTGATATCCTCGATCCGGGCAAGTACCCCGCGATAGGCCGCAACAGCATCGGAGACATGGAGGATATCGCGCACCTGCTTGCCGTTGCCGTAGATCGTGATCGGCCGGCCGGAAAGCGCGCTAAGGAGAAAATGGGCGACCCAGCCCTGGTCCTCCGTGCCGAACTGGCGCGGGCCGTAGATGCAGCTCATGCGCAGGACCGCGGTCGGCAGATCGTACGACTTGGCATAGTCGAGCACGTATTGATCCGCCGCGCCTTTGGAGCAGCCATAGGGCGTGCAGAAATCCAGACCGCAGGTCTCGTCTATGCCGTTGGCGCGGATGCCGGCGTCGCAGGGTACGCACCGATCGTCCTCTTCGCGGACTGTGACATCCGGCAGGCCGCCATAGACCTTGTTCGTGCTGGCGAAGATCACGGGAATGCGTCTGCCGCTCCGGCGAGCCGCTTCCAGGACGTTGAAGGTACCGCGAAGATTGATGTCGAAATCTTCACTTGGCTGGACGAGGCTCGTGGTGACGGCGGTCTGCGCGGCGAGATGGAATATCGCTTTGGAATGCGCCAAAAGCGGCGCCAGCACGTCTCCGTCCCGGACATCCACAGTCTCCACGGCAAGTTTATTGCCGTGCTTCTGCGCCAGCCAAGCCAGGTTCTGATCGACGCCCGGGCGGCTGAGATTGTCGATGACCAGCACCGGCACCCCATCCGACAACAGGCTGTCGGCGAGGTTCGAGCCGATGAAGCCACTGCCGCCGACGATGGCAACCGGCGCTTCACGAAACCCGTCCGGCCTCATGATACCAGTCCCCGCTCTTCGAGTTCCCGTTTCATGTCGGCGCCGCGGTCGATGGCGACCGTGTTGCGAACCCATGCGACGAACTCGTTGAGTGAATCCTCCAGCCGGTGCTGCGGCTCGAAACCGAGCAGTTCGCGCGCCTTCGAAATATCGGCGAAGCAATTGCGGATATCGCCGGCGCGCGCCTTGCCGAGGATTTCAGGCCGATGTTCCGGCACACCCATAGCGTCGGCGAGCAACCGCGCGACCTCGCTGATCGCATAGGCCCGTCCGCTGCCGATGTTGATGACGTGGCCGCGCGCCTGGCGTTGTTCCAGCGCCAGGCGGAAGGCGCGGGCGACGTCGCGCACATGGACGAAGTCGCGCTTCTGCTCGCCATCTTCGAAAATCATCGGCCGCTGGTCGTTGGCGAGGCGTGAAGCGAAATTTGCCAAAACGCCGGTGTACGGGTTTGACAGCGCCTGTCCGGCGCCGAAGACGTTGAACAGGCGCAGCGCCACCGCGTCGACGCCATAGGCATCCCCGAAGATCAGCACGGCGCGCTCCTGGGCATATTTCGTCAGCGCATAGATAGACGCGAGGTCGACCGGCTTTTCCTCGTCTGTCGGCAGGGGCCACAGACTTTCATCCGCCGCCGACAGCGGATTCCATTGGCCGCTCTTGATGTCGTTAGCCTGCCGCCGTGCATTGTCGACGCGCCGACCGCCTGGCGTGGCATAGAGACCCTCGCCGTAGACGCTCATCGACGAAGCGACGACGATCCGCTCGACTGGACGTTTGATCAATGCTTCAAGCAAAGTGGCGGTGCCGAGGTCGTTCGCGCCGACATAGCGGGCGATCTCATACATGGACTGGCCGACGCCGACCTCGGCCGCCAGATGGATAATGGCGTCGACGCCCTGGAGCGCCTCGGCGATGGCGTCGCGGTTGCGAACGTCGCCCTTGATCAGTTCGGCCCCTGCCGGCAGGCTGGTCGCCTCGCTACCGTGCACCTGTTCCAGCAGCGCATCGAGAATGCAGACAGCATAACCATGTTCAACGAGTTCCTGGACGACGTGGCGGCCGATGAAACCGCACCCTCCTGTAACCAGTATGCGTTTCACGACAACTCCTTGCGCAGATGGCCTTGGCGCCCCGAACTGTTTGGCAAAAGGTTTGTTCCCTCTGCTTCAACAAAGATGGTTTTGGGGAGGCTCGCAAACCGACGTGGCGGCGCGCGACCAGTGCTGGCTATGGGCTGGAACATTGCAGCTTCTTTGGCGTTAGGGCGCACATCCGGCGCGTGGTCGGGAAAGCGGGTATGCGTCTAGCGGTCCGGTTCCGCCGCACAGCAAGCAGACCGGATCGTGAGGATCACGCGCCTGCCAAATCTGGGATCGAAAGGAGATTCCGATGTCTGAGTCGAAGACGACTACCGATCATGACGAGATCCGTCAGTGGGCCGAAGATCGAGGCGGGCGGCCTGCCGCTATACGGACCAAGGGCGAAGGCGGCATCCTGCGGATCGATTTTGGCGAGCCCGAGGAGGAGTTCGAAGCCATCGAATGGGATGAGTTCTTTCGGATCTTCGACGAAAACAACCTGGCCTTCCTCTACCAGGACGAAACCGGCGGCGGGAAAACCAGCCGATTCAACAAGTTCGTCGACCGCAACCAGAAAGGCTGAGGAGGCTGCTATGTCAGCGGTGTCGGGTAGCTCTTAAGGTGCGCCTCGCATTCTGACAGAGAACTTTCCTCCAGCTCGCTGTTTTTGCGTGTTTTTCTGACTATTGGAAAACCAGCCGGTCTTTCCAGACATTCCAGACTTGGAAAAGAATCGCAGCCTCAGTGCAACAGGCTCGCCCCGCTCGATCTAGCGACATTTCGCATGATGCCGTTCAGCCAGTCTTCGGTCGACACGCCGGCCCGCCGCCTGTCGATCTCGCCGATGGCGCGCTCCAGCGTTCGCTCGACCAGACGGTCGGAAGCCTCCACGTCCCTCAGAAGCAGACGCGCCACGAGCCTGAGCTTCGGCAGAAGTGAAAAGACGTTGTCGGACAAGTTGACGGGAGGGCTCCCCGCCAAGGCCGATCGTTCCGGAGGAAACAAGGCATCGAAGACGGCGTAGCTGTCAGACGATTTTCGAAGGTTGCTGGCATGGCGCAGACGTTCGGGAATGACGATGTCCTCGTCACCGCTGAAAAAGACGAAGGGCACGCCGCGGCGCATCAGCTCGTCTGCGATCGGAAACACCCGCCGCCCGTTGAGATTGACGTCGAGGATCGCGGCCTCAGCCGCCTCGGTATGCATGGACGCATGTTCGACTGTCGCCGCAGGGCCGAGGACGACCGCGCCCATATTGCCGAAATATCTTGCAAGATCGCCGGCCAATAACCAATCGTCTTCGACGATCAGGATGTGCACCCCTCGCAGATCACGCACCTCATCGCCCCTCCTTGGAGTGAGATTTCCAATTAGCCGCGCTGGCTTGTTCAGACCGCTGCTGCAAGGCTTGTCTGCAACCGTTTTGCCAAAACGAGCATGCGGGCCGGAATGGATTCGTTTCCCGGCAAACCCATTAAATTCGAGCACTGCAACAACGCTTGTTTTGTCGGCTTTAGGTCAGGTGTGCGTTTTGACATTGAGGTTCCACAAGGCCGACATTAACGCCATCTGCGCCAACTTGTTCCGCCCCCCTCGCGCGGTATATGGTAATATAGCTGGTCCTGGTTTCTGGATCGATTTGACGGTGTCGTCAAGGCTGTTCAACCGAGGGCTTGCGGTGCAGATGAAGAGATTTCCCATTGTGGGCGTCGGCGCGTCAGCCGGCGGCATTCCCGCGATGGAGGGTCTGTTCAAGGGCATGGGCAGCCAGACCGGCATGGCGTTCGTGGTCGTCACGCATCTCAATCCCGGGCGCGAAAGCCTGCTTCACGAGGTCGTCAGGCGTTACACGCAAATGCCGGTCGTGGTCGTCGAGGACGGCATGACGGTCCTGTCCGATCACGTTTATGTCATGCCGCAAAACGTTATTCTCACGATCAAGAAAGGCGCTCTGCACCTGCGGCAGTCGAACCTGGTTAGCCGCGAACGCAAGCCGATCGATATCTTCTTCAGCGCGCTCGCCGAGGATCAGGGCGAATATGCGGTTGGGATCATTTTGTCAGGCGGTGATTCCGACGGCACGCTGGGCGCAAAGGCGATCAAGGAGCGTGGCGGACTGACGGTCGCTCAGACCCCGGACGGCTACGGTCCGCGCAATCCGGACATGCCGCAAAGTGCGATCTCCAGCGGCCTGATCGACATTGCGGCGCCAGCTGAGGATATCGGCGCAAAACTCGAGGGATTCGCCCGCAGCTTCGATATGCTGAACGGAGTGGCCGAAGAAAGCGGCGAGCACGAGACGGCAGAAATGAGTCGGCTCCGCGACGAAATCTACGGCATTCTGCACGCCCATTCCGGCCACGACTTTTCCGGCTACAAGACCAAGACATTCCTGCGTCGAATAAGGCGGCGCATGCAGGTCGGACAGCTTCAGTCGATCACAGTGTATGTCGAACGGCTGAAGAAAGATCCTCGCGAGGTGATGGACCTCTTCCGTGATCTGCTGATCAACGTCACCGATTTCTTTCGTGACCCCGATGCGTTCAAGCTGCTCGAGGAGAAGGTGATACCGCGCCTTTTCGAAGGCAAGACTCCCAGCGATGCGATCAGGGTCTGGGTGCCCGGCTGCGCTACCGGCGAGGAGGTGTTCTCCATCGGCATGCTTATGCGCGAACACCTGGAGCAGCTTCCAGTCAAACCCCGCGTCCAGATATTTGCAACGGATATCGATGAGCCGGCGCTCGCGGTGGCGCGCGCGGCGCGCTATCCCGAGGCGCTGCTGCAAGGGCTTTCGCCCGAACGCAAGCAGCGGTTCTTCAGCCGCGACGGTGAGAGCTATGTGCTGAGCAACGAGGTACGGGAACTGTGCATCTTTTCTCCCCACAGCCTCGTCCGCGACCCGCCCTTTTCTCGCATGGACCTGGTTTCGTGCCGCAACCTGCTGATCTATTTCAGCTCGAACATTCAGAACCGGGTCATTCCGATCTTCCACTACGCACTGAAGCCGGGCGGTTATCTTTTCCTCGGCACGTCCGAAAGCGTCGGCCAGCATGACAACCTTTTCGCCGCGGTCGACAAGAAGCTGCGCATTTTTCAGGCGCGCGAACATGCCTCGCCGCATATCAGGCTGCCGGTCCTGGTCGGCGATGGGCGGTCGGGTGCCTTCCCGTCCGAAAGTGAGAGGTCGAAGCGAGTAACCGCCGCCTATCCGCTGCGGCAGGCGGTCGAGGCGCAGGTGCTGGAGCGTTTCGCGCCGCCGCATGTGCTGGTCAATGGCGAGGGTGACGTCGTCTACTATTCGGCGCGGACCGGCAGATATCTTGAAGCGGCGCAAGGCATTCCGAGCCGGCAAGTGCTGACCATGGCGCGCCGCGGGCTGAGGCTCGACCTTCGTGCCGCATTGCGGGAAGCGGCCTCGACGCGCCGCACCGTCGTGCGGGAAAATGTCGTCGTCGACGAGGACGACGAACGGGTCCAGTTCATCAAACTCACCGTCGAACCCTTGGCGGAACGCGGCAATGGCGAACCGCTTTACCTAGTGCTGTTCGAGCCGTCAGGACCAGTGCAGGCCCGGTCCGACACGGTGCGCAAAAATGGTGACAGCGAAGGCACTGCCGATCTCGAACGGGAGTTGCGTGACACGCGGGAGAGGCTGCAGTCGACCATCGAGGAATACGAGACCGCGCTGGAGGAGGTGAAGTCGTCGAACGAGGAGCTCGTCTCCGTCAACGAGGAGGCGCAATCGACCAATGAGGAACTCGAGGCCTCGAAGGAGGAGATGCAGTCGCTCAACGAGGAGCTCAACACCATAAATTCGGAACTGACCAGCAAGATAGAAGAGCTCGATCGCGCCAACAGCGATCTGCGGAATCTGTTCGAGAGCACGCAGATCGCAACCATCTTCCTCGACCGCGATCTTGTGGTGCGGACCTTTACTCCGGCCGCCTCGTCTTTCTTCAGCCTGCGTCCGGCAGATGTTGGTCGCCCGCTGACCGAGCTGTCGAGCCAGATCGATTATCCCGAGCTGAAGCAGCATATCGACCGGGTATTCGAAACCGGAGAGACCCTGAACCATCACCTGGCGCGCGATGACCAGCGCCGGTTTCACATGGTTCGTATAAATCCCTATCGCGACAAGGACAACAGGATCCAGGGCGTCGTGGTCACACTGGTCGACGTCACCACCTTGGCCGAGGCGGAAGAGCAAAACCAGGTGCTCATTTCGGAGCTCAACCACCGTGTCAAGAACATGCTGGCGGTGGTCGCCAGCATTGCTAACCGCACCCGAGAAAGGTCGAAATCGAAGGAAGAGTTCGCCGAAGCGCTGATCGGTCGCCTACACGCCATGTCGCGGGCCTACGGTCTGCTGTCGAAGGAACGCTGGAAAGAAGCTTCGATCAACGAACTGCTGCATCAGGAGCTCGAACCTTTCAGCATTGACCGGTTCGAACTTGACGGCGCCGAAGTGAAGCTTAGCCCGCAACAGGGCCTTTCCCTCAGCATGGCCATTCATGAACTGGCGACCAACGCCGCCAAATACGGCGCACTGTCGAAGCGCCGCGGCAGGGTCTTGCTGAAATGGTCAGGCGAGGGCGACGTTTTTACGCTCGCCTGGCACGAGAAAGACGGGCCGCCGGTCCAAAAGCCCGAGGCCAACGGCTTCGGGCTTTCCCTGCTACAGGGTGAGATCGGCTACCGGCTTGGCGGCAATGTCGAGACCACCTTCAATCATAATGGCCTTGAGGTCCAGCTCACGTTCCCATTGATCCGCAGTGAGGCGCCGTGACCGATAGCTTGCGCGTTCTGGTGGTCGAGGATGAATGGCTCATCGCCGAGGACACTGCTGCTTGCCTGCGCGCCTTGGGGTATCAGGTGATCGGCCCGGCTCCGTCGGTGGCGGTGGCTCTTTGGCTGATCGACGAACACAATGTCGATGTCGCGCTGCTGGATATTCAACTTTATGGCGAAACAAGTCTGGCGGTGGCAAGTGCGCTGCAAGCCCGCGATATCCCGTTCGCGTTCCTGAGCGGATTTGGACCGGGCGATGTTCCAGGCGCGTTCGCCGGCTGTAAATTTCTCCGGAAGCCGGCAGATCAGGTTGCCATTCTGAACGCCATGAATGAATTGGTCCGGGCGCCTTAACTCGGTCCCATAGCCTCGTCATGTATCGGAAGGTGGTAAGCGATCCCCGGCATGTTGCTCCGCCCAAGGCAATGCCATGAGCCATTTCTCACGGCGCGGCACCCATAGCTCATACTCCGGAATGAGGTCGCTGGGAGCCATGTCGAGCGAACCGAGCATGATCTCGGCCTCATTGTCCTGCAGCCAGGCGATACGCGACCCGCATTGCGGACAGAAGCTGCGTTTGGCGAACGTCTTCATTTCTCCGCTGCCTTCATAGGCCGAGATCGGCCAGACGCCGAACGGCGTGAAGAAGCTGCCGCTGGCGCGGCGGCAATCCTGACAATGGCAGATTCCGACCCGTAGCGGTGCGCCGCTCACCTTGAAGCGAACAGCGCCGCACAAGCAGCCGCCGTCCCGTACGATCCCGGCCATCGCCTTTCAGTCCAGAGGCTTTTCCGTCGGCCGTGGCGTGGTGCCTGACTGGCGCGGCCGGTCGGCGTTGCGGTTCGCCACCGGATTGTCCAACGGAGCAGTCGATGGCTTCGAGGTCCCAGCGGTCTTTGGCGTCGGCGGTCTCGCTCCCGCATCCGTATCGTTGGCGTCCCGCCTTGGATGTCGCAAGCCGTCGGCATTCGCCTGCCGAATTGCCGGCTTCGATGTGGTATTCTTGTTGGCCATGGTGTCTCCTTCCTGCTGTGACGGAAAGAACGGATGGCGTTCACCGCTCGCAGCGCCTACGTTTCAACCACCGGCACGGCGCGAAGTTCCCATCACCTGCAGCTTTAGGGGTCTCCTGCGCATTCATGGTAGATGGGAACCATTTTCGCTATTGGCTGTTCGGTTGCAGGAAGGAGCCGGACATGGAGCGTCGTAACGCTATACTTTCGCTGCTGATTGCAGCGGTCATTATCGTCGGCTTTCTCATTGGCTTTTTGTATGCCGATATGGGCTGGCGCACCTCGCCATTTAAAAGAGCCGCTGAACAAAACCAAGGTGGAAACGCCCCGGCCGACACCTCGCCTGCCGCGGGCATCAAGAAGAACCCCAAAGAGAATACCGAGATGCCGGATCAGCAATAACAGCGGTCCTTCGGGCAGGAATACAAACCGGGGAGCGCATTGGCGACAAGCTGGATAGCCTCACCCAACGCCGGGGACCGATCGCTGGATCGGTTTTGCTGGTGATGTCGGGCTTACGTAGGCTGCTGGTTCCTGGCTGCCAACGCAGCGGCCTCTTCGTCCGTCACTGAAATCTTCCCTGCGGGTATAAGCCATTTCTGACATTTGCGTATGGAACCACGCCGTGCTCAGGCTCCAGGGATGATACCGGCCGGTCCAATTACTTCTCACCGATGCATCTTGATTGGCTCTCGCTGCGAGCCACTCCGCCCGCTCCCGCGTCAAGCCGATAAGGCAAGCGCCAGCGAAGTCCGCAGGCACATCCACGGTGGTATCGAACACGGCCCATGTGTTGGTCGGTTCCTGAACGGGCAAAAACCTCATAACAGCACCTGCTAATATACAGTACGAACTTACTGACGGAGCATTGTTCCGGCATCAACCAAACGAAGGAGAGTTTTTCGTTTTGAGACGCCGCGGCGCGTTGAGCCTTGAGCGGGCAAATTGATCGATACCTTCTGCATCGCGGCTGCGATCTCGCTGAAAATAGGGTGGCAGATCTCGACGAGCGAACGCATCGGCTGATGTAGTTCACCGGCTTTCTAAAAGCGCAATTCCGAAACCTGCCGGGAGCCCGCCAAGC
This sequence comes from Mesorhizobium sp. BHscii, assembly GCF_053848065.1. Taxonomy (NCBI): domain Bacteria; kingdom Pseudomonadati; phylum Pseudomonadota; class Alphaproteobacteria; order Hyphomicrobiales; family Phyllobacteriaceae; genus Mesorhizobium; species Mesorhizobium sp. BHscii. Next base: position 327,184 of record NZ_JBSPKW010000001.1, on the reverse strand, counting down.
GGCGGCGCTTTTGTGCGTCAGCTATCCGCCTTCAGTGCTTCATCTTGCGGATAGTCGACCTCAGCGTATCCCCCAAGGAACTGTCAGCTGGCTTGGGAGCGCTGCTCGGAACCAGGAATCCGCCCTTTAGCAACTCCAGGGCGTCGAGTGCCTCGTCATCCCGCAAGTTTGTCAGAGCCACCCCGTCTGCGAAGACAACCCTACCGTCGTCTATGTCGTAGACCTCCCAAAGCCCATCCTTGATTCTTCGAATGGCGTGCCGATGTTCCATAAGAAGACGCTAATTGAGTCTCGGAAACGGTGGCTAGAGAAAATCAGGGGTAGACCGATATTAGTAGTGGAAAACTCGGGCGCCCTCCAGCGCGTGGTGCGTGGACGGAAGGCAAGAGTGCAGGGCGGCATCGGGTCTGGCAGGCGGCAGTGGACGTTCGTCGCTAGGACGAAACATAGGTGCGCCCGCGCGAGCTGTATTTTATCGGGGGCATCGCCGACCACAACCAGCTGCACTTGCCACGATCGGAATGCCAGCAGCGCGTCGTCCGAGAGGGGACCAAATCGACCACGGGTCCAAATAGCCAGGAACCGTTTGACAATCATTGCGGACACTCGGCCTCTGATGTAATTTAGGGCTCGATCAAGTGAGGAATATACCGCTGTCGCGACGGCTTTTCTCTCTTTCCTGTCTCGGCAGATAGCATGCTCTCTAACGGACCTTGGCACTGCAAGCTGTGTTCTTGTGGTCGCCAGGTAACAGCGGTTAAGGGATTTGCCATGCTCCGATGTTGCGGATTCGTTGCGGCATTCATGCTCGCAAGCGTCACGACTTTCGAGGCTTCTGCAGTCGAACGAAGGGTCGCCTTTGTAATCGGCAACTCCGATTACCAAGAAATCTCGGCCCTCAAGAATCCGGCCAAAGATGTGGTGGACGTGTCCAACACGTTTCGATCGGCTGGTTTTGATGTTTTTGTCGCGAGCAATCTTACAAAGCTGCAGTTTGAAGGCCAGTTCCGCAACTATCTTGCCGCCGTGGACGGGGCGGATGTAGCTGTCGTCTACTATTCCGGTCACGGCTTTCAGATCGGCGGCGAAAATTTCCTGATCCCTGTCGATGCCTCGTTGAAAGATGCGGCGGACGTCGAGGTCCAGGCAATCAAGCTGAACGACGTGCTGCAGCAGATGCGTTCGAAATCGAAAATCCAGGTGATCATCCTTGATGCCTGCCGCAACAATCCATTCCCTCGCAAGGACTATTGGCTCAGGGACCAGCTTATTACCGCCAGCGGCACCGGCCTTGCGCAAGTAAGAAGCTCGCTGAACACACTGATCGCTTTCGCCACCGAACCCGGCGCGGTTGCCTATGACGGCGCCGGCGACCTCAGCCCATTTTCATTCGCATTTTCTCGTCGGGCCTTGGCTCCGAACCAGGAGATTCGCACGGTCATGGCGGCCGTGCGCCGGGATGTAGTTGAGGCTACCAAGGGCCTGCAGGTTCCCTGGGAGAACTCTTCGCTGATCGACGAAGTCGTTCTGATGCGTCGCAGCAGCCGCCCCTCTCTACCGCCCGTGTTGGAGAAAGTCGTGTTGTCGGGAGTCGGGCCTGTCGATCTGAACCTCCCGGAACCGGTGGAGGTCGACGGCGGATCAATCACCGTCAGCATCGAAAGACCGCCCGCCTTGGGACGCCTGATGCTGAATGGCAAGGTTGTCGAAGCGGGGGATCTGATCCAGGGCAAGGATCTGCCGCATTTACAGATGGATGTCCCCAAGGGAGTTGGCGAGCCAGAAGAGATGGATATGCTGGCCTACGCCGCACGCGACAATTGGGGTGGCGAAGCCAAGGGCATGCTGGTGTTCCGGGTCAAGAGCGGCGAAGGAGCCCAGGGCGAACAGGTGATGGCCTCGCTCGAAGCCGAGCAGAAGCAGCAGGTGCTACAGCGCGGCATTCATGTCACTGGTGCGGCCGAGGCGATCGACAACCGGGAGATCGACGTTCCGGTCGGCATCGGCGCGGTTGCTCTGAACCTGGACCTCCCGACAGACGATTCGGCGGTCAGCCTGAAGGTTGCCAACTATCCAGCAACGGGAACGCTCTCCCTGCCGGATCGAGCCCTGTCGCCCGAATCGAGCTTGACGGTCGGTGAAGTCGAGGGGCTACGCTATGAACCCCAGATCGGAGCCAGCGCACCGGTCGAGATCGCCTTCGAGATTCGGGCGGACAGCGCAGTATCCAAACCCGCCAAAATGAAAGTGTCGCCAACCGTTGATCCGTGCGACTCGGCTGCCGGCGAACCTCTCGACCTTCAAGGCGTCGTCCCTGGCCTGCTGCCAAATGAAATCGGCGCCGATGCGGTGAAGCTCTGCGAGGCTGCCGTGAAGGCGTATCCCGATGTCGCCCGCTTCCGCTATGAACTGGGTCGCGCGCTGCTTGCAGCCGGCAAGGTGGACCAGGCCAGGAAAGCCATACAACAGGCCGCCGATAGGGGACACGTGCGCGCAGTGTTCGAACTCGGCTACCTCTACGCGACCGGAACAGGCGTGGCTGTCGACCGCAAGCAGGCCAACACCTTCTACGCGGCTGCGGCCGACAAGGGTGATCCCTACGGGATGACGTCGTGGGGCCGTGCCTTGTTCCATGGCTACGGCGTCGAGCGCGACACCGGCAAAGGACTGGACCTGCTGCTCAAGGCGGCGGCGATGGGTCACACCTATGCAATGAACGATCTCGGCGCGATCTTCACCGAAGGCCGCAACGGCGTGCCCGCCGATCAGGCCCGTGCCGTTGCCTTCCTGGAGGCTGGCGTCGAGCGGCAGGATATGTATTCGATGAACCTGCTTGGCCGGAACTATCTGTCCGGCGCGGGCGTCGAAAAAGATCCGAAAACGGCGCTGGCCCTGTTTCAGAAAGCCACCGAACTCGGCCAGCCCTACGCTCCAAGCAACCTGGCGCGCATGTACCGCGACGGCGTGGGCGTGGAGCGCAACCCGGCGGAAGCGCAAAGACTGTTCGAGATGGCGACCATGCGGGGCGATGAGTATGGTGCATTCGATCGCGCGGTCCTCGAAATGGAAAAGGGCGAAAAGGCCGACCAGGCCACCGCGGTCCGCTTTCTTGCATTTGCGGCCGCGCTGGATTTTCGCAACCAACTGCCAGAGGCCCGGACAAACCTCGCAAATTTCGGCACGAAGGTGAAAACGACGGCGTTGAAGCAGCTGCGCCGGGAACTCAAATCGAAGATTCCTGCGTCCGGTTCGCTGGACGACCAACTGGTCGGCGCGGCCAGGCGGGTCTGGGAAGAAGCCAACCCGCGTCGGGACGTGTTTTAATCAGGAGGCAAATGGTGCGCAGGACATTCAAGCACGCAATCGTCGGAACAGCCCTGTCCGGCATCCTGGTGGGGCTCACAGGCTGCACGTCCTTGATGCCACCCGAACCAACGCCGCTGGTGGAGACGTCACCGCCGAAGGTCGTTCGCAGGACACCTGTAGAGCAGAAGGTCGTTCGCAGGACATCTGTGGAGAAAAAGGTCGTCACGGCCGCCCCCAAACGGGTGGTCAAGAAAAAAGTGATCGAGCCGGTTGACGAAGAGCCTGTTGCAGCGCCTGTCGTGATCATTCCTTCTTCGGGCGGCGGGGGCGGCGGGGGCGGCGGGGGCGGCGGGGGCGGTGGGGGCGGCGGGAGCGGCGGGGGCGGCTGGGGCGGTTGACCAGGTGAACATTCAGTAGCAGCCGGGTTCGAACACCGTACCTTGGGCGCATTCAAAGCCAACTCTCGGCTGCAAGTAAGCCAAGCAATTAGGATCCAGACTACGGTCTAATTTGCATCCGCTGATTGGCGCAGCGCCTCGATCTCCGCCATCTGGATGCCCATTTCGACAAACGCGGAAAGAACTGAAAAGCGGTCCTCCAGTGCAACGCGTGCCAGTCCGGCCAGAACCCCCGCACTTACAGCGTGGGCGGCAGGTAGTGGCTGCAAGGCCGTAACCGCTGACGCCTCCATAGCCAAACCGTTGCCATGCCGTTTTGCAGCCAAGGCAATCCAGGCGGCCGGCGTTGTTGGCGGCATTGCCGCAGCCTGGCTCACTTCGGCGCGATGGTAAGCACTATCCGGTTCGCTGACCCAGTTACGAACTAGCGCCAGCAATTCCTGATCTCTATGGTCGAGAAGAACGGTGAGGTGGCTCAGGCACTCATAGGACCACCACACCGCAGCCCGCTCGGGAAGCAGATAGGCACAGAACGTAATCGCCTCCTCGGGCACTCGCCCGGCAAGGAGGGCGCGGCAAAATTCGATTGAAGGCTGTTCGGTCGGGAGTGCCACCATGTCCCTGGAAACAGCGGGGCAGGCCATGAAAAGATCCCGTGCCGTTTTGAATCGAAGCTCATTGGCCATGGCCGCCACGCTTTTACTGGGGAACAATCGACATTGAAGCCTGGACAGGGTGCGGGTCAAGTCTCCAGTCCTCAGCAAGATGCAACTGCCGTCCACTCCTCGTATGCCTGACGTTTATTGACAGACATTCGCCTCGGAATTTGGTATTGTCCGCAGTCGATGAAATCGGATGCTCAGGACAGGAGTAACCGTCATGCAGTTGGGCAGTTTAGCCTTCGTGTTTACGGTCACGCTTTTTTCGACCCACGCTTTTGCTGATCCGCTTCAGAAATCAGAAGACATCGTGAAGTTTTTTGACGCAGCGAGCGAGTTCGGCCCGTCGCGTGGAATTTGCGTCGGCACCGAAGACGAATGCAGCAGCAAGAACAAAGCAGCGCCGGCCGAAAAAACCAGCCTCGACATGCTGATCAACTTCGGCCTGGATTCTGCGGAACTCGATGCGACTGCGCGCGCTGAACTGGACGAGTTCGCCAAGGCACTGAAGGACAGCCGACTGAGCACTCTGAACTTCGTTGTTGAGGGTCATACAGATGCGACCGGCTCGGCTGATTACAATGAGGGACTGTCGGAACGAAGAGCCAGATCGGTAACAACCTTCCTGACCTCTAACGGCATCGATCCTGCCCGCATCAAAGCGACGGGCCTGGGCGAGACGAATCCGCGCGACCCCAACCCATTCGATCCGGTAAACCGCCGGGTGGAAATGCGGATAAGGACTGAGTAGCTGGAGCGGGTGCGCTAGGCTGAGACCAGAGCCGCGCGCCCTTTTCCACGCGCGAACCGGAGGTTAGCGCAGCAAAACCGATTCCGATTTCCCGGTTATGCGCTGGTTCAAAGGGTATTCTGCATCGGGCTTATGAGGGCCGTGATCGCCTGCTTGTATTTTTCGAACTCCGGCGATGTCTGCCGGACTTGCGTTGTTGTCGTTGTCTGTTGAGCCACCTCAGTCGTCGTCGGGCTCAGCTTCCTGCCCATTTTCCTTTCGGCCCAGCTCACGACATAGCTGGCGGACTTGCCGGTGAGAAACGGGTTGGCTTGAATGACGGCCGACCCGAGCACGGCGCTCAATTGCGCCGAACCCGGCGATGACAACACTTGATGGGCGCCTTCCATTCCCAGGAAATGACAGAGATAAAGCCGGCCGGCTGTGATCTGGTGGCCGCGCGCCCGAAGATAGGCTTCGCCTTCGCGCGCCAGATTGCTGACCATCTCGCGCGAGATGGTGGCGTCGTAACGTAAAGCGAGCAGGTCGGCGGTTGACAGTGTCCGCGCAAGTTCGGGGCGGTAGGTGTTCATCATCCTGATCCAGGTCTTCGTTATGAACTGACCGGCGCCGGTCGCCGAAGAAAGTGGGTTCTTGGCGCGGGCGCTGCCGCCACTTTCGACTTGAACGATACGGTCGGTCAGCGTTTCGACAGCGGAATCATCCGTTGCGATGGCGGTAACCGTACCAAGGGGATCGATTGCCTCGCCATTGCGATACAGTTCGAAATGCAGGTGCGGCCCAGTCGAAAGTCCGGTAGTGCCAATGTAACCAATGATATCGCCTGCCTTCACCTTCGCGCCGACACCGCCCTTGACCGCGAATTTCTGCATATGCGCATATCGCGTCTCGCGCCCGTTTCCGTGCGAAATCTTCACCAGGTTGCCGTAACCCCCTCCATCACCTTGAAAAACGACTTCGCCGTCGAAGGCGGCTGCAATCGGCGTACCCAGAGGCGCCGCCCAATCCACGCCCTTGTGGATGCGAACAGTCCCGAGGATCGGGTGCTTGCGTGGGCCGAAGGTGGACGTCATGACCCCGTTGACCGGGGTGACCATGCCGTTTGTGACCGTCAGCGAGCGAACCTGATCGTCGCCGCTAACGCATGCAAACTGGCCGTCGGTCTGCTGGAACACGAAACAGTCGAGGCTTTTTTCGGCACCCTGGACACCCACATATAACACGCGCCCGGCCGTTTCTTCCTTGCCACGCGGCCTTTGCGAATAGATCAGGACCAGACGTTGGTCTTCGCTGGCAAACGCATCCAGATCCTGTCCTCGCGAAAGATACATGATTGCTTCTCCGATCACGCCGGTCGGGACTTTGTTGCGTGCTGCTGTCGAGTAGATTGCATCGAGCAGCCGGTATTGCCTTTTGTGCGTGCCCTGTGCCTGTGCGCCCGAGTAGTTGAACAGATCTTCGCGGACCCAGGGATCCACACCAGACACAAACACACCAGCGGCATTGCGCGTCAGCGTACCGACAAATACATTCTTGGCGTAGATCGAAACCTGCATGAGGGACATGGTTGTCGTCTCGCGCGTCGGCCTGAAACCGCGCATGGCGACGACATAACCTGGCTCAAGGCTTTCCCGATTGAAAAGCGCCTTCAGGGCTTCGCCTGCCAGTTTGGCATCCTCGGCGGAGAAATGCGCATCCAGGGCAACGCTGTCCAAGCTGCGGTCGTTGAGAATCTTTACGAATGTGTCCTCGGTAGCCTTGTATCGTTGATACTCGCTGGTGACATTTGCGACGCTTGTGTTGTTTTCGATCTGGGTTCTCCGGAACGTGGGAAGGGCCGCCTCGCCTGAATCGATTGTTTCGCCCCAACCTGCTTCGGCATCATCGGCGTCCACCTGCGGGTCCGAAGCAACCGGAGCGTCGTTTAGAACGGGCGGTGGCTGAACATCGTCTTGCAGATCGTTGGATGACGCCGGCGCGGTCTGTCGCTGTGCCTGGAAGAATGCGAAGTCTTCTTGCGTGGACGGTATCGTTGTCATGAACTTTTCGCTGGCGCTAAGCATCACGTCAGCCAGAATCTCGATCTGGGGAGAAACTCCAGCCTGATCGAGTTCTGCCGGGCGCGGGATCACTTGGCTTTTTGTTGCGGCGCCGGTGTCGGGCGCAAGGGTGATCCACATCGGGTCTCCTGCGAGATCGATGATGGCAGGCACATAGACCGATGCATCGGCTGGCACATCGTCGGTTCCCTCGACGGGGTGCAACTCCTCATCTTCATCGCCAAACGACCAATAGTCCGCGGTGAGATAAAAGCCGGCAGCGATCGACAACAGGACAACCACAGCAAGACCGGCAAGGAGTCGGCGCCAGAGCCTGCGTCTGCGCAGGGCGGCGCGCGCCTGCTTTTTCAACCTGAAGCTTGTGTCGATACTGTGCGTCACGGATTGCTTCCGGTCAGAAAAAAGGTCCACCGCACCTGTTCAAGCGTATCGACTTCGAGAAATCGTGCGGCGATATGGCCGCGCTGCCAGCATTCATCGATGCCGCGTATCGAAAAACGCCGCCGGTCGATGCACATTTCGGTCGACCCGGTCAGGGTCGCGTGGCCAAAGACGTCCGTCGCATAGATGTAAATGTAGCGGTTCGTGAGTTCCTCGCGGATGACGTTCACGCACTGATTTGCGCCGATGGTCCACCAGCCATCGGTCTGGTCCGTATTGTCGACCTTTTGGCCGACAGCGAGATTGACGACGTCGAGCGTCTGATTGCAGACCGTGAATTCGGCGCGCGCTTCGTGGGACGACAGGAGAGCCAGCAATGCCGCGCCCGACATGACCACAAGTTTAATACGGCCTCTCAACGCAAGCAGGCCGCGAAGCCAGTCACGCTGATTTTTGGGCGGGACAGTGGTCGGGAAGGAAAAACGCGAGCGGCGGCGGTCCATCGGCGTCCATGCTACCCGCCGAGCCGGAAGTACTTTGCGGTGGCTGAGAACTCAGATCTGGTGGTCGCAATCTCTTCGAGAATCCTGGGCAACAGCAGCGCGGCTGGTGTCGGCGTGGAGAACGCCGCAGCCTGAATATCCTGTGGACCCGTGATCACCATTATGATCTGCGGCACGACCTTGCCGGCCGCCTTGTCGGCTGCGCCGAGATCGATCGGAAACTTGAAGGTGGCCTTGTCGGCTTGCGCCAAGATACGACCGTCGAGGTTGAATGCCATACCCCTGTGGTCGATCAGCAGCACGCTGGAAATGAGGCCGCCACGCGTCACCAGCGTGCCGCCGATCGGCGAGCCGCTCGGCACCGTCGTTCGATCGAGAACAAGCTGCGGCTTGTCAGTCGCCATCTGGTCTAGAAAACGCAGAAAATTGGTAACTTCGCATTGAGCCGGTTCAATGAGGCGGACGCTGATGTCCGGTTCGACATGGAATCTTGCCTGGAAATCGGACAACATTCGTTCGAATGGCTGGACCTCTGTGCCTAATCCTTCGATCTCGACAGCGGTCTCGGTTGCCGACGTCAACGTCGCATAGAAACAGTCGCCGCCGTTGAAGTCGCGCACCCAAGAGGCCCGTTGAGCAGGGTAGTCGAGGGCATTTTTCGGCGGTTGTTCTAGTTCCGGTTTCGGCACGTTCAAGGCAACGGCGGCTTCGCCCGGCTGTTTGCCTGCCGCAGGCTCGTCCTGCTGCCCCTTTGCGTTCATATCATCCGTCTGGTCTGCAGCGGGGTCGGGCACCCGCGCGGCCTGCTGGCTGGCCGACTGATCGGGCTTCGGGCTCTCCATCACGTCGGGCTGGACCGCTGGGGGCCGCGGGGCCTTGTCGGCCGGCGGCATTGGCGCGACCTGGACGCGCGGCGGAACCGGCTCCGGGGTTTCCTCGGTTGGCGAGAGGACTTCGGCGGGCCGTGTCGGCTCCAACTTTTGATCCGCCGCGGCATCTGCCCGATCTTCAGCTGGCGATGGCACCTCGGCTATCGACGGCCCCGGGGTTTCCTCGGTTGGCGAAAGGACTTCTGCAGGCCGTGCCGGCTCCAACTTTTGATCCGCCGCGGCACCTGCCTGATTTTCAGCTCGCGACAGCGTCTCGGCTGGCGCCGGCTCCGGGGTTTGCTCGGTTGGTGAGAGGACTTCGGCGGGCCGTGTCGGCTCCAACCTTTGATCCGCCGCGACATCTGCCCGATTTTCGGCTGGCGGCTGCGCCTCGGCTGCTGCCGGCTCCGAGGTTTCCTCGGATGCCGCCGGCTCCAGGGCTTCCTCGGTTGGTGAGAGGACGTCGGCGGGCTGGGGTGGAACTGCCTTTGCCGGCTCATCGCCCGGCGAATTTGCAGCACTGTCCGGGGCCGGTTTTGATGCTTTTGGAGACAAAAACGATGTATCGCCAGCGGTCGGCGTGGAAGGCGTCATCAAGCCGCTCAGATAAACGCCCGCACCCGACGCGACAGCTAATGTCGCCAGGGCAGCGACCGCAATAGATTGGGTCTTGGCGGACTTTGTAGGGACATTAGGCAAGACCGCCCGAGCAGGCCCGGCAACTGCCGGAGGCCTTGGTTCGGACAGATGCGCCGGCCGGACATGCGGAACGAAGCGCTGTTCACCGGGAGCCGCCGGAGGCTGACTTGGAAGCTTGGGGCCGGGCGCGAGGGTTCCCCCGGTTCGCGGCAAACCCGTCCGGTCGCGCGGGGTGATCGACGTTGGCGGCGCTGTCCCCTCGTCATCCGTGTCGTCACGTGTCGCCCTGGCGATATCCGCCATGCTGATCGGCCGGTCTTGTGGATCCGGCTGCAGCATGGCTTCAACAATTCCACGAAAATCGGCATCGATGTCGGATAGGTCCGGAACGGATCGGCGTTTTTCCACGATCTCGAACTGGGAGCCGCCCATGTCGATCGGTTTCCCGCGCAGAGCAGCAGCCAGAACCAAGCCCAGGCTGTAGATGTCGGATTGCTCGCTGACATCGCCGCCGTATAGGCCGAGTTGTTCGGGAGAAACGTAGTTGTACTTTCCCGCGAACTTTCCGCCGATCAGGGTCTCGCCGCCGACGGTCGCCGATCGCGCGATGCCAAAATCGACGATCTTTGCGCGTTCGACCCGGCCTCCTGGCAGGATGATGTTATCCGGGGAGAGGTCGCGGTGTATTGCTCCCGCCTGGTGCACGGCGCTCAAGCCGGAAGCCAGGCGATGGCAGAGCTTGCGCACGTCTTCCGTCGGCATCGGCCCATGTCGCATGATGTCGAACAGCGACTGGCCGTCGACGAATTCCATGGCAAGATAGGGGCGACCGATGCCGGGATCGATCGTGAAGACGTGATACCGCACGACCGCGTCGTGCGACAGGTGATTGAGGATCGACGCTTCCTTGCGAAACAGTGACAGGATCGTCTGATCACGGGCGAACTCGGGCAAAACGATCTTGATCGCGACGTGGTCGCCGGTTTGGATGTTGTGGCCACGGTAGACTTCGCCCATGCCACCGAATGCGATCCGCTCGTCCAGTTCATAGATGCCGCTGAGTTGCGTGCCTACGGCTGTGTTGGCCACGTTAGGCGATATCCGCGTCTTGTCGTCGGCGCTCATCAGCCTCAACCTTCCGCTCTGGGAGGGTCGGGATAGGCCTCATTGCGCCCGTTACCGATCTTCACGAGCACGATCGTGACATTGTCTGTTCCCCCGCGGGCCAGCACCGTTTGTAGCAGGTTTTCGCATGCCGCCTGAGGTGTCGCCGACACCGCCGCCGCCTCGATCTCGGCGTCTGTGACATGCGCTGTCAGCCCGTCGGTGCTCAACACAAATATGTCGCCCGGCATGATTTCGCCTTGCTGGAAATCAATGACGATCTCGTCGCTGACGCCGACCGCATGCGTAATAACGTTGCGGCGCGGCCAAGCGAGCGCCTCGGCTGCGCTGATCATGCCCTTGTCGAGAAGTTCCTGAACTTCGGTATGGTCCTTCGAAATCTGGGAGATCGAGGCGTTGCGGATCAGATAGACGCGACTGTCGCCCGCCCACAGGCACGCAAACCGCCCATCCATAGCCAGCAGGGCGGCGACTGTGGAGCCAATGGTTACTCCGCGGGATTCCGATATCCTGCGGATTTCGGCGTTGGCCCGGCTCAGCCGGTCTTCGAAGCGCGCGCGAAGATCCGGTGCAGAGCTTGCAATGCCGATTGTTGCCAGGTGATCGACGATGCTGGCCGAAGCGACTTCCCCAGCATCATGTCCACCCATTCCATCCGCCACCACCCACAGGCCAGCTTCCGGTTCGACCAGATAGCTGTCTTCATTGAGCTCACGGACACAGCCTCTGTGGCTAACGCCGAAGCTTTCAAAGGGAAGGGCGACATTGTTCAATTTGCCACCAAGCGCCTCTCAAGCGTCCTCTGCGCCGCACAGTCAGGCGCTCGCTCGCGCCAGTTTGCCACAGGCTCGAACATTAGAGTATCGAAATTAACGTCCGCGCGTCTGTTGCCGATGGACCGCATGACCGTATTGGAAAATTCAAAGATCATCTCAAAACGCCTTTGGACAGCTGAACCCGGAAAACGCAGGAAGGAAGAGAGGGTTGGGGTCCGAACTGGTCTGGACCGTATATGCGACATCGCGTCCGCCGATCACGAAACGGGCTTCCGTGTTGCCGCCGGTGCTGGTGATATCAGCCTTGTCCAGCAGGCGCTTCAGTGCCCACGGACCTTCGAACCTGATCGCGGACTCCCGGCCCGGCATCTCCGGAATGAGGCTCAGGCTCGCGGACGCGGAAGCCATGCCGCTCGGCCAGCTCACCGTGCTTGGCGCGTTGCCCGCCTGGTTGCTTTGAACAATCTGGCCATCGATTTCGAGTAGCGCCGTATCGGCATCGCCATGCAGTGAAAACGGCGTAAAGGTGACACTGACTGACGGCACCGAACCACCTGAAGGAAAGAAGGCGTTGCGGATTTCCGCGGCCAGCTGGAAGTTTTTCAAGGTCGACTTCGACAGGTCGCGCCCGAAACGCGCATCCTGTTTCCAGCTCCAGTCCTGGCCGGTCATGTCGATTAGCGATGCCAGATTCTGTGCGAAGAACCGGTCCATCAGTCCGCCTGGAGCGAACAGTTTCGCGAAATCCGCCATTGCAATATCCTCCGAGCCATCGCTGGCGAAAGGATAACGGCCCTCGACCATCTCCTCGCAGGCGCGCGTGACCGTCTGGTCGAGCGTCTGGTTCAAATTCGTTAGCGAGGTTTCTGCGACGTTGCCGTCAAGCTCGTCGGCGGTTGCGGTGACCATTCGAGCGAGTTGCTTAGGCAGACGCGAGACATTGGCGCGAAGGGTGGATATCTGCAGCTGCAGATTCATGTTGACGCGTTCTACTTGCGAAGGGACGTCGGCCGCCAGTTGCAGGCTTTGATAGATGTCGCGGAAATTCTGGGTCAACGCATCGATTGGGCGGCGTCCGGCGGGACCGTTCACCAAAGCCTGGAATGATCTGAATTGCGCTTCGATGTTCGCCCCGGGATTCTGCTCGCTAGCGGACGCAATACCGGCCCGGCTTTGCGATTTGGCGCTGGCGATTTGAATGCCGATGCGGGCCAATCCCGTGGCGGTATCTGCAGCGTTCTGCGGCTGGTTTTGAAGCATGTCGGCTTCGGCCTCGGAGCCGAAGTCTTTGCCGGAACCAGCTTCTCGCGTCAGAGCTGTTTCGTCGGCGATCGCCGTAAAAAGCTGGTCGATTGGCGAGGTTGGTGACGCGGCTGCGGACAGCGCGATATAGTGCGGCTTGTCCTTCAGCATCGCCTTGAACTTCAACTTGTCGAGAACCCCGTTCCACGCCGCGGCGAACTCCCTCCCATAGCGCTCGACAAGTTCGGGACCGAGCTTAAGCAACTCCTGGTCGATGCCACCTTGCTCGCCGCCGCCGCCGAGAACCCACTGGTCATCGACAAGCATCTGCGCAATGCGCGAGAGTTGTCCGAGATAAAAATTGTTGAAGCCGCTATAGGTGTAGATACCGGGAACGCGAAGGCCTGACAGATCGCCACCATCGACACGCTCGAACAACAGCTGCGCTTCCGGGCCGCCTTTCACGGAGACGGAAAAATCGCCCAGCGCTGCCGCGTATACCGCCGAATTTACCAAGGCGGAGGCACGATCGGCAAGGCTCATGCGTCCGAGCGAGCGTTGAGCAGCTTCGACAAGTGGCTGATTGAGTTCGAAAACCGGGTCATAGGCGTCGTCCAACTCAAGCATGGCTCGCAGATGCTTTTCGAGTTGCGCCCGTCCCTCGCGGTTGTTTTCGCCCGGATACCGGTTCTGCTCCCAATCCTGCCTCATCCAGGAAACGATCAACTCGTCGTCGACCTTCGGCGCCTTGCCGCCCAGCATCAGGTAAATCTTCAGCGGTTCGTAGAGCGCGGCGGGATCAGCCATCTTGGCCTGGATCGTCCGTTCGGCCTGAAGCAGCAGGCGCGAGCGGAACATGCGCTCCAGCGCTTGCCGGTAAGCTGTTCTTGATGCCGAAAGTAGTCTTTCCCGCTGACCGAGGCCGAACGTCTCCTCGATCGGTGTCGGCAAGTCACTGGTGCCGAACCCGGCCGGCAGATCGCGCAACTGGTCGAGCGGGCCAATGACGTTTTCGAGGTCGACATCGGCGACCGTCGAGATTTTGAGTAGCGGGTCTGCCGTCTCGCGATACTGGCCTATAGCTTGCGTGGTAGAGGCGATCAGCGACCTGTTGGCCGTAAAGCTCAGGGCCAAGGTGCCCAGAGCCGCCGCAGCGATCAATGTTATTGCGCCAAGGCCGCCATATCTGGCGATCGCTTCACGCCTTTCAGCCGATTTGTCGTATGAAACCCACCCGGATTCAGCGAAAATGACGTCGGTCAGAAGATCATGCAAAAAGAAGCTTTTGCCAGTGCCGGAAAGATGGGCGCGAGAAGCGCTGCCGAAACTGCGACCGATTGCGCCCAGGACCTGGTCGATTGGCGTACCCTCCTGCGTGCCTGACGAAAAATAGAGTCCACGCAAGCTGACGTTCACCTGGCTGCGGGCCGGATCGAATATGCTGGCGATGAAACTGGCGATACGGCCCTTCAGCGCGCCAAACTGGGCTGGAAAGCCAAAGATGGATATGCGTGCGACCGGATCGGCCTCTTCCTGCAGGCGGTCGGCGATCTCCTCCGCCAGGCGTTTTGCCAATGCGTCGAATTCGGCCGGTGCCTCACCGACCATGTTTTTGCTGCGATCGGCGGTCTGGAATGTCACGCCCCATACTTTGCGGCGGCGCTGCTCGTCGAAACCGCCAAAATAATCCATGAAACCGGCGACAAGGTCGGCCTTGGTGAAGAGCAGGTACACCGGGAACTGGATTTTCAGTGTTTCGTGGATTTCGCGCAGACGGCTGCGTATTTCAACGACATGGACGTCAAGCTGCCGATCATCGAGGCTCATGAGATCGGCAAGGCTGATGGCCAGGATAACCCCGTTGATCGGTTGCCTGGTGCGGTATTTCTTAAGCAGCGACAAGAAGGCGAGCCAGCTCTTCTTGTCGCTCTGCGCGTTGGAATCCTGCGTCGTGTAGCGTCCGGCGGTGTCGATCAGCACCGCCTGGTCGGTGAACCACCAGTCGCAGGATCGTGTGCCGCCAACGCCGGCCACCGGCTGGGCGTCGCCCGAACCGGCAAGCGGAAAGTTCAGACCCGAATTGACCAACGCCGTTGTCTTGCCGGCACCAGGTGGGCCGATGACGACGTACCAGGGAATCTCGTAGAGGAAATTGCGCTTGCCGCTGGACCGCTTGAGCGCAGCGATGGCCTCACTCATGCGAGCCTCGAGCACCTGCGAGTCGTCATCCCTGTCGTCGTTGCGGGTGACTATCGTCTCGAGCGCTTTTTGTGCCTTTCGCTTTTGCCAGAAACGCAATCCATAGAAGAGCGTCACGATGGCAACGATCACGCCGATGATCGTCACGCGGAGCCAGACGGGTGCCAGCGGGCGGGTATCGGCAAAGCGGATCAATGGTCCGGCAAACCAGACCGCTGCCGCGAAACCGGCCAACGCGATCGCGCTGAATATCCGCAGCAGCCAACGCGTCATAGGCGCTTCCAAATGGCCGTGCTCACAGCGTTTCCTCCTTGGGGATCATCAGGTCGACACGGCGATTCTGGGCGCGGCCTTCCGGCGTCGCATTGTCGGCGATCGGTTCGTCTTCGCCCTTGCCGTCGACCGTGATCCGGGAAGGCTTGCTGAACCGCGGCGCCATCATCGCTTCGACAGCCTTCGCCCGGGCGATGGAAAGGTCGAAGTTGGATTTGAACGCGCTCGATTTTCGCGGCTTCACATTGTCCGTATGGCCGACGATCATGATCGGTCCGGGCTCCGGTTCCAGCGCGGCGGCGATGTCTGCGGCGATCGGTCCAAACTCCGGCTTTATCTCGGCCCCGCCGGACTGGAACAACAGGATATTGTTGATCTCCACGACGATGAACTTGCCCTGCGTGCCGACGGTCAGTCCGCCGCGCGCGATATTCTCGGCCAGTGCGGCATGGATGCGATCGATCTGAGAGGCGGTAGTGGCGACAGGCGGAGCGACTTTCACCGGCGCAGCCGACGGGACCACGCTGGCGCGTTCGATGACGATCGGCGTCGATGGATCGAGCGCCAGCAACCTGCCGGCAAGGGCCTCGCCCTCGTTGGTGATGAAGATCCGCAATGCGAAGAATACCGCCGTCAACAGCGCCGACGCTGCGGCCGCAACCACCCAGAGCGGCAACCGGGGCGATGACTGTGCGCTTGACACCGCCATGCTTTGCCAGTGGGGCGAGATGTCGTCGCCGGCACGCGCCCTGAAGTAGCGAAGCGTCTCGTAGACGTCGCGTCGAACGCGTTCGAGATTGTTGTCCTCGCGCGTAAGGCCGCGATACTGGCCTTCGAACCCCAGCGACAGGCAGGCATGCATCAATTCAAGCAAGTCGTAGTGTGCCTCCGGCGCGGCCAGTACCTTGTTCAGCGCTTCGTAGAAGCCCGAGCCGGTGGGCACGACGTGAAAGAACTGTGACAGCATGCTGTGCTGCGCCCAGGCGTCTTTCTTGGGCCAAGGCAGGTTGCCGATGAGGTCGTCAGCGGTTTCGCAGAGAGCAAATTTTGCGATCCGTGCATCTTCTTCGGGAACACCGGCTTTCTCCATTGTCCGGTCGAATTTTTCGATCGCCTCGGCAACATGTTCCGCCAGTTGTTCCGCCTGTCTTTCGACAGGCATAAGCCTGAGCTGGCCAAACAGCATCAGCAAAGGAGCGGCCGCAGCGAGGATCTGATTTGCTGCGGAATATCTGACGCTGTCCGTGGCATTCAGCAGGATTTCCTGCTCCATGGTTGGCTTCGGCGTCGCCGCAAAGGAGCCGGTTGCCGCCGCTGCGCCGGGGTCTGCACCCTGATAAATCACGGTTCCCGATGCCCAACCCGGCGGTGCATGCCGGCCGACACCCGGATCGAAAACCGTTGAATCCTTAACCTGCGATGGACGGGGATGCCCGCTGTCGGGAACGAGCCGCTGAGGAGCGGGCGCTGATTTTTCAGCGCGGCGCGGTGCGCGAATGACGGTCTTGCCTGCCGGGCCGAAAGGATCGTCCTTCGAGCTCATCGCCAAACGTCCGTCCACTCTTGGTTGCTGCGTGTGCGCCACAGGCGAGCAAAACAGTCCCTGGTCAGGCGCAGGAAATGCAGGCGCTGCTGGCGAGGGCAGTGTCTGGAGGAAGGTCGGCTATAAAATTCTATCCCGCCGTAACATGACATGTGCCGCAGACCCCCAGGTCAATCAGCTTTACCCGCTGGCGAACTGTCGTAAGTGATCGTAAGCTTAGAAACGGTCGATTGGAACCAGATGCAGCGCTGCGAAAGGGTTTTTCTTCGCCAACTACAGCGCCGCATCTTTGGGCTCGCAAAGGACGCTCTAATACTTTCCACCTGGCGCGTGATCCGTACCGCGGCCGAAGGTCAGCGCAGCAAACCGATCCGATTTCCGGGGCATGGGCCAGGTTCAATCTCCCGGCTTATTTTTGCTTGTCGGCTTTGGCATAGGCTTCGCTGAAATAGGCCAGGAATATGTCCAGCATTCCGTTTTCGTGTGCTTCCTCCATGGTCCGCCATTTGGCGACAAAGGCGTCCCAAGCCAGGCTCTTCTTTGATGTGAATGACGTGGGTGGGAGTTTTTTGCCGATCGCCTCGGGCGACAGATCGTCAAGCAGCCGGGAGAGCGCAGCTTGCATGGCTGCATAGGTGGCAAATTCGTGCGTCTTGAGATCGCGGAATGCGTCTTCGACACTGTGCCTGGCATCAAGATAGCCGGCTCTACGCCGTGCGAACATGATCTCGAGAATGTCATCGGTCCCCGGGACGAACTTCAAGGGATTGTTATCGGCAGCGCTGATCATCGTCCGGTGTGCGCTCTTGGCCAGTATTTTCGCAGCCGCACGTGCCTTCAGCAGCAGGGCCAGTTCCTCGACAACCGTTCGAAGCACCGCGCCGATTTCGGCAGCCACTTCATGCGGGTCACGCGATTGAAGCAATTCCGGCGCGATGCCGGCTCCGATCGCGATTTCCCGCAGCACCTCGTCTCTCGTCGAAGGGAGAGGCGCGGGCAGCGAAGACGTCGACACCGGTGCTCTCTGTCCGGACCGTTGCTCCACCGGGTTGAAGAAAGGCTTGCCTCCGAAGTCCAGCGGCCGGCCTGACGTGACCGGCACTTCTCGTTGCGTCGAACCGTGCCTGCTCTCGGGATGACCCTTCGTGGCGCGCTCGTCATCGATCGATACTGAGATGACGTAGCGGCCGATCAGCAGCCGGTCTCCATGGTCAAGCCGATGCGGGCCGGCCATGCGATGGGTCGATCCGTTGATGAAGGTCCCATTGCGCGAGATGTCGTGCAGCCAGAACGCGCCTGCCTCGTATCGAACATCGCAGTGTCGGCCGGAGATGAACTTGTCGGGGTCGGGCAAGGTCCAGTCGCAAGCCTCGCGGCCGATTTCGAAGCTGCGATCACGAGCGGAGTAGCCGGTCGACATACCGGCGGGCAGGGAGACGACATTGTTGATCTGCAGCCTGATGTACATTCAAAATCGCCGTCGATCCTGTCGGGAAACTCACCCAGGACACCCCATTATACCAGCAATTTCTGAGCGCGGCGGCACAGAAGCGTTCAAGTCCATGATTCAACAGGCGACCAGGCTGCAGCCGCCAAGCGTCCCCTTTGGTCGCCGGAAGACATGTGCTAGGCTGAAGCAGAAACGAGCGGCGGGAGGGGGCACGACCCATGCCGAACGAACGTGCTACGGTTGTGCAGACGCCGGTTGGCGCTGACCTGTTGACCTTCACGCATCTTGTCGGGCGCGATGAGATTAGTCGTTGTTTGGCTTATACGGTCGGGTTTGTGAGCAGCAGCCCCGACATCGATCCGCTGAAGATGCTGGGCGGTCCTGTTTCGATCGAGGGTGAATCCGATCCGAAACGCTGGTTCAGCGGCCTTGTCTCCGAGTTTCGGCTGACCCGGATCGAGGACCGTCTGGCTTACTACGAAGCCGTCATCAGGCCATGGCTCTGGTTCCTCGGCAATACCACCGACTGCCGCATTTTCCAGAACATGAGCGTCATCGAAATCGTTGAGGAGGTTTTCTCGAAATACAGCACGGCGAAATTCGAGAAGCGCCTGCAAGGGTCTTATCCGCCGCGCGAATACTGCGTCCAGTATGACGAGACCGATCTCGATTTCGTGCAGCGGCTGCTCGAGCACGAAGGCATCCTGTACTTTTTCGAGCATGACGAGGGCAAGCACACGCTGGTCCTCGCCGATGCCATGAGCAAGCTGAAGCCGGCGCCGGGCTATGAGAAGGTGCCTTATCACTTTGAAGGGCAGGGCTCCCGGCGCGATGTCGAATACATCACCGAATGGATTCCGGGCAGCTCCGTGCGGCCAGGTGCCTACGTCCATACCGACTATGATTTCACGAAGCCGGGCGCTGACCTCATGGCCAAATCCGCCCAGCCGTTCAGTCACAAACTGGCCGCGGGCGAGAATTACCGCCAGCCCGGCGCGCATCTCGACGTCGGCCGCGGCGACAGCCTGGCCGCGATCCGGCGCGAGGAAATCCAGGCGGTGCATCAGCGCATCGCTGCAGTCGGCACGGTGCGCGGCCTGTATTCGGGCTGCACGTTCAAGCTGGACGGCTTCCCGCGCGAAGACCAGAACCAGGAGTATCTGGTGGTCAGCGCCGAATACAGGCTGTTCGATCCGGGCTACAGAGCCCTTGCCGACGTCGAAAGCGAGAACTTCAAGGCGATCCTCGGCGTGGCGCCGACTGCCTTGCCCTATCGTCCGCCGCGGGTCACGACACGGCCGATCATGCGCGGCCCGCAGACGGCGACGGTGGTCGGCCCATCCGGTGAAGAAATATTCACCGACAAATATGCACGGGTGAAGGTCCAGTTCCACTGGGACCGTCTCGGCAAGAAGGACCAGAACAGCTCCTGCTTCGTGCGCGTGTCGCAGACCTGGGCCGGCAGCGGCTGGGGGTTCATCCAGATCCCGCGCATCGGCCAGGAGGTCATAGTCGACTTCATCGAAGGCGACCCGGATCTGCCGATCATCACCGGCCGCGTCTACAACGCCTCCCAGATGCCGCCCTACGGACTGCCGGGCAGCGCCACGCAATCCGGCTGGAAATCCGACTCATCGAAAGGCGGCGGCGGTTACAACGAACTGATGTTCGAGGACAAGGCCGGCTCCGAACTGGTCAATTTCCAGGCGCAGAAGGACCATAATCTTCTGATCAAGAACGACCGCACCAAGCTGGTGCAGCATGACCAATCCGACCGCATCGACCACGACGCCAAGCACTCCGTCGGCCACAACCTCGACGAGGACGTCGGCAACAACAAGACGGTGAAGGTCGGCGTCGACCAGACCACGGATATCGGAAACAACGACACCGAGACGGTGGGCGTGGATCGCTCGCTGACGGTGGGATCGAACGAGACGATCAATGTTGGATCAAACTCTACCGAAACAATCGGCGCCAATCACACCCAGACCGTCGCGCTGATCCAGACGGTGACCGTCGGCGCGGCTCGAGTCGACAGTGTTGGCGCTGCGGAAACCCGAAGCGTTGGAGCCGTCCAGACGAATCAGATCGGCGCATCGAGGTCGATGACGGTGGGGGCCGGACAGACTCACACTATCGGAGCGGCGGACAACTGGACGATCGCCGCCGCCCAGAGCGTGAAGATCGGCGCGGACCAGAGTTTCGCCATCGGCGGCGCGCAGTCGTCGCAGATCGGCAAAGGCAGGTCAGCAAAAATCGGCTCTGACGACGCAACCGATATCGGAGGCGGGCATGCGCTCAAGGTCGGCAAGGGCAGCGGAATCCAAATCGCGGACGATAGCTCGATCAAGGTTGGCAAGAACCTGATCATCGATGCGGGCGATTCGATCACGCTCAAATGCGGCTCGGCGTCGATCACCATGAAAAAGGACGGCACCATTGTTGCCGACGGCAAGGACATTACGCTCAAGGGCAGCGGCAAAATCACAGTCAAGGCCAACGGCGACGTGATCGTCAAGGGAAGCACTATCAACAACAATTGAGGGCGTCATCATGGAAGTGCTGGATCGTATCGACGGCGTCGTGATCGGCCTACTCATCGGTTTCGAAGGCGGAGCGCCGCTGGTGGTCTTTGTCGGCAACCCGCGCGAGACGGCGATTGCGGCGCGCAGCCTGACCGAGCTGGATGTTATGGCGATCGGTTCGGAACTGGCCCTCCTGTTCGAGGAGGGCGACCCGAGGCGACCGCTTGTCGTCGGACGCATCGTCGATCCGGCTCAGAAGGAGAGGAAACTGCCAGTCGTCCGCGAAGGCGACCGTATCGTCATTACCGGGGAGGAACGCATAGAACTGCGTTGCGGCCTAGCATCAATCATTCTGGAGAAAGATGGTCGTGTGACCATTCGCGGTACCCAGCTGACCAGCCAGGCGAGCGGGACCAACCGCATTCGCGGCGGGGCCGTGCATCTCAACTGAGGCGTTGCCGATGCACAGCATCGCGACCATCGCTGCCATCGTGGACCAGCACGCTGAAGACGCGGCTTTCCTCTGGTTTCGCCGCCGCCGGGAGATTGACGGCCCGCTGCTCGACGAGACCGATATCGGTCGCATCGATCAGCGTCTCGAAGCCAACCTCGAAGGGCTCATTGCTGCCGGCAAAGCCGGATGGGAAGCTGCCCAGGCCAGGTTCGCGGACTATGCCGAACCGGGCGAGCTTTTCGTGCTTGGCGCACTGGCATTGCGTTGGGGTGATGCCAAGTTGGTAGCCTCCACAATCGACGCCAGCGCAAACGCGGCTGAGGCCGGTTTATCGAGCCTGTCCGCCGCAGTCGCGCGCACGCCGCGCGAAAAACTGCGGCCGTTCGTGGCGAAATGGCTGGACACTGGCGATGCAGTCCAGCGTTGCCTCGGGCTCTCGGCGCTCTGGCACCATCGCGTGGATCCGGGGCCGCGCCTTCATGATTTTGCTAGCCATTCCGACACCAGGGTGCGCAGCCGCGCCATCAGGCTCGCCGGCGCGCTCAAGCGCCGCGACCTTCTTCCGGCAGTGTTGGCCGGTCTGGATGGCGAGACGTCCAAGGAGCGTTTAACGGCGGCGCTGGCAGCTTGCCTGCTTGGCGAGACCCAGTCCGCCCACCCTGTGGTCGACAAGATCGTGCTGACGGAGACGGACCAGGCGGAGGCGGCGATCGAGATACGCCTCCTGACAACGCCGCCCAAGGCTGCGAAAGCCTGGTTGCAGACGCGCCTCGGCCAGCCCCTGCTGCGCGTGGCGGCAACCGCCTCGATCGGCCTGTTTGGCGATCCGTCGGTGATGCCCTGGCTGATCGAGAAGATGCGCGAGCCGGAACTTGTCTTTGCCGCCGGGCTGGCGATGCGCGATCTGTTCGATGTGGATTTCAACGACACCGACCTGTTCACGATAGACGCGGCCGATTTGGGGAAGGCGTTTGAATCTCTGAACGACAGCCCGTTGCCTGTCGCCGATCGCGTTGCTGCTTGGTGGGACGAGGGACGGGGCGGGCGCGGCCACACGCCTTTCCATTCGATGCGCCGGTTGCGGCTCGACGCGTTGCGCGCGGCCATCGCGGCAACCGATACGCCGCTGGCCGACTGGCGAAGGACGCGCCGGTTTCCGGCATGGCTGTAATCTATCGGCGGTTCACCCGCGCCACGAGGGCGGCGGCGCGCAATCCGTTCTCGGATGCGACTTCGCACATGGCAATCGATCCCGGCGCATAATCCTGGACAAGACTGTCGGCGGCCAGCATCAGCGCCAGCGCGCCGCTGGCCGCGCCGGTATCGCCGACCGTCATCGCCGGATAGGCCGTCGCCATCAGGGTGCGGTGCGTGCGATAGAAGCGCGGTCGGGCAATCAGCATCTCCCAGCCATGGTAGCGCTCGCCATTGCCGTTCGAGACGACGAAGTCGATGTCGGGTTCCGATGGTCCCGATCCCGAAACGGCGTCGCGCAGTGCGCCGAGCATGGCGCGGCCCTGGCTGTAGCGCTCGGAAAGGATGCTGTCCGTCTCCTGGGCCATGCCGATGCCATGGATAGCGGCCACGACAGGCTCGCGGCCGGGTTCCCGCAGCAGCCGCACGAAGACGGCGGCCTCGCCGGGAACCAGTCCTTGGGCGTTGTTCGCGCCCTGTAAACGCCCGGTCCGGCTGAGCCGGCCGAGGTCGGTGTGGTTGACGAGGCTGTCGACGCCGCCGAGCAGCACTTGCGCCACGCCTTGCTCCTCCATCAGCGCAAGCGCCCGTTCGATCAGTCCCACGCTTGCGGCCGCGCCGCCGTCGATGACGCGCGAGGCGTGATGGAACCTCAGGCCTGTCGCATCGACAACCGCGGCCAGGAAATCGCGCGCCGGAATATCCACGAACCCCGGATGGTTGCGAAAGCTCTCCGGCGTGGTGATGAGCAGCGCGGTTGCCGCCGCGACACCCGGCCCGTCCGTGCCGAGTGCCTCGTTGATGGCGCGGGCGGCCATGTTGACCAGCCATTCGCCTTCGTTGCGGCGCAGATGCCGGTGAGTGGGTATGCGCGCGACAATCTGGGGCATCCCGAACGGTTCGGCGAGCGTGATTTCCTCGAAGGCCGAAAGGCTCGCCCGAATGGCCGCGATCGTTTGCCTCGCGTTCAGCCCGGCGGGCGTCACGGCGCCGCCGCCGGCGAGGTAGAGCGGCCGCTTCATGGCTGCCACACGGCGCGGTCGACGGTGCCGTCGCCGCCACGCGGGCTGAGATAGGTCTTGCGCTTGCGCCGGGCCACGAGAAAGGCGGGCGTGACATGGCCGAAGACGATTTCCCGCAGCGCCGGTGTGTTCCGTTTTGTCACGTGTGAAAAGCGCGCTTTCAGTGTGACGCGCCACAGGTCCGGCTCGACAATCACCGTGTCCGCGGCAAACGGACGTTCCTCGACCCGGTTGTCATAGATCAGCCGCACAGGCGCAACGACGCGCGGCAGGCGGAAGTCCCAGCGGCCGTTCGGTGTCATGCCGATGATCGTGACAGTCTCACCGCCATGGATTGCCGGCAGGTGCTGGTCCGCCGGGGCGCACAGATTGTAGCGCGGATCGAAATTCTCGGGAGGCAGAGGCCACTGCGTGTCGATCCAGGCTTGGTCGTAGGTGCCGGCGAGCTGCAGTCTCGGCATCCAACCCCGCCCGAGCGGGCCGAAACCGGCCGGTCTGGGTCGATCGGAGGGGCTGAGATAAGGTTCAGCGGGATAGGTGACATTCGGGGCTTGTGTGCGCACTGCCGGATCGGCGGAGGAGGCATGGTGATAGCCGACGCCGACCGGGTTGCGTCGGTAAAGCCGGCCATCTGGCAGCGTCCCGCCATAGGCGCGCTCGTAAACGATCGGCATGGTTCGGAACAGGGCCGGCGCGCTGTAGCCGCCGGCGTCGTAGATGCGGTCTCCGACGACGTTGAGCACCTTTTGCAAGCCACCGACGCGGAAACCGACCTGCATCTCCGCCACCGGACGGCCGTTCGGCGCGTGCGCCGAACCGTTGACAAGGATTTCGGCGGCCGGCTTATGCGGCGCAATATCGGCTTCGTAGCGATTGGAGGAATTGGCCGGATCGCCGAACGGGATATCCCAGAGCGCGACCGGCATCTGGTCTTCGCAGACGTCCAGTGCCGCTGCGCCGTCGAGCGCATCGAAGCTTGCCGAGAACATGACGACCAGGACTTCCTGGCCGTCGGCGTCGAGTTGCACATGTGTCGCGGTGGCGAAGGGCGTGCGATTCTCGATCCCGACCGCGAACGCCATCGCCATCGTTCAGCACCAATTGCCGTGTTCGTCGAGGCCGATCGGCCAGTAGGGCATGGCGGTCAGCAGCGTCGAATAGTCGTCATGGCCGCCCTGGATCAGCCACTCGAGAAGGAACACTTCGGGAGGTACCGCGCTCGACGCGGAACGCCGGTTTTCCTCGTCGCACGCGAGCCAGTACTTGCGCACTAGCCAGACCACTCTCGGGTGGCCGGCGGGGCCGGCAATCCCGTTGGCCTCGATCGTTTGGAGGATTGCCTCGTCCATCGGTAGGCCGGTCTCCATGCGCTCCTCGACACTCGCGTCCCACGTCTCGGAGGCGACAGCGAACACGTCCACGAATTCGAGCAGATAGGCGGCGAACAGGTCGCGATGGCCGGCCGTGCCGGTCACCGGCGCCGCCTCTTCCGCGCGGCCTCGGACGTCGCCGGGCGCTCGGAGCAGCCGGTAGGTTCCGTTCTTGATGTTGTGGTTGACGAGCAGCGCCATCGCTCAGCACTCCTCGAATTCCGGATCTTCCCCGATAGGAATGAAGTCGAACGTCCTCATGAAGTCCGCCAGCTCGGGCTCGGTATCGTCGAGCCAGGAGAGCAGCAGCGTCACCGGCGGGACCGGCCCAGCCCCTTCGCTTTCCTCGGACAGTTGCTTGGCCTCGGAGCCCCACATCTCGTTCCCGTGTTGCGGCACACCGCGCAAAAGCGAATCGTTCAGCCTCGTCGTTTCGAAGTAGTACTTCCGAAACAGGGCAATGACGCGAGGATGACTCGCGGGCCCTGCCGGCCAGCGAGTGTCGACAAGCTCCTTATTGACTTCATGTGCGTGTAGATCATGCCACCATTCCAGCAAAGGTGGAACGGCAGTCTTCAATTCATCTGTCCAGAGATTGTAGATTTCCTGATGCTTTGCCGAAATCATTTCACACCTCTATATGTTGATACCCCTGATATTCGCGTTCATCGCATCGTATAGCTCGCGGCGATCCAGTGCGCGCATGTCCTTGGACTGCTGGCTGCTGTGGGCATGACAATGCGGCTGGCACGGAAGGTCGCGCATCCGCTGGGCGAAGCTGTCCTCATCATGGCACGCTCCCATCTCCCATGCGACCTTCTGCGGCGGCTGGTGATCGGCGATCATCGTGACCTTGCCGTCGGTCTGCTTCTTGATTTTCGCGTCGATGTCCTTCAGCGCCTTGTCCTTCTTTGGCCCTGGAGCCCGACGAAGGATGTTGGCGCGGTCCTTCTTGCACTGCCAGCAGGCCTGCCCCTGCACGGAAGCGCGCTGGGTCTCGGTCGTGGGGGTATAGTCCTCCGAGTACTTGTAGTCGCGCGGGCAGTCTTCCTTCATCGCGTCCTTGCCGACCACCACCGAGAAGTCCACCATGGCGGACACGTCGACCGTGTTCGGCAGCGGGCTCGCGGTATTCTGCTCCATCGGATCGCCGTGGCGGCAGACCCCCTTGCCCTCGACCTTGACCGTGAACGACCAGAGCTTGAACGAGCCCTTGCCCTTGATGCGATGGGTGACCACGCCGGCGCCCAGTCCCGGTGTGGCCGCTTCGTTGCCCGTACTCAGCGCCACTTCGGAAGAGTTCTCCAGCGCCGTCGGTGTTCCCTGCACCTTGACGCTCTTGCTGCCTTTGATGAGATCGCTGGCCGAAAGCATGTTGACATATGGAACCGGCACCGGTCCCGCCGGCGGCGGCGGCGGGCTGAGGCAGACGTCGCCCGGCGCGACGCCCTTGCCGCCGCTTGCCTGGTGGAAGAAGCCCATCTTTTCGGCGTAGACCGTGTTACCCATGGCTCAGGACTCCGGCGTCTCCGGCCGTGCCGCGCGCATCGCGGGCAGGGCATTTTGAGCAAGGTCGTGGATGTCGGCGAAGCCGAACTCCCTGACCTCCCAGTCGTCGCTCCAGAATGCGATCTTGTCGGTCGCGGCGGCGGCGCCCGGAGGTGGCAAAATCTGAAGGCTTTCGGCCAGCCGGGTCTGCGCCCAGTAGTTGTCGACGCAGTTCTGAAGAAGCGAGGCCACGGCATCGTACCACGGGTCGCCCGGCTCCGGCGGGGGGCCAAGCCGGACGATGGCGAACGGATAACGGCGGCCGACGCGATCCTCGCTCATGCGCCAGGCGCCGGCACAGGGCTGGTCGCCGAAAATGCCGCCCTTGACGATGAAGCGCCAGACACGCGAATCCAATTCCCCCTCGTCGGGCCGTGCGCTCAGTTCCATCGACATCCAGCGGTCCCAGCGGTCGATGAAGGTCCGCGGCAGGTTCGCGGCGACGAAATCTCCGGTCGCCGGAATCTTGCCGAAGAAGCCGGTGTTCATATCTGCGGCGGACATGAGAATTTCTTGAACATCTGCAAATTGTAGGGATTTTCGACGCTTGCCGCCTTGAGCTCGAAATCCGCGTACATGCCTTGCGTCCCCAATCGCAGGCTGTAGACATCGGACAGTGACGTGCCGGTGAAACGGCCGCTGCGCAGCATCCTCAGCCACGCCCAGCTGCCTGTTTCGTTCAGCATGACCTCAGGCGAGCCGTCGATCGGCTGGAAGGCCAGCGAGATGACCCCGGTGCCGTCCTTGCCGGGCCAGGTCATCGGTTGCGGCCGCGTCGCGTTGTTGTAGTAGACGAGGTTCTGGCCATCGAGATTGAGGGTCACGCGCGTGACGTTGGGAGACAGGTCCTTGGGTTCGAGCGTGAAGCTCATCACCGGGCCGGTACCGCCTGGAAAAAGATCATCTCGTATCCGCCTGGCCTGTTCGAATGCCGCCAGGGCCGCCGGGTCCAGCCCAAAATCGGCGCGCCACCTCCATGGCTGGCTGGCGGTGTCGACATAGCTGATCAGGTGATCGTTGATGAAGGCGTCGATCATCCCGGCCGGCCCGAACAGGCGGGCGAAATCGCGGACGTTGACGTCCACCGCGCTCTCGGGACTGAACGGATAGCGGTCGTTGAGCGCCGCCTGGCAGAACGGCAGGATGTCGGCGCGCCAGATGGCGTTAAGCTCCGAGGTGACGGCCTTCTGGGTCAGGCCGCTGGTGTCGCCGGCGATGCCGCCGAGCCAGTCGTCGACCGGATCGGGCAGGATCTGCGCCTGCCTGGCGACCGCTCCCGTCAGTTCGGCGAGGCCGCCCTGTTTCTTGATGGCGTCCTGGGGGTCG
The DNA here is from genome assembly GCF_053848065.1 of Mesorhizobium sp. BHscii. NCBI lineage: Bacteria > Pseudomonadati > Pseudomonadota > Alphaproteobacteria > Hyphomicrobiales > Phyllobacteriaceae > Mesorhizobium > Mesorhizobium sp. BHscii. Next base: position 299,568 of record NZ_JBSPKW010000001.1, on the reverse strand, counting down.
GGATTGGCCGTGACCGTCTGCAGCACGTTCGAAAGTGCCGTCAGGGCCACCACCGCGGCGTCGAGTGCCGGCGGCTGGCCGTCGACCTCGGCGATTGCGCCCTTGAGCGGCTTGAAGTGTTCGGCCACCAGATTGCCGGTAAGATCCACCTCGTTGGCGGATCCTGCGCGTGGCAGCAGTTTTGCCCCTGTCTTCACGATCTTTCCCAGCTTCCCCAGCTTGCCGAGCAGTTTCGAGCCGCCCTTGGCTGCTGCCTTGTTGTCGGCCGGCGCTTCATCGGATCGAGTGAGCTCGGTCTCCTGAACGACCGCGGTAAGCAGGCGCTTCAGCGCGGAATCAGCGCTCGAAAGGTCCTTGAGGTTCTCACTGGCGACATTCAGGTCGGCCAATGGCGCGAGCCTGATATCGCGCAGGAAGCTGTCCCATTGTGCGATGTAGTCTTCGTAATAGAGTTTTAGAATATCCTCGGACAGCGCCGAGACAGAGGTTTCGGAATTTTCCGAACAGCCTCCGGCAAAGACGGCCCGATCGAGTGCGGCCTGGGCGGCGACATCCTCGATCCGGTCGAGGATGGCATCGTGGAAGCCGGAATAGGTGAATGCGCCTGAAATGCCGACGCGCAGCGTCTTGGCGGAACGCCGTGCAAAAACCTTGGCGCCGTTGGGGCCGGCGAAATTCGCGGGGATCCATTCCTTGAGGCCGGCCACCGCCGGATCGGCCAGCAACTGTTTGTAGGCACGCGCCGGCAGCGAAATCGTGCAAACTGTCTTCAGAGCCTCGGCAACCAGCGCCTGATCCGGGGCGATGTAGCTGTCGTCGACCGCCATGCGGCGGATCGCGGCAAGCTGGTGCTCCTCCGCGTCGGCGGTCGGAAAGGGCGCCGCCGGCGCGAATTCCGGCAAGTCATTGACCCACCAGTTCTGGACGTAATCGGCGTCCATCTGCGACAGGCCCGTCATCATGCGATAGGTCTTCAGCGCCCCCAGCATGAAATCCGGATCGCGGATCTGCCGCCACATGGTCGCCTCGAGCAGAGCGACCATATGCGGCTCGAGAACGTTGCGCAGAGCGTGGTCGTAAGTATCGGCCTGCGCCCGCAGCAGCTCCGCCGATGCCGATGGCCCCAGCAGATCCTGGGCACTGCTCGGCGGTGCCGTACGGGCATTTGCGACCTCGGCCATCGTAGTGAGCGCGCTATCGATGGCGGGCTGCTCCACCGATGCCGGGCTCGCGGCTGCTGCGGTCAGTGGCGCCTGCAGCGCTTCGAACTGGCTCGCCTGTGCTGCGATCGCATTGCGGTTGTCATAGTAGGACCAGGTGAACATTGCACCGGCCAACAGGGCGGCGGCGGCGCAGGCTGCCGCGGCGCCACGCCAGATCCAGGCGCGGCGGCGCTGCGCCAGCGGATCGAATGTCCCCAGGCCGGCTTCCCTGAAGATGACCTCGGTCAGCAGATTCTTCAGGAAAAAGCTGCGTTTTTCCACGCGCGGCGCTGGCATGGCCCGTCGGGGCGGAAGACCGAAGGATGACGACAGCGCCGCAGTCAGCCGGTCAATGGGCGCCCCTTCCTGGGTCGCTGACGTCAGATAGAGGCCGCGCAGCCAGGCGGCTTCTTCGTACCGGCTTTCGCCAAACATCGCCTCGATCAGCACCTGGATCGGCTCGGACAGGCTCGTGAGCTGGGCGGGAAATCTGAAAATCTCGGCGCGGGCGGCGAGTTTGTCCTCGTCCTCCAAGCGTGGCACCAGCCGCCGCTCGAGTTCCGTCGCAAGGGTGGCGATTTCCCGCTCTATGGTCTTTGCGTCGACACGCGCATCGAGCGCGAAGGTCGTCCCCCACACCTGCTCGCGCGAGGCCGTCGACAAGCCGCCGAAGAAAGCCTCGAAGCCCTTGATCAGATCGGCCTTCGTCAGCATCAGATAAACTGGAAGGCGGATTTCGAGCCGGTCGTTGAGCTCTGCCAGCCGACGGCGGATCTTGCGGCCGTGAGCCTTGATGGCTTCGTCGCCCTCCGAAAGCGCGTCGATCGACAGCGCGACGATAACGCCGTTCAGCGCCCGGCGGCCGCGGTGCTTTTTCAGCAGGTCGAGGAAGCCCAGCCATTCCGCCGCATCGACGTCGGGCTGACTCTCCTGCTGCACATAGCGGCCCGCCGTGTCGATCAGAACCGCGTTCTCCGAGAAAAACCAGTCGCAGTTGCGCGTGCCGCCGACCCCCTGCAGGTCGTCGGTGAGATCGATCGGAAAGTTCAGGCCGGACTGGCGCAAAGCCGTGGTCTTGCCGGTGGCAGGCGGCCCAACGATCACGTACCAGGGCATCTCGCGCAGGAACTTGCGTCCGCCCAGCTTGCGGCGCTTCAGTTCGGCCATCACCTCGGCGAACTTGGCGCCAACGGCTGCGACGTTCTCTTCGCCGGGGCTCAGCGGTTTTTCCACCGCTGGCGCTGCGATTTCGGCGACGAACATGCGGTTGGCTCGGATCGCCCGGCGCTGCGCGACGATCAGCCAGATCAGCCAGAAGATGACCAGCAGCGCAATGATGACAATGCGCACGTTTTCCGAGGCGAAGGGTTCGTAAGCACCGACCCTGACGATCGGGCCGAACACCCAGATAACCAGAGAAAGCAGCGTGATGCCGATCAACGTCCACAGCCAGCGCGATGTCAGAACCGCCCATAGGAAGCGCAGAATGAACATCTCACAGCCTCTTCTCGACCAGCACCTCGACGCGGCGGTTCAAGGCCCGTCCCGCGCGCGTGCTGTCGTCGGCCACTGGATCGGTAGCTGCACGTCCTTCAAAGCGAATGCGGTCCTGCGGCACACCGTTCTGGACCAGCATGTCGGCAATCGTCGCTGCGCGCGCTTCCGACAGCCGCTGGTTGGTGGAAAGCGGATTGGACCGTTGCAAAGGAACACTGTCGGTATGGCCGACCACGGTGATATTTCCGATCAGTTCCTGATTGGCGAGGATCACTTTGGCGATTGAACCGATCAGCGGTTCGAAGCCTTCCGTCAGTGTCGGCCGCGACGACTGGAACAGTTCGGGGTTGGAGGCCTGAATGATCAGCCTGGCCAGCGAAACGCTCTCGGTGCCGCTTAGCGCGGCTCTGAGATTCGCCGGCGCTCCGGCCTGAAACTCCGGCACCAGCGCGAAATCCACCGCCTCTGGCGGCGGCGCGTCGACCGGTGGCGATGTGCGGCTGATTTCGCCGCGCGTGGGTGGCGGCAAGGCACGAACGAGCGTGGAAAGCTCGACCGCCTGGCTGCTCAGTCCCATCGACAGCCCGAGATAGATTGCAGTGGCGATAACCGCCGCACCGAGCCCCATCACCCAGATCGGAACGATGAAGCGCTGCGGCTCGTCGGATGCGATCACGCCTTTCCAGTTTGGCGACAGCGGCGCGCCGTCGGCATCCGCATCGCGCAAAAAGCGCGCCGCAGCAACGCGAACGGCATTGAGCGAGCGGTCGCCCGACCGGCCTGGCACACGATACTTGCCGCGGAAGCCGAGCGCGAGGCAATGATATTGCAGTTCGAGCAGCTCGCGATCCCGGTTCGGATGGCGCTCCAGTTCATCGAGACGCGTGAAGAACTGCGTGCCGGCATCGACATCGCCTCGCAGCATCACCACAAGCGGCTGGCGCGGCCATGCGCTGGCACCACCCCACGGCGTGTTCAAGGCCAGATCGTCAAGCAACGCCGCCACAACCCAGGCTGCCTGGTCGGCGCGCTCCAGAGAGGACCCTGCCGCCATTGCCGCGTCGCGTGCCCGAACCAGCTCATCCAGCAACCGGGTGCGCAACGCTTCCGGGTTTTCCGGCGGCAGCGCGCTTTCAAGCTCGGGCGCGAACTCGAGCAGGGGCGCGAATGCGTTGACAAGCGTGTTCGGATGCGTACGCGACCGTTTGATTGGCACACCCGACAAGAGTGGCGTCATCGGTCGCGGCATCGGCGCGCCGGTCAGTCGTATGCGAGTGCGTTCGCGATCCTCCGACAGTCCGAAAGGATCATCCCGGCTCATCATTTCACCTGTTTACCGAATAGCAGTCCACCTGCGGCTCGCTCGGCAGTACACCGGACACGCCAATGACAAAGCCGGGGGCGTCGAGCAGCGAGGCCCAGTGCTCGCTTTTCTGATCCAGCTCAAGGCACAACCGATCGCCATCGTAGGGGATTTCGCGGGGCTGGGAATGAAGCGGTTTCAGTGGAATGCCGGGCAGACGCGATTTCCACAGGCCCTCGAACTGATCGGCAGAACCGACAGTCGCCTGGTTGACGAAAATCTTGCGCAAGGCGTCTTCCGACAGCTCGGAACCGACCCGGATGACGATTCGGCTGGCCACCAGCAGTTTCGGGTTGTCGATGCGGATTTTCCAGACATTGGTCGAATGCCGCATGACGGGTAGGGCGCGTGATTTAGGCTCGATGTAACGCAGGCTCAGGATGAGTGAGCGCAAGGCGTCCGCCAGCGCCGAATAGGCGGGGCCGGGCGCCATGTGATCGTAGGCGGGCAACTCGCTCAGCCGCCGCGCGCTCGAGCCATAGGTCGCCATTGAACCAGCAAGACCGGCAAGCTCCAGGTAAAGCTCGGCCGGATGGAAAACGTCCTGCGCCAGCATGTGGGCCAGTCGCGGACGCGCCGCATTGGCGAGATTGAGCATCAACAGGTCTTCGACGCTGCGCCCTGGCCCGCCCATGACCATTTTGCCATGCGCCTCGGCGATTTGGTCGAGGCCGGTGACGACTTCCAAAAGCAACTGCCGATACCAGGCCACCGCTCCGGTAACCAATGTCGGCGGCAGGAACGTCTCATCCAGGGAGACGCCGCCATCGGCTCGAACCCCTTTGATGTCCGCTATCGGCAGGGCGGTGTAGCCACCAACCGATTTTCCAGGTGCAAGCAGCATCGCCTGCGGACGGGCGATTTCGATTTCCTCAGGATCTGAACCGCCCTGGACGGCGTCGCGGACGGTAACGATGCGCCCATGATAGCGCGCGCCCGTCGATGCGGCGTGCGCCGGATCGAAGCCGACACCGCCGGCAGGCTCGAGCGGCAGGGCGACCAGCACCGGTCCGGCGCCCGTGTCGGCGGTGACCGGCAGCGGTCGTGGCGCATCCATCATGTCTGGGATGGAGAAGGGGGTCCCATCCGGAAAGATGCCCCGGGCCGACAGGATAGAGACCTGGCCGGCGTCGAGCATTGCCTGGTCCAGCGTCAGCTGCTGAAAGCCGAACGTATGGAGCTGCCCGGCCTGCAACGCGCCGCGCACAGTCGCCTCGAAAAAGCGATCCTGCTGCTGAAAATGCTGGGTCCGGAGAAACAGGCCTTCGGACCACAGCACCCTGTTTGCATCGCTCATGCCGCAACTTTCTGCATCGAGCACCCCTTGCCCTGGCCGCTAGGCGGAAATGCCGCCGCTGCCAAGAGTGACGTTGACGGTTACTTTTGACCCCGGCGACACCGACTTGGTTGTACGCCAGCTCCGGCCGCCAGGCTCGCGGACGAGGGCAACGAAGCCCAGCGCAGCTGCGTCCGGCTCGACCGTGATGGTTTTGGATGCGGTCTTTCCAGGTCCGATGGAGATCTGGTCGGATCCAATGAGATCGCCTCCAAGTGCGGAGCCGGCATCCCCCTGCAACGCGAAATAATCGGCCGAGTTGAATTTACCGGTGCTGCGCAGCCGCATCACGAGGACCGTCACGGGCCGGTCGCCGCCACCTGGTCCCGGGTTCATGCCGGCCGCGCCGGTCAGATTGACAGTGACCGCCGATGGTTTTGGCGGACCACTCTGGCAAGCCGCCAGCAGCCCGGTTGCGCCCAGGGCAACGATAAATTCACGGCGATCGATCATTTTTCACTCCTCCTCGTATGCATCCCGAAAATCAGCGCCGATTTCGCCGAGGAAGCTCGATTCCGCACTCTGGGCGATTTCACGATGGCGTTTCTGGTATAGCTCCCACAGCTTGGCGCTGCGCCCGCCCGAAAGCAGGGTGCCGATCGCGGAACTCGACTTGAGCTCTTCCTCGATCGCTGCCGGGTCAAAACGGTCAATCATTCGCCGCAACGCGGACTGCACGCCTCGCCAGGCGCGCACGTGATGTTGCGCGAGATCGCGGACCGCGTCGGCGATTGCGGCTTCGCCGGCCAGAAATCCGGGGCTGCGCTCCGCGATTATGGTCACGATGGCGTCGTCGACCGTCGGCAGAAACTTGAGCGGATTGACTTCAGAGGCCCCCACCACCGTCTGGGCGACGCGAGCGTTTCCCTTTTCCTCGGCTCGCTTGCGAAGCAGTTGCATCAGGCCTTCCATCATGCGCCGATACTCGCGACCGAACTTCTCCATTTCCGCGACGCTGTCGCGTCCGGGAAAATCGGCTTCTTCAATGCCCATGCCACGCAAGAACGCGGTGCGAAGCGCCGTGTTCGCCTGTTGCGCCGCTGCCGGGGAGGGGGCGGGCGCAACGCCTGCACGGGGCGGAGAAGGGATATCTGCCGCCTGGCCAGGCAAATCCCAGGGATTGGCCGACTGCGGCCTTCCGGCGATGTGTTGGCGTTGACCCGTCGAGCCGGCACCGTTTCTCAAATCGGGCGAGGCTGCCGGCCCGAAACCGAAATCGTTATCGAAATCGGATGACCTTCCTGGAACAGGCTGGCCTGGAATGGACTGGCCCCGAACGGGCTCGCTTGCACCGGAAGGCGTTGGATCGAGGCTAAATGGGTCTGCGGGGCCTGACGCACCACGTGGTTCGGAATAGGCAGCGCCTCTCGGCGCGGGCGTCGCTACCGGGTCGAGGCTGAACGGGTCGTCGAAGGCAGGCGAACTGCGCTGGTTGGCGCGCTCGAACGCTCCTGGAATTGGCTGCTCGAACGGGTTCGGCAGATCGGCGGGGCGCAGTCGGCGCGGCTCTTCTTCGACCGTGGCTGAAAAGAAATCATCGCGGCCGATGCTTACCGGCGCTCGTGATGCCGGCGGCGACCGTTCCGGGAACGATTGGCTGGCTGCTGGTGCTTGAGCGGCCGGCGACTGCAGATCGACGCATACGATGTAGTCGCCCAGCCTCAGCCGCATGCCGTTCTGAAGACGGACCGACGTCCCGGCGCCGAGCGGGCTGTCGGAGTCGTTTATGAACAAGCCGCTGCTTGATGTGTCGGTAACGAAATACCCATCCCGCCCGCCGGTGATCCTGCAATGGGCGCGTGAAACGAACATGTCGGGATCGTCGATCTGCCAGCCCGCGTCCGCGCTACGGCCGATCACCAGTTCACCCTCGTCCAGCCGGGTCTGCCGTACCGCCTGGGTCCGTGGCCCGTGCTCCAGCGTCAGCAGCAGACTCATGCCGCGACCTCCGCCATTTCCGGCCGCCATCCGACGATTGTCCGCAGCCGCATATCGTCAGCATCGCCCCTTTCAGCGGGCCGCGCAAGCCAGCTGGTTCGGCCGAGCTGCACCGCTCCGATACGGGGCTGCGGCACTGCTTCACGCGCGAGCACGATCCGCAGATCGACATCGAGCGATTCCCCAACCATGTCGCGAACGGCCTGTTTGAACATTTTCAGACGTTGACCGCCCGGCAGGAACGTTTTGAACTCCTCATACCCAAGCGGGCCGACGCGGAGTTCGATCCTGCTTTGGCGGCTGAAAACGCGCGGGCCGATCGTCGCCCCGCGACCCAGCACCGCGTAAGCTTTGGCAAGTCGGGTCTGGAGCGACGCCGGTATGGTCATCCAGGTAGCAACGAACTCCTTGATCTGGACCGGGACCTTGAACGCTTCCGCCAGGAACAGCGTCAGCCGCTCCGGACCGTCGACCTGGCTGGCGAGCGACGCGGCCTGGCGAAGCTTCACGGCGTCGAGATCGGGATTGTCGGTGCCGGGGAGTCCGATTCCCGCCATGGCTTCAAGCATGGCCCTTACCCGGCCGCCGACCGCCCGTTCGACCTGTACTGCCGGATGCGCGTCGGCCCAGGCCCGATAGTACAGGGCGATCATGCGGTGCTGGAGAATATTGACGAAGTCCACGAACGTCGTGTCGCTGGTCTGCCGTGCGTCGGCGCCGGTGAACCAGCGCTGCGACAGACGATCGAGCACCCAACGTGTCAAATGAAGCGGCATCGGGCCTTCCGGTCCCATCAGCCCGAGATTTGCAACCGTGACCCGGGCCGGCGTCCCGACCTTCCCCGGCGTCTTGTCCTTCGCTTCGCGGAACGCAACCACGTCCTTAGCGGAAAAGCTAAGACGCACATGCTGCCCGAGCCTTGCCGGCTCGCGATCCGCGGGGCCGGAATAGCCGAATAGCCCGCCCCTGCGTTCGAGCCGGCGCAACAGTTCGAAAAAATCGAATGTATCATCCAGCTCTTCGACCTGGTCCAAGTCGAATTTGTCTAGATCAGGTAGCGATTGCCGGGCGTCATCGGCCATGGCACATCCTCCTGCTTCTGCAGCAGCCGCGTGCGGGTCCGCACAAAGCCGTTTAGTCCGGCGTGACGGGCAAACAGCCGTGCAAGCAAGGCTGAAAGCAGCAATGTGCTTTGCCCTGCCAGGACCGACTGGTCCACATGCAGCGTCACTTCCGTGCCCCGTCCGAAGCACATCGGCCCATCGATCTGCAGCCGCTCGATGACGGACCGCGAGTCGATGCGAACGATCGAGTGCACATTGCGGGCGAGGCTCGGATCTCCCCGGTCGGCATAAAGATCGAGCAGCGCATGCAGCGGATCGACACCGCGGCCTTCCTTGGCAAGGCTGAGAAAGTTGAGCGCCAACTGCGCCACCAGCCGCCAGGCGAGATTGTCGGCGCGGGATTCGCCTTGGGCGCCCGCCGGCAGCGCGGCCGGGATAGCCGGCTGGGGCGGGCGCAACGCACCGATAAGCCGGACCGTTTCGACCGGATCGCCAGTTTCCAGCGTCAAGGTAGGGTTGTCGTCGAGGATCGGCAGGTCCCGGTTGGTGCAAAGCGCCATGATGTCGAGACGCTTCAGCGGCCGGTTCGCCGGGCTTCCGGCCGGCCGTGAAACCGAAAGGAAAACGTCGTCTCCGGTGTATGAAGTACGGGTCAACCCGTCGCGCCGTTCATCTTCGGTGGCCCGCCGAGGCCGCCGTTCGGTGGAGTAGACCCAGCCATTGCTGCGGTTTTGCCCCAGGCTGAAGAGCTCCGGAATTTCGGCGTCGGGACCCTCGGCGTCGGCGTCCTCGACGTGGGTGACCCGATAGATTTCGAAGTCCCGCGCCCGCGTGCGGTCGGCATGCACCACTTGCCGCGTTCTGCGCGGATCAAGCTCGATGACGTTGCAGTCACGCTCGAAGAGGTTGATGATCGGCGTCGCAAAAAGTTCAAAATCCGCCGGCGTCACATCGGCAAGTTCGGGTACTGGACGCCGGAACATGAAGATGATCTCGAGCCCGGCGTCGCATCTGCGCACGACCGATTGCAGTCCTGAAACCCGCACGTAGTGAAAGCGCTCGGGCATCATGAAATATTCGCGCAGCAGACGGTACCCTTCGAATGTCGGACGGGTTCGAGGCATCAACGCCTCGTCGTCGCTGATGCCGACCATTTCGGGCCCTGGCAAAGGCGCCAGCGGATTGGCCTTACCCTCGGCTCGTGCACCAACGGCCGAGCAGGCGCCGAAAATCGCGTCGAACAGCAATGGCGCTTTGGCGCGCCCGGCGAAATAGAAATCAAGCCGCTCAAGCGCCAGTTCGTCGAGCCTGCCTTTTCCGGCCCGACCCAGCGTGATACGCAGCGCCGCCTCGCCGCCAACGCCGCCGATCGGTGTTATGCCGGCCGCTGCCAACCCGCTGCGATCCTGGAAATAGCTTACCGAGGTGATCGTTATCGGCCAAAGCGTCATTTCCTGCGCGGTGGTGAATGTACAGCGCGTCGACAGGCCGGGTTGCAGACTGGACACCAGCCGCGTGTTCCGGTTGACGACATGGCCGGCAATCATCGACTGGACCTGCTGGCCGGGTTTCAGCACTGCCATCGCCGTTGCCGGCGCCGGCGTAACCAGATCGGGATAGAGGACATCCAGGACGCTGCGTGAAAACCGCGAACGCTCGGCATCGACTTTCAACCGGGTGCGCGCAGCGAGGAAAGCGACGCCGTCAAGCAGACGCTCGACGTATGGGTCCGGGCAGGGGACCGTATCAAGCGAAAGATTGCGCGCCACCGCCGGATGCATGTCGGCAAATTCCGCCGCGAGTCCGCGGATATGGGTCAGTTCCTCCTCGTAATATTCTACGAAGACCCGATCCATGTCAGCTGTCCCTGAATTCGGTCCGCGCCAGGCCGTTATCGAGATTGATCGTGGTGCGCAGGCGCATGCGTTCCGGCGTCGGCGTCATGATCAGCACAGCGTCTATCTCGATCTTCAGGCCCACACTTTTGTCACCAAGGGTCACCGTTACCTTGGTTGCGCTTTCCTTGAGACGGGGCTCGAACGTGGCAAGGACCGAGCGGATCTCGCGCGCCAGGGTCTCGCGATCAAAGTCGCGGGACGAACGGCCCGAGAAGGAAGGCACGCCGTAGTTGACCACACTTCGGCGCACCTCCGGAAAATCGGCCAGCGATGGCGGATTGTCTGCGGCCTGTTCGCTTTCGAAATCGGAGAGAAGCGGAACAGCTTCGAAACGCTCGGTGTTGAACAAGGCCTCGATGTCGCGCCGCACGGCCTCCTTGAGGACGCGAGCCGATACGACCACGCCACGGCTTTCGATCTCCGCGCGGTGTTGGGTCTGAAAGGCCAGGCGTTGCAGACGCCGCCTCTGATCGGGTGTCAGCTCCGCGTCGGTATCGATAAGCCGCGCGCTGCCCGCCAGCAGGGTATCCAGCCGGTCCTCGCCAAGCTCGTCCCGTAAGGTCTGGCGCAGCCCGTCTATCTCGGAGGTCACGCCCGGCAGGTCGTTGACGAGGCGGTCCCAAAGAGAGGGCTGGACCGCTTCGCGTTTCGCTCGCGAACTGCCGGTGATTTGTAACTTGTCCGAGCCGGGCCGCCGGGCCTCACTTGCCGACATAGACATCCATTTCGATTTCGTCATCCTTGTCATAGACGAACTTGATCTTCTTGTAGGCGAAGCTGACCTCCTCCTCGATCAGGTCTTCCTCGTCCTCGGCCTGCGACATGTCGTATTCCATGATTGATGCGTCGGTCAGGGTAACGACCAGATAGTCGCTGGTCTCCCCATCGATGGTCCGGCGGGCGGAGAACACAACTTCGTCCAGCGCCTTGTTGTCGAACAGCGCCTTTTTCAGATAGGGCGACGACTTGTCATAGTGCTTGGTGAACTTGATCATCCCCAGGGAAACACGACCGCGGCGTGAGAGCGAATTCGGATCGTACGGCGCGATTATCTTGTAATCGACCCCATGGACTTCGATTTCATCCTCGTGGCCGTCTCGAACGCTTGGACCTTTGATATCCGGAACCTTTAGAAAACCATCAATTTTCACTGGCATTGTCTTTCTCCACCGCTTTCAAACAGAACAAGGTGTGCTTGCTGCGAATCAAGTCTTTACGGACGGGAGTTCCGACACCAGCCGGAGCGAAGCGTTGATGCCCTCCAGCTGGTAATGCGGACGCAGATAGAAGCGAGCATTGTAGTAGCCCGGCCGTCCTTCCACGCTGTCGACCTGGACCTCGGCCGCAGCAAGCGGGCGCTTGGCGCGCGCCTTGTCGTCGGCAAAGGCCGGGTTGGCCAGCACGTATCGGTTGATCCACTCGGTCAACCAGATCTGCATGTCCGACCGCTCCTTGAACGACCCTATCTTGTCGCGCGCAATGGCTTTGAGGTAATGCGCAAAGCGGGAAACCGGGAAAAGATAGGGCAGGTTGGCACTCAGCCGCTCGTTCGACTGCGCGTCGGGATCGACCAGCCGGCCGGCACGTGTCTCGTCATCCTGCAGCGAATGCGCGCCGATGAAAGCCGCCAGATCGGTATTTTTCCTGTGCAGGATGGGCATCAGGCCGAGCTTGGCCAGTTCTGCCTCGCGCCGGTCGTCGATGGCGACTTCCGTAGGACATTTCATCGCGACCGATCCGTCATCGGTGGGGAAGCTGTGCACCGGCAGGTTGATGACGGTGCCGCCATTCTCGACGCCGCGGATCTGTGTGCCCCAGCCATAAAGCTTGTGGCTGCGGTTTATGTTCACGCCCATCGGGAAGGCGGCGTTCATCCAGACATACTTGTTGTGGTCGCCGTGGACCTCTTCCTCGAAGGTGAAACCCTTCACCGGAACAGTTTCCGAGCCATACGGCAGTCGTGCCAGGACACGGGGCATGGTCAAGCCGATATAACGCGCATCCTCGCTCTCGCGCAGCGATTGCCACGAGGCATAGGCCGGGTTGGAGACGATCATCTGCAGGTCCTGCGGGTTCGGCAGTTCCTGCCAGCTGTCCATGCGGAACAGGCGTGGCGACGCGGCCGCGATGAACGGCGTGTGCGCGGAGGCGCAAATGCCCGAGATGTTGCGCAACAAGCCGACGTCACGCGGATGGTTAGAGAATTCGTAGGCGCCGATCAGACAGCCAATCGGCTCGCCGCCCAGCATCGAATACTCGTCCGTATAGACCTTCTTGAAGATCGGGCTCTGATCCCACATCTGGCCTTCATAGTCTTCAAGCGTGTCGGCGAGCTGCTCCTTGGAAATGTTCATCACCCGGATCTTCAGCTTCTGATCCGTTTCGGTGTTGTTGACGAGATACCAGAGCCCGCGCCATGTGCCTTCCATTTCGCGCACTTCCGGCGCGTGCAGGATCTCATTGACCTGTTCCGACAGCATCTTGTCGATGCCTGCGATCAGCGACTTGATCGACTTGATCGCGTTGGACGAGATCGTCGTGGTATCGGAACGGGACTGTGCCGCCAGCGCGAGATTGCGAACGAGTTGCTGCAGTTTTTCGCTGTCGTCCTTCTTGACCTTGAAATCCTTCTCGAGGAGTCCGCTGAATTCTCCGAGATCAATGGCCTCCGCCTCGGCGGCGACGGCTGCGGTTTTTTGCTGTTCGGCCATGATTTACACCTCAACCTTGTCTTCGTCGGACAGTGCCTGGCTGGCGATCTTGCCAAGAAGCGGCTCGTTGTTCAGAAGCTGCGCGATGCGCTTTTCGGCGTCGACACGGCCGTCCATGAAGCCGAGCAGCTCCTCGAGCTGGCGACGCATCTTGAGAATCTCGGCCAGTTGCGGAACTTGCTCGGCGATCTTGTCCGGGGCGAAATCGCCCATTTTGGTGAAGGTAAGATCGAGTGCCAGCTCTTCCTCCCGCTCGGCGCCCTCAGCCTGAGGCAGCGTATTCTTCACGCGGGCTTTGACGCGCGGCCCAAGCGCCTCCATGAAACGGGGGAAGCGGTTGGCATCGGTCTCGACAAAGGAGCGGTCCAGTACCGACTTCATCGCTTCCCTGGTCTGTGAAGCGCCGGAAAGATCGGCCATCACGCCCATGACGAACGGCAATTCGATCGTCGTTGGGCTGCCATAGGTTTCCACGTCATAGGCGATCTGCACGCGCGGCGCGCGATTCCGTTCGATGACTTTCGCTTTGCTTTCAGCTGCCATGGCTCGTTACCTTTCATCCTTCTGGGCCGTCTTCTTGGCATCGGGAACGCCGGCAAGAAGCCGGAATTCCTTCAGCCCCGACGGGGCGAGATCTTCCATCAGTTCAACGAAATCCATATGCACCATCCGGCGCACGCGGCGGGCGAGGTGCGGGATCGGGCTCGACGGTTCGGTGCGGTCATAGAAGGCGACGACGAGGTCGAGGCATTTCACGACGTCGTCGCGCGAGGAAATCCGATCCGGGAGCGCCGTGCTCGGTTCCGCGTAACTCGCCATACTTGCCATAGTATCGGCTCCATGACCGTTTCGAGCAGGCATTTCCGGATCTGCAGTCGTGGGGGCAGGCTCGGCCGCGCCGTTCGTCGCGGTCTCGATTGCCGAATTCCGTTCGAGGGTCGACAGCAAACGCTGCAGAAACCGTTTCAATTCCGGAACAGCGGCGCCACCGCCCTCGAGACGGACGTTGAGAGCCGTCTCGACCGCCTCGAGAGCCGTGATCGTCGCTCGGGCATCGGCGATGAGCGCCATCATCTCGGCATTGGCCTGATCGGCCTGTGCCGCGCATCCGCTATGGACCCGGTTCAGTAGCTGCCCGTGCGCGCTGACCAGCGCTGCCTTTTCGGCCGCATTCAATCCTGAAGCCGATTCCAGAAGCATGAGCCGTTCGTCGAGGGCGCCTTGTTCCAGGTCGCGTCCGCTGATCGGTCCGATAGGGCGCGGCGCGAAGAACGTCATTTTCCGCAAGTCCGCCAACAAACCGTCCTGGCCATTCTGGAGGTCGAGCAGGGCGTTGATGCGACGCAAGGCGGCGTCGCGCGGTGAAGCACTGGGCCGCAGGGCCGGATGCATGGTCTCCCAATGCTGATCGAAGGTCCGCGCGATAAGGGTCAGACCATGCGCGAGTCCGGCGAGCCGCTGCTCATTGGCGAGCGCGCGCGTGACAATGACAAGCAGGCGCAGATCCCGGCCATGCGCACGCAATTCCTCCGCCTTGTCGAGGACGGCAGGCCAGTCGACCGGAATGGTGTTCTCCGAGGAGGGTTTGTTGTGCCCGCCATGGACGACCTTGACCTGGGGCTCGGTGAGACGCTCCAGCTCATGAAAGGCTGGATCGTTGCGCAAATCCTCCCCTGACGGATTTTCACCGTCCAGCGGATTCAGCCAGAGTGCGAGATCAATCACACCATCCCCCAGCGAGCGGCTCCTGGGCCGTGCGTGACCCAACGTTACCACACCGCGACACTTTACCACAATTTAGTTGCTGCTCAATCTTAATGGAAGCTTGCAGAGGGGGGCCTGAGCTCGAAATCGCTGGCGCAATTGTCGAACCCTGTATGTGAAGGCATCAGCAAGAGCTGGGCACTCCACGGCTGTTTGTAGCCGAAGGCGTCGGCTTTGCTGTCAGGGAAGAAGTCGACTGGTTCGAACACCCAGACGCCCCGTCGATAACGCTCTTTGTCAAGTCGCTGCTTATGTGGCAGTTTATTGCCTGGCAGATTGGAGGAGCAAGTTCAATGGAACAGCGCCGGTCGTCGCAGAGCTTCAAACGCAAGGAACTGGTCGGTAAGCTCAACCCCGTCTGTTTGCGCGCCTTCAAGGCTGCGGCCGACACCGCCAAGCTGCGCGGCAACCCTTATGTCGAGCTCGTTCACTTCATCGAACAACTGGTACTTTCCGACCGCTCCGATGTGCAACTGATACTGCTGGACGCCGGGGTGGATGCGAGCCGGCTCACGGCCGATATGACCCGCGCCGTCGACAAGCTGCCCTATGGCGCCACTTCGATCGAGGAGTTTTCCGATCATATCTTCTACGCCATCAAGGAAGCCTGGAACCTGGCAGCGCTGGAATTCAGCGTCGAGGAGGTCCGCAGCGCCCATATCATCCTAGCCTGCCTCAAGACGCCGGTGCTGGACGGCCTGCTGTCGAAGATCAGCGGCGAGTTTGGCAGGATCGATGCCGACGCGGTCATCGCGCGGTTCGCCGAGGTGACGGCGGGTTCACTCGAGGCCGG
Source organism: Mesorhizobium sp. BHscii (assembly GCF_053848065.1). Taxonomy (NCBI): domain Bacteria; kingdom Pseudomonadati; phylum Pseudomonadota; class Alphaproteobacteria; order Hyphomicrobiales; family Phyllobacteriaceae; genus Mesorhizobium; species Mesorhizobium sp. BHscii. Next base: position 284,002 of record NZ_JBSPKW010000001.1, on the reverse strand, counting down.
CTCCCCCGCGGCAGCTCCTGCCGCCGAAACACCGCGGCGGGCTGCGGGCGGGGATTCGGCGCTGGCGAAGTATGCGACCGACCTGACCCAGCGCGCCCGCGACGGCAAGATCGATCCGGTTGTCGGACGCGATCCGGAGATCAGGCAGATCGTCGATATCCTGATGCGACGCCGGCAAAACAACCCGATCCTGACCGGCGAGGCCGGGGTCGGCAAAACCGCGGTCGTCGAGGGCTTTGCCTTGCGGATTGCCGAGGGCGACGTGCCGCCGACGCTGCAGGGCGTCAGTGTGCGTATGCTCGATGTCGGCCTGATGCAGGCGGGCGCAAGCGTAAAGGGCGAATTCGAAAAACGACTGAAGGCGGTCATTGACGAGGTCCAATCCTCCGAAACGCCGGTCATCCTCTTCATTGACGAAGCTCACACCTTGATCGGCGCCGGCGGCGCGGCAGGAACCGGTGATGCGGCCAATCTGCTGAAGCCGGCGCTGGCGCGGGGTGAGCTTCGCACGATCGCGGCAACGACCTGGGCCGAATACAAGCAGCACATCGAGAAGGACCCGGCGCTTACCCGTCGCTTCCAGGTCGTCAAGATAGATGAGCCGTCGGAAGCGGTGGCCGTTCTCATGCTGCGCGGTGTCGCCGTTGTCCTCGAGCAGCACCACAAGGTGCAGATCCTCGATGAGGCGATCGAGGCGGCGGTCAGCCTGTCCCACCGCTACATCCCGGCGCGGCAGCTGCCCGACAAGGCCGTGAGCCTTCTCGACACCGCCTGCGCCCGTGTCGCCATTTCGCAGCATGCCACCCCGGCGGAGGTGGAGGACATTATGCGCCGCCGCCAGGCGCTGGAGGTCGAGCGCGCCATCATCGGCCGCGAGGCAGCGATTGGCATCGACGTGGCCGACCGGCAGGCTCGGGTCGAAACCGGGCTTGCCGAGACCGAACTCACGCTTGCTGCCGCGCAGGAACGTTGGGATCGGGAAAAGGCGCTGGTTGGCGAGATACTCGAATTGCGCGCCAGGCTGCGCGGCGAGGGTGTGCCGCTCGACACTGTGGAGACTCCCGAGGCGGTTGCCGAAACAGCAAGTGCGGATGTGCCCGAGATCGAAACGCCCGAGATCGAAACGCCTGAAGCCGATGCGGATATAAAGGCCACTGCCGATCCTTCTCCACCCGATCCGGCTGCCGATCTCGCGCGGCTGCGGGAGCTGATGGCTGAACTCGCAGAAGAGCAGGGCGAGACGCCGCTGATCCTGCCGTCGGTCGACCGCAACGCGGTGGCTGCCGTGGTGCAGGACTGGACCGGCATCCCGACTGGCCGGATGCTGTCGAGCCAGACCGAAAAGGCGCTGCGGCTCGCCGCTACCCTGTCCGAGCGCGTGGTCGGTCAGGATCACGCCATGGAAATGATTGCCAAGCGCGTGCAGACCAGCCGGGCCGGGCTCGGCGCGCCCGAAAAGCCAGTGGGGGTTTTTCTGCTCTGCGGTCCCTCGGGCGTCGGCAAGACCGAAACCGCGCTGGCCCTGGCCGAGACGCTCTATGGCGGCGAGCAGAACCTCATTTCGATCAATATGTCCGAGTTCCAGGAGGCGCACACGGTTTCTACCTTGAAGGGCGCGCCACCCGGGTATGTCGGCTACGGCAAGGGCGGCATCCTGACCGAGGCGGTCCGGCGCAAGCCCTATTCGGTGATCCTGCTTGACGAGGTCGAGAAAGCGCATCCCGACGTGCATGAAATCTTCTTCCAGGTCTTCGACAAGGGAATGATGGACGACAGCGAAGGCCGGCGGATCGATTTCAAAAACACGCTGATCCTGCTCACCTCGAACGTTGGCTCCGAAGTCATCATGGACCGGACCAGCAGCGGCACGGTACGGGCGGGGCTCGACGATCTCGACACGGCATTGCGCGGCCCGCTGTTGAAGGTTTTCCCCGCGGCCTTCCTTGGCCGGGTGGTAACCATCCCGTACTACCCGCTCTCGGACACGATGATCGAAGCGATCACCCGGCATCAGTTCGCCAAGATCGCCCGCCGGCTGCGTTCAAGCAACGATGCCGAGCTGGTGATCGGTGACGGCGTCATGGATCTGGTCAAGGCCCGCTGCACCGAGATCGAATCCGGCGGGCGGATGATCGACGCCATTTTGACAAACACGCTTCTGCCGGAATTGAGCCGTGGCGTGCTGAACCGGTCGCTCGAGGGCGAAAAGATGACGAAAGTGACTGTCGGAGCCTCCGAAGGAGGATTCACCTATTCCTTCGAATAGCCCAGCAGCAATTCTATAGTTGACGCTTTGTATCGGAGCCGTAGGACCGCTCAGGGCGGACACCGGACCGGCAGCTTCCAGGCCCGGAATGTCAGAAGCGGACCTTCAGGCCGCCGTGTGCATCGGCTTGAACTCACCCAATCTGGACTTGCTAGCCTGATTCCCCTTCCCGAAAGCGGACGCCTGGCTCCTGGGGGTGCGCTATTTGAGCCGACTGCCTCGAGAGAATGAAAGTCAGCAACGCCGACCGGCAAAACATTAGTGAGGCCCTGCTTACCGTTATAATTCACCGGCTCGCTTTAAGCGCACACGGCTGGGAGAAGAGCCATGCCAATTCATCTTGGACACCGCGGTGGCGGCCACACCCGTCGGACGCGTCTCGGACTTCAGGGCCGACTATCAACGTCTCCACGGGCTGTCGGGGTGTGATACCGAGTGTCCGTTTTGCTGAGCTTCGTCTGCTCCCACTTTCACTTGTGGGTTCAACTACGCGTGTAGTTGTAGGATTGTTTGCTTAAATTCTCTCTACGTCTTGCCAAATGTCTTGAGGAAACAACGAAGAATCCAGTGAAAATTGACGCTCCTTTCCTGAATTGTTATGCTAGAGCCTTGCGTGAAGGGGGCCAGCGCTTTGCAAGAGTGCTTTCCTGCCCGGGCTAGCGTCTTTCTCTCGTTGCCATGGGTTTTAGGAGGATACACCATGTGGCCCAACCAGCTGCTGCTCCTGCTCGGGCTGACTACTATGGCCGCGCTGGCTGCTTCGGCGGTTGCTGCCCAGAACGGCTATTACGAACCGACCCGCCTGATGACGGGGGACGTCGAGCCGATGTCCCCGCAGGCCGGGCAGGCCGCGCAGGCGGAGAAGCTGCCGACGCCGTTACCCATGTACAGTTTTCAGCAGGCAATCGACGACGAAACAAAACTTCGCCAAATCCTAAGGAGCATGCGCGACGACTTGATCGAGGAACTCCCGATCGGACAGTTGATCGATCAGATCCGGCAAGGCGATGGGAGGAGCCGAGAGAACATGTCGCGGGGCCTCACCGGTCTCGGCGGCATCTTCGGGCATGCCTTGCTCAAGGCCGCAGAAGCCAAGTCGCCCGCCGGCATGTTCGAGCCTGACCTCAAGATCATCATAGACGCGCGTGGTCACATCGACGGTTATTTCTTCGACCATCAAGACAAGGGCGGTTACCTCAACGTTACGACCCAGATCAACATCGGGATGCCCAACGGCACCGTCGACATCGACCGTTTCAGATACGAAGTTGGGATCGGCGACAACGTGTTCCAAGTGCTCGGAAAGAACACCGCGGATCCAAACAACGTGTTCCCCGGCGGTGACATTCCGGTCAACGCTGAGACGGCGGCTCCTTTCAACTACAAGCTTTGGGCCAAGGGGGTGCTGATCAAGGTGGAAAGGCTGTGGGTAGACCACGATCATGACGGCTTCTTTGAGCCGAACGAGCGCGTCATGATGCGCGATCATGGCGATTGGAGAGACAACTACCGACATCTTCTGCTGCCGGACCCGGAAGCCTGCATCGACATGATGTTCTTGTTCTATCCCCCAGAGACCCTGCCGCCCGGGGCCGCGCCGCCCTACTACTGTCTCGGCCGCTGCAAGAATCCGCCGCTGATCAACACCAAGTAACGCGACCTGCCAAGTTGGCGGCCTCTTCCGTGGTTTCACGCGCCGGCTGCGGGTCGCAGCGCCTCGGCTACCCTCAACCGCTCGGCGTCGAAGAATCGGACCTCGTTGGCCGCGTCCTCTTGCTCAAGCTGTTCGATCACCGCCAGTCCATCCTGGATCCGCCCCGCCTTGAGGAAGGCGTCGGCGAGGAGCGTCCGGCCGTAGGGAAGCATCTGACGGGCGCCGGTGCGGGCGTAGGCCGCAAGTCCGTCGCGCAGCGTGGCCAGTCCCTGATCAACGTCGCCGGTCGCCGTCATCGCCCATCCGCGCACCACGTCAGCCCAGGCCTCCCAGTACGGCACCCGCTCCTCATGCGCCATTTGCCAGGCGGCGGTGGCCAACTCTAGGGCCGCCCGGGCTTCGCCGCGGGTCTGCCGGATAGAGGCGATGATCGTCAGCCCGTAGATTCGGCTGAAGCTCTGCCCTTGCATCCCGATCAGCCGCTCTGCCTCGGCTATGCGCGCAGTTGCACCTGCGTCATCGCCTGAAAGCGTCAGAGCCCACGCCTGCATGACCCGAGCCACGATCGCGGGGTCGGCGATGTAGTGGCGCCGGATCCGGGCGGCGTGCTCAGGATGGAGAGCGGAGAGCTCGCGGTCGAAGCCGTCAACCGCCACCGCAAAGCGGCCGGAGAGGAACGCCAGGAGAGCCCGAGTATGGACGGTGAGAATGTCGTGGGCCGGATCCCCTGTCTCTTTGGAAAGCGCAGCCATGCGATCGGCGTCGGCCTCGGCCGCGCGGATGCGGCCGGCGAGCAAATGCGTGCCGCAGCTGCCGTAGATTACCGAGAACAGTTCATCCCTGTCCCCATGCTCCTCGCGTAGCTCGTAGAGTCGCTGCAGGTTCAGCTCGATATCTTCGGACCCCCAGCCGCAGAGTTCAATCGGCTCGCGCTTCATTTCGCGCAGTGCAATCTCTGCCGCTGTGCGCTCCGGATTCTCAGCCAGTTTCGCATTCTCGGCCAGAGCCTGGTTCAGGTGGGCGCAGGCCTCGATGTGGGCCGAGCGGGCGATCGAAAGTACGGCCGCCTCCCTCCATCGATCGCGTGCCTCGGCGACGCGACCGGCGCGGCTCAGATGCTGAGCAACAACCTCAGGCCGCGCCTCCGCAACCTCGGCAAATTGGGTGTTGAACACATCTGCGATCCGAGCATGCAGTTTTCGCGCCCGGCTCGCCAGCATGGTCTCGTAGGCCGCCTCCTGGATTAGCCCGTGGCGGAAGGTGAAGGTTGCCTCGGGGTACTCGCCCCGACGCAACAGGATCTGCGATTGTATCAGCTGGTCCAAGATCGGCCGGAGCGCCTTCTCCGACAGTTCCGAAACTGCAACCAGAAGCCGATACGAGAAGCTCCTACCAATCGCGGCGCAAAGCGGAACAACCTCCCGGGCGCTCGACAGGCTGTCGAGCTTGGCCATCAGTAACTCCTTGAGCGATGCGGGAAGCATGACTTCCGACGGAGCGCCGTCAACTGAAAGCTGTCTATGCTCGATAACCGACTTGGTCATCTCCTCAAGGAAGAGCGGCACGCCCTCCGTCCTGACGACAATCTGTTCGAGCAGGCCCTTTGGTATTTGCCCGTGCGAGGCGATCCGCATGACGAGCTCCAGCGAGCGCCTCCGGTCGAGCCGCGAGAGCGCCAGGTGCATCACCCCGGCGCGGCCGATCCAGGGCGCCTCATAGCCCGGCCGGAATGTGCACAGGAGCAGGACCGGGCTTCCACCGATCCGTTCGACCAGCACGTCGAGCAGCTCCTCGGTGGAGGGATCGACCCAGTGCAGGTCCTCAAAGCAGATCAAGACGGGTTGACGCGCCGCCAGCCCGAAAAGTTGTTCGAGCAGCGCCATCATCGTACGCTCCTTGATCGCTTCGGGCGGCTCATCAAGGGGCCCATAGCGGTGTTCGAACGGGATCGAAAGCAAGCGTGCGAAAAGAGGCGCCACACTCACGACGTCTTGGGTCCCCTGCGCGAGGAGATGCTCAAGCTGGTCGAGCCGCTCGTCAACGCTGTCGTCTTCGCCAAGCCCAGCGGCTTGAGCAAGTTGCATCATGATCGGAAAGAGGGGGCTGCCGCTATGATTGGGCGAGCATTGATAGCTCAAGCGGTAATGAGCCTCAGGGGCAATAGCGTCGTGCAGCCACTCGCCCAGCCGCGATTTGCCGATCCCGGCCTCGCCGGAGATAAGCACCACCTGTCCTTCGCCCGCGCGCGCCGTGTCCCAGCGGTGCTGCAGGATTTCGCGTTCATCCTCCCGGCCAACCAACGGAGTCATCCGGCCCTGTGACCGCGCGGCAAAACGTGACGTACTCGCCTTCATTCCACGGACGAGCCAGACCTCCTGCGGCTTATCGAATCCCTTGATCCGCTGATTGCCGAGGAAGGAACAATCGAATTGGTTACCAAGCAGGCGCCGGGTGCTTCCAGCAACAATGACTTGGCCCGGCTTCGCCACAACCTGGAGCCGAGCGGCAAGATTGGGCGTGTCGCCTAGAACCGCGTCCTTAATCGTCAGCCGACCCGCGACGAGATCGCTCACCAGCACCTCCCCCGTGGCGATGCCGACATGGGCGGCGAGCGGCACATGATCGGCAAGCTCGAGCCGCGCCACGTCCCGGATTATTTGCAGCCCGGTTGCGACTGCACGCTCGGCGTCATCCTCCTCGGCGGTCGGGTAGCCAAAGTAGGCGAGCACACCATCGCCTCGGAATTGTGCGACGAAGCCGAAATTTGTGCGAACCAGGTCGGAGCAACAGAGATGATAACTGCGGATCGCGTCGCGGTAGCTCTCGAGGTCGAGGTTCTTGGCCAGCTGTGTCGAGCCCACGAGGTCGGCAAACAGCAAGCTCAGCTGACGCAATTCCTCTTTTGGATAGAGTAGGAGTTGTCCCGATCGAGCACATGCAAATTCGCTAGGCTCTGGTGATGCGGCCGTACGCAGAGGTGCAGGCGCTTCGCGCTGACGCAGCGCCCGGATGCCCCGCATCATGCGCTTGCGATCGCCAAGCGGCACGCCGAGGGCAGCGAGGTCTGCTTCGGTCAGGTCTGAGAGCACGTCGAGATCCACACGCTGCTCGACGAGTTTCTCACAATAATTCTCGAGCTGCAGCGAGACCAACCATTCCCTGAGGCCCGTCACATTCTCACACTCCCAAACTTGACAGCCGAGAAGGGTACCACCGATCGTACGGGGACTCTACGCACTGAAAAGCAACAATCGGTCTCTTCGGCCCTTGGAGAGCCGACTACAGGTCTGCGGGAGGTGGGCTTCTCTCAGCGGCGGTCGACAAATCTAGTCGGATATTCCAAGCTTTCATTGATTATTTATACTTCAACGGGTATGGGTACGCAGATGTCCATTCCAAGAAGCATCTCTGATGCTGCAAAGGGAGGCAGCAATAGTCTAGTTGGACGGTCCTGCGTTCGACGATTTTGTCTTGTCTCCGCTATTGGATTGTGGGTTCTGTGTGCCGCGATCGTGGCAGCAATTGCCCCCGCCCATGCGGATTCCCGTCTCGACCGATGCGGATGGAACGCCGTATTCCAGTTCGTTGCCCGCAACCGGCTCGACCCGCCCCTTGCGAGTCGTCTCTATGCGGCATTCGCCATCGGAAGCGACGCGATATATCGGCATGCGGCGTTGAAATTCGGGTCTGAAGAAGCGGCGAGAATAGTGCCCGATCTATTCCTGGGATTGGCGCAAGAGCAGACCAGCCGCACGCTACTCTGGGCGCCTTATCCGGTCTTGGCGGTTTCGTGCGCGACAGGCGGACCAGAAGTTGAGCCGGATATGCTCGTAGTCCTGAAAGACGTCGCACGGCTCCTCGACGGACTGTGGAAGCGGAGCGGCGGGGGCGTCGGCCTCCCGCCGCCTTCAGGGCAGTGGTATCCTGATCGAGGTTCAGACCCCTTGCGGCCCGATTGGGGCAATGTCCGCCCGCTTCTCATCGGAGACCCAGAGAAGTTTCAATCGAAGAAACCCGACGCTTACGGGAGGCTCGACCGCCAGGCCGAGCTGGTGTGGAATGCAGTCTCCAATCTATCGCCGGCAGAAAGAGCGCAAGTACTCTACTGGGCTGACGGCATCGGCACTTTTACGCCGCCAGGACATTGGGCTCAAATCGCGCTGGATGGGTTGGAAGCCAGCGATCTCGACCTCGATCAAAAGCTGTTCATCGTTGGGGCGACGATGATAGCCGTCAATGACGCTGTGATCGCCTGCTGGCGGGATAAATATACGTTCGGAGTGCCGCGACCGTCTCAGGTTTACAGCAAAATAGAGCCAGTAATTCCAAATCCCAACTTCCCATCTTACCCATCGGGTCACTCCGTCATTTCGACTGCAGCATCCCATGTGCTCGCGTCCTACCTGCCCAAGAGGGCAGCCACGCTCGAGTTGATGGCTCAGCAAGCGGGACGATCTCGCTTCCTGGCAGGTATCCATTATTTGGCCGACATTGAGGCGGGGATCGTTCAAGGAAAAGGCGTGGCAATTGAAGTCGTGCGCAAACTTGATCCGGAACGGTCTCTCATTAATCAGCTTGAACTCCCATAGGTCAGGCATTCTCAACCAGTCGTGTTGAGCACTGTTTAATCAATTTGCAAAAAAATCGCTGAAACGCGTATTTAGAATGTTGCCATCGTACATCTGCTTCGCTTCGGATTACTCTAGTACGTGTATTCTGTTTGCTGATGCGGAACGGACCTATGCCCCAATGCCTGCTTTGCAATGTCTCGAACATCTACCTTTGTCGGAGAACCCATTGCAAGAAGTTAAAGGGTCGTATCTGTCCGAAACGTGAACGCCAGGTTTGGAGAGGCTCCTTGAAAGTCAGCAAATGGTGCAACCGCGACCTCCAGCATTGTCACCGCGATGTCCGCTTTCGGGCGGAGGCAAGGCACCCCTCTACGGCCGATATCAGGCGCATTGCTGCCGTCCACAACGCGGACAATGCTCGTGCCGCGACCTCGCTTCCGGATGCGCGTGTCTTAGATCTTCAGGTGCTGAAGAACGCGGGCCGCCGTGCCCGCCGTCACATCGCCGGCATCGTCGATCCGGCCGAGCTTCAGCACTGCCCAGCTGTCCGCGATGCCGAGGGCGAAGGGCAGGTTCTGCTCAACGATCAGGATTGTCGTGCCGTTCGTCCTGCGCTCCTCCCTGAGTGCCGCGGCGATGCGTTCGACGACTGAGGGCTGCAGGCCCTCGGAAATCTCGTCGATCAGCAACAGCTTCGGCCGCAGCATCAGCGCGCGGCCGAGAATGAGCATCTTCTGCTCGCCGCCGGACAGCGTTCCGGCCCGTTGCGACAAGCGCTCCCTGAGGAACGGAAAATGCCCGTAAACCCGTTCCACGGCTTGTGCAAAACCGTGATCCGAGCGCAAGACGAGGCGCAGATTGTCGCGCACGCTGAGATCCTGGAACAGCGCCTGCTCCTGCGGCGCATAGCCGACTCCCGACGCAATCAGCGAGGCCTGCGAAACACCACCGATCGAAGTGCCGTCGAGGCGGATGTCGCCCGAACGCAGCGCCACGAAGCCGAGGATGGTTTTCAGCACGGTGGTCTTGCCCATGCCGTTCTTGCCCATCAGCGCAAAGATCTGTCCGGCCGCGATGGCCAGCGACAGCGCCTCGATGATGGCAACCGGCCCGTAGCCGCTCGACACGTTTGACAGCGACAGTTTCGGCGCGATGGTTTTGGCCTCTGCCTGTCTTGCCTCAAGCATGGGCGCCTCCCGAATAGATCGTCCTGACCATTTCGGAATTGACGACCTGATCGACGCTGCCGTCGAGGACAAGCTTGCCCTGGTGGAGAACGACGATCCTGGTCGAGATGTCACGGACGAAATCGAGGTCGTGCTCCACCAGTATGGCGGCAAAGCCAAGCTCGCCGGTCAGCTTCTGCAGCGTCGCGCCAATGGTGGTGCGCTCGACCTTGGTCAGCCCGGCCGTAGGCTCGTCGAGCAGGATGAGCTTTGGCTCGAGTGCTACGACCATGGCGAGCTCGAGGCTCTGCTTCTGCCCATGTGACAGCAGTGACACCGGCCGGCCGAGCATGCGGTCGAGCCCGGTGGAGCGCAGAATGTCGGCGGCGGCCGCCGGCAGTCCAAGCGTGGCGGAGCGGCGGAGCAGGCTCGGCGCGTTGCGCGAGGCGCGTGCCATGCGCAGGCAGTCGGCGACGGTCAGGCTGTCGAAGACGCTCGCCACCTGGAACTTGCGTCCGACGCCGAGCGCGACGATCTCATCCGGTGTCATGCCGCTGATGTCTTGGCCGGCGATGGTGACGGTTCCGGTCGTGGCTTCGGTGCCGTCGCTCAGGCAGCGCATCAGCGTCGTCTTGCCTGCGCCATTCGGACCGACGAGGCTGACCAACTCGCCGGGGTGAACGTCGAGATCGATCCCTTGCAGCACCTGCAGGCTGCCGAAGGATTTGCCGAGGCCGCTGACGGCGAGCGCGCGGTTGCCGGCCTCCGATCCGTTGCCGGCCGGTTCGGCGGCGAGGGTAGGGCTACCCGATTGGCTGGTCTGCTCTTCATTGCGGCGCGGCAGGACCATCCTGGCCAGTTGCGCCAGCCCGTTCGGCAACAGGATGATCATCACGACGAACAGCGCGCCGACCACCAGGTTCCACAGGAAGGGCAGGTCGCCGGAAAGCTGGGCGCTGAGGTAATCGATGCCGATCGCGCCGATCACCGGCCCGATGATCGTGCCGCGGCCGCCCAGCGCCGTCCAGATGACGATCTCGGTGCCGAAGACGAAGCCGGTGTTCTCAGGTGCCACCACACCCGACGCGTTGGCATAGAGGAAGCCGGCAATGCCGGCGACGCCGGCGAGGATCGTTGTCAGCACGATCTTCAACCGCTGCGGATCGAGGCCAAGATAGGCGCAGCGCGCTTCATTGTCGCGAATGGCGACGAGCAGCTTGCCTGCATCCGAGCGGGTGAAGACCAGGGCGACAACGGTGGTGACGATGAGGCAGATGCCGGTAAGCCGGAAATAGCCCGGCAAGCCGAGCGGCAGGCCGGAATAGCCGACCAGCCCGCTGCTCGATCCGGTCCAGACGCCACCCGAAAACACCAGCTGCGTGACCACGATCGGCACGACGAGCGAAATCACCGTCGCATAGAGCGGAGTCGAGCCGTGGCCGAATGACAACCAGCCGACGAAGGCACCGAGCAACACCGGCACGATGATCGCCAGCGCGAGCGCCAGTGCCAACAGCGCCGGGGTTGCGCCGAGATGGCTGAGCACCATGGCGCTGGCATAGGCGCCGGTCCCGAAGAAGGCCGCCTGGCCGAAGGTCAGAATGCCGGTATAGCCCCACAAAATGTCGACAGTCACCGCCAGCATGGCGTAAATCATCGAGCGGGTCAGCACATTGAGCGTGAACCGGTCGAACAGCGCTGGCCCGATAATGACGACGACCGCCACCGCAAGCGCAAGCGCCGCAAGCAGCCAAACCCTTGGCGGAATGGAACGGCTCTCAGGCACGGGCAAATCCCTTCGGGCTGATGCGCAGCACCAGGGCGCAGAGGACCGCCACCGTGATGCCGCCGAAAATGGGGCTGACGAAAGTGCTGACCAGAACCTGTGCGCCGCCGAAGACGAGGCAGGCTATGGCTAAAGTCGAGAAGGACGAACCGGCGACCATGACCAGCATGAACGAGCCGATCAGCCAGGCCACGCCCATATTCGGGTCTACGCTGGTCAGCGGCGTGAGCAGCACGCCGGCAAGTGCCGCCAGCCCGGTTCCGACCATGAAGGTGACCAGCCGCACGCGCGCGGTGTCGATGCCGAGCGCGCGCGCCAGCGTCTCGTTCATGATCACCGCCTGCGCCGACAGGCCTAGCCGCGTGCCTTCGAGAAGGAAGGTGAAGGCAATCCCGATGACCAGCGCCGCGGCGACCGCGAACAGCCGGTAGAGCGAATAGCCGAGGCCGAACACATCGACAGTGCCGTACAGCAGATTGGGGGTGAACTGCACGTCACGCCCGAACCACAGCGTGATCAGCTGGCCGATGACAATGCCGAGACCCCAGGTCGCCAGTATGGCGTCGAGCGGCCGGCGATAGAGCGGCCGTACGATGACCAGCTCGGTGATGCCGCCGAGGATCGCTCCCACGGCAAAGGCGATCGGCAGCGCCGCCCAGGGATTGAGCCCAAGGCCGGCGGTTGCCACCGCGCAATAGGCGCCGATCGTCAGCCAGGCGCCATGGGCGAAATTGATGATCTTCAGCACGCCGAAGATCGCCAGCAGGCCGGCGGCGACGATGAACAGGATCGCCGCCGTCGTCACCATGTCCAGGAGAAGCGTCATGGCAGGTTCCCGATAGTGTGGAACGGGGCGGCGCAGGGCCGCCGCCCCGTTGCGATGACAGGTGCGACTACAGGTCCGGGCACTGTTCGCCGGGGTCGACGCCTTCGAATTTGTCGACCACGCTGACCGAACCGTCCGCCTTCACCTGGCCGAGATACATGGTCAGCGGAGCGTGGTGCTGCTTGCTCATCGAGACTGTGCCGCGCGGGCCGGTGAAGGATACCTCGGCGAGTGCTGCAAGCACAGCGGCGGTGTCGGTCGTCCCGGCTTTCTCGACCGCGGCCTTGTAGAGATAGATGCCTTCATATTCCGGCACCGAGAGGTCGTTCGGGGTGCGCAGTTCGGCGCCGAACTTCTTCTGCATGGCGGCAAGGAAGCTCTTGTTGGTGTCGCTGTCGATGCTGGTGACATAGGAAGCGGAAATGAAGATTCCGGCCGCGTCTGCGCCCATGCTCTTGGCAGTTCCTTCATCGACGGCCAGATTGCCGTAGGGGATGGTGACACCGGCCCCGCGCAACTGCTTGGTCAAGGTGACATTGGGCGCGCCGCCCGCCGTCGAGGTGATCACGGCATCGGCGCCGGAGCTTTTCAGATTGGAGATGATCGCCGTCCAGTCGCTGCCTTCCATCGGCAAATATTCTTCACCGACGACGCTGGCGCCTGACTTCTCGATATAGGCCTTGGCGAACTCCAGCATGCCGCGGCCGAAGGCGTAGTCGGAGCCGATCAGGAAGAACTTCTTGGCGCCCTGCGTCTTGATGAAATTGTCGACGATCGGCGGCACCTGCTGTTCGGGTACCCAGGCGTTGACGAACAAATTGGCATTGCAGGATTTGCCCTCGTAAAACGAGGTGTAGATGTAGGGGATGTCGCCCTTGGTGATGATCGGCAGGCCGGCATTGCGCGCCGCACTCGTCTCCATGGTGATGACGGCGTTGACCTCCTTCTGGAAGACCAGCGAATCGAAGGCCTTCTGCGCGCCTGCGGCACCGGAGGCGTCGTCGGCGATCTCCAGCGCAAGCTCGCGTCCGAGTACGCCGCCGGCGGCGTTGATCTCGGCGACCGCCAGCTCCGCCGACTGCACGACCGAGGGCGCGACGACGCTGTTGGCGCCAGAAAGGCCGACCGGGATGCCGATCTTGATCGGACCGTCCGCCGCGAAGGCGGAAGTGGCCAGGGCGGCGCTGGCGAATGCAACGATCAGTGCTTTGTTCTTCAAGGTATTCCCCTTTCTTTGCGTTGATCGTACCGGGTGGTGCCGGCTTCTTCTTGGCTATCCGTAGACGTCGCTGCGGCGGTCGCCGATGGCGTCGTTGCGCTCGCTCAGCGCCCGGGCCTGGGCGATGTCGCCAAGGTTGATCGTGGCGATGAGGATCTCCTCGCCGGCTTCGCTGGCAGGGCCAGCGATCGGCCAGCCGGTCGGGCCGACGATCAGGCTCCTGCCGACAAAAGGCTGGCCACGTTCGGTGCCGACGCGGTCGGCGCAGGCGATGTAGATGCCATTGCTGTGCGCGGCCGCCTTGTGCAGGATGTTGGCCATCGGCTCGGGATGCTGACCCTGGGCCGGCATCGGCACCCAGTTGGTCGGCACGCAGACCAGCTCCGCGCCCCTCAGCGCCAGCTGCCTGTAGGTCTCGGGGAACCAGCCGTCATAGCAGATCGCAACGCCGATCCGGCCGATCGCGGTATCGAACACCGGCAGGCCGAGATTGCCCGGCTGGAAATAGAGCTTTTCGCGGTTCCACAGATGCAGCTTGCGGTAGGTGCCGATAGGACCGGATGGTCCGCACAGCATGGCCGCGTTGAAGAACTGGTCGTTGTCGCGCTCGGCAAGGCCGCTGACGATGTGCAGGTTAAGTTCGTTTGCCAGGCTGCACAGCAGCATGGCACTGCGGCCATCCGGAATGGGGGCGGCGAGCGCGGCCAACTCGTCCTGGCTGTCGAAGACATAGCCGCTGTCGGCAAGCTCGGGCAGCACCACCACCGATGCGCCGCGACCGGCAGCCTGGCGGATCAATCGCTCCATCGACTTCAGATTATCGTCCAGCCGGCCGATCGCCGGCTGGAACTGGATGCAGGCCAGACGCAGGTCCGCCGTCGCATTCGCATGTATCGTCAAAGCCTGTCTCCAAACGCAAAAAACCCCTGGCGCGGAAGTCATCCGCGAACCAAGGGCTGCATAGCCATCAATGTGAAACGGCATTCCTGCCGATGAGCAAACCTGCTCGTGCTTTAAGAAGTTGCACAGCCGGGAGGCCGCGTCAAGAGCCAAAGTGTCCGGCGGTCTGCCGCACCGGAAATTGCTGTTTAGACTAATAAAATCAGTTAGTTGCAAGAAATTTCTGATGCGGTAATCTTGTCGGGCTGTCGGCTGTCCGGCTATTTCTGATTGCCTGGCGCGGAAATCCCGAAGCCGAAAGCCCGCATCGCTTCCTGTGCGGCGAGGATGCCTTCGGCCACCGAAACCAGGGCGACCCGCTTCGATGTCGCCTGGTCGCGGATCAGCTTGTAGGCGGTTTCCTCATCGACGCCGTTCATCTCGACCAGCACCTTGACCGCCTTCTCGATCGTCCGGCGTCCCTTCAGCGTATCCTCCAGCTTGCGCACCTTGTTGGCCAGCCGCCCTTCATAGCCGTAGCGGTAACGGGCCAGTGCAAACTGCGTCAGCACGCCCAACTGCCTGAGCGGCTTGGTGATGACGCCGTGCGCGTTGAGGTCGATGATCGCCTTGATCGAGGTCGGGCTTTCATAGGTTACGATGGCGACCACGGCGGCGTTGGCGCCCTCGATGAGCGACACCATCGCGTCGGTCGGCGCTTCGCCGACCTGCACGAACACCGTGTCGATGTCGCCCGGGATCGAGGCCGGCGGCGGCCACGCCGCCCTGACTTCGCAACCTAGGCGCCGGAGGTGATCGACCAGCGCGGCGCCATCCTCGTCCTTCGGATGGATGACCAGGATCTTCGCCTGCCGCAGGTCGTTGAGAATGCGTTTGAGCGTTGCCGTCATTTAAAGCCAAGGCTCTTCGAAACGAGAGGAGGCGAGATAGGGGTCGGGCCGGATCGGCGCCTGCGACTGCCAGGCGATATCAAACTGCCCGGTGGCGTTGGCGATACCGATGCGCGGCGTCGACCAGACGTGGCGGTTTTCCTGGTCGAACATCATGCGTCCCTCCGGCGACGCATAGTCGACCTCGAGCGCTGCCTGTCCGAGGCGAAAGGTGTCGAGGGTTCCGGCCTTTTCCAGCGCGCGGGCGAACAGGTGGACCTGCGTATAAGCCGTCTGCGACCACATGGTCGCAGTCGTCCGGTCGCCGAACCGGCGGGCGAGCTCGCCGACGAAGCGCTGGTTCTCGCCGCTGTCGACCGTCGCCAGGTAAGGAGCCGCCAGCACATGGCCGGTGCAGTGCTCGGCGCCGATCACGCGGATCTCGCCTTCGGCCAAGGTCAGGCTGGCTATCGGCCGCCGTGTCCGATCGATGCCTGCCTCGGCATAGAGCCTGTAGAGGATTTGCGCGCTGCGCCCAATCACCGTCGAGAAGACGGCGTCCGGCGCGGCCTTCTCGATATCGGCCATCAGGCGGCGCATCCGGCGTTCGTCGGCATCAAGCGGCACATACTGTTCTTCGACGATCGTGCCCCCCTTGCATTCCAGGAGATCGCGCATGACCCGGTTGGATTCATGCGGATAGATGTAGTCGGACCCGGCCATGAACACGCGCGGTCCGTAGCGCTGCAGGATGAAGTCGGCCAGCGCGAAGGTATTCTGGTTGAGCGTGGCGCCGGTATAGAGGACATTCTCCGAATATTCGAAGCCCTCGTAGATCGAAGGATACCAGAGCAGGCCGTTGTAGCGCTCGACAATCGGCAGCACGGCCTTGCGGCTGCCAGACATCGAGCAGCCGAAGATGACGTTGACGTCGTCCTCGGTCAGAAGCCTGCGGGCCAGCGAACGAAACGCCTCGGGGTCGCTGGCCGGATCGTAGGTGATCGGCTCGATCTGCCGCCCCAGCACGCCGCCGCCGGCATTGATCTCCTCGATGGCCAAGGCGGTTCCGTAGAAATGCTCGCTTTCGGTGACCGAAGTGATGCCGCTGCGCGAAAAGAGGATTCCGACGCGCCATGTCCTGGCTGTACCTGTCACGGCAATCCTCCCTGAGCTTTTCCGGCAAAGGCCTATTGCACGCGAGGCGTCATGGCAATCGCCAGCGTGGTCGCTGGCTGTCTCTGCTTTCAGGAAGCGGCAAAGGTGATCTCTCCGGCAGAGATAGAGGCATTGCCGCCCGGCAGTCTGGGCCGGAACCTGACCGTCCGTGATTGGGAGCCATATGGCTAAAGGGGCCGATCCGCTACCGCCCGAATACCGGAACCGCTCAGTTGTCCGGTTACGTCGCGTTTAGCTCTGCCATATAAGGAATTCGGAAGCTGGAGGCCGCACGCTAATGTTGGACAACTACGAGGTCGACGGGTTTGGCGTGATCCACCAGATCGACTTCACACCGATCAAGTACGACAAGCAATACATTTCCTATTACGAGGACCTGAGTGACCGGACCATCAAGCTCGGATATCAGCGACTTGGCTGGGTGCTGGGAATCACCGGCCAAATTCCTCGGTCCGTCCTGGAGATTGGATATGGCACGGGCACATTCGTCGAAGCCGCGAAAATAACCGGGGTCGCCGACTGCGCCGGCTGCGACATCGCCAGGTTTCCGCTGCCCAATGGCGTCCGCTTTGTCGATTGGGATGAGGCTCTCGCCAGCTCGTGGGATCTCGTCGCCATGTTCGACGTGCTTGAGCACATCCCGGACCTGGGTTTCCTCGCCCGCCTTCAGGCCCGCTACCTGGCCGTCGCCGTCCCTTATTGCCGCTGGCGCGAGCTCGGCACCGCCGGCGACGCGTGGTTCCGAACGTGGCGTATGCGTCTCCCCAACGAGCACCTGCACCATTTCGACCGTGACTCGCTGGTGGCACTCCTCGCACACAGCGGCTTCCAGTGCGTGACGCTGAACTGCTTCGAGGACGGGATTAGAATGCGGCCCGGCGAAGTGGGTCCGAATATTCTGTCCGGCTTCTTTAGAAAGCCATAGGCCAGTTTCCCCGTGGCTCGACCAAAGCGATAACGCTCGCGCTGTTTTCCCGCCCCAAGCCGACTTGGTCCTTTCTCGTCCGGATTTGATCCTGACTGTGAGAAAACGGGCGAGTCAGGTAAGGTTTTGACGGATCGCTTTCACTAAACTGCCGACGCTCAGCGCCAAACAATGAGCGTAGTTGGGGTCGGAACAGGTAATCCGCATCACGTCAAAAGCTACCACTAGAGCTGGACTAGCCCGCGTTCGGCCGGAGAAGCAGCTGTTGTGATCGATCATCCGGGGAACATTTTCGTCAGCATTCAATTTAAGCAGAGAAGCTGGCTTGGAGCAGATCAATGGGCATTTTTTCCGACCTCGACAAAAAACTGACGGAAAATCTCTACGCGCACGGTAACGACCTCATCGATCCTGCTGCGGATCTTCCCGAGACCGTCGAGGAACGGGTCGAACTGTTGATGCCATTCGTTCAGGCCGAGGCTCGCGAACTGGTCCGATCGCAAATCCTCGGCCTCATTCACGAGTACAGGAATGAGGAGTCCGCCCCGTCGAGTTAGGCCAGGATCGCCTCAACTTCGAACTTTGCCGGTCCTGCCCGGAATCGAGGTCAACCGCCGTCGTCACCCGTCCTGGTCTATTGCATGGGGCGCAGGCTGAGTCCCGTCGCTGGTCCGGCCGGTCTGGTCGAACGACAGCCAAATGATGAAGAGTACCGCCAGTAGAATCACGACCCAGGCGATGATACGAGGCATGGCATATTCCTTTCCGTGCCGAACAGCCGGTCAAGAGATCGGCTTGCCGTTAGCTCGGGCGCCGCCCGTATCGGGTTCGGAGTCGGCGCCAACGGTCGGGTCAAGGACGACCGGTCCACGTTCTGCCTCGGAACCCTCTGCCTCGATTTCTTGCACGGCCTGATCCCAACGCTCGCGCTCCCGCCCTTCCGGACGGCCTTCACGCTCCCAGATTTCATGGGCTCGCCGCCTGATACGCGCTTCCCTGTCCATAATAGGTCTCCTGGTGCTTTCCTAATCCCGTCCTCGATGGTTTGTTCCGCGTTGCCGGACAGTGGCCGCGACCGTCTCTCGCACATTCATACAGGCTAGTGCCCCACCTGGACTGCCCAAATGATCGCGCAGGTCCGTCAGCGGTTCAGTTGACGCAACCATGATGTGCTCTATTTCAAGTTGCACACCAGTCTTGTGGTCCGTTCGGCGCTGGGAGGACAATGTGTGGAAGCAACGCTACAAGCGCGCACTGTAAATACCAGTAAACGTCGCGGTCTTCGACTTGACTGCCTGTGGTCACCATCACCCTTGAACAACTGCCTGGGAGACGTGTGTTTTCGCAGCGCCGGAACAACATCGACGCCATCGAGGATACACGCGCCGAATAGGACGGCGATGGTCTCGTGGTTGCCGCTACCGGAGACCGGGGTCCGATGAGAATTCTCGTTGTTGGCGCCACCGGCCTGATCGGCGCTTCGGTCTGTTCCCGCCTCGGTTCCGAAGGACATGAGGTGGTCGGCATCGTCCGTAGCCCTCGGGCAAATGCAGCCCGCGACTACCAATTGCTGGTGCTGGACATGGCGACCGCGCTACGCCCTGAAGATTGGCTGCCGCATCTGGCCGGCATCGATGCCGTCGTGAACTGTGCCGGCGTTCTGCAGGACAGCCCTCGCGAAAAGACCGGGCAAGTTCATCGCGATGCTGCGGCGGCTCTTTTTCTCGCCTGCGCGCGGGCCGGCGTTGCCAAGGTGATCCACTTCTCGGCAATGGGTGTCGATCGGGCACAGCCTTCGTCGTTCTCGGCGACGAAATATGCTGGCGATCAGGCCCTCATGGCACTTGATCTGGACTGGATAATCCTTCGCCCTTCCGTGGTGCTCGGCCGGCCTGTGTTTGGGGCCAGTGCATTGTTTCGCGGTCTGGCCTCGCTGCCGGTGCTGCCGTCAATGCCAGATACCGGCCGGCTACAGGTCGTGCAGCTCGAGGATGTGGTCTCGACGGCGCTCTTCTTTCTCAATCCCGGCAGTCCGTCTCGTATGGCGCTGGAACTTGCAGGTCCCGAACAGCTGACCATGGACGAGATTGTCGGCACTTTGCGCCGCTGGCTCGGCTGGCGTTCCGCAGCCAGGCTTGTCTTGCCGGGATGGGTTGCCCGATTTCTCTACCGCCTCGGCGATCTTGCCGCGATGCTCGGCTGGCGACCTCCAATGCGCACCAATGCCGCCAGGGAGATCACGCGAGGGGCGGTCGGAGATCCATCGAACTGGATTTCCCTGACCGGCATACACCCACAAAGCTTGGCGCAGTTCCTCGCGCTCAATCCGGCAACGGTGCAGGAGAAATGGTTCGCCGGGCTTTATTTCGCCAAGGCTGCAATCTTCGTCGTCCTGCCGTTCTTCTGGATCATGACGGGGATTGTTTCGCTGACCACTGGCTACGGCAACGGCATCGGCCTCATGCAAAGCACGGGGGCTGGCATGTTGTCGGCGCCTGCCGTGATCGCCGGCGCTCTTGCCGACGTCGTCGTCGGCGCACTCATAGCCTGGCGGCCAACGGCGCGAAAAGGCGTCTACGCCGGCATCGCGCTCTCGCTCTTCTATATAATCGTGGGCACTTTCCTGCGCCCGGACCTGTGGAACGAACCGCTTGGGCCGTTTCTGAAGGTCTTGCCGATCATCGTCCTTCACTTCGTTGCCTTGGCAATCCTGGAGGAGCGCTGATGCTCTATTTCGTGCTGAAGTACCTGCATGTCATCGGTGCCAGCGTGCTGCTTGGCACCGGCGCCGGCATTGCCTTCTTCATGCTTCTCGCCCACAGGACCGGCAATGCAGCAACAATTGCGGCAGTGGCGCGCATCGTAGTGGTCGCCGACTTTCTCTTCACGGCAACTGCCGTCGTGGCGCAGCCGATAACCGGCGTCGCGCTCGCCTGGCTGGCGGGTTACTCGCTCTCCGAAGGCTGGATCGTGCTTTCCATCGCGCTTTATATCGTCACCGGTGTGTTCTGGCTGCCGGTGGTATGGATGCAGATGGAGATGCGCAATCTGGCGTCCGAAGCCGCCAAGGCGGGAGCCCCGCTGCCGGCCCGGTATATCAGGCTTTTCTGGCTGTGGTTCGCCTTTGGCTTTCCCGCCTTTGCTGCCGTCCTCGGGATTTTCTGGCTGATGATCGCGCGGCCGGCGATCGAGTGGTAACGCCTTGCCGCGGCAGATGTCGCGCCTTTCGATTTCGGCGCTGGAACATCTTTCCCATGAGTGCGTTCGGCGCGGATGGATCAATCCGTGCGCAAACGCCGACATTCAGCCTCATCCGCGACTGAAGCGGATGTTCTCATTGTTGGCGGCGGACCTGCGGGGCTGGCCGCCGCTATCTATCTCGGCAGGTTTCGTCATCGGGTCGTCGTGGTCGACGCGGGTGAATCGCGCGCGATGCTGATTGCACAAAGCCGTAATTGCCCCGGATTTCCGGAAGGGATCAGCGGCCCCGATCTTCTGCAACGCCTTCGCGCGCAGGCCGCCGAATACGGAGCGACACTGGTGCAGGATCAGGCGTCATCGATCGAGCCGACCTTAGGCGGATTTGGTGCCGAGACAAACGCGGGGCGGATCGTCGCCCGCAAGATATTCCTGGCGACAGGTATCGTCGACGTCGTGCCTGCAATTCCGCGTCTGGGCGAGGCCATCGCCAGAGGCAGCGTACGCCTTTGCCCGGTTTGCGACGGCTATGAAGTCATAGATCGTCGGGTTGCGGTTATCGGACACGAGGCGAAGGCACTGCGAGAGGCCTTGTTCCTCAAGCAGTACACGCAGCACGTCACACTGCTCGCACGCTATCTTCCCGATTTTTCCGCCAGCACACGGCGCGTGGCCATGGAAGAGAACATTGCCATTTGCGACACGTTCAAAAAGTTTGTTCCGTCCGAAAATGGTTACGAGGCCATCCTTAAGGACGGCGAGGTGCGACATTTCGACGTCATCTATCCGGCGATGGGATGCCGGGTGCGTTCCGAACTCGCCCTGGCAATGGGCATCGAATGCTGCGACGAGGGCTATGTTGTCGTCGACAAGCATCAGCGGACTTCGGTCGATGGAGTGTATGCCATCGGCGACCTGGTCAAAGCGCTGAACCAGATCGCAGTCGCTTTTGGCCAGGCTGCGATAGCCGCGACAGATGCTCACAATGACCTTGCCCTCGGGTACGAATAGCTCTCGAAACGTACCTCGCTAGCGCAGTATGGCTGCAATCACGAAGACCGCGGCCGCTACGAGAACAACTGCGGCAATCACCAGAACCGGCCAGTTGCTGCGAGGCTGAAGATCAGGCTCGCTTCCTACCGGCCGCCGCATCGCATCGCCGAAGCTTGCTTCATTCGTGAACTCTGGCTGTCGGCGTGGGCGAGCCTCGGCGACAGGGCTCGGCACATCTGCCGCTTCGGCGTCGGTCGCTTCAGGTGCGGCGGCAGGGTCGAACCCCGGGGTCTTGTCCTGCGTCGCCCCGGCCTGAATACCGCCTCTCGCTTTGGCAGTCGTCCGATCTCGTCGTGCGGCCATCATCGTCTCCCTGACAACCAAACTTCAATCTGCCTCAACCGGTTCCAGTCTGCGCCCGATTTGCTGAACACACCCGATTTTCTGAACACACCCCATTTGCTGGACACATTTGGCAGTGGTCCGGGCTTCTCCGGAACAGAGGACGCCTTTCGCAGTTGTGTTGGATCATTGCCTGGTGAGTTGGCCATGCCGTCTGCACTCGAGCAACTGGCTCAGTCCGTGAAAGAGAGACGAGCGATCTTGTTCGTTGGGGCGGGGGTGTCGATGAGCGTCGGCCTGCCATCCTGGCAGAAGCTGATCGAGCATATGGAGGATGAACTCGGCCTCGACCGCGACATGGTCGACATACCTGAACCCAGCTACCAGGCTCTTGCCGAATATTACCGGCTGAAGAATGGGGGTCTCGGTCCCTTGCGCAGCTGGATGGATCGCGAATGGAGCGTCTCGCGGGAAAAAGTCAAGGGATCGGCGATCCACAAGCTGATCGTGTCATTGAATTTCCCGATCATCTACACCACCAACTATGATCGGAACCTTGAGGTTGCATTCGAAGTCCACGACCGCCCGTTCGTAAAAGTGGCCAATGCCAAGGATATCGCCAAGGTGAACGGCGAAGTTACCCAGATCATCAAATACCACGGCGATTTCGACGACGATGCATCTCTGGTCCTGGCGGAGTCCGACTATTTCGAGCGGCTCTCGTTCGAGTCGCCGCTGGATGTGAAGTTTCGTGCCGACGCACTGGGGCGCACCATCCTGTTCATCGGCTACAGCATGTCCGACATGAACATCCGTCTGTTGCTGTATCGGCTTTGGGAAACCTGGCGCCGGTCCGGCTACGAAAAGAACCGTCCGAAATCGTTCGTCTTCATGCCGCAACCGAGCGTCGTCCAGGAAGCGGTCCTCGGACGCTGGGGTATCGACATGCTGACCGAGGAGGCCGATCGCCCGGAGGATGCTCTGGTGGCATTCCTGAGCAAGCTTAAGGAAGGGATAGACAATACCGGAAAGGCGATGTGATGCACCGCGCTTGAAGCCGAACGGGCGACGGCCAATTCGGAACGCTATTCGACCAGGCCGGGAACATTGTCGACCGCTGCGGCGTTCATAGCCGGGAAGGGACCCCTTTTGCGGAGGCGTATAATGGGCCACTTCGATATGATCGATCTCGTTTCCGTCATCGATGCCTGCACGACCGGCCGCGCCGCCGGGCGACTGGTGTCGATGGCCAAAGCTGTGGAAGAGTTGCGGGTGCTGACCGGGGATTTCATCTCGCCGGACGAAATCGTGGCCAACGCCTTGTCGCCGGTGGCGTGGGAGCGCGGCTGCGCGGTACTGTTCGACGAGCAGCCGGGCGCCGATATCCTGCACACGCCATGGCAAGAGGCCTGACTGGCGCAGGACGCCTGAGCGTTGCCGAATATCGGCAGCCGCGCCGGCGGGCGCCGCGTCCGTTTGCAGATGTCGCATATGCCGGCAGTGGGGAGCACGGGCGGCAGTTGGACCCCGGCCGTCACAGGGCTGTTTAACCGCTATGCATGAGGCAATCGGAGACACGCCATGACTGAAAACGAGACCCGCTACGAACATGGTGCTACCAAGTACCCGGCCAAGAAAGATGCGGACGAGTCGGATCAATTCTCCCAAGAGGCGGCTGGCAACAAGAAGCCTGCCGGCGGGATGGGCCTGACACGGTCTAAGGACGAGGTGGAGGACAAAACCCATCAGTCCGAAGGGCAAAACCCGCCCAGTCAGTCCACGCCCAGTGCCGCAACCGAAAAGACATCCGGCGCCGGACCGTCGATCGCCGAGCGTTCCAAGGACGCCAAGGCTCCGAAGAGCGGGCGCCAGCCAGGCGCCTACGTCAAGGAGTGACCGGCCAGGGGACCTGCAGTCAGCCCATCATTGTCTTCAGCGGCTCCCGAGCGAGGTTTGCTTCGATCTCCTTACGGCCTGGCGTTTCCCGCAGCGCTGCGCGCATGTTCTTGCGATATTCGTCCGGCATGCGCGGCGGCAGCATAGGTTCATACGCGTCGACGACCGCCTCTATGATCACCGGGCCTTCCGCGGCAAACGCGGCATCAAGGACCCCATCGACGTCCTCAGGCCGGGTGACGCTGTAGCCGATGCCTCCCATGGCCTCAGCAGCCAAAGCGAAATCGATCGGCTGGAGTTCGCAGGCAAATTGCGGGTTGCCGAGGAACATCATCTGCTCCCAGGCGATCTGGTTGAGCATGTTGTTCTTGATCACCAGAAGCTTGAGCGGAATCTTGTAACGCACGGCCGTCGAGAATTCGCCAAGCTGCATCGCCAGCCCGCCATCGCCCACCACCGCAAAAACCGGCCGGCCCGGAAAAGCGATCCCGCCGGCAATCGCATAGGGCAGCCCGCAGGCCATCGATGCCAGCGAGCCGGAGACGGCGAAATCCTGGCCTGCCTTGATATCGATATGACGGGCGGCAAGTTCGGTGTTCTGACCGGAATCGCTAGCCAGGATCGCGTTGGCCGGCATTCGGTCGCCGAATGCCTTGACGACGCGTTGCGGGTTGAGCGGCACGTCGTCCCTGCTTTCCGCCTCGGCCATCATCTTGCGCCAGCGCTGTAAGCTCTGCTGCGCGTTCTCGAGAAATGATCTGTCCTGCTTAGGCTTCAGCCTTTCATTCAGCAATTGCAGCGTGATGGCCGCATCGCCGACGAGACCGGCCTCGACAGGATGGCGAAGGCCGATCCGCTGCGCGTTGCGGTCGATCTGCACGCCGCGCGCCTTGCCGGGCTTGGGATAGTATTCGATGTAGGGGAAGGTCGAGCCGACGATCAGCAGCGCCTCGCATTCCTCCATGATCTCCTGAGAGGTCAGCGAGCCCAATATTCCGATTCCGCCCATGACGTGCGGGTGATCGTCCGGCAAGACGGCTTTGCCGAGCAAAGCCTTGGCAACGGGTGCGGCGAGGAGTTCCGCCGTCCTCTCGAGTTCGGCCTGGGCATGCAGCGCACCGCGCCCGGCGAGTATCGCCACCTTTGAGGCTGTGTTGAGGATATCGGCCGCAAGAGCAAGCTGGGCTTCGTCGGGTCGCTTGTCCCCTTCGAACCACCGTTCGGGCGTGTGTCTTGGAAGGTTGCGGGGCGAGCGCTTTGCCGACGTCTGTTCCTGCACGTCGCTGGCTATCGAGAGATGGGAGACGCCGCGTCCCGCAAGCGCGGAACGACAGGCCAGGCCGGCAACGTTTTCCATATGCGCTGCGTCGGTCACTTGCGTGTTGAAGATGGCGACGTCGTTGAAAACACGGGTGAGATCGACATCCTGCTGCGTGAACGTCTCGATCAGGTCGTGAAATTGCATGCCGGTTATGGCAAGGACCGGCGCCTGGTCGAGCTTTGCGTCGTAGAGGCCGGTGAGCAAGTGAGTGCCTCCTGGCCCTGAGGTGGCGAGGCAGACGCCGAGTTTGCCCGTCCATTTGGCATAGGCCGTCGCCATGAAAGCCGCGGATTCCTCATGCCGCACTTGCACGAAGCGGATCTTGTCCTGCCTTGTGCGCAGCGCCTCCATGATGCCGTTTATGCCGTCTCCCGGCAGGCCGAAGATCACGCGAACGTCCCAGGCGATCAATGTGTCGACAAGAATCTCGGCAGTGTTGGGCATGGTTGCCTCCTCTGTATCTGGTATCTGCAGCTTTACGCTCTCGCTGCGGCGATAGGCGTCAGACGTGGACATCGGCGATCAGTCGCCGAACGACGGAGATGCCGGGATGTTCCATCGGAACGGCAGGCGGGCAGCGCCGCCTGAGAGGCGGGCCTCGGTCTTTGCCTGGCAAAACCGCAGGAGACCGCGTTTGGACTTCAGCCAGGTCTCGGTTTCTCGGAAATGGTTCGGCGAGGGCAAGTCGCGCCTTAAGCGTGACATGCAGCTCTGAGGGATGGCCGAAACTCAAACAAAAAACCCGCCTCGGCGGCGGGTCGTCGGCGCAAATCAGCACCACAGCCAAATCAGTAGCATAATTGCCCGTCATAAAGCAACGGATCGCGAGCTCGCAGACAGGCAATCGCTTCGGGTCGAGCGCCGTCCGCAGCGAACAGGGTTCCATTACGCAGAGCCCAGGAACTGTTACGACGCCTTCTCGGTTGTGAGGGAAAGGAGATGGTCCATGTTTGAGAACAGCATGTGGTTGCTCGTCGTTGCAGGCGGTCCCCTGATACTGGCAATCCTGATCGCCTACGCACTCCTTACGCGACGCCGTCGCGGTCCCGCAGAACGCAGGGAGAGCGCGCGGGCGACCGAGCGCTTGTATCGCGAGGAGAAAGACTGACGGATCGTGGCAGATGCGGATGGGCAGTCCGGAGTCGATGAGCGATGGACGGTATATTCGACCGCCATTTCGGAACGATCCCGCCGCCCTGCCATTATCGCCATAAGGACAGGCTCAGATCGTGGTGCCCACGATTCCCGCTTCGGCAAGGACCGTGGCCCCTGCAATCACCGGGAAGTCGACGATGCCGCCAGCAATCTGGGCCTCAAATCGAACGCAAGGAGGAACCAATGGCTGGACGCAGGACCCATGAGCAGCAATTGCGCATCATTGAAAAGCGGGAGAACACGAAGGGCGCCAGCAAGGATTTCGACGCAGAGGCAGACCTGAAGCGATCCGCAGCGGAACGTGAAGCGCTGCGCAAGGGATCGGAAATCAGGTCCAAGACACCCGACCTTGTTGATCCTGACGATCGCAACATCCTTCGCGGAGAAAATCAGGAGAGCGTTCACCACAAGAATCGTCCTGACGACTAAGAATTGGAGCAAGCCCATGGCAAAAGGTAGCAAGAAGCATGTCGGAGCGGGTGCACGGGGAAAGGGTTCTGGTACAGGTGCCATGACCACGACCCCAAAGGATAAGCTCGAAGAAAACCAAATCCTGTCCAACCGCGACAAGGCTCAGCATACGAAGGAACGCGGTCTGGATTCCAAGCAGGTCGCGAGCGAGCAGCGCCAGGATCACGCTGCCAATCGTTTGCGGGACTGACGGCTTGCCCGCCGTGGGGGCGCGGTCTGGCTGGTAGAGAAAGAAATCGCCCGCTCGACGATCTGCTTCCGTCGGTCCTTAGCGATAGCTTGCTCCTTCGGCTGTAGGCGATGAGTTAACGGGCAGATCGCATCGACGATTTGCTCTCGAACTGTTCTGCCTCACGCAGCAGCCGGATCACCTCCGCGTCCGTGGTCTGCGCGAAGTCCCCATAATACCGGCCCACCGCAACAAACGGCTCGGGCGTGGCGAGACATACCACTTCGTCCACATCGGCTTTTATCAGGTCGAGCGTATCCCTGGGTGCTACCGGAACGGCCAAGACAACATGCGCGGCCCGATCCTTCCTTAACGCCTTGAGCGCCACTCTGACCGTGCCTCCGGTCGCTATGCCGTCGTCGACGACGATAACGGTGCGGCCAAGGACTGAAGCTGCAGGCCTGCTGCCGAGATAGAGGTTTCTGCGCCGTTCGATTTCGAGCAGTTGCCGCCGTTTCTCTGCCTCGACGTAATCGTCTGACGGTTGGACCAAAGCCATCGCCTCCTCGTTGAGGACGAGCTGCGGGTTCTCCCCGTCGACGACCGCGCCGATGCCATATTCGGAATGGCCGGGCGCGCCGATCTTGCGTACAAGCAGCACGTCGAGCCGGGCACGGAGTGCCTTCGCCACTTCGAAGCCAACCGGCACTCCGCCGCGTGGCAGCGCCAGCACCAGTGGATCGGTTGCCGCGAACCCGGTCAAAGCGGCGGCAAGCTGGCGCCCCGCCTCCGTTCTATCCCTGAATTTCGGCGCGTCAAAAATCATTGGCTTCACCTTTGCAAGGGCGAGACCTGGCATCCCTGGGTCGCTACTCGTGCCAAGATGTTCGCGGTCTGCAGCGTCTTGCCGAAAACCTCCGGGCCGGTTGCACTCATCGTCGCCTCCTCGCCCAAAATTCACCTTGCTGGCGAAACGGCGATCGGAGGCAATTGTTTCGTTTCACCTTGATAAAAATTGCCGCGGTCGTCGCGAGGCCGTAGCTATCAGGCCCCCTTGCGTCCGCGGGATTTCCGCAACCTGTCGGAATCGGCCATTTTCCACGACATTGAGCGCCGTGACGACGGCCAGGTTGTCGCCTTTTTCGTCCCACTGCACGGGATCTCTATAGGCAATGCCTTTGAAGCGGAGCTTCCGCATCGCAGTCAGAACGTCGCGCCGGCTCGGATTTCCCTTGGTTTCAGTGATCGCGTCCCTGATTGCGGCGATCAGCACGCGGACTGAATCGTAGGAATTCACCGCATAGTTGCCGATTGGTCCGAACAGCGCCGCATAGCGCGCAGCGAAATCGCTTGAACCAGCGACTCTACCCACTTCGGGCGTGGCGGACAGCACGAGAACGCCTTCGCCCAATGTTGCGGTTTCTCCCGCAGGCTCAAGGAAATTCACCGCGTCCCAACAGCCGTCACCGCTGGCAAAGAGCTGGTGGAGACCTGCACGGCGCATCGCCCGCAGGATGAAAGCACCCTCGAAACTGCCGCCGTAGAACAGCAGATCGAAATCGGCCCGCAGAGATGCGACCAGCGGGTCAAAATCGCGGCTCCCTTCGCGAACCGTTCGCCGCTCCGCGATGCGTCCTCCGAGCGACAGAAAGGCCCGCGAGAACGCGATGCCTATGCTGTGGCCGTACATCGTTTCGGTTTCGACCAGGACGGCGCGGCGCTTGCCCATGGTGTCGTAGAGATGACGGGAAATGGCTGCTCCGGTCTGATCATCCCGGTTGGTGAAGCGAAAGACATTCGGCAGAGAGCGCTCGGTGAGCGCTGTGTCGGAAGCGATCGGCGTGATCATCGGGAGGTCGTGGGCGGCGTAGATTTCCGCCGCAGCGATGGTGACATTGCTGTTGTAGTGGCCAACGACGCCAAGCAGATCCGGCCGGTTGCAAAAGTCGTCCGCGACTTGCCGTCCGGTCTCGACCTTTCCCTGATCGTCCGCACCCTCAACCATGATGGGAAAGCCCGCAATGCCACCGTCCGCGTTCTGCTCCTCGACCGCGAGTTCGATCGCCTGCTTCATCTCGGCGCCAAGCGCCGCCGCATTTCCCGACAATGGAGCGCCGATTGCGATCCGGATCGCTTCCGACATTGAAATGGTCCTTGCTGCCGAGCTGTTTGTCTGCCCCGAACTGCGCTTGCGCGCATCGGTTCCTTCTCGAACCGGAAAAATGATGGATTCTTGCTGGCGAGCCTTGGGAGCGCGACGAAACGATGCTGGAACAATCGATCACCTTGATGCGTTCGACTGTTTTACACCTGCCGAGGATCCTCGATGGCGCCGCGTCCTTTCTGGAAAGGCTATCTGAAGCTTTCGCTCGTGACCTGTCCGGTCGCGATGACGCCCGCTACCACCGAGAGCGAAAAGGTCCGGTTCCATACGATCAATCGCAAGAGCGGGCATCGCGTCGTCAGCCAATATGTCGACGCCGTCAGCGGCAAACCAGTTGCTGAAGACGACGAGGTCAAGGGCTATCAGCGCGGCGAGGACGAATACGTCCTGCTCGAGGACGATGAGATCGACGCAGTCGCGCTGGAGAGCACGCGCACCATCGACATCGACATGTTTGTCGATGCCGACAGCATCGGCTGGATCTGGTACGACAAGCCCCACTATCTCACCCCTGACGATCCGGTCGGGGAGGAAGCATTCTCGGTCATTCGCGACGCGATGCGGTCGACAGGGACAGTCGGAATATCGCGACTGGTCATGTACCGCCGCGAGCGCGCCGTCATGCTTGAACCACGAGGCAAGGGCATCGTCCTGTGGACACTGCGCTATGGCGACGAGGTTCGCGATCCCGAGGATTATTTCGGCAAGATCGAAGACGCCAAACCCGACCCGAAACTAATGGATATGGTCTCGACCTTGATCGATGAGCGAACCAGGCAGTGGGATCCCGCCATGACCGGAGATCCCGTCCAGGCGCGGCTGCTGGAGATCATTGCCTCGAAGAAGAAGGGCAAGAAGCATCCAGCCAAGGCGAAGGACAAGGCCGAGCAACCGCCCAGCAACGTGATCAACATCATGGATGCGCTGCGCAAGAGCATCGGCTCGGAGGCCGGAAAGCGAAAATAGGCGCACGGAGTTGCTCGGGAGAACAAAGGCAGCACAATGAAGGTGAGCCCCCGCGACGGCGGCTTCGCCCTGCCGCTCGATACGCCTCCGATGGAGGCCAAGGCGGCCGATGCGATTCCCGAGGAAGATGGATGGCAATACGAGCGCAAATGGGATGGTTTTCGCTGCCTGGCGTTCCGGCAGGATGATGCGGTGGAGTTGCGCGCAAAGTCAGGCAAGCCGCTCGGACGCTATTTTCCCGAACTCGTCGCGACATTGAAGGAACTGCCGTCGCGCCGTTTTGTCGTCGACGGTGAAATCGTCATCTCGGTCGACGGCAAACCGTCGTTCGACGCCCTCCAGATGCGGCTTCATCCCGCCGAGAGCAGGATCCGCAAGCTGTCCGACGAAACCCCGGCGCACATCGTCCTCTTCGACATGCTCTGCGACCAGTATGGAACCGTCCTGTTGGCCCGGACACTGGAAAAACGGCGAGCGAATCTTGAGGCTTTCGTTGCTTCGGCGAACCGCAGGAACATCCTGCTTTCGCACTGCACGCGCGATGTGAAGGAAGCCCGCTCCTGGCTATCTGATGCCGGACATGGGGAGACGGACGGCGTGGTCGCCAAGCGGCTGGACGATCCATACCAACCGGGGGTGCGCGCGATGGTGAAGGTAAAGCGGTTGCGGTCGGCCGATTGCGTGGTCGGCGGCTTTCGCTATCTCAGCAACAGTCCGCAGGTCGGTTCATTGTTGCTGGGTCTCTACAATGAGGCCGGCAAGCTCGATCACGTCGGTTTCACCTCGACCCTTGCCAAGGACGACAGGGCCGAGCTTACTCGCAAACTCGAAGCCATGCGCTCGCCCCCCGGCTTTACCGGAAAGGCGCCGGGCGGGCCGAGCCGCTGGAGCACCGAGCGCAGCGGTGAATGGGAGCCGGTTCGGCCCGAACTGGTGGTCGAAGTACGCTTCGATCACGTCACCGGCGACCGTTTCCGGCATGGCACCAAGTTCCTGCGCTGGCGGCCGGACAAGGCTCCGGAACAATGCACGTTTGAGCAGATCGCCTGATTTGTTCGGATGCATGCACCTTCGCAATGCCCTCCTCAAGCCGCTTTCTTGCGTCGGTTTGCACGATCTTCGATCGGCGCTGCGGCAGCTCGGAAATCCTGCCAGGGATCCGACGATAGCGAGGCAAGCCGGGTCGGTGTGTTCTCGACGGTAAAATAGGCCGGTCCGATGCCGGGTCCGAGCTCGTCCCAGGCAAGCGGCATAGACACCGCCGCACCCGGTCGTGCTCTTGTCGAATAGGGTGCGACTGCGGTCGCACCGCGCTGGTTTCGCAGATAGTCGACGAGGATTTTTCCGCGCCGTTTGGATTTTGTGATGGTCGAGACGTAGCGGTTGGGACTGTCGGCGGCCATGGAGTCGGCAATCGCCTTGGTGAAGGCTTTCACAGCTGGCCATTCCGCTTTCGGTTTCAACGGCACCACAACGTGCAGACCCTTGCCGCCGGAGGTCTTGATGAAGGGGACAAGCCCTGTATTCTTCAGCCGGTCGCGGGTCTCGACGGCGGCTTCGATCACCGCCTCCCAGCTCACGTCCTCGCCGGGGTCGAGATCCATGATGATCGTGTCCGGACGCTCCCAATCGCTTACCATCGAACCCCAGGGGTGGATCTCCAGCGCCGCCGATTGGACGAGACCGATCAGCCCATCGAGATCATTGATGCTGATCAGCCGCTCGTCGGGCGGATCCTTGGGGTCGTGAACCAGGACAATGTTGGGGTTGAGCCCCTTCCAGGCATGCTTCTGGAAGAACTGCTCGCCCGAAATCCCATTGGGACATCGTACCAGCGCTAACGCGCGGCCGACGATGTAGGGCGACGCATAGCGCCACGCCTCGGCATAATAATCGGCGAGACCTTCCTTGGTCACGCCCTGGTCCGGCCAGTAGAGGCGATCGGGATGGGTGAGCTCGACGCTCCGACGCTGAGGTTTGGGTGCTGCCTTGCTCGTCTTCGGCGTTTCGCGGACGATCTCCTTCGCCGGCTTGTCTTCGCGTAATCCGCGGAATGAGGCGTGGCGCAGATTGCCGTCGGCGGTCCACGCCCGGAACTCGATTTCGGCGACGAGTTCCGGCCTGACATAGCGGACTTGCCGAGCCTCCTCGGCGGTCAGCCGTTCGTCGAACGGGGTTGACGGAATGCGTATTCGCTCGAGCTTCTTGAAGAGGCTCTCGGCAACCGCCGCCGTGTAGCCGGTGCCGACGCGTCCGACATAATGAAGCTTGCCGTCATCATAGACACCCAGGATGAGCGAACCGATCGCATTGCGCGAGGTTGTCGAGGGGACATAGCCGGCCACGACAAATTCCTGCCGCGCAGAGCATTTCGACTTCACCCAGTTCTTGCTGCGGCCAGAGCGGTAAGGCGCATCGCGAAGCTTGGAGACAACTCCTTCCAGGCTCAGCCGGCAGGCGTGTTGCAGGACCAGAGCGCCATTCTCCTCAAAATGTCCGCTGTAGCTGATGATGACGTTATCACCGCCGATGATCTTTTCCAGCAATTCCTTGCGGGTGATCAACGCAACGTCACGCAGATCGTACCCGTCAAGATGAAGCAGGTCGAAGACGTAGAAGCGAAAGCGATCACTGCGGCCCTCGCTGAGATCGGCTTGCAGCGCGGAAAAATCCGATGCGCCGGCGGAGGTCTCGACCACGAGTTCACCATCGATCAGCGCCGTCCCGACAGGGATATCGGCCAGCGCCGAAACGACCGCCTTTCCGAATTTCTTTGTCCAGTCGAGACCGCTCCGCGTCAACAGTTTGACGCGACCGGCTTCGATCCTGGCCTGCAGCCGGTAGCCGTCGAATTTGATCTCGTGCAGCCAGCGTTCGCCGGACGGCGCGGACGAGACCAGGGTCGCCAGCGTCGGTTCGACGAAATCGGGAAGCGCTGCCTTCTTGGCACCCTTGATCTTTGACGGTTGGGGAACGCTTACGGTTGCAGGCCGCTCTTCTGGTTGAGTTGCCCCCGTGCGGCCGCCGCGGCGCTTCCGAATGCGCCCCGTCTTGGACGACCAGCCGGGCTCTTCGCCGGCGACGTCCTCGATCTTGCGGCCGGTCGCGACGGATTCCGGCCGCTCGTCCAGAATGTCGGGATCACCTTCCGTGCGCGCGGCGTCATCGTCGCCTTTGATCAGCAGCCAGTTCTCGCGCTTCTCCCGCGGCTTTCCGGCCATCCGCACAAGATGCCAGCGGCCGCCAAGCTTCTCGCCGTGAAGTTCGAAATCGAGATGGCCTTTCGCATAGCCGCGATGCGCGTCGCCGATCGGCGACCAAGTGCCTCTGTCCCACAAAATAACGGTGCCGCCGCCATATTCGCCTTTAGGGATGGTGCCTTCGAAACCGCCATATTCCAAAGGATGATCCTCGACATGGACGGCAAGGCGCTTCTCGCCGGGGATCAGGCTCGGCCCTTTTGTGACGGCCCAGCTCTTGAGCACGCCGTCCATTTCGAGACGAAAATCGTAATGGAGCCGGGTGGCATCATGCTTCTGTATGACGAAGCTGTTGCCGGTCCCGGGCGCCCTGCGCCCCTGCGGCTCCGGGGTAACGGAAAAATTGCGCTTCTTGCGGTAGGTCTCGAGCGCCATCGGTCAGCCGGCCTTCCGACGCGGTGCTGTCTGCTTCGCCTTTGCGTGGCGCGCCGGCTTTGACTTTGCCGCGGGCTTTCTTGTCGAGGGCTGCTTGCCGCCAACGCCGGCACTCTGGCGCAGCGCATCCATAAGATCGACGACCTTCTCCCGCTTGGCCGGCTTCGGAACGGCGATCTTCTTGCCTTCGAGCTTTGCTTTCACAAGCTCGGCAAGCGCCGCCTCATATCGGTCGTCGAATTTGGTCGGATCGAATTTGCCCTTCTTGGTCTTGATGATGTGTTCGGCCAGTTCGAGCATCTCGCCCTCGATCTTCATATCGGGAATGTTGTCGAAGGCCTCCTCCGCCGAGCGCACCTCGTAGTCGAAGTTCAGCGTCGTTGCGACCAGGCCTTCGTCATAGGCCCGGATGAGCAAGGTCCGGATGCGCCGAAACAGGACGGTCTGGGCGATGGCAGCGACTTTCTTCCTGCGCATGCCCTCGCGGATCAGCCCAAAAGCTTCCTCGGCGTGTTTATCCGGCGGGGCGAGGTAATACGGCTTGTCGAAATACACGTCGTCGACATCGGAACAGCCGATGAAGGCCGAGACCGACAGCGTCTTGTCGCTCTCGGGGACAGCGGCTGCGACCTCATCGGGTTCGAGCACGACGTACTCACCCGAGCCGATCTCAAAGCCTTTGACCTGGTCGTCCTTCTCGACCGGCTTGCCGCTATCGCTGTCGACGAAGGCGCGATGCACCCTATGGCCCGTGGCGCGGTTTATTGTGTGGAAAGCGATCCGCTCTGAGGTTGAGGCAGCCGTATAGAGCGCCACCGGGCAGCTGAGTTCTCCAATTTTCAGAAAACCCTTCCAATTTGCTCTCGGCGCCAAGACGTTAGCCTCTCTGTCACAAGCATTGCACTGGAAATGCAACGTGGCGGCGCGGAGATTTGTTCCTTTGGCGCCTACGCGGCGACGATCAGAAGGGTCCTGGGCCAGCAGACAAGCCATTCCGCTGCAACCAAATTCACGACTCACCGTTGTCGAGCAGGAAGGGAGCGGTTGGCCATGACGAGACTGTCGTTGACGAGCCTATCATTTTTGGCGGCGCTGGCTCTAGCGGGTTGCAGCAACGAGACCGAACCGACACAGGGCAGCACCAGCATCACTGAACCGACACAAAGCAACACCAACACCGTCGATCAAAATCCCGAAGTCGACAAGGACCCGACGCCGAAGACGACCACGGGCGGTGATCAACCCGGTACGCCGCCGGCGCAATGAGGGATCGGCCGGCCGACCGGATTCTCCCGGATGCATTACGCGCGACAAGGGCAAAAGATCTCACCCCGACTGGCTCTGCTCGACCAAATGGTAGCTATACCGGTCTCGAATGAACGCGTTGAAGAACCGACCTTTTGACGAGGCCTTGCGGAATGCAGCGTAGGTCTGCGGCGGCACGTCGTTGTAATCGTAGCGATTTCCGCTTGGGACGAACCATACGGAGAGGGTCCTCGTCGCCGGATCGTAATTGATGCTTTGAATAGCAGTTGAAGGCATTTCCAAACACTCGACGCGTCTGGGCAATAACCCACCCCGGCAAGCCAGGTTCCGTCTCGCCCAAGATATGGAGGCGGTGATCCGGCCGGCTCGACGCCTCCAAGGTCTTGCCGCCGCCGGCCGGCTTCACCAATTAGGGTTGATGCCATCGCTCAAAACCAAGCAGCCGGAATTCGCTGGCCAAGGCGACCTGTTTCGTGCGCCCAACGATCTGCCGGAAGGATTTCACTATCAGCCGGAGCTGATCACCGCGCAGGAAGATGCCGAGCTGGCGCGGCAGCTCGAAAGTCTCGCCTTCCAGCCTTTCGACTTTCAGGGCCATCTCGCAAACCGGCGCGTCGCCGGTTTTGGCCTGCGCTACGATTTTGACCAACGCAAAGTCGTCGAGGCGCCTCCTATCCCTGCTTTTCTGATGCCGCTCAGGGAAAAGGTGGCGGCATTTGCGCGGCTGCCCGCCGATGCTTTCGTGCAGGTCTTGATCAACGAGTACCGGCCCGGCGCGGGTATCGGCTGGCATCGCGACAAGCCGCATTTCGATGCCGTAGCCGGCGTTTCTCTTCTTGCGCCATGCAGCTTTCGGCTCCGCCGGAAGAACGGCGCTGGATGGGATCGCCAGACCATCATCCTCGAGCCAAGGTCGGCTTACCTGATGACGGGACCGGCGCGCACCGAATGGCAGCACAGCATCCCGCCGCTTTCCGAGCACCGCTACTCCATCACCCTGCGGACGCTGCACCCGCAACGGTCGCCTCGATCAGAAGCGATAGTTCGATGACCAGGATCGAGACCGGCTCCTGTTTTTGCGGTTCGATAACGGCTGAGATGCATGGCGACCCGTTCTGGATTTGCTCCGATCACGACGACGATTGCCGCAAGGCCATAGGGAGCCCGCTGACCGTCTGGGTCGGCTATCGACCGGCCCAGTTCAGATTGCTGACCGGCACGCCGAAGACGTTCTCGAGGACCCGAGGCGTGCTCCGCACCTTCTGCGCCGATTGCGGGACATCCATAGCCTATCTCGACCAGGGGCTTCCCGAAGAACTCTATGTGACGATCGGCTTCTTCGACCACCCCGAACGTTTTCCGCCGCAGGCTCATGCTTATTGGGACATGAAGCTGCCGTGGGTGGAATTTCGTGACGATCTGCCACGTGTGGGAAGATATTCAAGGCGGCGCGATCCGGCGGTCGGAAATCCCGCCGATCGGTAACCCGGCAAACGCCGCCAATGGTCGATCTGGTGATACCCCGCGACCACCACGCTGTGTTGGCGCTCACCTGGAAGGCGGCGGACCATGAAGACCTTGAGACGATCATCGGGCCTTCCGGTTATCGAGCACGCCTGGTTGGAACGGAGCGGCGCCCAGATCCCGGACCCGTGATGTCGTTCGAGATCAATCGGCGGCGACCTGACGAGTCACCGCGGCCGACGGATCTATTGACGGGTGAGCATTGTGACATCGAGAAGTTTGATCTCCTCAGCGAAGCGATAACCGCTACAGTGATCGCCAAGCGGCCGGGCACCAAGGCCGGCAATGGAATTCGGAACGGGCATCGGCAGCTTGAAGCGGGTATCATCGCTTCTTCACGCCGCTTTCGATACCTATCTGTTGAGCGCAAGGCATAGTTCGGCAACAGGCAGCAAGATTTGGCACATCGATCGGGAAGCGCAGACCTGCCACTTCATGGCGGACGCGTGCCGAAATGGCTCGGCGACCGGATGACGCGCCTTGGCGCGGTCATGTGCGAGGCGATCATTCACCACTACGGTCGCGAGGAGCTGCTGCGCCGGTTGGCGCATCCCTTCTGGTTCCAGTCGTTTGGCGCCGTAATGGGAATGGACTGGCATTCATCCGGCATCACGACCAGCGTCATCGGCGCCTTGAAACGCGGGTTGGCTCCGCTCTCCGGTGAACTTGGTATTCACGTGTGCGGCGGCCGCGGCGCGCATTCACGCAGGACCCCGCACGAGCTTGCCGTCATCGGCGAGCGCGTCGGCTTCGACGGAACAGGCCTGGCAACTGCCAGCCGGCTCGTCGCCAAGGTTGACAGCGCCGCCGTTCAGGACGGCTTCGACCTCTATCTGCATGGCTTTATCGTTACCAATGATGGCGACTGGGTCGTGGTGCAGCAGGGCATGAACGGCGACAGCAAGGTGGCGCGCCGCTATCACTGGCTGTCCGAAGGCCTGAAGAGCTTCGTCGACCAGCCGCATGCCGCCATCGAAGGCGCCAACCAGGGCGAAATCGTCAACCTGACCGACCGCCGCGCCGACGCTTCGCGCAAGGGACAGCTGGAGCTCCTGCAGGACCTCGGACCGGATCGCATTCTGAGGGAATTCGCCGCGCTGGAACGTGGCACGGCCCCGGCTCCAGAGCAGACGCCTGAACAGCAGCCGATGCTGCCACACCTGGTCATGCCGGCGCACCACGACGTTCGCGAAAGCGATGTCGTCATGCGCCGCCTTCATGGGAACATGGCGGCGGCTGCCGAGCGTGGCCCCGCCGATTTTTCCGATCTTCTTCTGGTCCCCGGCGTCGGTGCGCGCACGGTGCGGGCGCTGGCGCTGGTTGCCGAGGTTCTGCATGGCGCGCCATGCCGGTTTTCCGATCCGGGGCGCTTCTCGCTGGCGCATGGCGGCAAGGACAGACATCCATTCCCCGTGCCGCTGAAAGTCTATGACGAGACGATCGGCGTGCTGAAGTCCGCGGTCCACAAGGCCAGGCTCGGCCGCGACGAAGAAATCGGTGCCTTGAAGCGGCTCGACGACCAGTCACGGCAGGTCGAACGCTATGCCACAGGCCCCAGCCTGAAGGAAATCGTTGCCGGAGAGTTCGATCAGTCGCATCTGCTCGGCGGTCGCAGTGTGTTCGGCTGGGAGGCGGCACCCGAGGCGCCCGCGGACGTCAAACAAATCAAACAAAAAGGATAAGCGCGCCCGGATCGCCTGATCCGAGTTCGGTTTCAAGTATCCAGATCGATCAAGGCGATGCCGAGTTCCGGGCGCTTCCTGCGGCGCAGATGCCCAGGCGCTTCCACCACTGTGACTTCAAGAGTCGGCCGAACGATGCCTTCGAGCAGATGCCCGCCCCGCGTGCTGCCATCGCGCAACCCGAGCACCGCGTGGACGTGAAGGCTGGGCTTGCCGTCGTCGCCGATCGCAATATCGCCGATCGCGCTGAGCACCTCGCACTGTTCCCGAACCGGGATTTTCCGATAGGTCTTTTCTCCAACGTCGAACCAGCCGACTGTCGCCGTTTCGAAGGCGCCGAGCGCGGTCAGCGAGGCGCCGCCAATGTTCTGCCCGACCGCGAAAGACGTAAGCGCCGCGAACGCTTCCTCGCCAGGATCAAGCACCACCACGAACGTTCTTTGTCCGGCGCTTTCGGCAACGAGCTGCGATTTCATGATTTCACTCCAGACGCTGTGTCGGCTTAGAGTTGTATTTCGATCGAGAGTTCGAACGGAAAGCTGGCTCGCGAGTTCCCAACAGGTTTGGTCTCGGTTTGAACATCGCTGCGCCGTCTGACTATCGAAGATGCAGCGGTCCGGAACAAGATCGCGCAGGAAACATTGTTCCCCGCAGGCTATCTCTGAGGGAGCGGACGTGGCGCCAACTGAAATCATCGTCAGGCGTGTGCCAACGCCGCGTGAGTTCTGGATTGGTCTTGGGCGCGCCTTTGCCGGAGCGTTGATCTTCGCCGTCCCCGTGCTGATGACCATGGAAGCTTGGGCGCTGGGATTTCACCTTCACCCACTGCGGCTCGCCTTGTTCCTCGCTGTCACTTTGCCAATGCTGGTGCTGCTGCACAAGTACGGAGGCTTTCGCCAGACGGTGGCGCTTCGCGACCGCATCGCCGATGCCTTTGTGGCCATACTTGTGGCCGCTGTGGCGGCTGCTGCGGTGTTTTTTATTTTCGGCATCGTGACCGTCGAAATGCCGCTACGGGAGGTGATTGGCAAAATAGCGGTGCAGGTTGTCCCAGGCAGTCTAGGAGCATCTTTGGCACGCGCTCAGCTTGGCCCGAGTCTGTTGGAGGAGGAGGACATTCCCGAGCCCGGCTACACCGGAGAGCTGTTCTTGATGGTGGTCGGAGCTCTGTTTCTATCGGTGAACATCGCACCAACGGAGGAGGTCGTCCTCATCGCTTACAAGATGCACCCCTGGCAGGAAATCGCTCTGGTGGTGGTCACCCTCGCTCTCATGCACGCCTTCGTCTATGAGTTCGAATTCCGCGGCTCGCACAGTCCCGAGCCAGGCGCTGGATTCGTCAGCATCTTCTTTCGCTATGCAATCGTCGGCTATGTCCTGGTGATGCTTGTGAACCTTTATATCCTGTGGACCTTCGGCAGGACCGATGGCGCCGGCTTTTCGGAGACACTCAGTGCAGTCGTGGTTCTGTCGTTTCCTGGCGCGCTCGGGGCGGCGGTTGCGAGGCTCATTCTGTGACAAAGAATCCCGCAAAAGGCGACGAGCAACAGAAGCATCAGTCCGACAACAAAGGAATGACACGCAAACCCGGGACTTCGGTCACGGAGTGGGTTGTGGCGGGGATAAGCTCGGTAGCCCTGGTTGCCGTGCTCAGCTATCTTGTCGTCGATGGCTTGAGCACGCGCGATGGGACCGCCCGGATCGTTGTGCTGCCGCTCGCGGTCGCGGTCACCGAGGGCGGCTATGTGGTCGAGTTCACCGCCGCAAACAGGGCGGGGAAATCAGTTGCTGCTGTCGAAATCAAAGGTGAACTCCGCAATGGCGATGAGGTCGTCGAGGAGAGCAGCGCTACGCTCGACTATGTCCCACAGGAATCCCAACGGAATGGCGCGTTGATCTTTCGTCGAGATCCCGAGGCCTATGACCTGCGCCTCTTTGCTAGTGGATACAGTGAACCCTGACCAGTCGAAAACGCCATGGATGAAATGGCTGTGGAACTCAGCCCCGATCACGAGGTCAACCGGGCCGGCGTCAAGGTCTTTGGCGAACAGTCGCAAGCGCGGTTTATCATGCGACTGGCAGGCGTATCCGCGATCTGCCGATCAGAATAGAGGATTTAATAGTATAATTTGCTCCGGTAACGGATTGAAAATCCAGAGATAACACTGTTTCGTTCCGACCTGTCCCAGTCGATTTGCGACGCTAATTGTGTCGGGTGACCAAATCGGAAATGTAGCGTTGCAGGGAAACCGTGCCACGCTCGGGACTGTCGGGCAGTTCAAGGTCGTCCAGGGTGACGGCGGTCATGCGCGCATACGATTTGGCGGCTGCCTTGGAAAAGCCCATGCCCTCAAAGGTCTCTTGCCACTTTTCACGCGGTGCCGTCACGACCTTAATGTCTTTTCGTAACTCCTCCCTTAGACAAGCCGCGACGTCAGATGCAGAATAGCGCGCCGGCCCTTCGATATAGTGGATACCTGTCTGTTCGATCGGCTCTTTCAGCAGACGGGCAGCGGCGCGCCCAAGGTCGTCCGGTGCCACCATCGGCAATCTGAAGTCCGCCGGAAAATGGGTGTTCACCACACCATCCCGCTCGGCAGTTTCAACACAGAATCCCAGTTGCTCATATAGTACGCCGCCCGGATGATGCTGGCAGGGATCGGCTGGCCGCGCAGTTGCTGCTCCAACTCGTAGAGGATGTTAAGGTCGCCACACCGGTCGCCGGGCCGAGCGCCGTAGGTTGATTGCGCGACGATCTTTCGCAATCCAGATCCTTCAAGAGCTGCAGTGATGGCGGCAACGGTCTTGCGCTCTTCAACGTCAGTGTCGGTCGATGGGTCAGCCGGCGGATTGAGCAGAAAAGGCGCTCGCCTTGACGAAAAACCTGACGAAGGGCCTCGCTGTCGTGGACATCCGCCACCGCGATTTCGGCACCACGCCGCGTCCAGTCAGCGCCTTTGGACGGATCGCGAGTTACGATGGTGACCGCTTCGCCTGTCGTAAAAGCGACATGGCTGCAGCAGAACCAACATGGCCCGTGCCTCCCAGAATGATGTGCATGGCCGATCCCTTCGCTCCCTATTCCTCCGGGGCGGTGGCAGGAGCCGTATAACGGCGACGTACTGCATCCAGAACGTGCTTGCGGCTTTCCTGCGCCGAGAGCATTTCGTCTTTTTCTGCCTCGGCGGTTTCGCGCGCCAGCTCCTTGTCCCTGATCTGATGGCGAAACCATTCGGAATAGTCGCCGGCACGCAGGTGATGCTCCCAGGTCGCGTCGTCGATGCCTTCTGCAATCTGAGCGAAGATCATCAGGTTGTGGGCCCGAAGATTCATGGCGTTGTCGGGACCTCTGAAATAGAAGCTGCCGGCCTCGTCAAGTTGACCTTCCGCATATTTGCGGCTGTGACGCTTGAGCGACTGGCGCGGCTCGATCGCTTTGACCATGGCAATTTTCTTGCGGGCTTGCGGCCGCCAGAACAGCACGCGCTCGCCTTTTGGCGAGGGAATATCCTTTGGCGGCTTGATATCCGTCTCATGACAAAAGGCCTTGATGACATTCTTGGCCTTGGGACCGAGCGCAATGACGGCAGTGACCAGACGCAGGGCATCGGTCGAAATCGCTTCCGGATGAACGGTGATCAGGACAGTGCCAGGTAATTCCAACGACAGGACGGCGCGCGTGTCGTCGCGCTTCTTGGGGAGAAGATGATGCGCCTCGTCGATGACTAGCCAGTGTGGCCTCGCTGTACGGAAGCGGAAACTGCCAAGGCCGGGAAGCAGATCGGCAAAGAAGTCCGGTCGCTCATTGACCCGCAACGCCAGCCCATTGACGACCACACTGGTGTCCGGCTTCTCGATCAGGTCGAGCACTTGTGCCTTTGTCGGTTCGCTCGAGCCATCGCCTATCCGGACGGCGCCTTCGAGGCCATCATAGTCGCCTTCCGGATCGAAAATGCAGAACTGAAAGCCGTTCTCGACGAAGCGTTCCGTCAGCGCGGTGGCCAAGGTGGATTTGCCGATGCCGGAGCTTCCGGCGATCAGAACCGTGTCGGTCGGCGTCAGATAGACTTCGTCGCCGCCGGCCGAGCCGAGAAGGATGCCGTCACGGCGTTTTCGGACAAATTCCCGATCGCGCTTTACCAGTTTTTCGATCAGCTCCTCGACGCCTTTTCCACGCGCGCCGCGCGTTACAAGGTCCGCGGTATCCTTGACCGCCGCAAGTGCATTGTCGACAGCGACGCTGCAGCCGCAGGCCTGCAGGAAGGCATGATCGTTTTCAGCATCGCCAATACCGACCACATTGTGTGGCGACAGCCTGAGGTCCTCAAGGGCGGCGGCCAGCCCGGTTGCTTTGTTGATGCCGCTGGGCAGGATCATCACCGCGCCCTTGTTGAAGATGATTTCCAGCTCCAGCCCGAGTTCCTTGATGACCTCAAGAACTGTTGCCTGGTGTGGTTCCCAGGTCGCAACGATCGACCGTCCGACTGAAAGCGGCTTGACGCCGTGTTTCTTCAGCTTGTCGACGAACTTGGGCGCCGGTGCCGGTGAGATCGCACGTTCTTCCTCGCTGGCAGGCGTGTAGATCAACGCCCCATTTTCGGCAACGACCTTGTCGAACACGCCGAGCTCGGGAAAAACGCGCTTGAGATCGGGCAGCTCCCGGCCCGTGACGAGGATGAGTTTGCGGCCACTTTTCTTGACCCGTTCGAGAGCAGCAAGCGTCTTTTCAGCTACGATCCCGTCGTGCGCCAGCGTGCCGTCATAGTCTGTCGCCAAGGCAATGAAATACATCTATCGACCAATTCATATCTGAGATCGCCGCTATCATCGTCACAGGCGAGAGGTCGCACGACGATCGGGCTGAGCGGGCGACAGGCACTCAGTAGCCGCCGATGATCGGCAATATCTCGCCGGTGATGTAGCTCGAGCAATGCGGTGAGGCGAGGAATACATAGGCCGGCGCGATCTCCTCCGGTTGTGCGGGCCGTTTCATCGGCGTGTCTGCGCCGAACTTCGAAACGTCACCGGCTTGTTTGTCAGACGGGTTGAGCGGCGTCCACACGGGGCCCGGCGCCACGCAGTTCACCCGAATTCCCTTTTCGATAAGGTTGCCCGAGAGCGCGCGCGTGAAGGCATGAATGCCTCCCTTGGTCATTGAATAGTCGACCAGTTGCTTCGAGCCCTCTATGCCGGTTACGGAGCCGCTGTTGATGATCGCCGAACCGGGCTTCATATGCGGCACGGCCTCCTGCGCCATATGGAAATAACCGTAGAGGTTGGTCTTCAGCGTCGTGTCGAAATGCTCTTCGGTCAGCTCGCTGAAGTCGCTGGAATGGATCTGGAAAGCGGCGTTGTTGACCAGCACGTCGATCCGGCCAAATTCCTTTACCACCTCAGCCACCGCGTTGTGGCAGTGGTCGCGTTCGCTGACGTCGGCCTTGACCAGCATGCAGCGCCGGCCTTCGGCTTCGACGGCCCTCTTCGTTTCTTCGGCGTCCTTATCCTCGGACAGATAGACGATCGCCACATCGGCGCCTTCGCGCGCATAGAGCACGGCCACGGCTCGGCCGATGCCTGAATCGCCGCCTGTGATGACGGCTACTTTGCCATCTAGTTTTTTTGATCCGATATAGAATGGCGCATCATAGAGCGGCGCCGGCTCAATGGCCCATTCGTGCCCCGGCTTCGGCTGGTGCTGTTCAGGAAAGGGCGGCTCGGGATACTTGCGTGCTCCGGCCTGCATGGCGCCTTGCTGCTTGCCGGCCTTCGATTTGTCCTTGGCATCGATGCCGCGCTGGATGTGGCGTTGCTTGGCGGCCTCGCCGGCGATTTCCGATTTCATCTGCATGGCTGTCTCCTTAGCTTGGAAAAGGGACAACGCATGTCCGGCGAAAAAGTTTACGCGACGGTGTCATTCCTTCAGCAGCGAATCCAAACTCCAGGAAATCGACGGCGCGTACTGCCCGACTGGCAACGAATTACGCGGCCGGACGTTGGGCACAAGCGGTGTCCGAGAACCTGAAGGCGCGCTAGCCAGGCAGATGGTATTCCGAGCTGGTAACCTGAAGATTTCCCGCCGCTCGGCCGTACAGGCTATTTTGTCACCGGATCGCGCCAGGGGAGAGGAAAATGGCTGAAGGTCATGTCAAACCAAACGGGCCGGATCTGGTCGAGGGCATCGCGCTAACCGACCTTCCCGATGGTGGAAAGATCCTCGGCCATTGCCGCGATGAGCAGGTGCTGCTGGTGCGCCGCGGGGCGGAGGTCTTCGCCATAGGGGCGACATGCACACATTATGGCGGGCCGCTCGCCGACGGTCTTGTGGTGGAAGACACCGTCCGGTGTCCCTGGCATCACGCGTGCTTCGATTTGCGTACAGGCGAGGCCTTGCGCCCCCCTGCTTTTAATCCACTCGCCTGCTGGTCGGTGGAACAACGCGATGATCGGATATTCGTCGGAGAAAAGCGCAAGCGGACGGCACCGAAGCAGCGCAATGGAAGCTCCGGCCAGGTTCCGCAGAGAATCGTCATTGTCGGTGGCGGCGCGGCCGGTTTCGCGGCGGCAGAGAAACTGCGGCGCGAACACTATCAGGGCAGCATTGTCATGCTCAGCAACGACGAAGCGCCGCCCGTTGATCGGCCCAATCTTTCCAAGGACTACCTCGCCGGCAAAGCACCGGAGGATTGGATTCCGCTCCGCGGAGAAAGCTTCTACTCAAGGAACGATATTGACCTGCGCCTCAATGCGAACGTCGCCAGCATCGATGCACGTTCTGGCGAAGTTGTACTCGCGGAC
Organism: Mesorhizobium sp. BHscii; assembly: GCF_053848065.1. NCBI lineage: Bacteria > Pseudomonadati > Pseudomonadota > Alphaproteobacteria > Hyphomicrobiales > Phyllobacteriaceae > Mesorhizobium > Mesorhizobium sp. BHscii. The sequence goes on along the minus strand of NZ_JBSPKW010000001.1, from coordinate 239,067 downwards.
GGGGCCCGGACTCCTTACGATAGGCTACTCCTTGCGACCGGAGCCGAACCGGTTCGCCTGACCATACCCGGCGCCAACCTGCCACACGTTCACACGCTGCGCTCGTTCGCAGATTGCAGGGCGATCATCGAGCGAGCCACGACCGCGCGCCGCGCCGTCGTGCTTGGCGCCAGTTTCATTGGCCTAGAAGTTGCCGCGGCCCTGCGCTCGCGCGATATCGAAGTTCATGTCGTGGCGCCGGAAAAACGGCCTATGGAACGCGTCCTGGGTCCGCAAATGGGCGACTTCATCCGCGCCCTCCATGAGGAGAATGGTGTCGTATTCCATCTCGAGGACACCGCAAGTAGCATCGACGGCAACAAGGTGAAACTCAGCAGTGGCGATACGTTGGCGGCGGATTTCGTCGTCGCCGGCATCGGCGTGCGACCGCGGACAGGGCTTGCCGAAACGGCGGGGCTCATCCTTGACCGCGGTGTCGTCGTGAACGCCTTTTTGGAGACGAGCGCACCAGGGATCTTCGCGGCCGGCGACATTGCGCGGTGGCCAGATCCGCACAGTGGCGAGAACATTCTGGTCGAGCATTGGGTGGTCGCAGAGAGGCAGGGGCGAACCGCGGCCCTCAACATGCTCGGCCATCGCGAGAAATTCGTCGCCGTGCCGTTCTTCTGGAGCCAGCATTACGATGTTCCCATCAACTACGTCGGCCATGCCGCGCAATGGGACGAGATCGTGGTCGATGGAGACGTCATTGCCAAGGATTGCCTGCTCCGCTTCAAGCGCAAAGGGCGCACGCTGGCTGTCGCTTCGATCTTCCGCGACATCGAAAGTCTAGGGGCCGAGGTGGAAATGGAGCGCCACATGACCTAGTGGTAAAAGCCTGACACTTGGTACCAGACGCGTGGGGCAGCTCAGGCTGAAAGTCCGCCGATCGGCAACCACGGACAACATGGAAGGTCAGCCCGCAATCGCGCTTAGGGCGTCCTCAATAAGCCCGAGTGAATCCGCCATCGTGTAGAATGTTCAAGCCTGTCATGTGATCAGTGAGGGGCGACAACAAGCCCTCGACGACGACGGCAACTTCAGACGGCGTCCCATACTTTTTGAGAGGAATATTGTCGGTCTCGACCGCAATCCTTTCTTCAAACGTCACGCCGGCGTCCTGTGCTCGCCTGCCTATTGCATCTCGATACCAGGGCGACAGCGTCCCACCGAGTGAAAGGGTGTTCACATGAATACCTCTTTCGCCCAGCGCAAAAGCAAGCGTCTTCGCTTCTCCAAGCCAAGCGGTGCGGATGACGTTGGCGGTGGCGTAGTGGCTAAGAACCTGAGCCGAAGAAATGCCGGAAATGATTACGACCTTGCAGCGACGGCCTGCTTCAGGGGCCGGTTCCATCCGAGCGATTGCCGACTTCAACAGGGACAACGGGCCAACGAAGCTTGTCTGAAACAGCGTTCGCCAGACCTCCGGCTCGGGCATAGGGTCAGCGGACGAATGCGGTTGGGGCGGCATAAGAACGACCCCATCAAGCTTGAGGCCCGACGTGGCGAGGTGTCGATCAAACTCGCCCAACGCGGCATCGGATGCCATATCAACCGGTATAGCTTCATGCGAACCGTCGGCTGGTGCAGGCAGGGTCGAAACCAGCGACTCAAGCCGCACCTGATTGCGGGCCGCCACCATCAGCCGCGCGCCACCGGCCGCAAGCCGTTCGCAAATTGCTTGCCCGATCCCACCCGTTGCCCCAGTCACAAGTATGGTCGACATCACACCACCCCGCCAGTTTCGAGCACTATACCGTTGTAGTCTGGAAAAGCCATTGCACCCGGCTATGGGCGGTTTCTTGCCGTCCACCGGTACCAAGTGTCAGACTTGCACCACTAGCGAAGCGCCTGCTGTTGTCCGCCTTCCCTTGCGATCAGCATTCAATTTGCGCTCGTTCATCCGCGCAGCACAAAGGTCCGGGGTGTGGGCGCTGTACGGCCGGTTCAGCCCGCGCAATCAGTCTCGGTGCGCAATGATCCAATCGGTTGCCGCCGCGAGATCGGCGACGGTTGCGGTCGGGCGCGGATCAAACCGTTTCTCATCGCCCTGCCGGTATTTGCCTGTCCGCACCAGCAATGCAGCCGAAAGTCCGGCGCGCAGGGCGCCAGCTATATCGGCCTCGGCGTCGTCGCCAACCATGATCGCCTGATCCGGCGGACAGTCCATGCTTGCCAGCGCCGACAGAAAGAATGCCGGCGAGGGCTTGCCGAGAACGGTTGCGCGTTTCAGGGAGGCAAATTCCAATGCCGCGACGAATGGCCCTGCATCGAGGCTGAGCCCGCCGTCAGCATCTCGAAACGTCCGGTTGGTAGCAAGGGCCAGCAATTCGGCCCCCGCGCTCAGCTCGCGGAGCGCGTCATTCAACGCCGCATATGTGAAGGCGTCTCCGGCATCGCCGACGATGACGGCGCGCTTGTCGCGATCCGGCAGTTCGTCAAACTCCGGCGCAAGGCCAGGGTGAATCAACAAGTGTGGCGCACAGACATTGCGAAGCAGCCATTCGCGAGCAGCGTGCGCCGGCGTGAAAACATCTGCCTTGGTAACGGTGAGTCCCATTGCCTCCAGACGTTCGAGAACCCCCTGTTTCGACGAGCGCGTGGTATTGCTTACGAAGCGTATGGCCAAACCGGCCTGGCGCAAACGCGCGAGGGCGTCGATCCCGCCTGGTATTGCGGTCTCGCTATCATAGATGACGCCTGCGAGGTCCAGCAGTACACCCCTTGTCATCGTTCCAGCATGACCACGAGTGCGCCATGCGTCAAATCCGGAACAAGGCCATGGTTGTTCCTTTTGGATCAGGGCGGGCAGGCGCATTCGATTAACCGACGGTCACTGCCACCATTCGGGGAAGGCCGTGCGGGCAGCTTCGGCCAGCGTCGCGATCTCCCCGTCGGGAACCGAGCTGTAGGGCCAGAGCAGTCGCGGGCCAAGCGGCGCCCAGCCGCCGGCCGCCGCCATCGCTTTGTCGAGTGCCGCATCGCTGACATTATAGCGAGCGCGAAAAGGCAGTACGTGGGTGGCGAGAAAGGCCTTGATGCGCTTCTCGACCTCGGCAGCGGCTGCCGCGTCGGTGCGGATCATACGCCACCACATCACCGCGCCCTTCGGGCTGAGGCAGGCAATGTTCGAATAGCTGCCGTGGGCGCCATGGGCAAATCCCGTCGCCAGCATATGGCCGGGCACGAAGACCGAAAATCCCGGCAGTTCGCGGTGCATGTCGGCGTACCAACTGGTCTCGCCGCCCGGCAGCTTGGCGCCGACCAGCGACGGCACGGCTGCGCGCAGCCTGGCGATACCTTCGAGCGTCAGGCGCCGCTTCGCGTGCGGCGGATTGTAAAGCACCAGTGGCATGTCAGGCGCAGTCTCGCCAAGACCGCCGACGAAACGCATGACCTCGCCGTCGCTCGGCGGCCACCAGTCGGGCAAGGTGAATTGCACTGCCGCCGGGCGAAGCGCCGACATCCGCATCAGCCGCTCGCGCGCGACGCGCGGATTGGACTGGCTGATGCCGATCTGGAAAGGCAGGCGCGCGCGGCCGGCTATCGTGGCCACCAGGTCGCAAAGCCGGTCGAACTCCGTTTCGGTCTGGCAGTGGAATTCGCAGGCGGTGCCGTTGGAATAGATGCCGTCGACTCCGGTCGCGCAGAGCCGTGCGATCGTCTCTGCCGTGGCGTCCCAGTCGATCGCTCCGCGATCGTCGATGGCCAGCATCACCGCGCCCCAGACACCACGCGGCGCATGTGCAGGCAAGTGGGTCAGGTGGTCGTCCGGTTCAGCGGGCACCGGCGATCTCGTACTCGCGCCGAGTCTCGTTCGAGGCAAAGGCTGCTTCGATGATGCCGATGATCTTGCGCCCATAGGCGCCGGAGATTGGCACCGAACTGTCGTCCGCAATGGCATCGCGCATTGCGCTCCATTCGCGCACCAGCGCGCTGTGCATCCAGTTCGGCTCGAACGAGCCGGGCAGGTCGGTCCAGACCGTATCGCGCCCCAGCATCGTGCCGCGGTCCATATCGATGCGCAGCGTTCCCTGCTCGCAGACCAGGTCCATGGCGTAGGTGGTCGCGCCATTGCGATAGCCGACGCTCTGCACCTGGCCGAGCCCGCCGCCGGCGAAGCGGAGTCCGAGCAGGGCGGTGTCATCGGCTTCCTGTTCATGGAACTTGGCGCCAAGCATGGCGCTCACCGAAACGACATCGTCATCCATCAGCCAGACCAGGCGGTCGAGCGCATGAATACCGGCCGTCAACAGCATGCCGCCGCCGGTTGCTTTGCGCAGATGCCAGTCGCGGCGATTGTGCTCCATCCAGAGCTTGATGATCCAGCTCGATCCGATGAGAGGCCGGCCGAGCGCTCCTTCCTCCAGCATCTGCCTGGCTGCCATGCAGGGCAGGGCGAAATGCATGAGATGGGCGACCATCAGCTTGACGCCACCGGCGGCCACGGCGGCATTGATCGCATCGCAGGCCGCTGCCGTCGGCGCCATCGGCTTTTCGAGCATGATGTGCTTGCCGGCCTCTGCTGCGCCGATCGCCATCTCGGCATGGAGGTGGTGAGGACTGGCGATGAGGACAGCGTCGACATCCTTGTCATCCAGCAGCTTGCGCCAATCGGTGTAGCCGCGACCACCATGTTCGCCGGTGAAGCCGGCCAGGGCATCGTTATTCCCGCGGCACGATGCGACGAGCTGCAGGCCGTGCACTTCTTTGATTGCCCTTGCATGGGCCGCACCGAAATCGCCCGCTCCGATAATGCCTATTCCAGTCATCGTCCTGCCTTTTCATACGCGGCGTCGATAAGCGACATCGCCGCAACATAGTCATCGATTGAAGTCGCCGGCGGCGCCTTTCGGGCCAGCCGGTCGAGCGTGTCGCCCATGCACAGGCGGTAGCGCGTCGCCGGCAATTCGATCGGCAAGTCAACGATAGCGCCATCGTCGCGCGTCGCACAGATGGTGCGGTCGCCATAGTCAATGAGGGTGGCATTCTCACTGACGATGCGCCATTCGAAATCGCCGCCGGGGCGCATCGACGCGAACGTGTATCCTGCCTCGACGACGAACAAGGCTCCGGCAGCATCTTCCAGCATAAGCAGCGCATGGTCCTCGACCGCGGCGCGGTGAATGCGGTTCTCGATCGAAACGGCTTTCAGCTGAAGTCCGCCGGTTGCCAGGCTGAGCGCGGCGTCGACGCCGTGTATGCCGAGGTTCCTCAGCGCGCCACCGCCACCGATCGCCGGATCCACGACCCAGGCGACACCTTCGGCCGCATAGCGCTGCGGCGGGCCATTGACCAGCCGGAACTGGCAATGCGCAACCGCACCGGCACGGCCTTGCCGGCGCAGCCGTTCAAAGGCAGTGACGGCCGGTCCAAAGCGGTTGGGCAGGGGAACGCTGACAAAGGCCTGGTGCTGCCTCGCCAGGTCTCGCAGCGCGGCCAACGCTCCGGTGCTGCTCGCCGCCGGCTTCTCCAGGATCAGCGGTATGCCAGCTTCGATGACAGCCCGCGCCCGCGCCGGTACGGTCGAAGGATGTCCCATCAGCAGGATCACGTCCGGCGGGCTGGAGAGGATTTTCGCAAAATCCGCAATGAACGGCAGATGATGACACGTCGCGAAGGCGCGCGCATGCTCCGCGTCCTCATCCCAAATGCCGGCTATTTCGGCGTCACATGAGTGTGCAGCGTCGAGATGCATTTCGGCGTGCCAATGGCTTGAGCCGGCCAGGACAATCTTCATTTCAGTGGTGTATCCTCCTGCTTGCAGGATATCCTACAAGTCGCTATGCTACAAGCATCGGCCGCTTTGCGGCGCGCCATCGGCGCAATTGCGGCGGCGCTTGGAGCAAAATGTCGGAACCCAAATCGATCTCGGAACCCAAATCCATGTCGGAACCCAAGTCGATCGAACCGCTGACCCGACCGCCGCTGCTTCACGTCAGCGTGCAGGAGAGCCTCAGGAACTATATCCAGAGCAACAAGCTCAAGGCAGGCGATCCCTTGCCTCCGGAGACCTTCCTGGCGCAGCGGCTCGGCGTCGGCCGCAACTCGGTGCGGGAAGCGATCAAAGCGCTGGAGTCGATCGGTATTTTGGAGACGCGTCGCGGCATCGGCGTGTTCGTCAAGGAATTCTCGTTCAAGCCTTTGCTGGATAATTTGGCATATGGCCTGCAGGATTCGTTGCGCGACGTGGAGGAGCTGCGCGAGATCCGCCGCGTCCTTGAAACCGGCCTCATCGCCAAGACCATCGAGATGATCAGCGCCGAAGACATCGCCGCGCTGCGCCAGCTGACCGAAAGCATGCGGCGGCGCGCCGAGCGCCAGGAGAGCTTTGCCGAAGAGGACCAGCAATTCCACCAGCTGCTGTTCCGCTGCCAGAACAATCACATGCTGAGCGCGCTGATCGACATTTTTTGGGTGGCGTTCAACAAGGCCTCGAATTTCACCAGCCTCGACAATCCGACACCGCTGGCGACATGGCGCGACCATCACGAGATCGTCGAGGCCGTCGCCGCCAAGGATGTCGACCGGGCGCGTCAGCGCCTCGACGACCACTACAGGGGGATTCAGGAAGTCATCGCCAAAAACCGAACCACCTGACCCAACGCCGAACTAGCTGACAATGCCAAGGGAGGAAACCATGCGCATCAAGACTATCGCTCGTCATCTGGCCATCACCGGACTGCTGCTCGGCGGCCTGGCCACCAGCGTCCAGGCACAGGGCGCCAAGACCATAACCGGGGGCTTCGACGTCGGCCCCGGCGGCTTTCCCAAGAATTTCAACCCGCTGGCTGCGACCGGCGGCTTTACCTGGCTCAGCACCTATTTTGAACCGCTGGTGATCTACAACGCCGAACTGACCGAACTCGAAGGCGATCTGGCCAAGGACTACACGGTCGGCGACGACCAACTGACCTATACGTTCAACCTTGTCCAAGAGACCTGGCACGACGGCAAGCCGTTCACATCCAAGGATGTCAAGTTTACGCTTGAACTCGCCAGGAACAAAGCCTCCGGCAGCTTGTTTGCCGCGCGTCTCGGCGACATCGCGTCGGTCGACGCGCCGGACGATCGCACCGTGGTCGTCAAATTGTCGAAGCCCAACGGCTCCTTCCTGTCCATTCTCTCGCAGGTGATGATCCTGCCGGAGCATGCTCTGGCCGGGATGCCGCCAGAAACGCTGGCCACAAGCACCTGGTGGTCCACCACGCCGGTCGGCACCGGCCCCTTCAAATTCAATCGCTATGTCAGCGATCAATATGTCGAGCTGGCCGCGGATGACGACTATCGCAGCGGCAAGCCAAAGGTCGATGTGCTCATCAACCGGTATTTCGAGAGCCCGGCGGCGGCCGTTGCCGCGCTGCGCGCCGGCGAAATCCAGTTCACCTATGTCGAGCCCGACGACGCGGTATCCTTCAAGAGCGACAGCAATTTCAAGGTGATCGAGGGCGCTTCTTATGTGGTCAACTACATCGGCCTCAACCAGAAGGTCGAGCTCTTTAGGGATGTTCGCGTCCGCCAGGCGATCATGTACGCGATCGATCGCAATGCCATCATCGAGAGCCTCTATGGCGGCGCGGCCAAACCGGCCAACTGCGGCTACGTCGCGCCGCATCTGCTCCCCGAAGGCCTCGAACCCTATGCGTACGATCCGGCAAAGGCCAAGGCTCTGCTTGCCGAGGCGGGCTGGGAAAAGATCAACGGCGACAAACCCATCACCTTGCTGACCTATTACGGCTCGCCGCAAGCAGCCAATGTGATGGCCGCCATCCAGTCGATGCTGGCCGAGGTCGGGATCAATGTGGTGCCGCGTGTCGTCGATACGCCGACCTATAACGGCATCGTCTACAAGGAAGGCACGCCGGACTGGAACGCATTTGCGATGGTCTATGCCGGCCTGCAGAACGGTCCGAATCCGGCTGGCATCAGCCCTGGTCTCAACAAGTCCCAGATTCCGCCGGCAGGCTTCAACACCATGCGCATCGAGTTCGACGATCTGAGCGCTGCATTGGACGCTGCGCTCGGCCAGACCGATCCGGCCAAGATCGATAAATCGTGGCAGGAAGTCTGCAAGGTGATGAACAAGGATCTGCCCTGGGCGACATTATGGGTGGCCAACCGCTATGGCGTCGCCTCCAACAAGCTGCGTGACTTCGTCTGGACGCCGGCGCCGGCGGGCGGTCCTTATGCGGCTCACCCGGAACGCTGGGATATCCAGTAAAAGCGCTTGGCGGGCCAGGCCCGCCTTTGCAGGGAGCCGGCGTGATGCCGGCTCCTCTCACCATCACCACGGACCGCCAATGCTGAGTTTCATTGCCCGCCGCAGCGCTACAGGACTGTTGATGCTGGTCGCCTTGAGCGTCCTCATCTTCATCCTTCTGCGACTGGCGCCCGGCGATCCGATCGACGCGTATATCAACCCTTCCAGCCCGATGTCTGCTTCCGACCTCGAAGTCCTGCGCGACCGGCTTGGGCTCGACCAGCCGCTTCCCGTGCAATACCTCGCCTGGCTTCGCGCTGCGCTCAGCGGCGACTTCGGCTATTCGATCCAGCGCAGCGGCGTTGCCGTGCTGCCGCTGGTCATGGAGCGCATCGGCCCAACCGCGCTGTTGATGGGTACGGGCCTGGCCATCGCCATCGTGCTCGGCATTTCCGCCGGCATTTTCTCCGCCGTCCGCCGTAACGCGCTGCCCGACATCATCCTGTCGGTGGTTGCTTTCGTCGGCATCTCCAGCCCGGCTTTTCTGACGGCACTTCTCGGGCTGTACTTTTTCTCGGTGTTGCTGCGCTGGGCGCCATCAGGCGGCATGCAGACCGCCGGCGCACCTTTTTCCGTATCGGACGTACTCGCGCACCTCGTCCTGCCCGCCTGCCTGCTGTCCATTGGACACGCCGCGCTGATCATGCGCTACATGCGCGCGTCGCTGCTGGAAGTGCTCAACCAGGATTATGTGCGAACCGCGCGTGCCAAGGGAGTGCGCGAATTCTGGGTGATCATCAAGCACGCGACGCGCAATGCGCTTTTGCCGGTTATCACCCTGATCGGCTCGACGGTCGGCATCGCGATCGGCGGCGCCATTTTCCTCGAAAGCGTGTTCAACTGGCCGGGCATGGGCCTGCTGCTGGTCAACGCGGTCGGCACACGGGATTACCCGGTGATCATGGGCGCCACTCTGGTGATCGGCATCTGCGTCATTTTGGTCAATCTCCTGACCGATATCGTCTATGCCGTCGTCGACCCGCGCATTCAGGTGTCGTGATGACGATCACCGCGCGAGATCCGACCGTCGACCCGACAGCCGCGCCGCAAACCAAAGGACCGCTCCGCCGCGCGCTCGACCGCTTCTTTGAAAATCGTGCGGCGCGCGCCGGTCTGCTTTTCGTCGTTCCCATCCTGCTGGCGGTGTCGACCTATCATTTATGGTGGCCGTTCAGCCCCAATGCCATCGATCTCAGGGCGATCAACAAGGGACCGTCCGCCATTCATTGGCTAGGCAGCGACGGCGTCGGCCGCGACGTCATGGCCCGGCTGATGCAAGGCGGGCGGATATCGCTGCTGGTCGCCGTCTGCTCCGTCGCCATCTCGATCGTCATCGGCTTCCTGGTCGGCGCCGTCGCCAGCTTCGGCGGGCGTCTTGTCGACGGCACGGTGATGCGCTTTGTCGATCTCGCAATGACGCTGCCGCCGGTGATCTTCCTGCTTGTGCTCGCTTCGATCGCCGGCACCGGCATCGCGCCGACCATCCTGGTGATCTCGCTGCTCTCATGGCCGGTGCTGTCGCGCATGGTGCGCGCCCGGCTGCTCGAGCTGCGCGAGCGTGACTTCGTCGTCGCCGCCCGCGGCATGGGGGCGGGGCTGCCGCATCTCCTGTTCCGTCACGGCCTGCCCAACTGCATCGATATTCTTGTCGTCTACGCCACGCTGCAGATCGCCAACGCCATTCTGCTCGAAGCCGGTCTCTCCTTTCTCGGCCTCGGCATCGCGCCGCCCGAAGCCAGCTGGGGCAACATGCTCAATCTCGCCCGCTCCACCGTGGTGCTCGAACAATATCCCTGGCAATGGATGTTTCCCGGCGCCGTGCTTGTGCTCACCGTCCTGGCCATCAACTTCATCGGCGATGGCCTGCGCGATGCATTCGACCCTCGTTCCGATCTCAACTGACCCAAAGGTTTTTCAAAATGCCCCTGTTTACCGGTGTCGTGCCACCTGTCGTCACCCCGCTCAATGCCGATTTCAGCGTCGACTTCCCGTCGTTCACGCGGACGATTGAGAACCTGCTCGACGGCGGGGTACACGGGCTCTTCGTGCTCGGCTCGACCAGCGAGGTGGTCTTCCATAACGAGCCCGGCCGCAGGGCCATCATCGAGCACGCGGTCAAGGTCAACAACGGCCGCGTTCCGATCTTCGCCGGGGTCATCGACCCGACAACCGATCGTGTCATCAACCATGCCAAGATAGCCAGATTGGCCGGTGCCGACGCGGTCGTCGTCACCGCGCCGTTTTATGCCCGCACCAGCCAGCCCGAGATCGGCGACCACTTCCGCTATATCAAGGACGCGGTCGACATTCCCATCATCGCCTACGACATTCCGGTCTGCGTCCATGTCAAGCTGGAGCGTAAGACCACCGTTGCCCTTGCTAGCGAGGGCGCTATCGCCGGCATCAAGGATTCCAGCGGCGATGACGGCAACCTGCGTTATGTGCTCAAGGATATGGCCGACGATCCGAATTTCTTCGGCATGACCGGGTCCGAGATCCTGGTCGACAGCGTGCTAGCCATGGGCGCGCATGGTGTCGTGCCGGGCCTCGCCAATGTCGACCCGCACGGCTACGTCAAGCTGTGGACCCTGATGCAGACGGGTCAGCACGCCGAAGCCCGCGTGGAACAGGAGCGGCTGTTGAAGCTGTTCGAGATCGTCTGGATCTCGCTCGGCAGGACAAGCGCCGGCTCGGCCGGCGTTGGCGCTTTCAAGACCGCGATGAAGAGCCTCGGCATCATCGCCTCCAACACCATGGCGCGGCCGCAACGCAGCTTGAACGACGAGGAAACCGCAAAGGTCGAAATCATTCTTCGCGACGTCGGGTTGCTGCGCTGACCGTGGACGCTCCGATTCTCTCGATTTCCGGTCTGCGGGCGGTGTTCCGTATCGCGGGACGCGACATTGCCGCCGTGCAGGACCTCGATCTGACGATCGGATCGGGTGAAACGGTCGCGCTCGTCGGCGAGTCCGGATCGGGCAAGTCCGTCACCAGCCTGTCGATCATCGGCCTGCTGCCGAAGAAGATCGGACACATCGCCGAGGGATCGATCGCGCTGCGGCGCAGGGATGGCACGGTCACCGAGCTGACCGGCCTCGATCCTGAGTCGCTGCGCAAGGTGCGCGGCAACGACATCGGCATGGTGTTCCAAGAGCCGATGACCAGCCTCAATCCGGTCTACACGATCGGCGAACAGATCGCCGAGCCGATCCGCATCCATCTTGGCAAGTCGCATCGCGATGCGGCCGCCGACGCCGTGCGGCTGCTGGCTCAGGTTGGCATTCCCGATCCCGATCGGCGGGCGCGGCAATACCCGCATGAGCTGTCGGGAGGGATGCGCCAGCGCGCCACCATCGCCATGGCCTTATCCTGCAATCCGACCTTGCTGATCGCCGACGAGCCGACTACCGCGCTCGACGTCACCATCCAGGCCCAGATTCTCGACCTGCTGGCCGAGCTGCAGGCGCAGCGCGGCATGGGCATTCTGTTCGTCACGCACAATCTGGGCGTCGTTGCCGAGATCGCCGACCGGGTCGCGGTGATGTATGCCGGGCGCATCGTGGAATCGGGTCCGGTGAGCGAGGTGTTCACCCGTCCGCGTCATCCCTACACCGCGGGGCTGATGCGTTCGGTGCCACGGCTTGGCCAGGCCACCTCGCTGAAGGCAGCAGGAACGCCGCTTCCGACCATCGCCGGCAATGTTCCGTCGCTGGCCTTGCTGCCTAAGGGCTGCTCCTTCGCGCCGCGTTGCGCCATGGCTGTCGACGCCTGCCGCGCCGCGGTGCCGCCATTGTTCGCGGCGACGTCGACCCAGCACAGCCGTTGTTTGCGTTGGAAGGATCTCTGACAATGGACGCCCCCTTCCTTTCGGTCAGGAATCTGACCAAGCATTTCGCGCCGACGGCGTTCTCGCGCGGTCCCGTCGTCAGGGCGCTGCAAGATATTTCCTTCGATATTGCGCGCGGCCAGGTGGTCGGCCTCGTCGGTGAATCCGGATCGGGCAAGACCACGATCGGCCGCTCGCTGCTGCGTCTCATCGAGCCGACATCCGGCGAAATAAGCTTTGACGGCATCGATATCACCAAGCTGAGCGCCGGGCCGCTAGCTCGCCAGCGCCGAAAGATGCAGTATATTTTCCAGGATCCGTTCGCCAGCCTGTCGCCGCGCATGACCATCGGGCAGATCCTGACCGAAGGCCTGGATATTCAGGGCATCGGCAACAGGCGCGAGCGGCGGGCGAGGGCGGAGAAGGCACTTGCTGCGGTCGAGTTGCCAGTCGATGCCTATGATCGCTACGCCCACGAATTTTCGGGCGGGCAGCGTCAGCGCATCGGCATCGCGCGGGCGATTACGCTCGAACCCGAATTCATCGTCGCCGACGAGGCGGTCTCTGCCCTCGATGTCTCCATTCAGGCGCAAATCATAAATCTTCTGCGCGACCTGCAGGTCCGGCTCGGTCTGACCATGCTGTTCATTTCGCATGACCTGGCCGTCGTCGAATATATCTGCGACACGGTGATCGTTCTCTATCTCGGCCGCATCATGGAAGTTGCGCCGGCGGCCGCGCTCTATGCGCGGCCGCAGCACCCCTACACGCGCGCGCTGCTCTCGGCCATTCCATCGCTCGACCCACTGGTCAAGCAAGGCCGGCAGGTGCTGAGGGGCGACATTCCAAGCCCCGCAAATCCGCCAACCGGGTGTGTTTTCCGAACCCGTTGCCCGGTTGCTCTGGACGATTGTGCTGGCATTGTCCCACCGCTGCGGGCAACGTCCGATGGCCATCTGAAGGCCTGCATTCGCGACGACATCGCCTAGCACTCACTCGTTTGCCGCGCGGGGCAATTGAGCTACTTGTCTTTCCAGAAATCGGCCTGGAGTTGCGCCGCTTCATCGGCAAGCAGCGGGCCGACGACTTCAGTCGGACGCTGCCCAGCTTCGAAAACGACCGTGCAGGGCAGGTCGAGTGTGGGATTCTCGACGTGTGCACCCGTCAGTGCCTTCATGTCATGCTCAGCCAGCCCGAACACGACGCGTCCGATACCCGCCCAATAGATTGTCCCGGAGCACATCGCGCAAGGTTCGGCCGAAGTGTAGAGTGTGCAGGAGGCCAGCTTTTCGAGACTGAAATTCATCCCCGCCCACGAGGCCAGCAGCCTTTCGGCATGAGCGGTGCGGTCGCCCCCTCCGGATTTGTAACCGTTGAGTTGCTCGCGCAACACATTGCCGTCTTTGTCAGCGAGGAGCGAACCAAAGGGATGTTCGCCAGCATCGCGGGCCTTGCGCGCGACTTCGAACGCCTGACGGAGCAGGCGCTCATCATAGGGGCGTTGTGGCATCGGCAGATCCTCCGGCAGTGCCGTTTGATCATAGTGCCGGACAATCCAGCGACTCAAGTCATATGGCTTCTGGGCTCGCTTGCTGATGCGGCCACGGCGATCATCGACAGCGTGCCGACTTTCAGGCCGCGGCCGTCGGCAGGTGATCGCGGATCCACCTGACGATCTGCCCCGCCGTCATGGCGCCGGATGTGCGCGCAACCTCCTGGCCGCTCTGGAAGAGGATCATGGTCGGGATGCTGCGAATGCCGAGCCTGGCTGCAACGGCCTGCTCATTGTCGGAATTGAGCTTGATCAGGCGAACGTGCGGCTCCAGTTCGTTTGCTGCTGCTTCATAGGCCGGCGCCATCATCTTGCAGGGGCCGCACCACGGTGCCCAGATGTCGACGACAACGGGGAGACTGCTTCGTTTGACCTGGCGATCGAAGCTCTGTGCGTCGACGTCTGCCGGGTGACCCGAGAACAGTTTAGAGCCGCACTTTCCGCATTTCGCGTCCCCGGCATCCCGTCCCGGCGGCAGGCGATTGACCCCGCCGCATTTGCCGCAAACCACCAGTTTTTCCTGCGTCATGCCCATTCACCCATCTTTATGCGCGTCGCCGTCACGATGCTGTCTTGACTGCAGTACCCTGCGCAGGAGCGGCCGCGTCCGAAACGCTCGCCAACTCGGCGGCGATGTCGGCGAGCTTTCGATCGGCGTCGACCTTGCGCCAGGTGGACGGGGTGGCCTTTCGTTGCAATTGCCGCGACAAGATATCGACAGTGGCGTCGGAAGGACCGCCGCTGCGCTCGCTCACCCGCTGCCAAAGAACGAGCGGATCCGCCTCCAGCCAGAATCCGGCGAAAGCAACGTCTCTGCCAGTTGCCGCCGTTTCTATCCGGTTGCGATCAGTCGGCCTGTCGAAGACGGCATCGGCGACCACCGAACCGCCTTGGGAAAGGATCAAGTCGGCGCGCCATGCCATTTCGCGGTAGACGCGGTCGGACACCTCCGGTCGATAAGCCCTGTCCGGCAGCTTCGTCTCGGCCGGTACCCCATGCATCGCTTTGCGGATGCGATCGCTCTCGACAATGCGGGCGCCGGGCGGCGCGCCGACATGCGCGGCGAGTGCCTCGGCAACGGCCGTCTTGCCGGAACCACTCAAACCGCCGATAGCGATCAGCCGAGGAGGCCTTGCCTGGAGAAGTGTTCGGGCAAGCTCGAAATAGGATCTCGCCTCGGCAATCAGCCCGCCGGAATCGGCACTGCCTTCCTCGATCTGGGTTGCGGTGACGTGCGCGCGCACTGCGGCCCGCACTGCCATGAAAAACGGCAGGAGAATGAAGCCGTCCTCGTCGTCTGCCTCGTCGAGGTAGCGGTTCATCACCAGGTTGGCGAGTTCCGGAAAGCCGCGATGCCAGAGGTCCATCAGCAGGAAGGCCAGATCGTAAAGCACATCGATGCTGGCGATCTGGTCGTTGAATTCGATGCAATCGAAGAGGCGGGGCTCTCCGTCGAAGAGACAGATGTTGCGCAGATGCAGATCGCCGTGGCATCGCCGGATCTTGCCTGCCGCTTCCCGCCGGTCGAGCAGTTCGCGATGACGGGCAAGGGCGGTGCTGAAAATCCCGGTGAATGCGTTGATCTCGGCTTCGTCGAAAACATGGCTGGTGGCAAAGCCGGCTTCGTTGATGGCGAGCACGCCTGCCAGGTTCGAGGATCCGCTGCCCTTGTGGACCTCCGGCGCGCCGCGATGATAGCGCACGATCATGCGCGCGACCGCCGTCATCAGCGCAGGCGTCAGTTCACCACCGACTGCCATTCGATCGAGCAGCTTCGACTGGTCGAAGCGGACCATTTCGATCGTCGCATCGACCAGTTCGCCGCTCCCGTCGAAGGCGAGCTTGCCGTCGGCCTCTCGCGTGACGCGCCGCACACCCAGATAGAGGCCGGGCGCGGTCTTGGAGTTAAGCTCCACCTCCTTCTCGCAAGCGGCGAGCCGCAGCACCGGGGTCGAGAAGTCGACATAGGGCAGCTTTACAGCTCGCTTGATCTTGTAGGCGCGCTGGCCAATCAGGAAGATACGCGAGATATGGGTTTCGATCGCCTCGACCGGCCCAATCTCGCCATATGCGGCAGGGTCCATCAACATCGCGACCACGGATTCCTGATCTTCGACGATCATCGGACGCCTCTTTGTCTGTATCCACCCTGGAATCCGATTGGCGTGGTCGCTGAAATTCCGCGCCATCGGGCCCTTCCTGCTGCAGCGTCTGGATATAACCAGCCAAGTCACGGATGCGTTCCCTAGTGCGACTTCTCCGGCGTTCGGCCGTATTTGTTGGCGTCCTTCGGAAGACCTTGGCGGCCCCACAACGGCATATCGCGATCGCCATGTTTCGGCACGACGTAGCGGCCTGCGCCTGTTAGCGTCGGCACGTGGGCATGTTGATACGGATCAAAATGATGCGCGGCGACGTTCTTGTCTCAGCGCTAGGAACGCGCCGAGCCGTCTCGCTGTTGTTGCAACGACGATTGGACTTTGAGGATCGGGAGCAGCCGCTATGGCTTTCAGGACGATACTTACCGTTGCGGGACCGAACAAGGGTGACGGTGATCTCAAGCTCGCCGCCGGCCTGTGCACCGAAATCGGCGCCCATCTTGCGGTTCTGGTCGTTGCCGTAGCTGCGCCGCCACCGGTCGGGGAGTATGCCGCAGTCGTTTCGGAAGCCTGGCTCGAGGAGCGTCGGGCCGACGAGAATCTGTTGAAGAAGCGAACCGCTGCCGTGTCGGCTTTTCTCGCCGGCAGGGTGCTTTCGGCCGATGTCTCCAACGAATATCCGGAAGCCGGCTGGGCCGACGACACCATTGGCCGCCGTGCCCGCTACGCCGACATTACGGTTATTGGACCGGAGTTGCTTGCCAATGAAACGCTGAAAAGCAAAGCGATCGAAGGCGCGTTGTTTTCTTCAGGAAAGCCCTTGCTGCTCATCCCCGTGGGATCGCGGCCGACACTGAAGCCGAAACGCGTTCTGATTGCATGGGACGCTCGTCTGGAGTCGTCGCGTGCCGTCCGCGAATCTCTCGACATGCTGCCAGGTGCCGAAGAGGTGCACCTTCTCATGGTCGATCCGGTGGAGGACCAGTACCGTCACGGGGCCGAACCCGGAGCCGACGCCGCTGCCTATCTCGCGCGGCATGGCGTGAATGTCACGGTCGACCGGCTGCCCAGCTTGGATCATTCAGTCGCCGACGTGCTTCGCAGGCACGCGGTCGACATCGCCGCCGATCTGATGGTGATGGGCGCCTATGGTCATTCCCGGTTGCGCGAGCGCATCTTCGGCGGCGTCACCATCTCGATGCTTGAAGACCCGTCGATGCCGATCCTTATGGCGCGTTAACCGCCGGCCAATACGGCATGGTCAAGCCCGAAAACGCGCAGAAGGGTTGGGCTTGCGAGTGAGTCTCAGGTAGGGTTTCAGGTGGGAGGCGCTTCGGGAAAAAGCTAAGTGCTTGTTTTTTCTGGCTCGGAGTGGCAGGATTTGAACCTGCGACCCCATCGTCCCGAACGATGTGCGCTACCAGGCTGCGCTACACTCCGTGACCAGACCGCGGGCTTATAGCCGCCGCACTTCGTTCCTGAACGCGTCGGGTCAGAAGCCGCGACCAATTGACCCGACACCCGCGCTTGCGCTGGCACGGGACAGGCCTAGGCTCCCCTTCGGGATCAAGCGTTGCCACGGAACATTGCCGATGACCGACAAGACACATTTCGCGCAGAAACCTGTTCTGGCGCTGAAACCCCTCAATGCTCCGGGCAACAGCTTTACGGGTCTCTTCTCCGGCCACATCGACGGCACAAGCTTCGAGCGGGTTCCGTTCGACTGGGAGCACCTGGGCCGCGGCCGCTACGACATCGTCCTCTTCCACTGGCCGACTGAATTCTTTCGGCCGAGCAGCCGCAAGGCGACGCTCAAGCTTCTCGGCCGCATGCTCTGGGACAGGGTCTTTCACGGAACCAGGTTTCTGTGGGTGGTACACAACCTGGAGCCCCATGACGGCGGCAGCTTGAAATCGGGGCTGACCACCTACCTGTTTCTGAAGCTGCTCGACGGCGTGATCCTCCTCTCCGAACATTCCCGCCGCGAGTTGCATCGCCTGCATCCCGCGGCCCGTTCGCTCGCCACGCTGGTCACGGTCCATGGTCGTTATGAATCGGTCGCCGAACCGCCGCGGGACGCCAGACCATCCGAGCGACACAACAGGCTTCTCTTCTTCGGACTGATCAGGGAGTACAAGAACGTCGAAAAGCTGGTTACCGAGGCCCGCAAGGCGACGGCCGCGTTTTCGCTCACGGTGATCGGCGTTTGCCCGGAAGAGGATCTCGAACGCAGGATCCGCACAGCCGCGGGCGACGACAAGCGGATCAAGCTGGACATCCGAAGGGAGTTCGTGCCGGACGACGAGTTAGAGCGCGTCATCGATTCACACGACGCCGTCGTGCTGCCATACCGCAACATCCTGAACAGCGGCGTCGCCTTGCATTCACTCGGGCGCAACAAGCCGCTCCTGGCCCCGCGGATCGGCAGCCTGCCGGAGCTTCAGGAGGTGGTCGGAGCCGAGTGGGTGCATCTGTTCGACGGCGAAATATCGGCCGCCACTCTCGAGAGCTTCCTCGCCGCACTCCGCAAGTCCACGTCGCCGCGCCCGGATCTGTCGCCATTTGAGTGGACGAGGGTCGGATCGGATGTCACGCGCTTCCTGAAATCGCTGACCGCGCGGCGCGCTGCTGTCGAGCCGACCCCGACGGCCTCTCAGCAATCCCAGAGATCGTAGGGGAAGCTCGCCTTCAGCCTCGCGAGATCTGGCCGGGCCGTGCCCATCGGGCTCGCGCGGACGGCCTCCTCGCGCGATCGCGTGATGTCCAGTCGCGCGCGGCCGACGCCGAGGACATAGTCCTCATATTTCAGTGTGTTTTCTTCTTCCGACAGGCGCAGATACGTACAGGGAATGCCGAACGCGTCGGCAATAACCAGCCCGTGGAGCGAGCTCGAGATGACATGGCTCGCTTCCGAAATGCGCCGTACCACGCTCGCCCAATGGTCGAGTGGAGAGACGACGTTTTCCCATCCCTCCATCTTCGGCAGGTCGTGCAAGTTGGGGACGAACGCGACCGGCGTCTTGCGCTCGGCAGGTTTCGGAAAACGGGAACCCAGAAGATCGGCAACGAGGATCCCGGGGTCGCCGAACACCTCGGGCACGTCGATGCCACGCCGCATGAGAAAATCGCGGGTGAGGGGACCACGGACGGCGCGCACGTCGAGCGAGCTGAACACGTGCCGTTCGTCTCGGATCTTGCCGTTGATGCCGGAACCCCAGACGACGTCGCCGTTGCGCGCGAAATGCAGGATCGAGCCTATGCCCAGGAGCCTCACCGGCCTCGGACGTTCCTCGTCCAGGAAGCAGCCGGCGTCGGCCGCCATCTTGTTGACAATCACCGAGGAGAGATAGTCGCCGAAGTTCACGCCGAGGGGCGACTTCCAGTAGAACAGCTCGATCGTGTTCGGCTGGAACGGGGGAGGGGGCACGTAGCCTCTGTCCCGTCGAGCAAGACCGCGCACCTTGCGGACAATTTTCCTCACACCTTGAGCCACGGCGGCCTCTTCCAGCAAAACGAACACCTCTTCCCTCGGGCTTGCTCTCTGCCAGACCCGCCACCGGAAGCGGTGTAGCACATTCGACCGCGGGTGTTGCCTCATTCTCGACCAACGCGAGCCGTTGTGCAGTGCGGCAAATCGGCGCCACCGCAAATGTGAAAAATCCGCTCCGCGCCGGCTCTCCACGGTAATTGTGCGGTGCGGCAAATGGGCGCTGATCTTTGTTCTCGTTACCCGTCTTCGTTCGCGGTATAAGCGCTGCGGCTCGGGGTGCAACAAGAGCGCCAAATGGCGCTGAGAGTATCGGGAATCGCCTGCAGCATGAGCAGTATCACCGGGCGGCTCATCAAGGGAAGCATGTGGCTCAGCCTGTCGCGAGCGATCGTGAACGGGCTGGCGACGCTCAGCACCTTCGTGCTGGCGTGGTACCTCTCGCCTGCCGATTTCGGCCTCGTTGCATTGGCGACGACGATGCTCCTGATCGTCACCACAGTCACCGAACTCTCGCTCACCCAGGCGCTCATCCGACATGAGGCGCCCACCGAATCGCATTTCAGCGCTGCCTGGACCCTCAATGCCACGCGCGGACTGATACTGTGCCTTTTCTTCGCGGCCTGTGCCTGGCCGGCATCGGTGGTCTATGAAGACCCGCGCCTGTCCGGCGTCATGGTTGCGCTGGGCTTCAGCGTGCTGCTCGGCAGCATGACGAATCCGCGGCTGATCATGCTGCAGCGCAAGCTGATCTTCTGGCAGGAATTCGTGCTGAGCGTTTCGCAGAAGTTCGTCGGGGTCGTCGTGGCGGTGGCCATCGCGATGATCTTCCACAGCTACTGGGCCCTCGTGGTGGGTACCCTCGTGAGCCAGGCGACCTATCTCGTCACCTCCTATCTGGTGGTGCCGTTCCGCCCGAGGATCGTCTTCAAGCACATGCGGGAGTTCTTCTCTTTCTCGGCCTGGTTGACGGCCGGCCAGATCGTCAACACGCTCAACTGGCGCTTCGACCACCTGCTGATCGGCAAGGTGCTCGGCAATGCGCAGCTTGGCTACTACACCTTCGGCAGCAATCTCGCCCGCCTGCCGACACGCGAGGCGACGGCGCCGCTCACCCAGACGATCTACCCGAGCTTCGCCACAATTCGCGACGACCCAGGCCGCCTCGCCGCCGCCTATCAGCGCGTCCAGGCACTTGTCGCCGCGATCGCGCTTCCTGCCGGCATCGGCGTCGCGCTGATCGCCGATCCCCTGGTCAGGCTGACGCTGGGTGAAAAATGGGCGCCGGCAATCTTCATCATCCAGTCGCTCGCCTCGGTGTACGCCCTGCAGACGCTGGGCTCGCTGGTGCAGCCGCTCGGCATGGCGAAGGGCAAGACGAGGCTTCTATTCGTCCGGGACACGCAGATGCTGTTCGTCCGCGTACCGATCATCTTCGGCGCCCTCATGCTCTACGGGCTCGAAGGTGTCATCTACAGCCGAGTGTTCACCGGACTGCTCGGAGCGCTCGTCAACATGGTGCTGGTCAAGCACTTCATCGGCGTAACGGTGCTGGAGCAGCTGGCCGCCAACGGGCGTGCGCTCGCAAGCATCGCGATCATGGCCGCGGGCGTCTTGTTCGCCTCGACCTGGCTGCCCGCGGCGAACGACAGCGTGGGGCTTGCCTGGCAGCTGGCGATCCTCGTTCCGTTGGGCGCGGTCCTCTATTGCGGGTCGAGCTTCGGGTTGTGGCTGTCGATGAAGCGGCCCGACGGCCCCGAGCGGGAAATCCTGAACATCTTGGGCAAGATACTGTCGAAGGTTCGCCATGGCTGAAGCTAGCACGTCGGATTTGCTGCAACACGAGCCGAACGGTCGGCCAGATGGAGGAAGAGGAATGCCAGTGGAAACGCCTCCGGTTCTGATCGACAGGTTGCAGGACATGATCCATGACTGCCTGAAGGACTATGTCCGGGCGGACGAGCCGCTGGCGATCCTCGACTTTCCGGATATCCGTAATTGCGGCGACTCAGCCATCTGGCTCGGCGAGATGGCCTACCTGAAAGACCGCTGCGACAAGCGACCGGCCTATGTCTCGCGCATGCGCGACTTCTCGGCGGAGGATCTCGAACGGGCCGTCCCGACTGGACCGATCTTCATCCATGGCGGCGGCAATTTCGGCGACCTCTGGATCACGCATCAGGATTTCCGCGAGCGCGTGCTCGAGCAATTCCCCAACCGCCGGATCATCCAGTTTCCGCAATCGATTCACTACAAGTCGCAGGAGCGCCGCGAAAGGAGCGCGCGCATCATCGGCAGGCACAAGAACTTTGTTCTCCTGGTGCGCGACGAGGAATCGAAGGCGTTCGCGGAGAAGCACTTCGATTGCGAGGTGCGGCTTTGCCCCGATATGGCATTCTGCATCGGCGCGCTCGAACCGGAAGCATCCGAGTTTCCGGTGCTGGCGATGTTGAGGGCGGACCTCGAGAAGGCAGGTGACGCGGATCGCTCGGCCTATCCCGACATTCCGATGGAGGACTGGATCACCGAATCTGCGCGGCAGGTGCGCGTCGCCAAGGCGATTGGTGCTGCCTCCGCGCTGCTGGCGCTCAAGCCGGCAGAGGTGCGGCTGCGCAAGCTGGACGCGGCCGCGCACAATCGCTTCCGGCGAGGCATCCGGCAGATTTCGCGCGGGCGTGCGATCGTCACCGATCGCCTGCACGTCCATATCTGCTCGCTGCTGATCGGTCGGCCGCATGCGGTCCTCGACAACAGCTACGGCAAGATACGGCGGTTCATGGCGGCATTCTCGGGGGGATCCGACCTTTCCTACAAGGCGACCTCGCTCGACGACGGGATCGGCTGGGCGCGGCAGGCAGCCGCTGTCGCCGCCTGATCTTTGGCACGCAGAAGACATTTGCTGAGGTTGAGATGACACTCGTCACCTTCATCATTCCCGTGCGCCACCAGGACAATGCGCGCGACTGGAGTAGGCTCAAGGCGAATCTCGCCCAGACGGTTCGCTCGATATCGAGCCAGACCAACGACGACTGGCGGGGCATCATCGTCGCAAACGAGGGCGCCGATCTACCAAATCTCCCCGAGCGCTTCAGTGTCGAACGCGTGACCTTTCCGCCAAACGATGCGCATGAGCGCGGTGGGGCGAGCAAGGAGGACTTCTACGACGCCTTCCGCGTCGACAAGGGCCGCCGCGTGCTGAAGGGCATGCTGCGGGCACGCGACAGCCGCTTCTTCATGATCGTCGACGACGACGATTTCGTGAGCGCCCGCCTTGTCCAGCACGTGTCGGAGAACCGAAACGCAAACGGATGGACCATCGACCGCGGCTATGTCTGGGACGACGGCGGCAAGCTCCTGCTCGGCTATGACGACTTTAACCATCTTTGCGGGACGTCATTGATAATCCGGTCGGACCTCTATGGTCTGCCCGACCGTTACGGGGATGCCTCTCCCGACTGGATGAAGTCAATGCTCGGCAGTCATATCCGGATTGCAGACATTCTGGCCGAGCGCGGTACGCCTCTGGCGACGCTGCCGTTTCGCGGCGCCGTCTATCGCGTCGCCCATGCCGGCTCGCACAGCAGGACGCCCGGTATCATGGCCAAGTATTTCCTGAACTGGGGCGCGCTCAAACGACCCAGGCGACTGCTTCGCAATGCCTCACGGCTGCGGCTGGTCGGTGAGGCCGCGAAACGCGAGTTCTTCGGCAAAACCGCTGTTCGCCGGGATACATGATCACCCCGGGCAGGCCAACTTGATGGGAGAGGAGAGGAGCTTCTGGTCGGAGTGGCAGGATTTGAACCTGCGACCCCATCGTCCCGAACGATGTGCGCTACCAGGCTGCGCTACACTCCGTGACCAGACCGCGGGCTTATAGCCGCCGCACTTCGTTCCTGCAAGCGCCAATGGCGGCGCTTCTGTCGCATTTCTTCCGCTTTCGCTTTAAGGTCATACAGGTTTCAGTTTCCTGCGCGATAAACACTGCTTAAAGGCTCGTGTATAGGTATCGGCCACCCGCCTTGAAACACCCTGATTCCAGCCGCTTGGAGTTGCTGTCTTGCCCCTGAAGATCGTTAGCGAAGCCCGCCCCAACACCTTCGAGTTTGAAACCTCGGCGCTGATCAAGGCGTCCGGCTTTCGTGAGTATGATGCGCGCTGGTGGTTCGGCCATCCTGGCTCTGCGGAGCCGCCTGAGCTCAACCTGATCGGTGTCCAGGCGCTGGGCATGGGGCTCGGCACGCTGATCCGGCGCCTGGGCGCCGGGCCGGATATCGTGACCGGTCATGATTTCCGCTCCTATTCGCTTGCGATCAAGCTGGCGCTGGTTTCCGGGCTGATGGCCGCCGGCGCGCGAGTTAAGGATATCGGGCTGGCGCTGTCGCCGATGGCCTATTTCGCCCAGTTCGCGCTCGATACGCCGTCCGTGGCTATGGTCACCGCTTCTCACAACGAAAACGGCTGGAGCGGCGTCAAGATGGGGGCGGCGCGCCCCTTGACCTTCGGTCCGGAGGAAATGAGCGCATTGAAGACGATCGTCCTTGCCGGCGACTTCGACCTTGTCGGCGGCGGCTCCTATGACTTTGTTGCGGATTTCCGCAAAACCTATCTGGACGACCTGACCCGGGACAAGCGCATAGCAAGAAAGCTCAAGGTGGTCGCCGCCTGCGGCAACGGCACCGCCGGCGCCTTTGCACCTGAAGCGCTGGAACGGATCGGCTGCGAGGTGATTCCGCTCGATGTCGAGCTCGATCATACGTTTCCGAACTATAATCCGAATCCCGAAGACATGAAGATGCTGCACGCCATCCGCGACAAGGTGCTGGAAACGGGAGCCGACGTCGGGCTTGGCTTCGACGGCGATGGCGACCGCTGCGGCGTGGTCGACAATGAAGGCAACGAGATCTTCGCCGACAAGGTCGGCGTCATGCTCGCCCGCGACATCGCGCGACTGCATCCCGGCTCGACCTTCGTCGTCGACGTCAAGTCGACCGGATTGTTCAACACCGACGCCGCCCTGCGTGCCGACGGCGCCGTCACCGACTATTGGAAGACCGGCCACTCCTACATAAAACGGCGCGTGGCCGAGCTCGGCGCCATCGCCGGGTTCGAGAAATCCGGTCATTTCTTCTTCAATCCGCCGATCGGGCGCGGCTATGACGATGGTCTCATCACGGCTATCGCCATCTGCCAGATGCTGGATCGCAGCCCGACCAGCAGCATGGCCGATCTCTATCGCGCCCTGCCGCTGACCTTCGGCACGCCGACCATGTCGCCGCACTGCGCCGACGAGCTGAAATACGGCGTGGTCGAGCGAGTCGTTTCCGACTTTCAGGCAATGAAGCAGGATGGCACTGTCTTCGCTGGCCAGAAGATCGCCGATCTGATCACCGTCAATGGCGTTCGCGTCGTTGCCGAGGACGGCACCTGGGGCCTGGTACGGGCGTCGTCGAACAAGCCGGAGCTGGTCGTGGTGGTAGAGAGCCCGGTGTCGTCCGAGCGGCGCCGGCAGATGTTCGAAGGCGTCGATGCGGTGCTGCGCCGCAGCCCTGAGGTCGGCGCCTACAACCAGACGTTCTAGGTTCTCTCATTTCATCGCGGCGCGAGAAAGGCCACGATGGGGAAGCGGATCACGGGTTTCCGGTTGCAGCTGGTCCGCTCCCCCAGGTTTTCATCGGCCGATGATCTTTACAGGAACTCAGGCAGCGGAATAAGCCCGCTCAAGGCCACGCCAGTCGAACTCCCGCGCCCAGTCGGCAAAACTGTGCCAGCGGACCTCCGGGAAATCTCGGTGTAAAGCCGCGATATCGACGTCATAGCCGACGCGGTCGAACCACTCGAACATCAGCGCCGTATCTTCGCTTTGTTGGCGGGCCACCGCGATTGGAATTGCCGATAGTTGATCGGGCGGCCGATGGACTGCGAAAGGATCTTGGCCTGGTCTTCGCCGGACAATTCGCTCCCGGCGAAATCGAAGCGCTTGCCGAACACGCGCTCGCGCCGCTCGACCAGGGCGGCAACGAAGGCTCCGATATCGGCAAGTGCGACCAGCTGGAGGACACGTTTGGCAGGCATCGCAAAGGCATGCGTGCCTTGGATGAGCGCGCCGATCGACCACGGCGCGACGATATTCTCCATGAAGGCAACCGGCGCGCTGATCGTGTAGGGGATGCCGAGCCCGGCGACATGTTGCTCGACAAGATATTTGCTCTCGAAATGCGGAATGCCGGTGTTCTTGTCGGCGTCGGCAACGGATGAATAGATCAAATGCCCGACGCCGGCAGCCTTCGCCGCGTCGGCGGCAAGGATCCCCTGGCGGGTTTCCTGTGCTATGCCAGCCTCGTAGCTGTTGCCCATCAGGAACATGGTATCGACGTCTTTTGCTGCCTTCACAACGGAGGCCGTATCGCCAAGATCGCTGGCCACGATCTCGACGCCTGCCGACGCCAATTGCCGCGCAGCATCGCTGTCCGGCCTGCGCGTTAGTGCCTTGACGCGGTGCCCACTCGACAGCAAGGCACGCGCAACTGCGCCGCCTTGCTGGCCTGTGGCACCGGTCACCAGAACGCTTCGTTTGGTGGTCATGTGTTTGCTCCTTCTTTTTCCGATGGAGCAAAATTAGGGTTTGTCACATTGATGCATAATTGCCTACAATTGGAAAACTTTGTGCCAGGCAAGGATACAATGCTCGATCTTAATGATATCGTGGTGTTCGCTCGCGTAGTCGAAGCTGGCAGCTTCACCGCTGCTGCGCGGCTGCTTGCCATGCCCAAGACGACGGTCAGTCGACGCGTTGCCGCGCTCGAACGTGAGGTTGGGGTTCGCCTGCTGCAGCGCACGACGCGCAGCCTCAACGTGACGGATGCCGGGCGTCTCTATTACGAGCAGAGCAGCCAGGCCCTGCGGACGATCGAGGAAGCAAATCTGCGCCTCGCGGAAGCGAGGGCGGAGCCATCGGGCACAATTCGCATCTCGGCGCCCGTCGGCTTCGGGGGTCATTTCCTCACAGCTGCTGTGGTCGACTTTCTGGCAATGTATCCGAAGACCAAAGTCGAACTTCGCCTGACTGACGACAAGCTCAACCTGGTCGAGGACGGCATAGACCTCGCTTTCCGCACCGGGGTTCTTCAGGATTCGACGCTGATCGCCCGCAAACTCGGCTCCACGCACAGGCTGCTCTGCGCCAGCCCGGACTATCTCGCAAGGCGCGGGATGCCGGAATGCCTGGCGGATCTCGCACACCACCAGTGCGTCATCGCAGGCCCTTCGACCTCGGGCACCCATTGGGTGCTGGACGGGCCACACGGTCAGGAAACGGTCACGGTGGCCGGGCGCTTCGCCGCTAATGAAATGCAGGCGGTCGTTGCGGCCACGCTCGCAGGCTTCGGCATCGCCCAATTGCCGCACAGCATCGCCGAGCCCCTCATCAATGGAGGGCGGCTGAGCCGCGTTCTCCGGGACTACACGACGCCGGTCGGCGGGCTGCATGTTCTATATCCGAGCAGCCGGCATCTTTCGCCCCTCGTCAAGGCATTCATCGTGCTTGCATCCGACCGGATTTCCAGTCGGGCAAATACAGCGGCTGACCAGCAGTAGCCGCGAGCCTCAATACGGGCTCGCCACATCGCCGATCTCGACATAGACCGACTTCAGCTGCGAATAGAGCGCCAGCGCCGCCAGCGAATTTTCGCGGCCGATACCGGACTGCTTGAAGCCGCCGAACGGGATTTCGACGGGGGTCAGATTGTAGGCGTTGATCCAGCAGGTGCCGGCCTGCAGCTCGGCGATGACGCGGTGGGCGCGTCGCAAGTCGCGCGTGAACACGCCGGCGGCAAGGCCGAATTCGGTGTCGTTGGCGCGATCGATCACCTCGTCCTCATCGTCGAATTTCAGCACGCTCATCACAGGCCCGAAAATCTCCTCGCGGGCGATGCGCATCGTGTCGGTGACGCCGGTGAAGACCGTCGGCTCGACGAAGAAGCCGCCTTGGAAACCCTGCAGCGAGGGCACGTTGCCGCCGCAGGCGAGCACGGCGCCATCCTGCTTGCCGGCTTCGATATAGCCGATGACCTTTTCCTGCTGGTCCTTGGAGACAAGCGGCCCCATCTGCGTCTCTTGGTCGAGCGGATCACCGATACGGATCTTCTTGGTCCGCTCGACTAGCCGTTCGACGAAACGGTCGTGGATACCCTTCTGCACGAAGACCCGCGTGCCGTTGGAGCAGATCTGGCCGGTCGAATAGAAATTGCCGAGCATGGCGCCGCCAATGGCGTTTTCGAGATCGGCGTCGTCGAAGACGATCAGCGGCGACTTGCCGCCGAGCTCCATCGTGGCATGCTTCATCTTCGAGCCGGCGAGCGACAGCACCTTGCGGCCGGTCGGCACCGAACCGGTCACCGAGACCTTGGCGACGACATCGTGCCCGACGAGGCCGGCGCCGACATCGCCGTAGCCTTGCACGACATTGAACAGCCCGTCGGGCAGCCCAGCTTCGGTATAGATTTCGGCGAGCGCCAGCGCCGACAGCGGCGTGTTCTCCGACGGCTTGAACACCATGGCGTTGCCCATGGCGAGCGCGGGTGCCGATTTCCAGCCGGCGATCTGGATCGGGTAGTTCCAGGCGCCGATACCGACGCAGACGCCGAGGGCCTCGCGCCTTGTATAGGCAAAGGGTCCGCCGAGATCGAAGGACTCGCCATTATAAGCAGCGACCGCGCCGCCGAAATATTCGAGGCAGTCGGCCGCCGATGGCGCATCCGCCACCAGCGTCTCCTGGATTGCCTTACCGGTATCCAGCGTCTCGATGCGCGCCAGGTCGGCGTTGCGCGCACGCAATATGTCGGCAGCGCGGCGCAGGATGCGCCCGCGCTCGACCGGCTTCAGCCGCGCCCAGGCCGGTTGTGCTGCACGCGCGGCTTCGATCGCGAGTTCCAGCACGTTCGGCGTCGCCGAACGCAGCATCGCGATGGTCTCGCCGGTTGCCGGATAGATCACCGGCAGCGGCGCACCTTGCTCGTCGTCGATGTAGCGTCCGTTGACATAGTGCGATGCCTTTGGCTGGGCGCGCATGGGAGCTTCTCCAAATTGTCTTTCGCCGGGGGCCGGCGGGCGGACAGTCCGCCGGATCGATCGCCTATCTGTCCGACACCTGCCAGCGCGGATTGATCCATGGTTCCTGGTTGGACGGCGCCTGCGGCGTGCGGCCAAGAATGTGGTCGGCGGCCTTCTCGCCGGTCATGATTGACGGTGCGTTGAGATTGCCGTTGGTGACGCGCGGGAAGATCGAGGAATCGGCGACCCGCAGCCCCTCGACGCCGATGACACGGCATTCCGGATCGACGACGCTCATCGGATCATCCTTGCGGCCCATCTTGCAGGTGCCGCAAGGGTGATAGGCGCTTTCGGCGTGATCGCGGATAAAGGCGTCGAGATCGTCGTCTGACTGAACGTGCGAGCCCGGCGAGATCTCCTTGCCGCGATAAGGGTCGAATGCCGACTGGCCGAAGATCTCGCGCGTCAGCCGGATGCAGTGGCGGAACTCGGTCCAGTCGTCCGGATGCGACATGTAGTTGAAGCGGATCACCGGCTTCGACTTGGGATCTGGCGAGCGCAGCGTGACAGTACCGCGCGACTTCGATCGCATTGGCCCGACATGCGCCTGGAAACCGTGCGCCTTCGCCGCCGCCCTGCCGTCGTAGCGGACCGCCGCCGGGATGAAATGATACTGGATATCGGGATAGTCGACGCCGGCGCGCGAGCGCACGAAGGCGGCCGCCTCGAAATGGTTGGTTGCGCCGAGACCCGACTTGAAGAACAGCCATTGCGCACCGATCATTGCCTTGGAGAAGGGATTCAGCACCGAATTCAGCGTGATCGGCTGCGTCGATTCCTGCTGGATGTAGAGCTCCATATGGTCCTGCAGGTTGCGACCGACGCCGGGCCGGTCGGCGATTACCTGAATGCCGTATCCCCTGAGATGTTCGGCCGGGCCGATGCCGGACAGCATCAGGATCTTGGGCGAATTGATCGAGGAGGCGGCAACGATCACTTCACGTCGCGCCTTGACCACCTGAATCCGTTTGCGCGTTTCGATCTCGACTCCGGTGGCGCGTTGATTCTCGACGATCACCCGCCGGGCGAAACCCTTGACCAGGCTAACGTTTTTCCGCCTGAGCGCCGGCCTGAGATAGGCGCTCGCCGCCGACCAGCGGCGGCCGCCGCGAATGGTCTGTTCCATCGGCCCAAAGCCTTCCTGCTTCGCGCCGTTGTAGTCGTCGGTCAGCTCGAAGCCGGCCTGACGGCCTGCCTCGACGAAGGCGCCGTAGAGTGGATTCGTCCTTGAGCCGCGCTGCACGGTCAGCGGGCCGCCGTGGCCGCGCCAGCCATTCTCACCGCCGTTGGCGTCCTCCATGCGCTTGAAGTAGGGGAGCACGTCGGCAAACCCCCAGCCAGTTGCGCCCTGTTCGGCCCAGTGGTCGAAGTCGCGGGCGTGGCCGCGCACATAGACCATGCCGTTGATCGAGGACGAGCCGCCGATGACCTTGCCGCGCGGCGTCGCCAGCACGCGGCCGCCGAGATGCGGCTCCGGCTCGCTGGCAAAGCCCCAGTCGTAGAGGCTCATGTTGAGCGGGATCGACAGCGCCGACGGCATCTGGATCAGCGGCCCGATGTCGCTGCCGCCAAATTCGATGACGATCACCGAATATTTGCCGTCTTCCGACAGCCGGTAGGCCATGGCCGAGCCGGCCGAGCCGGCGCCGATGATGACGAAATCCGCCTCAAGCATGGTTCATATGCGCCATGAAATCGGTGAGCGAGACATTGCCGCCGGTTGCCACCACGAGCACCGTCTTGCCGCTCACATCCACCTTGCCGCCGAGCAGCGCCGCCAGCGATGCAGCGCCCGAAGGTTCCAGCACCAGCTTCATCCGCTCGAAGGCGATCCGCATCGCACAGCGCACCGATTGGTCGTCGACGGTGATGCCGCGAACGCCCGCGGTCCTGACCGCTGCGAAAGGGGCGTCGCCGGGCTTTCGCGCCATCAGCCCGTCGCAGATCGATTTCGGCCCGATCGGCATGGTCTCGATGGCTCCATTCGCGAGCGACGCGCCCATGCCGTTGAAACCTTCCGGCTCGACGCCGATGATCTCGGTCGCCGGCGACAGATAGTGGAAAGCCAGCGAAACGCCGCCGATCAGCCCGCCGCCGCCGACCGCGCAGAACAGCAGATCGGCGCTGGCATTCCTGGCATCGAGTTGCTCGAGCGCCTCCAGCCCCGCACCAGCCTGGCCGGCGACGATCTCGGGGTCGTCGAACGGATGCAGCAGCGCCAGCCCCTCGGTCTCGGCGATCTCGCGCGCCTTGGCGGCGGCAACCTCCTCACGCGCGCGTTCGCCATGGTCGGTCAGCACCACGCGCGCGCCATAGCCGGCCGTTGCGTCGCGCTTGGCGGCCGGCGCGTCGATCGGCATGACGATGGTGACCGGAATGCCCAGCGCCTGGCCGGCGGCGGCCAGTCCTTGCGCGAAATTGCCGGAGGAATAGGCGACGACGCCCTTCCCGGCTTCATCGGGCGACAGCCGCTTCAGCCGCCAATAGGCGCCGCGCACCTTGAACGATCCCGCCCATTGGAGCGATTCCGGCTTGACGAAGACACGGGCAGCTCCGGTCTCCCTGGCGAGCGCCGCCGATTCCAGCAATGGCGTGACCTGCGTCGCCTTGGCGGTGACGGCATAGGCCTGCCTGAGATGATCTAGGGAGGGCACAAGGGGTGTCATCATTCGCCTCGCGGATACCTTTTGCTCTCTTCGAGATTGTCGAGGTTCATGTGATTGCGCATGTAGCGCTCAGATGCCTTCTGCAGCGGCTGGAAATCCCAGGGGTAATGGGTGCCGTTGCGCAGCGCCGGATAGACCACCCAGCGGCGCGCCTGGCTGGTCCGGACGGCGGCGTCGAAAGCGGCCATGTCCCAGCGCGCCCGGACCTTTTCGGTGAAAGCAGCCAGTAAGGGGGCATGAGCCGGGTCGGCGGCGAGATTGGTCAATTCCCGCGGATCCGAGTCAAGATCAAACAGTTGCGGCGGATCGATCTCGCAATGGATGAATTTGTTTCGGTCGTCGCGGATCGCCACCATCGGCGCGTTGGAGCCTTCGGCCGCATATTCCATCAGCACGGGTGCGGTGCGCGTCTTGCCGTCGAGCAGCGGCAGCAGCGACTGGCCGTCGGTCCATGGCGCAATCGCGCTCATGTCGATGCCGGCGAGGTCGCAAAGCGTCGGGGTGACATCGAGATTGGAGACTGGGGCCTTGATCAGTCCTGCTGGTATGCCCTTGCCGGCGATCATCAGCGGCACCCGCGCCGAGCCCTCGAAAAAGCACATCTTGAACCACAGGCCGCGCTCGCCGAGCATGTCGCCGTGATCCGAGCAGAACAGGATGATCGTATCGTCGAGCATTCGCGTGCGTTCGAGCACCGACAGCAGTTCGCCGACCTTATCGTCGAGATAGGAGATGTTGGCGAAGTAGCCGCGCCGCGCGCTGCGGATCTGCTCCGGCGTGATCTTGAAGCTGTCATAGTCGCTGGCCCGGTAGAGCCGCTGCGAATGCGGATCCTGCTTGTCGTAGTGAATGAAGCCCACCTTGGGCTCAAGCGCCGGGCAGTCCTCGTAGAGATCCCAATAGCGCCGCCGGGTGACATAGGGGTCGTGCGGATGGGTGAAGGAAACGGTCAGACACCATGGCCGGCGCGAAGCGTCGTCGGAGACGCGGGCGAAATCATAAAGCTTCTGCACCCCATGGAAGGCAACCTCGTCGTCATACTCCATCTGGTTGGTGATCTCGGCGACGCCGGCGCCGGCCACCGAGCCGAGATTATGATACCACCAGTCGATCCGCTCGCCGGGCTTGCGATAATCCGGCGTCCAACCGAAATCGGCCGGATAGATGTCGGTGGTCAGCCGTTCCTCAAAGCCATGCAACTGGTCCGGCCCGACGAAATGCATCTTGCCGGAGAGACAGGTATGGTAGCCGGCGGCGCGCAGATGATGCGCATAGGTCGGGATCGACGAGACGAATTCGGCGGCATTGTCGTAGACTCCGGTGCGCGATGGTAACTGCCCGCTCATGAACGAGGCGCGGCCCGGCGCGCAGAGCGGCGAGGCGGTGTAGTTGTTCTTGAAGCGCGCCGAACGAGCGGCCAGTGCCTTCAGATGCGGCGCATGCAGGAAGTCCGCCGGCCCGTCCGGGAACAATGTGCCGTTGAGCTGATCGACCATGACGATCAGGAAGTTGGGTCGCTTGGACGTCACTGTGCGCTCCGCCGGCTGAGTTTCGTTTCGAGATAATCCTCGATCAGTGCGATCGCCGTCGCGGCATTGGGCACGCCGTCCTTCAGCGCGCGCCTGATATAGAGCCCGTCGATCAGCGCCGCTGTCGCCTCGGCGACGCGGTCGGCTTCGCTTCTTGGCAGGATGCCGGTCAACCCGCTCAACAGATTGGAATGCAGGCGCCGCGCATAGACCTTGAGCAGCCGGCGAAGTGCTGCTGATTTCTGCGCCTCGACATAGAAGGCGAGCCAGGCGGCGATCGTTTCCGGGCGGAACTGGACGTCAGAGAAATTGACGGCGACCACCGCCGAAACGCGCTCGCGCGCCGTGCTGGCCGATCGAAGCGCGCGCCGCATATCGGCGGTCAGCTCCGCCAGGATGTGCCGCATCGTCGCCAGCAAAAGTTCGTCCTTGGCGCCGAAATAGTGATGGGCAAGCGCAGAGGACACGCCGGCGCGCCCGGCGATTTCCGACATGGTCACATCAAGCGAGCCGCGCTCGCCGATCGCCGAGATCGTCGCGTCGATGAGCGCCTTGCGGCGCAACGGTTCCATTCCAATTTTCGGCATCTTTGCTCCGGCCTGTGGCGACAAGGTTATTTTTTATTGACGGATCAATCAACAAAAATCCGGGCTGAATTGGTGGCAAAAGTCAGGTGCCGTGACCAGATATCAAGATCAAGCGATTGTGTGCTTCTGGCCCTTCACGAAGTCGCAGGAACGGTTCATGCTTGAACAATGCTTTGGCGCGCCGCGACGTCGCGTAGCCCGGCCCGCAGGATGGAGATAGCTATGACAGCATGCATCGTCGGCTGGGCGCATTCGCGCTTCGGCAAGCTCGAAGGCGAGACGCTGGAGGGCCTGATCACCAAGGTGGCTAGCGAGGCGCTCGATCATGCCGGCATCGGTCCGGACGAGGTCGACGAGATCGTGCTAGGCCACTTCAATGCCGGCTTTTCCGCACAGGATTTCACCGCAAGCCTAGTCCTGCAGGCCGACGACCGGCTGCGCTTCAAGCCGGCGACGCGCGTCGAGAACGCCTGCGCCACCGGTTCGGCGGCGGTCAGGCAAGGCATCCGCGCCGTCGACGCCAATGCCGCCCGTATCGTGCTGGTGGTCGGCGCCGAGCAGATGACGACGACGCCTGGTCCAGAAATCGGCAAGAATCTTCTCAAGGCCTCGTATCTGCCCGAGGAGGGCGACACGCCGGCAGGCTTCGCCGGCGTTTTCGGCAAGATCGCCCAAGCCTATTTCCAACGCTATGGCGACCAGTCGGACGCGCTGGCGATGATCGCCGCCAAGAACCACAAGAACGGCGTCGACAATCCCTATGCGCAGATGCGCAAGGATTTCGGCTATGAGTTCTGCCGGCACGAGAGTGAGAAGAACCCCTTCGTCGCTGGCCCTCTGAAACGCACCGATTGCTCGCTGGTTTCGGACGGCGCCGCAGCTCTGGTCCTTGCCGACACGGCGACGGCGTTGAAGATGCGCCGCGCCGTTGCCTTCCGCGCCAACGAGCATGTGCAGGATTTCCTGCCGATGTCGAAGCGCGACATCCTGGCGTTCGAAGGCTGCGAGCATGCATGGAACCAGGCGCTGAAGAAGGCCGGTGTGACGCTCGATGATCTATCTTTCGTCGAGACGCATGACTGTTTCACCATCGCCGAGCTGATCGAGTATGAGGCGATGGGCCTGGCGAAACCGGGCGACGGCGCAAAATTGGCGCTGGACGGCGAGACGGCGAAGGACGGCCGCCTGCCGGTCAATCCGTCCGGCGGGCTGAAGGCGAAGGGGCATCCGATCGGTGCCACCGGCGTCTCGATGCACGTGCTGAGCGCCATGCAGCTCGTCGGCGAAGCCGGCGGCATCCAGGTGCCGGGGGCCAAGCTCGGCGGCATCTTCAATATGGGCGGTGCCGCGGTCGCCAACTACGTTTCCATTCTCGATCGGATCAGATAAAAGCGGCCCGCCTTACAGCGCCGCGCGCCCTTCCGGCGCGCAAAGGACGCTGTAACACTTTGATTTACGCATGATCCTTTCGAAAATCGATTCCGATTTTCGAGGGTCATGCGCTAGAGCATTTTGCAGCCAAAAAGTGGAATCGCTTGGCGTCGCAGAAATGCGGCTAAACAAAGAGATAGAGCGGGATGCCAAAGTTCCATCGAACGCATCCCGCTCTAGCGGGGAATTCATGACAAATCCGGTTCTGGTCGAAGTTTTGCGCGGCGCCGTGGTCGAGAGCGCGCATCGTGGCGCTATTGCGGTCTTCGAGGCCGACGGAAAGCCGGTCTGGGAAATCGGCGATACGGCTCGCCCGGTGTTTCCGCGCTCGGCGGTCAAGGCGATCCAGGCGCTGCCGCTGGTCGAAAGCGGCGCGGCCGATGCGTACGGTTTCGGCAACCGCGAATTGGCGCTTGCCTGCGCTTCGCATTCCGGCGAGCCGGCGCATGTCGAACTTGCGTGGGCGATGCTGGCGAAGGCCGGGCTGGACGAGACCGCGCTGGAATGCGGCGCCCATTGGCCGTCCAGCCATGCGGCGACAGTTGCGCTCGCCCGTGCCGGCAAGGCGCCAAACGCACTGCACAACAATTGTTCTGGCAAGCATGCGGGCTTTCTCTGCACCTGCGTCCACGCCGGCATCGCCCATCGCGGCTATGTCAAATCAGGCCATGCCTCGCAGGAGATGGTGCGCGACGCAATGCAAGCGGTGACAGGTGCTGCCCATGATTTCGATCATTGCGGCACTGACGGCTGCTCGATCCCGACCTATGCCGTGCCGCTACGCAGCTTCGCGCTCGGCTTTGCCCGCATGGCGACCGGTGTCGGCTTTGAACCCGTGCGCGCCAAGGCCGCAAAGCGGCTGCTTTCCGCCTGCATGGCCGAGCCCTTTCTGGTCGCCGGCACAGGCAGGGCTGATGTAGCACTGATGGAGGCCGCACCCGACCGGATTTTTGTGAAGGGAGGGGCTGAAGGCGTCTATTGCGCGGCACTTCCGGAGCTTGGCCTTGGCATTGCGCTCAAATGCGATGATGGCGCTGGCCGCGCCGCTGAAGTCATGGTCGCGGCATGCATTGCCAGGCTTTTGCACGCCGACAAGGCGCTGGCGGCGAAACTGATCGAACAGGCACATCCGCCCGTCGAAAGCCGGATCGGCGCCAAAGTCGGCGCACTCCGCCCCACCGCCGCATTGAGCTGAGAACGGCTTTAGCTCACATGATTGCGCTCGACAGTCAGATGCGCATAGCCGGCATTGCCTGATGAGGCGAGATCGCCGGTCACCGGCTCGGCCCAGCGGTGGCCGACGATCGCGCCGTTTTGGGCGCCGTCGATGACATTGTCGGAGATGACCGCCGTCCCGGCGCCCTCGACCACGGTGACGGCGATGCCGGTTCCGGCCTTGCGAATGATGTTGGCGGTAGCGACCACATTGCGCATGAACGGCCCCCAGCCGATGTGCATGCCGTAGAGCGGCGCATTCTCGACGACGTTGCCGGAGACCGTGGTATCCGCCTCAACGCTGATGCCGACGCCGAAACCGGGCGCATCTGCATGGTAGGGGCCGCTGGTCGAGAGGTTGCGGACGATGTTTCCGGAACACACGCCCATGCGGCCGCCCTCGTTGAAATTGACGATGGAGATGCCGTTGGCGGCGCCATCGACGATGTTGTTGCTGACGATCGCTCCCTCGAAGGAGAATTCGGAATAGAGTGCCGTTTCGCCGGACCGCGAACAGGTGTTGCCGGTGATGTGCAGATTGCTGGCGCTGTTGGCGCGGATCGCCGAAAACGCGCAGTCCGAGACGATATTGCCCGAGATGACGACGTTGCCGGCGCGGAACGCATTGATGCCGTTGCCGTTCTGGCCGGTTCCCCCGCTACGCGCCTGAATGCGTTCTACGCGGTTGCCGCTGACGATGGTGCCGTCCTCGGCCGCTTGCCAGCGGTGCACCAGGATACCGCCATTGGCGCAGTCGGACACGGTGTTGCCTGATATCTCCAGGCCGGCGGCTTCGACCGAATAGATTCCCGCGTCGGCCGCGCCCGATATTTCCGAGCGCTCGATGCGGCCCGAAGCGTGCTCGAGCGCCAGGCCGCTCTTGCCGCTGCCTGATATCTGGCAATTGTCGATGACGAGGTGAGCGACGCGGCGGAGGTCGAGCAGGCCTTGCGCGTAATCGCCCATCCAGCGGTTGGTGCCGTCGAACACCAGCCCGGTGAATTCGATGTGCCCGGCCTGTTCGGCCATGAGCAGATGGCCGTTGCCGCCATAGACGATCCGCGATGCGCCCGGCACGCCGGAAAGCCTGACGCGGCTGGGCAGCGACAGGTTGGATACGACATAGGTTCCCGGCGGCAGGAACACCGGCATGTCGCGGTCGTTTGCGTCGCGCAGCAGTCTGGCGAAGGCCTTGCTCTGGTCGTCAAGCGCGCTAGGCCGCACGCCGAGGTCGGCAGCGTTGATCGAGCCGCGCATCGAGGCATTGTCGATTCCGGGCAGGCTGCCCGCAGCTGCCTTGCCGAGCGAGAGGCCCAGGACGGTAAAGCCGGCGGTTCGTGCGAGAAATTTTCGTCTGTTCAACATCGGGACAGATCCCCTGCGTTCGGCCGTCGCGCCGCAGGAATCGTGCCAGACCGGATCGGGCGATCCGGTTTGCCGGCAATAGCTTGTGAAGTCGCCGCGCGAGGCATAAGCTCGACTAATGAGCAGAGCCTTCACGCGCGAAGAGGATAGCGAAAACGCCATCGCCGGCATCGGCGAGCGGCCGATCAGTCAGCACCGCAATCTGGTGACGCAACGCGGCCTGGCGCTGATCGACGCCGAACTGGCGGCCCTGCGTGATGATCTGGCCAGAGCGGAAAAGAGGGCCGACCGCGAGCGTATCGCGCTCATTTCGCGCGACCTGCGCTACTGGACCGCGCGGCGTGAAAGCGCCGAGCTGTCCGTGCCGGAATCGGGCAGCAATCTGGTTCGGTTCGGCATGGGCGTCACGCTGGAAGGCGATGACGGCAGGAAGGTACACTGGAAGATTGTCGGCGAGGATGAGGCCGATCCGGGCAAGGGCACAATTTCCCATGTTTCACCGATGGCCCTGGCCTTGTTCGGCAAGAAGGTCGGCGAAATTGCCGTGGTGAACGGCAAGGAATGGGAGATTGTGAAGCTGACTGCCAGTTAGGCCTCGACCTTGACGACATGGTCGCGGAAGAACGCTGCCGCGCCAGCCTCGTCGATCTCGCCGGCCGCGACCATCATGACCAGTTGAATGATGTCCGCCTGCTCGGCTTCGATGCTTAGCCCATTGAAATAAAGAAAAAGATCGGCTGCGGCAAAAGCGGTGCGCTTGTTGCCGTCGACGAATGGATTCTTGACGATGCCGAAAAGATAAGCGGATGCCAGCTCGCAGAGGTTGGGTTCGCCGTAGATCTCCCTCTCCGGTGTCAGCCGACCTGCAGCAGCCGGTCCATCAGCCGATCCGCCGCTTCCGGAATGACCGTGCCAGGCGGGTAGATTTCGGTGGCACCTGCCTGACGTACCGCATCGTAATCCTGCGGCGGGATGACGCCGCCGGCGACGATCAGAATATCGTCGCGGCCGAGCTTCTTCAGCGCGTCCTTGAGTTCGGGAATGAGCGTCAAATGTCCTGCCGCTAACGACGAGGCGCCGATGATATGCACGTCGTGCTCGACCGCGAGCCTGGCGATTTCCTCCGGCGTCTGGAACATCGGCCCAACGGTGACGTCGAAGCCGAGATCGGCAAAGGCCGTGGCGATGACCTTCTGGCCGCGATCGTGGCCGTCCTGTCCCATCTTGGCGACGAGAATGCGCGGCTTGCCGCCGGACTTCTCCTCGAATGCCACGATCTTGTCCTGCAGGCGGTCGACCACGGGATTGTCGCCGAGCGCCTTGCGATAGACGCCGGAGATCGTCTGGACCGAGGCGACATGACGGCCGAAAACCTTTTCCAGAGCCAGCGAAATCTCGCCGACCGTGGCGTTGGCGCGCGCGGCGCGAATGGCGAACTCCAGCAGATTTTCGCCGCTCTCCGCGGCCCGGCTCAGCGCACTCAGTGCGCTCTCGACGGCGCCGACATCGCGCGTGCCTTTCAGCCGTTGCAGTTTCGACAATTGCCGGGCTCTGACTTCGGCATCGTCGATCTTCAGCACGTCGACTTTGATGTCCGTCTCGGGACGATGGGCGTTGACGCCGACCAGTATCTGCTCGCCGGAATCGATCCGCGCCTGCGTGCGCGCGGCAGCCTCTTCGATGCGCAGCTTCGGTATGTTTTTTTCGGTTGCGACGGCCATGCCGCCCAGGCTCTCGACCTCTTCGATATGGGCAAGCGCGCGCGCCGCCAGATCATGCGTCAGCCGTTCGAGATAGGCAGAGCCTCCCCACGGGTCGATGATGCGGGTGGTGCCGGATTCCTTTTGCAGGATGAGCTGTGTGTTGCGGGCGATGCGGGCCGAATAGTCGGTCGGCAGCGCCATCGCCTCGTCGAAGGAGTTGGTGTGCAGCGATTGCGTATGACCCTGCGTCGCCGCCATCGCCTCGATCATGGTGCGCATGATGTTGTTGTAAGGATCCTGCGCCGTCAGCGACCAGCCCGAAGTCTGGCAATGGGCTCGCAGAGACAGCGAGCGCTCGTCCTTCGGCAAGAAGTTCTTCAGCATCAGGGTCGACCACAAAAGGCGGGCTGCCCTCAGCTTGGCGACCTCCATGAAGAAATTCATGCCGATCGCCCAGAAGAAGGAAAGGCGCGGCGCGAAACGGTCGATATCGAGACCCGCCGCGACCCCAGCGCGGGCATATTCGATGCCGTCGGCGATCGTGTAGGCGAGCTCGAGGTCGGCGGTCGCCCCTGCTTCCTGCATGTGATAGCCGGAGATCGAAATCGAATTGAACTTCGGCATGTGCTGCGACGTGTAGGAGAAGATGTCGGACACGATCCGCATCGAAGGCTTTGGCGGATAGATGTAGGTGTTGCGCACCATGAACTCTTTCAGAATGTCGTTCTGAATGGTTCCGGCGAGGTCCTTCTGCGCAACGCCCTGTTCTTCCGCCGCCACGATGTAGAGCGCCATGATCGGCAGCACCGCGCCGTTCATGGTCATCGACACCGTCATCTCGTCAAGCGGGATGCCGTCGAAGAGCTGGCGCATGTCGAGGATGGAATCTATGGCGACGCCCGCCATGCCGACATCACCGGCAACACGCGGATGATCGCTGTCGTAGCCGCGATGCGTGGCGAGGTCGAAAGCGACCGACAGTCCCTTCTGGCCGGCTGCAAGGTTGCGCCGGTAAAAGGCGTTCGACTCTTCCGCCGTCGAGAAGCCGGCATATTGCCTGATCGTCCAGGGCTGCTGGACATACATGGTCGGGTAGGGGCCGCGCACGAATGGCGGCAGGCCCGGATAAGTGTCGAGATGCGGCAACCCCTTGAGGTCGCCCTGGTTGTACAGATGCTTGATGGCCAGTCCTTCCGGGGTCATCCGCTGGCCCTTTACCTCGATCGGCGACCTGCGCGGCGCCGACCAGCCGATTTGGCTAAAGTCCGGGATCATGGCGCTGCTCCGATCGATTGATCGAGGCGGATCGGAAACAGCGGCTCGCACACCGCCACGCCCTCGGTGACGGCAGGCCGCCGCTCCGCCGCCAGCGTTTCGACCGGACGTTCGGTCTTCGAAGGGTGAAGCGTCGTGCCGATGATGGCCCGCTCGCCCGCTTGATAGACAGCATTGCGGCGGGCGGAGGCCGCCTGAACTCGTTTCTGGATGTGTCCTTGCTGCAGGCTGGACAGCACGCCGCCTTCCGCCTCGATCCGCTGGAATTCTTCCCACGCCGCTTCGCCGAGTTCGGCGGTAAGCGCTTCAACAGCGCCCGAACCGCAAGCAGGGTCGGCGACATGATCGATATGGCTTTCGTTGGCCATGATCAGTTGCGTATTGCGGGCGACACGGCGGGCAAAGCCCGTCGGCAGGCCATGCGCGATCGTATGCGGCAGGATGGAGATCGAATCCGCCCCGCCGGCTGCCGCGGCAAAAGCGGCGATCGTGGTGCGCAGGATGTTTGTCTCCGGGTCCGCCAAAGTCATCATGCGGAAGGAGGTCTCGGCATGGATGTTGGCGGTGGACGCGGCGATCGAACATGCCTCCTGGACCCGCGCCCACAGCCTGCGCAGGGCCCTGACCTTGGCCATCGACACGAACTGGTCCTGGTCGACGCTCAGCGCGAAGCCAATATGGGGCGCCGCATAGACAAGCGGCTGGCGCGCCTCCTCGAACATCCTGAGATAGGAGACCGCCGAAGCCATCATGGTGCCCAGCTCCTGCGCTTCGGTGGCGCCGGCATTGTGGAAGACGCGTCCGTCTGCCTCCAGCAGGACCCCTGGCACGCCCATCGAGAAGAAATGCGCCAGGGACTGCGGCATCGACGCCTGCAGGGCCTCGATCGACATGCGCAACCGGCCGGTTCCGGCAAAGATCGCCGCCGGATCGATACCGAAGGACAGGTTGAGCTTTGCCGGGTCTGACCGGCGCTTGCTCAAGAACGCAACCAGCCAGTCGGCCACGGCGCGGCTCCAGGGATGCGCGTCGATGCGAACCTGGATGCGGTTGAGCGGCACGCCGTCGAGCACGGTCTCCAGCGCCTCGGCAGTCCTCGGCAGGCCGTAGCCGAACGCATTCGGCGCGCCTTCGAAAACAAGCGACAATCCGGTGGCGCCCTGTGCGACGTCTTCCAGGGCCTGGGCTTTGGCGCGGCCGATATCCGGATCATCGATACGCTGGCTGACGATCCACGGCGAACCGGGATTTGCCCGCGCCAGAGGCTCTGCGGTGACCGAACGGTCGTAGAGCGGTTCGATGCGGATGCCATCGTCTGTATGCGATACGAGCTTTTCCTCGAAGGATCCGCCGGCCAAGGCTTTTTCCGCAAGGCCCAGCCACCGCTGCCGGTCAGGGTTCGGAAGTTCGGCATCGTGGTTCAAGGCACCGGCGCCCATCCGCTCTCCTCGTCTTCTCGGCCGATAGGCCTGGAACGTCAGTCTACGGTTCCCCGTCCCATATCACAATGCAACACGCGTCCTGCGACGATGAACCGTCAACCGATTGCCAAACATGCGCAAAATCCGCAAGCTCCAAAAACTCAATTTCGACCATGGCCATTGTCGCTGCGCAATGGCGTCATTATACCTGCGGCGAGCCCCGCTACTTTCAATAGACCAGGGCTTCAACACTTCAGGT
This sequence comes from Mesorhizobium sp. BHscii, assembly GCF_053848065.1. NCBI lineage: Bacteria > Pseudomonadati > Pseudomonadota > Alphaproteobacteria > Hyphomicrobiales > Phyllobacteriaceae > Mesorhizobium > Mesorhizobium sp. BHscii. The sequence continues at coordinate 197,245 of NZ_JBSPKW010000001.1, read as the reverse complement.
TTGCGGAGACCGGACACATGGCTGACGACACCAGTATTTTCATAGGAGCCAGCCGAAAGCCCGACGACAGCTACCAGCGCGCCGAAAATCTGCTGCTTCAGTATGGCAATCGTCACGGCCTGGTCACCGGTGCGACCGGTACTGGCAAGACCGTGAGCTTGCAGATTTTGGCGGAAGGTTTCTCCAATGCCGGCGTGCCGGTCTTCTGCGCCGACATCAAAGGCGACCTGTCCGGTATCGCCATGATGGGCACGCCACAGGATTTTCTGGTCAAGCGTGCGGAGCAGGTCAAGCTAGATCCCTATGATTTCCAGGAATTTCCGGTCATCTTCTGGGACTTGTTCGGCGAGCAGGGCCATCCGATCCGCGCCACCGTCTCGGAAATGGGGCCTCTGCTTCTGTCGCGCCTGATGAACCTCTCCGAGGCGCAGGAAGGCATCATGAACATCGCCTTCCGCATCGCCGACGAGGAAGGCCTGTTGCTGCTGGACCTGAAGGACCTGCAAGCGCTTCTTGCCAACATCGCAGAACGCGCCGAAGAAATCGGCGCTCGCTACGGCAACGTGACCAAGCCCTCGGTCGGCGCGATCCAGCGCACGCTGCTGGTTCTGGAGCAGCAGGGAGCGATGAATTTCTTCGGCGAGCCGGCACTACGGATCGCCGACATCATGCGCACCACCCGCGACGGCCGCGGCGCCATCAGCGTGCTGGCTGCCGACAAGCTGATGATGAATCCCCGGCTCTATGCGACATTCCTTTTGTGGCTGATGTCGGAACTGTTCGAGGAGCTGCCCGAAGCCGGCGATCCCGACAAGCCGAAGCTGGTCTTCTTCTTCGACGAGGCGCACCTTCTGTTCGATGATGCGCCGAAGGTGCTGATCGACCGCGTCGAACAGGTGGTCCGCCTGATCCGTTCGAAGGGCGTCGGCGTTTACTTCGTCACCCAGAATCCGCTGGATATCCCCGAAACGGTTCTGGCCCAGCTCGGCAACCGGGTGCAGCACGCCTTGCGCGCCTACACGCCGCGGGAGCAGAAGGCCGTGAGAACCGCCGCCGAGACCTTCAGGCCAAATCCCGACTTCGACTGTGCAACCGTGATCACGCAGCTCGGCACCGGAGAGGCGCTGGTCTCGACTCTGGAAGCCAAAGGTGTTCCGTCCATGGTCCAGCGTACGCTGGTTCGCCCGCCGTCTTCACGTCTTGGCCCGATCACGCCTGACGAGCGCCGCAAGCTGATCACTGAGAGCCCGGTTAGCGGGCAATACGACCAAACCATCGATCGTGAATCGGCTTTCGAGATGCTGCAGAAAAAAGCCAAGGACGCTCTCGACGCAGAGGCGCAGCAGCAGGAGAGCGGCCGCTCACGCTGGACTATTCCAGGCTTCGGCAATGACGATTCCGCCCCCCAACCCACCGGCGGCAGGCGGGCACCGGCGCCGCGATCCTCCAATCGCCAGACGGTGGCGGAGGCGGCGATCAAATCGGTGGTTCGCTCGGTCGGGTCGTCCGTGGGCCGGGCGATTGTGAGGGGTATCCTCGGCAGTCTGGCAAGAGGGCGCTGACAGTATTGGACCCCGGAATTTCCGATGCTCAAGCACAAGAGCGTCGGGTTCAGAGGTACGCCGGCCGCTCCGCTTTCAATCAGCTCAGAAGATCGAGTCCGAGATCGACCTTGCCGGGCCGAGCAGGATGGATCCATCCGGGACGCCCGCATCGATTGGAATGGCTTTGCGGTCTGCCGTGGCAACCAGCTCCTGACCGACACCGGCGGTAACGATCACCGGCGTCTTGTTGGGCACACGGTCATAAAGGTCGATAATGTCCTGATTTATCAAGCGAACGCAGCCAGATGACACCGATTTGCCTATGGAATACCACTCCGGCGAGCCGTGCAGGCGGTAAAGCGTGTCCTCGTTGCCCTCGAAGAGATACAGCGCCCGCGCTCCGAGCGGGTTGGTGAGCCCGCCGGGCATGCCGCCATTTTCGGCGCTGTATTTCGCGAGCTCGGGCTGGCGGGCAATCATTTCGGCCGGCGGGGTCCATTTCGGCCACTTCTGCTTCCACTGGACGACGGCGTCGCCAGACCATTCGAAACCGGCGCGACCCAGCCCGACACCATAACGGATAGCTTGTCCGCCCGGACGCACGAGATAGAGGTGGTGGCCGGCCGTATCGACGATGATGGTGCCGGGCGGTTGGCCGGTCGGATCGGGAACGATCTGACGCAGAAATTGCTCGTCGATTTTCTCGTACGGTATGCCCGGGAGCTCGAACCCACCGTCGCTGACCGGAGCGTACATTGTTGCATAATCCAGGAGCGGCGGCTCGACATTGGTTGGCGGCGGCGGCTCGACCGGCTGCCCTCCCACCGTGGTGCAGGCGGAAACCGCAATCGAGGCGGCACCGAGCGCAGCGGCGTTGAGAAAGCCGCGACGGCTCAGGCGATAAGATTCGATTTCGGTTGTGAACATGGTTGCCTTTTTAGTCTCAAATCGAAACAAAACATAAATATGCCGATCAGTACGGCGCCAGCCCTACCAATGCCTGGCGCGATAGGCGGTTCCGATTCTGGCCTGACGGAGGACAAACAAAGGCAAAGCTGTGACGGGTCCGCCCCTGTTGCGCCGAGGCAACAGGCCTACAGCGCCGTGCGCCCATTTGGACGCGTAAAGGACGCTGTAGCACTTTTACTTTGCGCATGATCCTTTGCAAATCGAACCCGATTTTGGGGTCATGCGCTAGCCCGCAATTCTCACACTCGATGTGGCCTGCGCCGGTCCAAGAAGCCGGCAGGGTAGGAGCCGCGCGCAGAGCGATGCAGTCCCATCGTGCAAGCGCCGCGACACAGCCTGCGGCTTCTTCAACCGGCCCTTCGGGTTACTCTTCGGCGGGCAGATACGGTGTGGCGCTGCTCAACCGTAGGTCTCTATACGCTTTTGGCAGGCCGACACCGTATCTGCCGCGCCGAAGAGCAACGCAGGCGACATGGAGTGTGAGAATTGCGGGCTAGCCTCCGGCCAGCAGGCCTTCGAGCGAGGGCAGGATCAGGGCCGGCGGAAAGTCCCGGTATTCCTCGGGCTGGTTGGAACGGTTGATCCAGACTGTCCGGAAGCCGAACTTGGTGGCGCCGGCGACGTCCCAGCGGTTGGATGACTGAAACGACACCGCACCCGGATAGAGGCGCCAGCCTGTCGTGACCATGTCGTAGACCGACGGATCGGGCTTGAACCGCTTGACGGCATCGACGGAATAGATGTCGTCCAGAACCTGGTCGAGCGCGGCCGATTTGACCGCCGCCTCCAGCATTTCAGGCGAGCCGTTGGAAAGGATCGCCAGCTTTGCGCCCGACGCCTTGAGCGCCTTGAGCACGGCCGGCACCTCCGGATAGCAGTCCAGCCGCCAATAGGCGTCGAGCAAGTTGGCCCTGAGCCCCTTGTCCGCGGAGGGAACCTTGCGCAGAGCGAAATCGAGCGCCTGCTCGGTGAGTTGCCAGAAATCGGTGTAGGCGCCCATCAGCGTCCTGACCCAGGAATATTCAAGCTGCTTGGCGCGCCAGATCTCCGACAGGAGCTGGCCGTCCGGCCCGATCTGGTCGGCATGACGGCGCACGGCGGCATGGACATCGAACAGCGTGCCGTAGGCGTCGAAAACGTAAGCCGCATGGTGCATGGTGATAGTTTTGCGGCGAGGCAAGGCGAGGCGCAAGCACAGATCGCAATTCACATACCGCTGGCCTCAACAAATCTCAGCAAACCCCGTTGACGGCAGACGCCAAAGCATCTTCCAATGGCGAGACAGGACAAGTCTGTAACGGAAACAAGCGATGACACTGGCAACTGCGGCGCAATCCGCGACATGGACCTTCGTGGACGGCGACTGGTATGAAGGCAACGTCGCCATCCTGGGGCCGCGCAGCCATGCCATGTGGCTCGGCACCAGCGTGTTTGACGGCGCCCGCTGGTTCGAGGGCGTTGCCCCGGATCTCGACCGCCACGCCGCGAGGGTGAACGCATCGGCGATCGCGCTTGGTCTCAAACCATCCATGAGCGCCGAAAAGATGGTCGGGCTGACCTGGGACGGGCTAAAGAAATTCGACGGCAAGACGGCGGTGTATATAAGGCCGATGTACTGGGCCGAGCATGGCGGCTATATGGGCGTGCCGGCAGATCCGGCCTCGACCCGTTTCTGCCTTTGCCTCTACGAATCGCCAATGATCTCGCCGGCGGGCTTTTCGGTCACCGTCTCGCCGTTCCGGCGCCCGACCATCGAAACCATGCCGACCAACGCCAAGGCCGGTTGCCTCTATCCCAACAATGGTCGTGCCATCCTCGAAGCCAAGATGCGCGGCTTCGACAATGCCCTGGTGCTCGACATGCTGGGCAATGTCGCCGAGACCGGAACCTCGAACATTTTCCTGGTCAAGGACGGCCATGTCTTGACGCCGGCGCCGAACGGCACGTTCCTGTCCGGCATCACCCGCTCGCGGACGATGACGCTGCTTGGCGAGTATGGGTTCAAGACCACCGAGAAGACGCTGTCGGTGCGCGACTTCCTCGAAGCAGACGAGATATTCTCGACGGGAAACCATTCGAAAGTCGTGCCGGTCACCCGCATCGAGGATCGCAATCTCCAGCCTGGGCCTGTAGCCAAGAAGGCGCGCGAACTCTACTGGGATTGGGCCCATTCGACTTCGACCGGCTGACTGGCGAAAAAGCGAACCGGCGCTTCATTCCGGAGTTGCTCCATATCAATCCAGACCTATGTTAGTCCGGTATCGCACCGGATTTTTCCACGAGGAGTACGACCGATGGCTTTTGAACTGCCTGCCTTGCCCTATGACTACGAGGCCTTGCAGCCTTACATGTCGAAGGAGACGCTGGAGTATCACCACGACAAGCACCACAAGGCCTATGTCGACAACGGCAACAAGCTGGCTGCCGAAGCTGGGCTCGGCGATTTGTCGGTCGAAGAGGTTGTGAAACAGTCCTTCGGCAAGAACCCCGGGCTCTTCAACAATGCCGGCCAGCATTACAACCACATTCATTTCTGGAAGTGGATGAAGAAGGGCGGCGGCGGCAACAAATTGCCGGGCGCGCTGCAAAAGGCGTTCGACAGTGACCTCGGCGGCTACGACAAGTTCAAGGCCGACTTCATCGCCGCCGGAACCACCCAGTTCGGTTCAGGCTGGGCCTGGGTTTCGGTCAAGGACGGCAAGCTGGCGATCTCGAAGACGCCGAACGGCGAGAATCCGCTGGTCCACGGCGCGACGCCGATCCTGGGCGTCGATGTCTGGGAGCACTCCTATTACATCGACTATCGCAACGCCCGGCCGAAATATCTCGAAGCCTTCGTCGACAGTCTCATCAACTGGGACCATGTCCTTGAGCTCTACGAAAAGGCGTAGGCCTAACTGAGTTGCAGAAAAGCCCCGGTAAAACCGGGGCTTTTCTTTTGGCTCAAGATCGGCCGCCCTTTTTCCAGCACAGAACGACTGTCGCAAAAAATTCACACAAGCGTGAGGCGAATTTCCGGAATTTTTAAGCCAATTTTGCCGTTATCGATCAGTGCCGACTTTCATCCGAAACGTCTTCACCATGGAGCCAATTGAATGAGAAAGCTTATCCTCGCCATCTCGACGCTCGCCTTCGCCGGTTCGGCGGCATTCGCCGATCCGATCCAGGAGCGCCAGGCCCTGATGAAGGAACGCGGAAAGATCGCCGGCCAATTGTCGAAAGTGGTCAAGGGCGAGGCCGCCTATGACGCCGCGGCCGTGCTGGTGGCGTTGAAGGCGCTGCAGGCCAACGCCGAGAAATTCCATGCAAACGTCGAGACCCTTTTCCCGGCTGGCAGCGAAACCGGCGACACCACCGCTGCCCCCAAGATCTGGGAGGATATGGCCGGCTTCAAGGCGATTGAGGAAAAATATCTCGCCGACGTCAAGGCTGCGGCGGCCGCCGCCCCGGCCGACGTCGATGCCTTGAAGGCGGGATTCAACACCATAGGCGGCGATTGTGGCACCTGCCACCAGACATACAGGATAAAGAAGGGCTGATCGCGGGCGATGCGCCTGCTGAAAAAGCTCGTCGGCGCCGCCCTCGTCCTGGGCGCCGCCGGCGCTGTCGCCGGCTGGGTCCTGTCGGCGCCGGTCAGGCTCGACACTGGGACCCTGGCGCAGCTCGGCCCCGGCGATGCCGCCAGGGGCAAGCGCATTTTTTATGCCGGAGGCTGCACATCGTGCCATGCGAAGCCAGGTTCACAAGGCGATGCCCGCCTTCAACTTGCAGGCGGTCTCGAACTCAAGACGCCGTTCGGCACCTTCGTGCCACCGAACATTTCGCAGGATGCCAAGGACGGTATCGGCGCCTGGTCGGTCGAAGACCTCGCCAACGCCATGATGAAGGGAGTGTCGCCGAGCGGCGAGCATTTCTATCCGGCGTTTCCTTATGCATCCTACGCGCGCATGAAGCCGGCCGACATTGCCGATCTCCATGCCTTCATGAAAACGCTTCCGGCGGTCGCCGGCAAGGCGCCGGCCAATTCGCTGGGATTCCCGTTCAACATCCGTCGCGGTATCGGGCTGTGGAAACGTCTCTATTTGAGTGACCAGCCGGTGGTTTCCTTCCCCGAGGGCACGCCGGCTCCGGTGATGGCCGGCCGCTACCTGGTCGAAGGGCCGGGCCATTGCGGCGAATGCCACACGCCGCGTGATTTTGCTGGCGGCACCAGGAAGAGCGAGTGGCTGGCCGGAGCCACTGCTGCCGAAGGCAGCGGCATCGTGCCGAACATTACTTCGGGTGAAGGCGGGCTTAGTGACTGGTTGGAGGCTGACATCGCCAACTTTCTCGAGACCGGCTTCACGCCGGATTTCGACACCGTCGGTGGCGCCATGGTCGACGTGCAGAGAAACATGGCCCAACTGACGCCCGAGGACCGGGCGGCGATATCAGCCTATCTGAAGGCCATACCGCCGCATCCCAATGGCTATCCGGCGCGCAAGCAGCCTTCGAACTGACGCGAAAACCGAACGGGATGGCGGCGCGTCAGCGGTCGCCGAGGAAATCGAAGCCGGCTTCGAAGAAATGATTGTAGTTGCAGGTCATTTCCTCGCCGGGCGCGATGTCGCGCGACGCATACGTCTCCTCGGGCGAGGAGACGTCGCAATTCGGGTCATCGGCATGGTTCATGTAGCGTGCGTCGTCGGCTTCGAAGACGATGTAGTTCGGGTCGCGCCGGTCGGGATAGGAATAGCGATCGAGATAGGCTTTGATCGGCCCGGTTTCGCGCTCATAGGTCTCGACGGGAATGCGCCGGTCGTAATTGGGATCGAGCTTCCAAACCAGAGTGCCACGGGGAATGTGGTTCTTGGCAAAGACTCCGATGCCCTGGATACGCGATTTGTCGAGATAGACGTCGACGAGCAACATGGCAGACCTTTGGCGTGACTGGATGATTTTGGTGGCGCGGCTGCGAAAAGCCGCGCATTGGGTAGCGCGCGGCCATCGCAATTGCGAGCGGAAAATCAGCCAGGCCGTGACCGGAAATTGGAATCGATTTTCCGCAGGGGATCGTGCGCAAGATCAAGCTCCTACAGCGCCCTTTGCGCGTCCAAAGGGTGGGTGCCGCTGGTGGTGGCAAGGTCGGCCTTGCCCGCCACCTTCAGCGCAAACGCGTAGGTGAAGGCGATTTCCTCGAGCCTGGAAAACCGGCCGGATGCGCCGGCATGGCCGGAGTCCATGTTGATCTTGAACAGCACCGGATTGTCGCCGGTCTTGCGGTCGCGCAGCCGCGCCACCCACTTGGCCGGCTCCCAATAGGTGACACGCGGGTCGGTGAGACCGGCAAGCGCCAGAATCGGCGGATAGTCGAGCGCGGCGACATTGTCATAGGGGGAGTAGGCGGCGATCGTTCGGTAGTCCTCCTCCGAAGCGATCGGATTGCCCCATTCGGGCCATTCCGGCGGCGTCAGCGGCAAGGTCGCGTCGAGCATGGTGGTGAGCACGTCGACGAACGGAACCTCGGCGACAATGCCGCCGAAGCATTCCGGCGCCATGTTGGCGATCGCGCCCATCAGCAGGCCGCCGGCCGAGCCGCCCTGTGCGACGATGCGGTCATGTTGCGTATAGCGTTCGGCGACGAGGTGGTGGGCGACCGCGACAAAATCGGTGAACGTGTTCATCTTGTGCGTCCGCTTGCCGTCATCATACCAGCCATAGCCCTTGTCCTTGCCGCCGCGGACATGGGCAATCGCGTAGACGAAGCCGCGGTCGACCAGCGAAAACAAATTGGTGTTAAAGGCGGCCGGGACTGTGATGCCATAGGAGCCGTAGCCGTAAAGCAGGCAAGGCGCTGATCCGTCGAGCGGCGTGTCGCGATGGTGGATGAGCGAGATCGGCACCAGTTCGCCGTCGGCGGCGGGCGCCATCAGCCGCCGTGTCACATAATGGTCCGGGTCGTGACCGGACGGAACTTCCTGCGTCTTCAGCAGCACGCGCTCGCGGGTCCGCATGTTGTAGTCGAAGATCTGCGCCGGCGTTGTCATGGACGAGTAGGAAAAGCGCATGATCTCGGTGTCGTATTCATAGGATCCCGACAGGCCGAGCGAGAAGGCTTCCTCGTCGAAGGAGATGAGGTGTTCCTCGCCGCTCTTGCGGTCATGCACGACGATGCGCGGCAGGCCTTCCTTGCGCTCAAGCCTGACCATATGGTCCTTGAAGCCGATCACCGAAAGGATCAGCCGGCCCGCTTCGTGCGGCACCAGTTCCTGCCAGTTGGCGCGCACCGGGTCGCTCGCCGGCGCAGTCATGATCTTGAAATCCTTGGCGCCGTCGGCGTTGGTGAGAATGAAGAAGATATCGCCGCCTTCTTCGAGGTCGTATTGCAGGCCGGTCTCGCGCGCCGAAACCAGCTTCGGTTCGGCGAACGGCTCGCTGGCGCTCATGATGCGATATTCCGAGGTCTCGTGGTCGTTGATGCCGACCATGATCCACTCGTTGGAGCGCGTGCCGCCGACATTCATGAAGAAGCCCGGATCGGTTTCTTCGTAGATCAGCCGGTCGTTCTCAGGACTGTCGCCAAGGGCATGGAACAGCACCTTGGAAGGACGGTGGTTGGGATCGAGGCGGGTGTAGAAAAATCCGTCATTGTCAGCATTCCATACGCCGCCGCCACCGGTAGCCGGGATCCTATCCGGCAACTCCTTGCCGTCGGCGAGATCGCGGACGCGAAGCGTGTAGAATTCGGAACCCTTGTCGTCGAAGGCCCAGAGAAGCTTGCGGTGGTCGGTCGAATGGTCGACACCGCCGAGGCGGAAATAGGCCTTGCCTTCGGCCTCGAGATCGCCGTCGAGCAGGATCTGCTGGTCACCGCCATCGCGCGGCGTGCGGAAATAACGCGGCTGCTCGCCGCCAAGCTTGAAAGATGAGCCATAGGCGTACGGCCCATCCTTCATCGGCACGGAAGAATCGTCTTCCTTGATGCGGCCCTTCATCTCCTTGAAAAGCTGCTTCCGCAACTGGGCGGTGTCGGCCATCAACGCCGCCTGATAGGCGTTTTCGGCTTCGAGATGGGCGCGGATTTGGGCGTCGAGCAGGGACGGATCCCTGAACATCTCTTGCCAATTGTCGGCTCTCAGCCAGGCATAGTCGTCCGTCCGGGTTACTCCATGATGCAGATCGAAGACCGGCCGCTTCTCGGGTTGTGGCGGGCTGACAGTCGGAAATGCTGGGGTTCGGGTCATTGCGTCTCGCTGTGGAAGTTATTTGAATGGAGAATGAACACGCCGATCAGCGCAGGTTCAAGAGCCGGAATATATGTTTTGCGCTGGGCTCCAGAAGATGAGCCGGAGGAGAGAGAAAAATGAAATTCCGTTTTCGCGCTGCCGCGGCTTTCGTCGCGGCTTCGACAGTTTTGGCCTTTACCGGCCAATCTCATGCAACCGTGTTCGCAGCTTGGCAAGTGACCAACGTTCCGTTTGGCGACACGCTCAACGTGCGCAAGTACCCGGCGGGGTCATCCCAGAAGCAGGCCGCCTATCCCAACGGTGCCGTTTTGCAGATGACCGGGAAATGCACCGGCGGCATAAACCTGCTCGACCTCGCCAAGCAACCGGTTTGGAAGCAGGAACAGAAGATCCGCTATCGCTGGTGCGAAGTCTGGCATGATCCGGCACACAACGGCAATTTTGTCACCGGCTGGGTCTACGGAAAATACATTACCCCACATTGATGGATCGGCGCCGATCCGCGGCGCTGATTTCTGGTTTGTTTGCAAACAGCAAATCGCAACCTGTGGTTTTGCAGATTCTGAAAACAACCAGATAGCCTGCGCCACAACCAAGCATAGCCAAGCATTGAGAACTTTTTACTGGCCATCGAGGATGTAACGGCAGCCCGACGGGGCGTCAGCCGTTGCTGGTCGGACCAGAAAATATCGCAAAATTACAGAGTGCACGAAAGGTTGAAGCTGATCGTGGAATATTTTATTAACATCGATGAATACAGCGCAAGAAGCGAATTGACTTACTTGGTTCACTGGCTCATTAGGATGTTGTGACGCGAATCGCAGAGGCTCTTTCCTGCAAAAATTTCGCGCGATGCCCGACCTGTCAAAAATAGGGCGCAGATAGAAACAACTCTCGTTGGGGTCATGAAGCCATGGATATTATCGAAACACCTTCCAGAAATAGTGATGCGCTGATCGAGTTGACGGCCGACGTCGTGGCCGCCTATGTCAGCAACAATCCGGTGCCGGTCGGCGAGCTGCCGAGCCTCATCGCCGATGTCCATGCCGCCCTCGGGCGCGTGGGCGGGACCAGTGAACAACCTCCTGCCGACAAGCAGAAGCCGGCAGTAAACCCGAAACGCTCCGTCCATGACGACTACATCGTCTGTCTTGAAGACGGCAAGAAGTTCAAATCGCTGAAGCGCCATTTGATGACCCACTACGGTCTGACGCCCGACGAGTATCGTGAAAAATGGGGCCTGGACGCAAGCTATCCGATGGTTGCTCCCAACTATGCTGCCGCCCGCTCCCAGCTCGCCAAGAAGATGGGTCTCGGCCGCAAGCGCAAGGGACGCTGATATCGGCTCTGCCCAACGTGGGTTGAACGATCAACGGCGCCTCCGGGCGCCGTTTTGCTTTGGAGGCATTGCTGGTGCAATACGCCTTGGCCGAGGTGCGGGGCTCACTGCCGTGCGGGGGCAATCGCGCGCTGTTGTCTAATCAGGCGGTCTGCCTCAACGCCGCCTCGGCGTCGCGCTTAATGCGCTTGACCATGGAACGAAGACCATTGGCGCGTTGCGGCGACAGGTGTTCGTCGAGGCCAAGTGCCTTCAGCGTGGCTTCCGCGTCGGTCTCCTGGATCTCGCTGGCCGGTCGTCTGGAAAACAGCGCCAGCATGATAGCGACGAGGCCGCGCACGATATGGGCGTCCGAATCACCGGCGAAGGTGACGACTGGATCGGGACCCGGTCCATATTCGGTTGTCAGCCAGACCTGGCTGACGCAGCCGGGCACCTTGTTGGCGGCGTTGCGTTCCTCATCGGGAAATGGCGGCAGGGCCTCGCCCAGTTCGATCACATAGCGGTAGCGGTCTTCCCACTCGTCAAGCAGGGAGAAGTCGTCGCGGATCGTTTGGATCGTCGTGCTCATCACCTCGGATATAGTCATCCGGCGACGCCGCGTCACGGAAAAAGAGGAAAAACACCATAGGCGTCGAGGTGCGGACGGCCTGCGGTGCAGTGACAGATGCGCTGAAAATATCTCAGTTTTTCGCCGGCAACTCGACTTTCGCGGGCAAGTGGACTTTCGCCGGTAAGACGATGTCTTCCGGCACGCTGCCGGTCGTTGTCGCCGTGTCGGGTTCGGCGGTCTTGTCCTCCAACATGGCGGCCGCGATCTTGGCTGTCTCCTTGGCCCGGGCGGTGATCGTGTGCATTGCGGACTTGCCGGTCTGGCAGACGTCGGGCTTGCGCTCGCATATGCCGGCAATATCGCCAACGGCTTCGCGTGCCGCAAACAACGCCTGGATCGGCCCGACGCTTTGGTGGCCTGTCTCGTCGGAGCCGACATTCAGCGGCAGCGCCAGAAGCACCAGCGAAAACCAGAAAGCCATTCTGATCAGAAAGCCCATCTGTATGCCCTCATCTTTGACCGGATCATGCATTCGGCGACATGACCTCTTTTATGGGGTACGATAGTGGCATAGACGCTCAAAGGACGGCTTGCCCGGTCAGCGAAAATTTTCCTCGAATTTTAGGCAAGCTCGAAACGAAGTATTTTGCAATGGACTTGTGTCAAATCCAGCCGATTTTCTTCACTTAAGGTTAACTATCCATCTGTCTGTTTTCCTTAGTTATTTCCCGGAAGCGCGGGCGTGCCGGTGGCGACTGTCAGAGGCGAAAAGGGCGGTCCGCCCGGATAACGCTCCATTTACTATGGCCGCAATTGCCAAGGTTTTGCCGCGCCGGCCTCCCAATATTTCCCTCAGGCTGGGCATTGATCGGTCCCGCCTTATCCATTCCTTAAACGCTGGATGCGAGTTTCAGATCAACAAAAGCAACCTGCGAAGCAGGGCTGTTCACGACCAGGTGCGAGTGCGTTGAGTTGAGTTCGATAAGGGCCAGATACGTTGAGTTGCCCGGCGCGATGGCAGCCGGTTGCGAACGTATGGTTCATCCGTCGATCCTCGGAAAGAACGACCGCCGGTGCCAGGGGCGGTTTATAGGTGTCATGCTGGCCGCTCCGTTCTTTGCCGCAGGTGCAGCAGTCACGCTGGTTACCTCGGGCATGGGCGTGGCCGTGACCATGGCTGCGATCTTTGCGACATTCGGCCTCTGCTGGTTTGCTGCCTTGCTGGTGGCAGCATCGGGCAAGATGGCGTTCGCCGGCCAGGTCGCCCTGGTGATGGGCAGTCTTGCTCTTGCCGGTGTCATTGCCGCGGCGGGCGGGATGGCCTCGCCGGTCGCCATGCTTGTCGTGGCGCTGCCGTTCGAAGCCTGGTGGATCGGCGCGTCTCGTCGCACTGCACTCTGGGGTGCCGCATCCGCATTTGTCGCTATCCTGCTGCAGGCTTTTGCCGGTTCTGTTTTCCCGTTCGGCCCGGCGGAAACCGCTGCTTGGCACTGGCTGCTGCCGCTGGCTTGGGCGCTCACCTTGGTTCCCCGCGTAGCAGCACTTGGCAGCCCGGCCGGCGCGCAGCTAGATCCGGCGACCGATGACCGGCTCGAGAACATCATCGACGCCGTTGTCCTGCGGGCCGGCAGGCATGGCGAGGTTCTGGATGCGTCGGCAAAGGCGCGCACGATCCTGAAGCTGCAGCCTGAACTGCTGTTCGGAACCGGCCTGTTCGACCGTATCCATCTGTCCGATCGCGTCGCGTACCTCAGCGCGCTGGCCGACATGCGCGACGGCGCGTCGGCGCGCCGGCTCGATCTTCGCGTCCGGCTGCCGCAAAACGGCCATGGCCCGACGGCGGACAACTACCGGCCGTTTTCCCTTGAGCTGATGCGGGCGGAGCATGAGGATGTCTTCACGCTCGTCCTGCGCGAAAACGACGAACTCGCCGGCTTGCGCGAAGAGCTTGCCGCTGCGAAAGAGGCGGCCGCGTCTGCCGAAGTGGCGAAGGGACGGTTTCTGGCGGTCGTCAGCCACGAGCTTCGCACGCCGTTGAACGCCATCATCGGTTTTTCCGACATGCTGCTGCATGAGATGTTCGGCACCTTCAAGGATCCGCGCCAGAAGGAATATGTCGGTCTGGTCAAGGAGTCCGGCCAGCATTTGCTTGCCGTCGTCACATCGATACTCGACGTGTCGAGGATCGAAGCCGGCGCCTACGCAACCGAGCCGGAACCGTTCCGTTTCGTGGAAGCCGTCGAAATGTGCCAGTCGATGATGCGGCTGCAGGCAGAGGCAAAGAACATCGATCTGCAAGCTCAGATCGCACCGGATGCAGGCGAGATAAACGCTGATCGTCGTGCCGTGCAGCAGATACTCATCAACCTAGTCTCCAATGCTATCAAGTTCACGCCCGATGGCGGCGATGTCGTCGTCGGCGCCAAGCGGATCGGCTCGCGACTGCATTTCTGGGTCAGGGACACCGGTATCGGCATCGCCGAGGAAGACTTTGCCAATCTCGGCAAGCCGTTCATGCAGATCCAGAACGACTATACGCGCCGCTTCGAGGGAACCGGGCTCGGCCTGTCGCTGGTGAAGGGCCTTGTGGCGCTGCACGAGGGCACGATGTCGATCGAAAGCATGCCGGGCGAGGGCACCACGGTCACGATCAGCTTGCCTGTGAACGGACCGAAGGGACGTTCGACCGACAAGCCCGGGGTGCTGCCGATGCCTGCAGCCAAGGCGGAGACGAAGGGGGACAGGCATGGCTCGCTCCGCAAAACAGCCTAAGGCGGTCAAGCGCCGTGGCAATGCCTTCCAAGGTAGCGCGGTCGCCGTCGGCAGCCTGATCTCGCGCAATCCGGTTCTGGTCGGCGGTTCGACCGCCTTCCTGGTGACGCTGTTCTACGTCTCGGCGAATGCCCTGTGGTATCAGCCTTTTCCTCATGCCGGCGCGTTTTTCGCGACCAGGAGCATCGAGGGCTTTCCTCGAGCCGGCGCCGAGGAACCCGAAACCACCATCAACATCGTGCGGCCGGGCTCGGCTCCGATCAAGAGCGATCCGGTCGTCGAGCAGATCCAGGGCATATTGAAGGATCTGGACTTTTATTCCGGTACCGTCGACGGCATTTCCGGCCCCAACACGCGTAAGGCCATACAAGCCTATCAGCAGAAAGTCGGGCTCAACGCTTCCGGCGAGATCGACAGCGTTCTGCTCGATCAACTGGGCGCCACGCCAACCGCCTCGACGGTCGTGCCGCATCCGGCACCTCGTCCGGACGACATGGCCGCAATTCCCGTCTCCGCTTCGGCGCCGGCAGATGCGCCGGCGCAGGCACCCGATGCCCGCATCATCAAAATCCAGGCCGGGCTGAAGGCATTCGGCAATGACGACATGCAGCTCGATGGCGTGGTCGGGGCCCGCACCAAGGCAGCGATCAAGGAGTTCCAGTCGCTGTTCGGGCTGCCGGAGACCGGCGAGCCCGACGAGGTCGTCTACGTCAAGATGCGCGAGATCGGCCTGACCAACTGAGGCTTTGGCCTACTAATAGTCGAAGCGATCGCTCGCGGATTGGCGATAACCTCGCTAAACAGCATCCGGATCTCGTCCGGAGTCTTGTAATGCGCGTAACCACCGATCTGTGGGTGTCGGCCCTATTGCGCCGGGTTTTCGGCGCCGGCGGATTCGCCGCCGTGGTCAAGCGCGGCGCAACTGAGGCCGGCGCCGTCTTCGTGCTGGCGCGTGGCCGCCTGGGCGAGGTTGCTTTGTTTGGACCGGCGCCGCAGACGAGCTACGATTCAGCGAAACCCGACGACCGTTTCTTCAGTCTGCTCGGCGCCGGCGACGATGCCGCCGTCTTTGACGCGCGACTGGAAAGGGAGAAGAAATTCGATCCCGACATCTGGGTGGTCGAGATCGAGGCCGGCGCTGCTCCCGTCGAGGAGTTTATTTCCGTCAAGTCGCTCTAACGATTAGGGATGAAAACAAAGGCTTAAAGCGTTCGCTTGAATCTCTTTCAGACGTGACGCGCCTTAGGCCTGGCGGCAGCATTATCGCTGTCCGCTTTACGGATGTCGGCGTTTGCCGAGATGGGTCCGGCATTGCGAATGGCCTTCGACAGTATCTCCGCCTTCCAGCCGCGTAGCCTGTCCAGCGCCGCGTCGCGATGCAGCAGTCGGTAGCGGTCGAGAAAGATGCGGATGGCCTGCGGATGCGGAAACTCTGTGGGATAGACGGCGGCGGTGATCAGGAACGCCCTCTCTTCGCCGAAATCAAGCGCGCGCAGGGCGGCCAGCAGCGACGTGTAGTTCTGGTTTGCGGTGAGCGCCCGCGCCGTTGAAAAATCGATTTCGAGCGCGTCGGCCAGTGCTGTCTGGAAGAATGCGGCGTTTCCGGTCAGCGCCGTCTCGCGCAGTTTGACATAGGTTTCAGCGCCGGCGAACGGATTGACGGTCGCGCCGCCGCTCTCAGCATCGGCACGCATCAACGACCGCAGCCGGCGCCGTGCATTCTCGGCGGCGGCGCCGGGCACCTGCTGGCTGTCGGGGCTGGGCGCGACGATTTCGGCGCTTTCAGGCGCCGTCTTGGCCATTGCCTCCGGCTGCCGCACGCGCACCAGCGTCGGCTTTTCAAGCGCCCTGATCAGCTGGGCGATGGTCGGGTTCAGATCCTTGCGGCGCGCGATGGCGCGCGCATGCGGCAGGCCGTGCCGTCCGATCAGCGCGATCAGGTCGATATCGCTGAGCGCGCACGAGCGGATGAGCAATGGCGCGGCAACGTCGACCGGCTCCTGGCAAAGCCGCCGGACCAGCGCAGCGGGCGCATATTCGCATTCGGAAAGGGCGGCGGCGACGTAGCGGCGCGATTCGACCGACACATTGGCGAAAAGCGGAAGCGTCAAATCCTCAAGTTGCGCGATCTCCCGGCGCGAAGGGCGGGTGAGCGAACAGAACGCCGACACCGCGGCGCGGAACAGCCTTTCGGCCTTTCCCGATTCAGCCCGTATAGCGATTTGCCTGAAATCCGAAGCTGACACGAAGGATACGCCCGATACTCGACACAATCTGGACCATGCTCGACCGGGACTGTGTCGGTTTCGCATTTGCCTCGGGTCAAGAATTCCTGACCTCAGAACAAACATCAAATTAGCGGCGATCCGTTAGCGTTCCGTTAACCTACTGCCGTCCTTAATCAGATTGGAGGCGTTGCGTTGTGCTCCGGGGCAACCGAGAGGAATGCACGAACCATGGGCATGGTACTGACTTTCGTGCCGCGAACGGCGGCAACCAATCGAGCAGAACGAAACACCGGAACGCCGGCAGCGGTGATCATTTTCCCCGGCGTCCGCTACGAGCCACGGACGGGCGAAACGCGGCCAGGCGCCGGTCTGGACAAGCCGGGCTCGTCAAGGACGATGCCGGGATCGTCGGGGACGATGCCTGTTCCGCATCATTAGAGCGCCGCGCGCCCTGCTGGGCGCGCGCAAAGGAAGACCTTGAATGAGCGCCGCGGCCCGGTCCGACGCGCAAAGGATGCTCTAACACTTTGAAAGCGGGCCGCGCGCCCTGTTCGGCGCGTACAGGAGGCTCTAACTTTGAATCGCTGCAGGCTGGAAACCGGCCGCCGCATACTTCGGTTGACGTCAGTAGCCCTGCAGTTCGCAGGAACTCCGCTCGAGAAACCGCGACACGATCGGCTTCCAGCTGTCATCGGGCACGAACGAGCGGATGACGAACATGCCTTCGTCGATGGGCGCCTCGACGAAGATTGCTCCTTGCAATTCCTCCGGGAGATCCTTGCGGATCTCGATCATCTGGGCCGGCGTCAGTACGATACTGTCCAGCACCCTTCCGGTCGCACTATGGTCGTTGAAGGAATAGATGTTATGTCCGCTGCGGTCATAGACCGATACGGACCAGAACGGGACGTTTCCCGGTGCCTTCACCCGAACCATCCCTTCGGACAGATCGAACCGGCAAGCCGCAGCATAAAACAGCGGATCGACGGATTTCACCACCGGCGTCCCGCCGGCCTCTGCATCCAGCCTGGTCATCTTATAGAGGTCCGATGCCATGGCCAGCCGCGACCACGCATCACGTTCGGAAAATTCCGGAACGAGCAGCAGCACGACGATGTGCACGATGCCGGCGCCAAGCAGGCCGAGTAGGATCGCGTGTAGCAGCCTACGCATTGCAGCCGACCTTCAGGATCTGCGGCAACGTGATATCCGAAAGACCCGTGCTGCTGGCGACCGGCGTGTCGTAGAATGTCAACACGAAATACATCCGGCCGAAGCCGTCGGAAAGCAGCCAGTTGCCTGGTGTGGGGCGGTTGCTGACGGAAATCGCCACCGAATTGTCGGGCTGGCGCAGCATCTGGTAGGATTGAAGTGCCGCAAGCCTTGGTTTTCCGGTCTCGATCACGCCGAGCGATTCATCGGCGGCATAGAGGGTCCAGAACCGGGATGTGGGAAATCCGCCTTCGATCTCATAGGCGCATTGGCGTTTCAATTGTTCGCCGCCGGAATCGCGTTCGGCGATAAAGGACAGGCCTTCTGTCTGCCCGAGTGCAAGGACACCCTCGCGCGCCACGCGCGCTTTCGAATAAGGATCCGCCGCCCGCGTGCCGGTATCGGGGAACGCCGTCCATGGGCCGATCCTGATCGCGCCGATGCCATCCTGCGTCTTGAGAGCGTACCAGACGCTGCCGCCGCCGCCGCCGATGGCTATGGCAAGCGCGAGGAGCGTCAGGAATGCGTTCTTGAGCATGAAGAGCCGCGGGAAAGAGGAGTGCGCTCGGGGATATCGCGGGGGAGGGGGCCATGGCAAGCGGACCTCTGTGGAATTGCCGGCGCGAGGGTGGCCTGGCCCGTGTGCCGGCATCAAAGCGCCGACAGGGTCTCCGGCGTCGCAGGCGCCTGGAGGACGGGCGCCGACTGGAACAATCTTGTGATGTCCCTGAGCGCCCGCGTGGTTTGGCTGGACAGCACCGGCGGGCGCTCGGCGGCGGCGTCGGCCGCTGCCTGCTCGGCATTCTTCTTTTCCGCTTCCTCGGCCTTGGCGGCGATCTCCTCGTCGACGAAGGGATGATCGAGACCGGGGATCGGCTTGAGGTCGATATTCTGGTGCGCATAGACCATCAGCCGCTGCCAAACCATCGCCGGCAGCGAGCCGCCGGTCATGTTGTTGGTCGTGGTGAAGTCGTCATTGCCGAGCCACACGGCAGCCGTGTAGTTGCCGGTGAAGCCGACATACCAGGCGTCGCGGTAAGACTGCGTGGTGCCGGTCTTGCCGGCCGAAACGATATTGGGAAGGGCAGCGCGCCGCGCCGTACCCATCACCGGCACCGCCGCCAGCATGGTGTTCATATATTTCAGCGCCTGTTCCGAGAGCACACGGTGCGGCGGCGGCGCATCCTTGGCGAAATCGTAAACCACCTCGCCGGTACGAGTAACCAGCTGGGTGACGCCATGCCGAGAGCCGACGAAGCCGTTCTGGGCGAACACGCTATAGCCTGTCGCCTGGTCCATCACGGTCATGCCCGATGTGCCGAGCACCATCGTCTTGTGCGATTCGAGCGGCGATTCGACGCCCATGGCTTCCGCCATCGCCTTGATCGGCTTGATACCGAGATGATTCTTGGCCAGCCGCACCGGCACGGTGTTGATCGATTTGGCCATCGCCGTGATCAGCGTGACATTGCCGGCCGATCCGCCATTGTAATTGTGAGGCGACCAGCCGCCCCAGGAGATCGGCCCGCCGGAAACGACGGAGTCCGGCGTGAAGCCGTGCTCCATCGCCGTCGCATAGACATAAGGTTTGAACGATGAGCCACTCTGGCGCAGCGCCTTGGTTGCGCGGTTGAACTGGCTGGCACCGTAGTCGCGGCCGCCGACGATCGCCCTGACTGCGCCGTTGGTTTCGATGACGACCATGGCGCCTTCGGTGACGTTGTATTCCTTGCCGAACTGGCGGAGATGGAACTCCATCGATTCTTCCGCCGCCTTCTGGATGTTGGCATCGAAAGTGGTGTGAGCGACCAGCGAATGCTGGCCGGACTTCGCCGCGATCTTCTTGACCTCTTCGAATGCCCAGTCGAGGTAGTAATCCGGGCTCTTCTGCTCGCCGCGGTCGACGATTTCGGCCGGATGCAGCCGCGCCTGCAGCACCTGACCCTCGCTCATGAAGCCTGCCTCGACGAGATTGGACAGCACCACATTGGCCCGCGCCCTGGCAGCAGGCAGGTTGATATGCGGCGCATATTTGGTCGGTGCCTTGAACAGGCCGGCCAGCATAGCTGCTTCGGCGAGGTTCAGATCCTTGACGCTTTTGCCGAAATAGAAATCGGCGGCCGCTTCGATGCCAAAGGTACCGCCGCCCATATAGACGCGGTCGAGATAGAGCTGCAGGATCTCCTTCTTCGACAGATTGGCCTCAAGCCACAGCGACAGGAAGGCTTCCTTGACCTTGCGCTCCAGCGTCCGTTCGTTGGTCAGGAACAGGTTCTTGGCCAGCTGCTGGGTGATGCTCGAGCCGCCCTGCACCACGGAATTCGCCCGCACATTCGCGAAGATCGCGCGCGAAAGGCCGAGCGCATCAATGCCGTGGTGATCGAAGAAACGCCGATCCTCGGTGGCTAGCACCGCCTTGATGACCTGGTCGGGCATCTCGTCGACCGGCACCGAATCACGCTGGATGATGCCGCGCTGGCCGATCTCGTTGCCATAGCGGTCGAGGAAGGTGACGGCGAAATCGCCCTGGGCACGCCAATCGCCAGCGGTTTCCTGGAAGGCCGGCAAGGCAAGCGCCAGCATGACGACGATGCCGCCGGCGCCGAGCGTGAAACCTTCGCTCAACAGTTCGATGATGCCGCGGCGCCAGCCGGAGACGCGGAAGCGCCGGAAAAAAATGGTGGCCGCTTCCCAGAACCGGCGTGCCTTGAAGCCGATCTCATAGAGCGAGGAATCGAACCACGCATCTGCCGCCAACAGTCGTGCGGCAATCGGACCTCTTCTCTTGCGTGGTTTCAAAGGACTGGCCATTCCAGAATCCGGCTACGGCTACGCCTCCCACTGCTTGCGGGCAATTTCTGGGCGGCGCGCCAGCCAAGACTATTCGTCCATTTTGGCCCGGCTCACAAGAGCGAGTGAGGCTTTCGCGGTACAGTTCGTCGATACGAAGAGTAGAGCTTGCCACTCGCACCGCTTTCAATATTACCGCGCGGCGATAAAGCGCATGAAATGCGCCACATGGGCGTCGCTTGGCTCCTGGCCGGTGAAGCTGCGCAGATAGGCAGCGAGATGACTGACTCTCGCCTCGACCGGTTCCTTGAGGTCGAGCACATAATAACCGATCTGCATGTAGTAGAGCACGCGGGCGCGGATGAAGGCATCCTCATCATCGTAGCCATGCCGGCGATACATGTCGCGGATCGCGCCGAGGCGGTCATTGTCGGCCTGGTCGATGGCCCGGCGAACGTCGTCGGAGCGACGCGCCCATTCCCGGATGGCGAAGTCGAGCCTGGGATCGAACAGGCGCTCGTCCGCCCAGCATTCGAACACGTTCATGACGCCCATGATGATGCTTTCGGCCGGCCGCTGCGCGCGTTCGACGAGCGCCCTGGTGTTGGTGTCCCGCCAATGGGCAAGCAATCGGTCGAGCAGATCCTGACGGCTCTCGAAGTACCAGTAGAAGCTTGAGCGCGAAACACCGAGCTTCTGGGCGAGCGGCAGCACGCGCACGCTTTCGATGCCGTCTGAAATCAATGTCCGGAGCGCAAGATTGATCCAGTCCCAGCGCGTCACCTTGATGTTGCCGGGCGCCGGCTCGTCCTGCGGAGCAATCATGATCATGGCCGCACAATAGGCATGAGGCGAGCTGCATACAACCGTACTAGACACATATGTACAGTACAAGTATCCTGCCCGCTCCAACGAACTGGGCCGAGCGGCCGGCGCGCGTCATCGCGGCTTCTCCCTACGATCCCCAAGGCAGGGCAATACGGCAAGCGTACGACAATGAGGAGAATCCGCCATGATCGATGACGCCGCACGTGATCTCAGGCGCGAACGCAGGCGCGGACGAACCGGCGAGGCCGGCAGCGAGACCAGCCGCCGGCCGGACTATCGTTCGCTGAAGAACCCGTTCCTGCCGCAGCCGATCTTTTCGGTCGACCAGGTCGCCGCGATCCACGACACGGCGCTGCGCGTACTCGAGGAACTCGGCGTCAAGGTGCTGCTGCCGGAGGCGCGCACCATTCTTGCTCGTGCCGGTGCGCTGGTCGACGAGGACAACCAGATGGTGCGCATCGGCCGCGACATCGTCGCGGCGGCACTGGCTTCGGCGCCGAAATCGATCCGTGTCCACGCCGGCGACCGTGCCCGCGACCTGACGCTCGAGCTCGGCTCGATGACGTTTCTGGCGGGATCCGGGGCGCCGAACGTCACCGATCTAGAGCACGGCCGGCGGCCGGGAACGCTTGCCGCTTTCGAGGATTTCATCCGCCTGGTGCAGCATTTCGACGTGCTGCACATGCTGGGACCCTGCATCGAGCCGCAGGACATCGACAACCGCTTCCGCCACTATGCAGTCAACCGCGCGCAGCTGACGCTGTCGGACAAGTTGCCGTTCGTCTTCGCGCGCGGCACGCCGCAGGTGGAGGACGGCTTCGAGATGCTACGGCTGGCGCGCGGCCTGTCGGAGGACGAATTCCGTTCGGGCGCTCATTGCTACACCGTCATCAACACCAATTCGCCTCGCCAGCTCGACATTCCGATGGCGCAAGGCATCATCGACTTTGCCAGGGCAGGGCAGGTGTTGATCATCACGCCCTTCTGCCTGGCCGGCGCGATGGCGCCGATCACTGTGGCCGGCGCGCTGACGCTGCAGCACGCCGAAGCGCTGGCCGGGCTGACGCTGGCCCAGATCGTGCGGCCGGGTACGCCGGTCGTCTATGGTTCCTTCTCCTCCAATGTCGACATGAAGTCGGGGGCGCCGGCGTTCGGCACGCCGGAGCACGTCAAGGCGACGCTCGGCGCCGGTCAGCTTGCTCGCTTCACCGGTCTTCCTTGGCGGTCCGGCGGCGGCAGCGCCGCCAACATATCGGACGCGCAGGCGGCCCACGAAACGCAGTTCGCGCTGTGGGGCTCGGTGCTTGCGGGTGCAACGGTCTGCATCCATGCCGCTGGCTGGCTCGAAGGCGGCTTGAGCGTCTCTTTCGAGAAGCTGATCACCGACGTCGAGGCGCTGCAGACGGTCGCCGAACTCTGCGCGGCGACGCCCGGCGACGAGGACGCGATCGGCTTTGAGGCTATCGCTGAAGTGCAGCCGGGCGGGCATTTCTTCTCGGCCGGGCACACAATGGCGCGCTACCGCACCGCATTCTACGAGCCGCTGGTCGCCGACTGGTCGAATTTCGGCAACTGGACGCAGGCCGGGTCAAGAACCGCCACGGAGCGCGCGACCGGCATCTGGAAACGGCTGCTTGCCGAATTTCGGCCGCCGGCTTCCGCCGCTGCTACATCAGGTGTTCTCGACGAATTCATCGCGCGGCGCACGGAAGAGGGTGGCGCAGCACCGGTGTCGTGATCTAATTCAGTAACTGCGTCAAAGGGGACGCGGTTGCTGCCAGCGCACGTGAGGTGCCACCGCTCACCTCTTTAGAGCCGATGGCTCAAAAATGTTCATGGGCTGGTTGAAACTGTCGAATAGTATTATTCCGCAGTTTATTTTTACGAATCTGGGCGATCAAAGATAGCTCGGAAATTGAATTTTCTGCTCAGAGCTCCTATTTTACGAGGGAATTGCAATTTCATCACCTCGGTCAAAAGGGATATTTTATCGATGGCGGAATTCAATCAAAGTATCACGGAAAAGGCTGAAGCGCGCTTCATGGAGAAGCAGAAGAAAACTGCGGAGCGAAACCAGGCTACGGCCGAATATGTCTCCGAGGCCAAGGCCAGGACCATTAAGACCCAAAAGTTGCGGGCGCTGCGGCTGGCCAAGGAAGAGGCCGACCGCGCGGCGGAAGCCCTCAATCCCGTCGCTCCCAAGAAAAAGCGGGCCGCAGTCAAGAAGGCGGGGGCCGCTTGACGGCCGTCAAGTCATGAGCCTGACATTTCCAAACCTAAGCCGAAGCTACGACGAGGCGAGCCGACGGATCCGCTTCGTCGGCTATGACGGCATGTCCCAGATTTCTTTCTTTATCGATGCAGCCGCCATCTCGACGGCACCGCCGGGGACGGCGACAGCCGAAGCCACATATCTCGCCGCTTTCGATTCGGCCGTCGGTCCCATACATGACGTCGCAAGGAATGCTTATGCCCGTACCGGCAAGAGCATGTATGTGCTGACCGCAGCCGATTTTCGATAATTCCGACGGTCCGCGCGATCGGGGCCTTGGAAATCCCGTGATCTGGCGCCAGAACTTCAACGCGGCTACGATGCAAGCGGAAATCGCTGACGGGGTGAAGGCCTGTTCAGCCGTGACGGGCGAGGGAGAAGACTATGACCGCGCCGGCTGCCGCGCTGCAGAAGGCCTTGTTCGAAGCGCTGAACGGTGACGGTTCCCTGTCAGCGGCATTGGGCGGCGCAAAACTATTCGACCATTCCCCGGAAAATGTCCCGTTTCCCTATGTGACCTTCGGTCGGACCAGCGTCTACGACTGGGCAACAGGCGCGGAGAACGATGCCGAGCAGCTTTTCACGCTGCATTTCTGGTCGAAGTCCGAGGCCAGGAAAGAAATGCTCGATGCGATGGACCTAGTCAGCACCCGCCTCCAGGACGCGGCGCTCGCGCTCGACGAACATCACCGCGCCAATCTCAGGCTCGAATTCACCGAGGCCCGTTACGACGAGGATCTTTCAGCCTATCACGGGCTGCTGCGCTTTCGCGCCGTGACGGAAGAAAACGCCTGACGCGCTTTCAATATGGCTGCAACACAGTCTAGACTGGCACTTGGATGAGTTTGCCGGGTTAGGGCGGCGAATCATAGGGTCGGTTGTCTCGCGTTTCAGGGGGGTGAGATAGGCATGTGTTGCAGGCGTTCACTGTTCATTTCACGTTCAGCACCGATGCGTTAGGACGCTGATCATGAAAACGCTTCGCTCCCATTTCCGAACCGCGACACTGGCGCTCTGCGCTGCCGGTCTGTTTGCGTCGCAGGCGACGGCGCTGCCGGTCGTCGTGCCCGAGCAGAACCGGCCGATCGTCCTGGCTGCCTCCGACTGCTACGCGATCGGTCAGCAGGTTGCCGAGCAGAATGGCGGCACGCTGGCCAAGGCGTCGCAGTCGACGCGCGGTGGCCAGCCGGTCTGCGTCATCGTCGTGCTGGTCCCGGGCAAGGACGGGCAGCGTCCGCGCCGCACCGAGATCGTCATTCCGCTGAACTGATCCCTGCCGTTTCCCAGGCGCTGGAATCGGCCTATAGATGACGCCCAGTTTCTCGACAGGGCAGCCTCTCAAATAGGGCAGCTCTTCAACAGGCCAGTTCTTCAACAGGTATGATCCCCGCATGCGCGTACTCGTTGTCGAAGATGACAAGGATCTCAACCGGCAGATATCGGACGCGCTGGTCGATGCCGGCTATGTCGTCGACCGGGCTTTCGACGGTGAGGAAGGGCATTTCCTCGGCGACACCGAACCCTATGATGCCGTCGTGCTCGACATTGGCTTGCCGCAGATGGACGGCATCAGTGTGGTCGAGCGCTGGCGGCGCGGCGGCCGCAAGATGCCGGTCCTGATGCTGACGGCGCGCGATCGCTGGAGCGACAAGGTATCCGGCATCGACGCCGGCGCCGACGATTATGTCACCAAGCCGTTCCACATCGAAGAGGTGCTGGCCAGGGTCCGAGCGCTGATCCGGCGCGCGGCCGGCCATGCGTCGTCCGAGTTGACCTGCGGGCCGTTGCGGCTCGACACCAAGGCCTCCAAGGCCGATGTCGACGGCGTGCCGCTGAAGCTGACGTCGCTCGAATTCCGCCTGCTTGCCTATTTGATGCACCATATGGGCGAGGTCGTGTCCCGGACCGAACTGGTCGAGCATCTTTACGATCAGGATTTCGACCGCGATTCCAACACAATCGAGGTCTTTGTCGGGCGGCTTCGCAAGAAGATGGGCATCGACATGATAGAAACCGTTCGCGGCATGGGCTATCGAATGCGTGAGCCGGAGGCGTAAGGCGGAACCGCTCAAACAGACTGCAAGAACGCCGCTTTCACTGCGGTTCTGGCCGCGTTCGCTGGCGTTCCGGGTGATTGCCTTTTCCACAGTCTGGGCGATACTCACCCTGATTGTCATCTTCACGCTGATCACAACCCTCTATCGCCAGGCGAGCGAGCGCGGTTTCGACAGCCTGCTGTCGGCGCATCTGTTCAATCTGATCGGCTCGGTCGGCGTGTCCGAAGGCGGTTCGCTGACCGGCGCTCCCGACCTTGGCGACCTCCGGTTCTCGGAGCCGAATTCCGGCTGGTACTGGTCGGTGGAGCCTGCGTCGGAAGGCGTACGCGGTGAGCTGCACTCCTCCTCGATGACCGAGGCAATCCTGTCGCCAAGCGTCGCCGAGGTTCCTTTCAATGCCAGCTTCCAGCGCAGCTATGCGACAGAAGGCATCGATGGCGAGGAACTGGAAGTGTTCGAGAGCGAATTCGTTCTCGACGCGAAAAATCGCGCAGCGCGCTTCCGTGTCATGGGCAACAAGACCGAGCTCGAGCAGGAGATAGGCGCCTTCCAGCGTCGCCTGCTGACCTATCTTTCCCTGTTCGGCGTCGGCATGATCGCCATCAACGCCATCGCGATCCTGTTGGGCCTGCAGCCATTGCGCCGGGTCAGGAACGCTCTCGCTATGGTGCGCGAAGGAACCGCGCAAAGGCTCGACGGTCGCTTCCCGGCCGAAATCGAGCCGCTCGCCAACGAGACCAACGCGCTGATCGAAAACAACAAGCGTATTGTCGAGCGCTCACGGACGCAGGTCGGCAACCTCGCCCATTCGCTGAAGACGCCGCTGGCGGTGCTGATCAATGAGGGGCGGGCGCTCGGCGGCGCCAAGGGCCAGCTCATAGCCGAGCAGGCCGCGTCGATGCAGAAGCAGGTTGACCATTATCTGCAGCGCGCCCGCGTTGCGGCACAACGCGACAGCGTCGTCTACCGCACGCCGGTGGCGCCGCTGGTCCAGCGCATGGTACGCGTGCTGCAAAAACTCAACCCGCAGACCGCTCTCTCGCTGTCGCTGCCCGCAGTCGATATCGTCTTTGCCGGCGAACGCGAGGATTTGGAAGAATTGCTTGGCAATCTGCTCGACAACGCCATGAAATGGGCAAAGAGCGCGGTCGCCGTGTCGGTGGCGCCGATCTCCGGCAAGAAGAGTGGCGTCGGCAAGGAGGGTGCTGTCGATCTGTTCGAGATCAGCATCGAAGATGACGGCCCGGGCATTCCCGAAGACAAGGCGCGCGAGGCGCTGAAGCGCGGACGGCGGCTCGACGAGACAAAGCCGGGGACCGGGCTTGGACTTGCCATTGTCGCCGACCTGGTCAACGAGTATGGAGGCGTTCTGGCTCTGGAACGGTCGAGCATGGGCGGGTTGAAGGCGGTGGTTCGATTGCGGAGCCTTCACTAGACTTATGCTTTTGCTGGGCTAGTCGACATTGATCGACCGTGCGTGATATTGCGGCATGTCGACTGGTCCCGGAGCCGTCGGCCGCGGCCAAATTTCCGACAAACATCGACACTATGGCCACGCCGACTTCCCCCGATGGCGCGGCCCAGCTCTAACTCAAGAAAACTGGTTGTTGGCATGAAGATTCGCGTCGCGCTCGTTTCCGCACTGCTGGCCGTTTCCGGCTGCACGACGCTGGGCAGGAGCCCTGGCTCCACGGTGGCGCCGCAGCCGGCCGCCACGCCGCAAAGTGACGGCAAGATCGCGACGACGATCATTTCCGCCATGGGGGGCGGCCTCGTCAGCGGATCGATCGGTACCGGCTTGAGCGATCCCGAAAAGCGCAAGGCGCTGGAGGCGGAATACAGGGCGCTGGAGTACACGGCGAGCGGCCAGAAGGTGAGGTGGAAAAGCGATCGGTCGGCGCATTACGGTGAAGTCGTGCCCGCCCAGCCCTATCGTGTCGGCTCGCAGGATTGCCGGCAATACACCCATACAGTCTTTACCGGCGCCGCCGGCGCCACCGCGCGCGGAACCGCTTGCCGCAACGCCGATGGCAGCTGGACGCCACTGACATAACGACCGGCCGAATGCTCCGGTTGACATCAATCAAGGACATGCGACGCTCCTGCCGTCAAAGCGTCGCAGGACCGCTGTGTTGGCAGGGCAGGGCTCTGCCGTTATTGGAATAAGCATGCTGTTCTGGGTCATAGCTGCCATTCTCACGCTGGGTGCAAGCCTGGCGGTTCTGATACCGCTGGCCAGCGGCTCGAAGGGTGGTTCGGCAAGCAGCGATCATGACCTTGAAGTCTATCGCGACCAGTTGTCCGAGCTTGACCTGGACGTGGCGCGTGGCCTGATCCAGCCGGCGGAGGCCGAAGAGGCGCGTGCGGAGATCGCCCGCCGGATCCTTCGACTTGACAATGCCGCCGACAAGTCAGCGGCGCGGCAGCCGTCAATGGCGACCAGGCTGGTTGCGACGGCCGCGGTCCTGGCGGTTCCGCTGGTCAGTTGGGGCTTGTACAGCCAGCTCGGCTCGCCCGATCTGCCGTCGCAGCCGCTCAGCGAGCGGCTGGCCAAGAATCCCGCCGATAGTTCGGTGGACGAGCTGGTGGCACGCGCCGAGTCCCACCTTGCCGCCAATCCGTCCGATGGCAGGGGTTGGGATGTTCTGGCGCCGGTCTATCTGCGCATGCAGCGGTTCTCGGATGCAGTGACGGCCTATCGCAACGCCATTCGCCTCGACGGCGACAGCGCCGCCCGCCAGGCCGGCCTCGGCGAGGCGATCGCCAGCGCAGCGGGCGGCATTGTCTCGGCCGACGCTCAGGCCGCTTTCGAGGCGGCGCTGAAGCTCGATCCGGCAAATCCGAAGGCCAGCTTTTATCTGGCGATGGGCATGGCACAGGAAGGCCGCATTGAGGAGGCGACAGCGGCCTGGCAGAAAATGCTAGCGGCCTTGCCGCAGGACTCAGCCTGGCGTGGCGCCGTCGAGCAGGCGCTGGCCGAATCCGCCAAGCGGACCGTCGCTTCGGGAGAGCCTGCAAAAGGCCCGGACGCCGGGGATGTCGGTGCCGCCTCGTCGATGTCGCCGCAGGACAGGGAGGCGATGATCAACACCATGGTTGCGGGACTTGATGAAAGACTTCGCCAAAACCCGCGCGATGCGGAAGGATGGATGCAGCTTATTCGTTCCTACGTCGTGCTGGGCAAGGCCGATCAAGCACGCGACGCGCTCAATCGCGGTATCGCCGTTTTTGGCTCAGATAGTGAGGAAGCGAAGAAATTCACCGCCTTTGCCGTCTCGCTCGGCCTGACGGCGACGGAGTAAAACATGACGCGCAAGCAGAAAAGACTGTCGGTGATCGCCGGAGGGTTGGCCTTCCTCGGTGCCGCCACCGGCCTGACCTTCTACGCGCTCGGCCAGAAGGCCTCCTACTTTTACATGCCCGCCGATCTGACCACCGCCAGCCTGCAGCCTGGGCAGCGTATCAGGCTCGGCGGCCTCGTCGAAAAAGGTACGATCGAGCGCGGTCAGGGGGCTACCGTCGCTTTTTCGGTGACCGACAACCAGAAGCAGGTCAAGGTCACCTACACCGGCATTCTTCCCGACCTTTTTCGTGAGGAGCAGGGCGTCATCACAGAAGGCACGTTTCGCCCGGACGGCGTCTTCGTCGCCGACAGCGTGCTGGCCAAGCACGACGAGAACTACATGCCCAAGGAGGTGGCCGACGGCCTCAAGTCCAAGGGCGTGTGGCAGGAGAGCAAGAGTGACTAGGCAGGTTCCGCAAAAGTGTCTCACGGTTTTGCGGCAAGAACCTGTGGCAAAACGAAAACCTGGCGGGCGCCACAATGGTTGAAACCGGACATTTCGCGCTGGTCCTGGCGTTCGCGCTGTCTTTGGTGCAGACGCTGGTGCCGATGTTCGGCGCGCACATGAACAACCAGAAGATGATGGCCGTCGGCGGTCCGGTCGCGGTGACCGGCTTTACCTTGACCGCTCTGTCCTTCGCGGCGCTGGCCATAGCCTATGCGACGTCCGATTTTTCGGTGGCCAACGTCTGGGACAACTCGCATTCGCTGCAGCCGCTGATCTACAAGATCACGGGCACTTGGGGCAATCACGAGGGCTCGATGCTGCTCTGGGTGCTGATCCTGACCTTTTTCGGCGCCCTCGTCGCGGCTTTCGGCCGCAATCTTCCCGCGACCCTTCGAGCCAATGTGCTGGCCGTGCAAGGGGCGGTCGGCGCCACCTTTTTCCTGTTCATCCTGGCGACGTCAAACCCGTTCGCCAGGCTCAATCCGGCGCCGATCGAGGGCCGCGATCTCAATCCGATCCTGCAGGATCTCGGCCTCGCCATCCATCCGCCGCTGCTCTATCTCGGCTATGTCGGGTTCTCGATCTGCTTTTCCTTCTCGGTCGCCGCCCTCATCGAAGGCCGCATCGACGCGTCGTGGGCCCGCTGGGTGCGGCCATGGACGCTGGTCGCCTGGATGTTCCTGACCGGCGGCATCGCCATGGGTTCCTACTGGGCCTATTACGAACTTGGCTGGGGTGGTTTCTGGTTCTGGGATCCGGTCGAGAACGCCTCCTTCATGCCTTGGCTGGGGGGCACGGCGCTGCTCCATTCGGCGATCGTCATGGAAAAGCGCTCGGCCCTGAAGATATGGACACTGTTGCTGGCGATCCTGACCTTCTCGCTGTCGCTGCTCGGCACCTTCCTGGTGCGCTCAGGCGTGCTCACTTCCGTCCACGCCTTCGCCACCGATCCGACGCGAGGCGTGTTCATTCTCTGCATCCTGACACTGTTCATCGGCGGATCGTTGGCGTTGTTCGCCCTGCGCGCCTCGAGGTTGACGGCCGGCGGCCTGTTTCATCCGATCTCGCGCGAAGGAGCGCTGGTCCTCAACAACCTGTTCCTGACCACGGCCACTGCCACCGTGCTGATCGGCACATTGTATCCGTTGGCGGTCGAGGCCGTTTCAGCCGATAAAATTTCGGTCGGCGCGCCGTTCTTCAACCTGACATTCGGACCGCTGATGGTGCCGCTATTGGTCGTGGTCCCGTTCGGACCACTGCTGGCCTGGAAGCGCGGCGACATCTTCGCCGTCGCCCAGCGCCTGATGGCGGCCTTCGCCGCAGCGCTTCTGGCCGTGCTGGTAACGGCCTTGTTCATCGATGGCGCCTCGGTGTTCGCGGCACTTGGCGTCGGCCTGGCCTTCTGGCTGATCTGCGGCGCGCTCACCGATATTGCCGTCAAGTCCGGCTTCGGCACTGTCGCGCCCGGCGTCATGCTCAGGCGCTTCGCCGGCCTGCCGCGTTCGGTCTTCGGCACCGCACTCGCCCATCTTGGCCTCGGGCTGACGACGCTGGGCATCGTCGGCACGCTTTGCTTCGGCACCGAGAAGATCTTGTCGATGCATGCTGGCGAGACCGTGCAACTGTCCGGCCACATGCTGCGTTTCGAAGGGCTCTATCCGGCCCAGGGACCTAACTATAGCGAGGATCGCGGCCGCTTCGCTCTGCTCGGCGTCGATGGAAGCACTACCGCTGTAATCACCTCCGCCAAGCGCTCCTATCCGGTCCGACAGATGACGACGACCGAGTCCGGTATCAAGACGATCGGTTTCAGCCAGCTCTATCTCTCGCTTGGCGACGAGGGGACCGACGGTTCCGTCGTGGTGCGGCTGTGG
Source organism: Mesorhizobium sp. BHscii (assembly GCF_053848065.1). Lineage (NCBI taxonomy): Bacteria > Pseudomonadati > Pseudomonadota > Alphaproteobacteria > Hyphomicrobiales > Phyllobacteriaceae > Mesorhizobium > Mesorhizobium sp. BHscii. Next base: position 165,790 of record NZ_JBSPKW010000001.1, on the reverse strand, counting down.
TGGAAGCCGCTGGTGACGCTGATCTGGGGTGGCGGCCTTGTCATGATGGCGGGTGCCGCGATGTCGCTCATGGACCGGCGCCTGCGCGTCGGGGCACCGTCCCGCCGTCGCAAGTCGGCGGGCGCCGTACCTTCCGCGAGCCTGCTATGACTGCAAGATTTTCACTGGCCTCCTTAGTCTTGCTGCTGACGCTGTTGTTTGCCGGCGCCGCACTTGCGGTGAAGCCCGACGAGGTTCTGGCCGACCCGGCGCTCGAGGCGCGGGCGCGGACGCTTTCGGAGCAGCTGCGCTGCATGGTTTGCCAGAACCAGTCGATCGACGAATCCGATGCCGACCTTGCCCGCGACCTGCGCGTGCTGGTGCGCCAGCGCCTCGTCGCCGGCGACACCGACCGGCAGGTGATAGACTACATCGTTTCCCGCTACGGCGAGTTCGTGCTGTTGAAGCCGCGCTTCAGCCTGCGCAATGCGCTGTTGTGGGGTACGCCGGTGTTTCTGCTCTTTGCCGGCGGGATTTTCATAGTATTGACCGCCCGGTCGCGCCGATCGACGGCAACCAATGCGTTGACCGCCGAGGAGCAGGCGGAGCTGGACACTATTTTGCACCGGGACTGAAGGCGGCGGCCGCCCGCAAACATTACAAAAGTTTCATGCACCGGAAATGGCGCCGTAATGTGCGCGCCCCTATTTCTCTTGCCCGAGGATGCCGACCGAAGCGCATCCCTTGAAAGAGGATACGAGACCCATGAATATTGCCCCCAATTCAAATCCCCGCACCCGCAAACGCCTGTTGGCTGCCGCCGCTTCAGTGGCCATTGCCGGCGCGATCGGCTTCGGCGCGGTTGCCACCGGGACAGCCCCGGTCCTGGCCGAGGCGGTGCGTGTCGAGGCACCGCAGGTCCCGAGCTTCGCCGACGTGGTCGAGCGCGTTTCGCCGGCGGTCGTCAGTGTCCGCGTCAAAGCCAAGATAGAAACGACCGCCGACGACGGCTCCGACCTGCCCGACGCCTTCGGCAATCTTCCCGACGATCCGCAATTGCGCCGCTTCTTCAGGGAGTTCCGTGGCTTTGGCGATCAGGATGGCCGGGATGGAATGCGGCGTTTCGAACGCCGTGACCGCCAGCCGCGGCCGGTCGCCCAGGGTTCCGGTTTCTTCATCTCCGAGGATGGCTACCTCGTCACGAACAACCATGTCGTCGGAGACGGCTCGTCCTTCACGGTGGTGATGCATGACGGCAAGGAACTCGACGCCAAGCTGGTCGGCACAGATCCGCGCACCGACCTCGCTGTGCTCAAGGTCGAAGGCGACGGCAAGTTCACCTATGTCGACTTCGCCGACGATTCCAAGGTTCGCGTCGGCGACTGGGTCGTGGCCGTCGGCAATCCGTTCGGCCTCGGCGGCACGGTCACCGCCGGCATCGTCTCGGCCCGTGGCCGCGATATCGGCGCCGGCCCCTATGACGACTTCATCCAGATCGACGCCTCGGTGAACCGCGGCAATTCGGGCGGCCCGACCTTCAACCTCAACGGTCAGGTTGTCGGCATCAACACCGCGATCTTCTCGCCGTCCGGCGGCAGCGTGGGCATTGCCTTCGACATTCCCGCCTCGACGGCCAAACAGGTCGTGCAGGATCTGATGAAGGACGGCACCGTCCAGCGCGGCTGGCTTGGCGTCGAGATCCAGCCGGTCACCTCAGAAATCGCCGAATCGCTCGGGCTGAAGTCCGATAAGGGTGCGCTCGTTTCCAGCGCGCAGGAGGATGGTCCCGGCAAGAAGGCCGGCATCACCGCCGGTGACGTCATCACTCAGGTGGACGGCAAGGACGTCGCTTCGCCGAAGGAACTCGCCCGTCTGATCGGCGCCTACCAGCCCGGCAAGCCCGTCGACGTCACGCTGTGGCGTGACGGCAGGAGTGAGACCGTCAAGGTCGATCTCGGCACGCTGCCTTCGAGCGACAAGCAGGCTTCGGCCGACCAGCAGCCTTCCGCTCCGGCAAAGGCCGATACGCTGGCCGATCTCGGTCTCACCGTCACCAGGTCCGACGATGGCAAAGGGCTTGTGGTAACCGATGTCGATCCCGACAGCGATGCCGCCGATCGCGGCATCCAGCCCGGCGACGTCATCACCTCGGTCAATTCGACGGAGGTCAATGGCACCGACGACGTCGCCAAGGCCATGGCCGATGCGGTGAAGTCGGGCCGCAAGGCGGTGCTGATGCAGATCACCCGCGACGATAGCAACCGCTTCGTCGCGCTGCCTGTCGCCAAGGGCTGAGGTCCAAACTTTTCCGGTGCGGCGGTTTCAAACATCCCCGGGGCCGCCGCACGGGAAAGCACGGGGCTTGAATACATTAGTTAGTCAGTCATCGTGTTCCGCCCCAGCGGCAGCGGGCGATGGAAGCCCGCTGCCGCTCGAACAATGCATGACGGCATGTCAAACAACAAAGCAGGTCGCCCAAAAGCCCGCCTCGGGCTTGATCCGAGGGTGCCGGCGGCTCGGCGTCAGCGACATTCCAAAACAAAGACTTACTGCGTATCCTTGAATCACTTTGTTCGCGAAACGCCCTGATGAAGGCCACGATACATACGCCGGCCACTCAATCTTCCAGCGAAATCGCGTATAACGGTCCCATGAAGATTCTCGTCATAGAAGACGATCGCGAAGCGGCCGATTACCTCCAGAAAGCCTTTACCGAGGCCGGACACACCGCCCATGTCGCCGGCGACGGCGAAACCGGCTTCGCGCTCGCTGACTCCGGCGACTATGACGTGATGGTCGTCGACCGCATGCTGCCGCGCCGCGACGGCCTGTCGGTCATCGCCGGTCTGAGATCCAGGGGCAACACGACGCCGGTGCTGATCCTGTCGGCGCTCGGCGAAGTCGACGACCGGGTCACCGGCTTGCGCGCCGGTGGCGACGACTATCTGACCAAGCCCTATGCCTTTTCCGAGCTTCTGGCCCGGGTCGAGGTGCTGAACCGGCGCGCCAGCGCCAGGGAAGCCGAAACCCTCTACCGGGTCGGCGATCTCGAGCTCGACAGGCTCTCTCATTCGGTGCGACGCGCGGCGCGCGAAATCACGCTGCAGCCGCGCGAGTTCCGCCTGCTGGAATATCTGATGCGCCATGCCGGCCAGGTGGTGACGCGCACCATGCTGCTGGAAAATGTCTGGGACTATCATTTTGATCCGCAGACCAACGTCATCGACGTTCACGTCTCGCGGCTGCGCGGCAAGATCGAGAAGGGCTTCGACAAGCCGATCCTGCACACGGTTCGTGGCGCCGGCTATATGCTCAAGAGCGGGTAGCATGGCTCTTTCCATGCCGGCCATCATGAAGACGACGGCAGCGCGGCTTTCGGCGCTCTATCTCCTGCTGTTCGCCATATGCGCGGTGCTGCTCGTCTTCTACATGACTTCGCTGTCTGCACGCATGCTGACCGGCCAAACGCAAGAGACCATCAACGACGAAGTGCTCGGCCTCGCCCGGGCCTACCAGCGCGGCGGCTTGCCGCTGCTGGTCCGCGTGGTCGAGCAGCGCTCCCGCCAGCCCGGCGCCAATCTCTATTTGATCGCCGACACCAACGGCCAGATCCTGACCGGAAACGTTCAGAGCCTGGAGCCTGGCGTTCTCGAAGCCGAGGGCTGGACGACGGAGCCGTTTTCCTACCGGCGCTTCGGCGAGGGCGAGCTCGAGCGGCAACGCAACCCGGTGGCCGACCCGAACGAACCCAGTCAGAGCGAAGTCCAGATCGAAGGCGAGAAGGGCCACAACGCCATCGCGCTGGTGCTGCGCCTGCCAAACCAGATGATCATGCTCGTCGGCCGCGATCTCGGCGAGCCTGAGCGGTTCCGCGCCGTCATCCGTCGCGCCTTGATGCTGGCGCTCGGCATGATGGCGCTCGGCGGGCTCCTGATCTGGTTCTTTGTCGGCCGCGCAGCGCTGAAGCGCATCGACATCGTATCGGAAGCCAGCCGCCGTATCATGGGCGGTGACCTCTCCGGCCGGCTGCCGGTCACCGGGGCCGGCGACGAGTTCGACCGGCTGTCGGAAAACCTCAATTCCATGCTGGCCAGGATCGCCACGCTGAATGAAGGGCTGAAGCAGGTCTCCGACAACATCGCCCACGATCTGAAGACACCGCTGACCAGGTTGCGCAACCGTGCCGAAGCGACGCTTTCCGGCAAGCACAGCACTACCGACTACCGCCAGGCGCTGGAAGGGACGATCGCCGAGTCCGACCAGTTGATAAAGACCTTCAACGCCATCCTGATGATCTCCAGGTTGGAGGCGGGCTATTCCTCCGAAAGCACCAGCCGGGTCGATCTGGCTGCGTCCGTGCACGATGTCGTCGAGCTCTACGAGCCGGTGGCGGAGGAGGCGGGGGTGACACTCGAGACCTCGGGTCAGGATGGCTTCGCCGTCGAGGGCAATCGCGAGCTGATCGGCCAGGCGCTATCGAACATCGTCGACAACGCGATAAAATATTCGACCGATTCGACCTCCAAGCCGACCGTCCGCGTGGCGCTCGATCGCGTCGGCAGGGAAATCAGGCTTTCCGTCACAGACAACGGCCAGGGCATTCCCGACGATGCCGATCGCGCCAGGGCAACCGAGCGTTTCGTGCGGCTGGAGAAAAGCCGCTCGCAGCCGGGTTCCGGCCTGGGCCTCAGCCTCGCCAAGGCAATCATGACATTCCACAATGGACGGCTTGATCTTCTGCCCGCCGATCCCGGATTGTCCGTCGTCATGAGTTTTCCCGAACGGGAGGATCGCTGATGGCGGTGAGGGCGGCTGGGGAACAGACCAACTGGCTTTTGAAGCCGGCGGCAAAGCTCGCTCCCCTGGATCAGAACCGCGCCAGGCGGGAATTGTCGGAAATCACTTCCGCCGCGCAGGAAGACGGGCTTACCCGGCTCGCGAAATTTCTCGCCGGCAAGGGCGCCAGTCAGGAGTTCCTCGCGGCAGTGTTCGATCTGTCGCCATTCCTGCGGGGCACCGTGCGCCGCCGCCCGCAGATCCTTGATGCGCTTTTCGATGAGACCGTCGAGACCCGGTTGGCGTCGATCGGCGCCGCGATCGACAAGGCGGCGCGGGCGGAAGGCATTTCTGAAAACAGCCTGATGATGGAGCTGCGGCAATGGAAAGCGGAAGCGCATATCCTGATCGCGCTGGCCGACCTTTCAGGCGAGGCTGAAACGGCAATCACAGTACGGCGGCTGAGCGATCTTGCCGACGCCTGCACCCGCGCTGCCGTCGACTTCCTGCTTCGCGACGCGCACGGACAGGGCAAGCTCGAACTTCCGTGCCCCGAGGATCCGGCGCGCCGGTCGGGCTGGATCCTGCTCGGCATGGGCAAGCTTGGCGCGCATGAGCTGAACTTCTCCTCCGACATCGACCTCGTCGTTTTCTTCGACCCGCAGGCGCCTGCCGTCGTCGATCCGCTCGATGCGACGGAGCTGTTTTCGCGCCTGACCCGCCGGCTGGTCCGCATTCTCCAGGACCGCACCGAACACGGCTATGTTTTCCGCACCGACCTCAGGCTTCGTCCCGATCCCGGTTCGACGCCGCTCGCGATCCCGGTCGAGGCGGCACTGCGCTACTACGAGGCGCGCGGCCAGAACTGGGAGCGCGCGGCCATGATCAAGGCGCGTTCGGTGGCCGGCGATCTCGCCGCCGGTGCTGCGTTCCTGAAGGACCTCCAGCCCTACATCTGGCGCAAATACATGGACTACGCGGCGATCGCCGACGTCCATTCGATCAAGCGCCAGATCCACGCCCACAAGGGCCACGGCGAGATCGCGGTGAAGGGCCACAACGTCAAGCTCGGCCGCGGCGGCATTCGCGAGATCGAATTCTTCGTCCAGACCCAGCAGCTCATCGCCGGCGGCCGCTTCCCCGAGCTGCGCGGCCGCGAGACCGTGCCGATGCTTGGTCAGCTTGCGGCACGCGGCTGGATTACGGCCGACGCGCGCGACGCGCTCGCTCGGCAATACTGGTTCCTGCGCCGTGTCGAGCATGCCGTACAGATGGTCGCCGACGAGCAGATCCATATACTGCCGGAAGATGACGAAGGGCTCGAACGCATTGCCCGCATGCTCGGTTTTGCCGATGCGGGGGTTTTTGCCGAGGCCTTCCGCGCCGCACTCCATCAGGTCGAACGTCACTACGCAGCGCTTTTCGAAACCGCGCCCGAGCTTTCGGCCGGCATCGGCAATCTGGTCTTTACCGGCGATGTCGATGACCCCGATACGTTGCAGACCCTGCAGAGACTGGGATTTCAGCGGGCGAGCGACATCTGCCGGGTTATCCGCGGCTGGCATTTCGGCCGCTATCGCGTCACCCAGTCGGCCGAGGCGCGCGAGCGGTTGACCGAACTGACGCCGGCGCTGCTGCAATCCTTCGGCCAGACGCGCCGGGCGGACGAGGCGTTGATGCGCTTCGACGAATTCCTCGCCGGCCTGCCCGCCGGCATCCAGCTCTTCTCGCTGCTCCAGTCCAATCCGGCTCTGCTGAAGCTGCTGGCGACGATCATGGGCGCGGCCCCCCGGCTGGCCGCCATCATTACGCGCCGGCCGCACGTGTTTGACGGCCTGCTTGATCCGGCCCTTTTGACCGAACTGCCGGACCGCGCCTATCTGTCCGGCCGTCTCGCCGCCTTCCTCGAAGGCGATAGAGCCTATGAGGACGTGCTCGACCGCTTGCGCATCTTTGCGTCCGAGCAAAAATTCCTGATCGGCGTCAGGCTGCTTGCCGGCTCGATCGATCCGGCCCGCGCCGGCCGCGCCTTTTCCGATCTGGCCGATCTCACCATCGAAGCGGCGCTGCAGGCGGTCATCGCCGAGTTCGCGCTGCGCCACGGTCGCATCGCCGGCGGTACCGTTGCGCTGCTCGGCATGGGCAAGCTCGGCAGTCGCGAATTGACGGCCGGCTCCGACGTCGACCTTATCCTGCTCTATGATCACGACACCGATGCCGAAGAATCCGATGGCGACAAGCCGCTCGCCCCATCCCACTATTACAGCAGGATGACGCAGCGGCTGATATCAGCCGTGTCCGCGCCGACCGCCGAGGGCGTTCTCTACGAGCTCGACCTTCGCTTGCGGCCGTCCGGCAACAAGGGGCCGGTGGCGACCCATGTCGATGCCTTTAAGAAGTACCAGCGCAAGGACGCTTGGACATGGGAACACATGGCGCTGTCCAGGGCTCGCGCGATCGGTGGCGATCAAACGCTGTGCACCGAGGCCGAGGCCGAGGTGGCGGCGGTGCTTGCCCTGCCGCGCGACAGCGCCAAGGTGATGGCCGAGGCGTCCGAGATGCGCACGATGATCGAGAAGGAGAAGCCGCCACGCGATCTCTGGGACATCAAGCTGATTCCGGGCGGTCTCATCGATCTCGAATTCATCGCGCAGGTGGCGGTGATCACGGGAAACGTCGAAGCCGGCCGCCGAATCACCGGGACGGCGGAAGTCCTGTCGAGGCTGGCGCCGGATTTCGCTGAGGTCCAGGTCAGGCAAGAGCTTTGCGATGCTTATGCGCTTTATCTGGCGCTGACCCAGATGACGCGGCTCTGCATCACCGGCGTATTCGAACGGGACGACGTTCCGCCGGGGCTTTCGGATCTGCTTCTGGCGGTTACCGACCTGCCGGATTTCGGTGTGCTGGAAGCGCACCTCAAGGAGACATCGCAAAAGGTCAGAAAGGATTTCGACCTTTTGCTTCGTGCGAAACGATCATGACAACGCCAAACGGCTGTTTCGAAAAGCATCGGGGGCGCTGTCCATTCGGCGTTTCCGAAAGTTCCAACCGCTTCACGACAACAGAGAGTCAGGCGGCGGCCCTGACCGGCTGCGTCGACTTCTTGATCGGAATGCGCACCGACACGATCGTGCCGGTGCCTTCGGTGGAGCGGATTTTCAAGGCGCCGCCCTGAAGCTCGGCCAACGAGCGTGAGATGGCAAGGCCAAGGCCGGAACCGGCATGGCTCTTGGAAAACTGGTTCTGCACCTGTTCGAACGGCCGCCCGAGCTTGCTCAGCGCCTCCTTGGGGATGCCGCAGCCATTGTCTTCGATCGTCAGGACCAGAGCACTGGACGTGTTGCGGGCCCTTACCGCAATGCGGCCGCCCTGGCCGGTGAATTTCACCGCATTCGACAGCAGGTTAATAATGATCTGCTTGATCGCCCGGCGGTCGGCGAACAGCGTCAGTGAATCGGGGATGCGCGTTTCGACGGTGATCGACTTTTCCGCTGCCTGCAGCGAGATGACGCGCACCGTTTCCCTCATCAGCGGACAGAGGTCGATTTCCTCCTGATCCATCGAGAACTGGCCGGCCTCGATCTTCGACATATCGAGGATGTCGTTGATGACGCCCAGAAGATATTTGCCGCTGCCGTTGATGTCGGTGGCATATTCCTCGTAGCGCGGCGAACCCAAGGGCCCGAACAGCGCCTGTTCCATCAGCTCCGAGAAGCCGATGATCGCGTTGAGCGGCGTGCGCAATTCATGCGACATGTTGGCCAGGAACTCGGATTTGGCCCGGTTCGCCGCCTCGGCGCGCTCGGTTTCCTTCATGTATTTGCGATTGAGCTCGACCAGTTCGCGCGACCGCTCTTCCTCCGCCCGGCGGGCAAGGCTGAGATCGTGGATCGTCGCCATCAGCCGGCGCTCGCTGTCGACCAGCTTCTCCTGGTGCAGCTTGATCTGGGTGATGTCGGAGCCGACCGAGACGGTGCCGCCGTCCCTGGTCCGCAGCTCGTTCACCTGCAGCCAGCGGCCATCGGCAAGCTGCCGCTCGAAGGTCACGCCGCCTTGCTGCCCGTTGGTGTTGGCAAGCCGGCGCTCTGAAGCGAAGGCAAGCATGCGATTTTCGAGAACGGCGCGCGAGGCGCCTGGCATCACGTCGCGATCCGACAGACCGTTGTCCTGCTGGTACTTGGAATTGCACATGATCAGGTGCTGGGCGGAATCCCAGAGCACGAAGGACTCGTTGATGTTTTCGATGGCCGTTCGCAGGCGAAGATCCGCGGCCTCGGAGCGCAGCGCCAGGTGCCGCTGCTCGGTGACGTCAACGGCGATGCCGATCAGCTGGATCTCCGGCGCTTCCGGGTCGATCACCTGCGCCCTTGCGCGCATCCACACCCATTGTCCGTCGGCATGGCGCATCCGGAACACCTGGTCGATGTGATCGATCTCGCGGGCGACGATTCTGTTGGCCAGCTGGAACAGGTCGCCGTCCTCGGGATGGATGATCTCGTCGACCTCCCCGAACGACAGCATTGCGTCGCAGGGCTCATAGCCCAGCATGTCGTACATCGAGCGCGACCAGTACATCTTGCCGCGCACCATGTCCCAGTCCCACAGGCCGCAGCGGCCGCGCACCAGCGCCATGTCGATGCGCTGGTGCGCTTCGAGATAAATGCGGTCGGCCGCCTGGGCGCGCGCCGCCTGGCCGAAATAGGCGTAGAGGATGACGATCAGTACGCCGGCTGTCAGCACGAACAGCGTGACGTTGAGCGAAACAGTCTTGCGCCAGGTGTAGAAGACCGCATCCTGCGGAACGAGCGCTGCGGCAGCACTGTTCCTGCCGTTTGTCAGGCTCACCGCCGCATACCAGTCCTGGCCGCCGATTCTGACCTCCATCACCCCGGCGCGGTCGCCGAACATGAACAGCGGCTGACCGCCCTGGGCGATGGCGTCGAGCGACCGCCCTTCCCAGCCGGTCGATTGCGGTGTCACGGCAACGATCTTGAACGCGCTGTCGGTGACCGCAAGCACGTGGCTTCGGCCCATCGCGCCCTGACGGCTGATGCCCTCCAACAGGTCCTGCGTCGCGCCAGGCGTTGAGCCCAAGTTCGCATCCACGCTAATCGAACTGGCCAGTTGGCCTGCCGCGAGCGAGAGGATCGCCTTGGCGTCGCGTTCCACGTCGTCACGCTCGTTCATCAGCGACAGGAACCGCAGCGCCGCGATGACGACCAGGAAAATGATGATGAGGGCCGGTATCGATCGGCGCAACAATGGCTCGGCTGCCAGAAGCCGTCGGTAGGCGGGTTCGGCGATGAGCCGCGCGTTGCCGGCGAGACCATCGCTTCTCGCCTCACGCCGCTCAAAAGCTGTCCCTCCGGGCGCGCCACACGCGTCCGCCTTCGCCATAAATGGCTCTCCCCGATTTTAAATCTGCTTGATGATCCGGCGACGCCGCACTTCCGAATCTTCAGCTAAAGAATCAAAGGCGATTCGGCTTGTCCATAGGCGCGGCGAAAAAAGATTAAAAATCGACTAAAATAGTTCGGCGCCGACTTTCCCTCCCCCTTTGAGGCCCCTTTGAGGGGAGGGTGGTGGCCCGTAGGGCCGGGAGGGGTCCCCGGCGAAGCGCTCCACCTTTTAAATCAAAGGTCGGGGCGGGTGGCGTCGGTCGAGGCCGCGTACTGCCGCAGTGGCCCCACCCGTCCATCCGCCTTCGGCGGCTGTCCACCTCCCCTCAAGGGGGAGGGGAAACCTCACGCCAGCGTGCGCTCGACGATGTCCCGCAAATCGGCCGATAGGTTCTCGGCATTGGAGATCGAAAGCAGCGCTTCCCTTGCCTTGGCCTGCCGGGCAGGTTCGAGCGAGCGCCATGATCTGAGTGCTGTCGCCAGCCGGGCGGCCAACTGCGGATTGCGCTTTTCGACCTGCAGGACCGTTTCGACGAAAAACCTGTAGCCTTCGCCGTCGGCGCGATGGAAGCCGGTCTGGTTGGCGCTGGAAAACGTGCCGACGAGCGAGCGCACCCGGTTCGGGTTGGCCATCGAGAAGGCCGGATGGCTGGTCAGGGCGCGCACCGCGTAAATGGTTTGCGGGCCGGGCACGCTGGCCTGGATCTGGAACCATTTGTCCATCACCAGCGGATCGGTCGTATATTTCGCTTCGAAGTCGGCCAGCGCCTTGACCGTCTCGGGCGAACCGCTGTGGCGGAGCGCAAGCACGGTCAGTGCGGCGGCGCGGTCCGTCATGTTGGTCGCGGACTGGAAATGCCGGGCCGCAAGCGCCGCACCTCCCGGCAGCAGCGAGAGATAGTCGAGCAGGATGTTGCGCAGCGCCCGGCGCCCGGCGCTCGCCGCATCCGGACTGAAAGCGTCCTTGTCGGCCAGTCGATGGTACAGCTCGGAGAATATCTCGCCGTTCGCCTCGGCGATCGCGGCCGTCAGCGCCTCGCGGGCGGAGAAGATGGCATCGGGATCGATGTTCTTGCCGATGTCGCGGGCGATATCGGCTTCGCTCGGAAGCGCCACAGCCAGCGCCCGATAGGCCGGTTCGAGTGTCTCGTCGCCGGCTATTTTGCCGGCAAGCCCGGTCAACCGTGATGCGAAACCGGGCTGCTGGCCGTCAAGGACCTGGCGGAAGGCTGATATCATCGCCTCGGTCAAAAGCGTGTTGAACGCCTGCCAGCGCGAGAAGGTATCGTTGTCATGGCCGGCAAGGAAGAACTGATCGTCGGCCTTCTGCTCGACCGAAAGCGTCACCGGCGCCGAAAAGCCGCGATTGAGCGACATCGCCGGGCGCTCGCCAACGCCCGAGAAGCGCACCATGTGCCGGCGCCTGCGGATATGGATGACGCCGCCCTCGACGCTGGCGCCCTCGACGCCACTATAGGCTATCGCTTTGCCGTCGGTGCCGACTAGGCTGAAGGCAAGCGGAATATGCATCAGCCGCTTGCGGCTTTCGGACGGCGTCGGCGGCACCGACTGCTCGATCTCGAGCGTGAACTCCTGCGCTGCCGCATTGTGCGTCGAACTGATCGTCAGATTGGGCGTGCCCGCCTGATGGTACCAGAGCGAAAATTGCGAGAGGTCGCGGCCGGACACATTTTCGAACACCTTGATGAAGTCCTCGATCGTCGCAGCCTCGCCGTCATGACGCTCGAAATAGAGATCCATGCCGGCCCGGAACGTCTCGCTGCCGAGAATGGTACGGATCATGCGCACCACTTCCGAGCCCTTTTCATAGACTGTCGCCGTGTAGAAATTGTTGATCTCGCGGTAGCGGCGCGGCCGCACAGGATGCGCCAGCGGTCCCTGGTCTTCGGGAAACTGATGTGCCCGCAATGTGCGCACTTCGGCAATGCGTTTCACCGCTCGCGAGCGCTGGTCGGCGGAGAATTCGTGATCGCGGAAGACCGTCAGCCCTTCCTTCAGGCAAAGCTGGAACCAGTCGCGGCAAGTGATTCTGTTGCCAGTCCAATTGTGGAAATACTCATGCGCGATGATCGCTTCGATATTGGCGAAATCGGCGTCCGTGGCGGTCTCCTGGTCGGCCAGCACATATTTGTCGTTGAAGATGTTGAGGCCCTTGTTCTCCATCGCGCCCATGTTGAAGTCGGACACGGCAACGATGTTGAAGACGTCGAGGTCGTATTCGCGGCCGAACGCCTCCTCGTCCCATTTCATCGACCGTTTCAGGGCGTCCATGGCATAGCCGGCGAGCCCCTCCTTGCCCGGCTCGACATAGATGCCGAGCTCGACCTTTCGGCCAGACAACGTGACGAAGCTGTCCGAGACCTTGCCGAGAGCGCCCGCCACCAGGGCGAACAGATAGGACGGCTTGGGGAAGGGGTCGTGCCAGACTGCGTAATGCCAGCCGTCGGCAAGTTCGCCACCGCCAGCCGGGTTGCCGTTGGAAAGAAGCAGTGGCGCCTCGTGGTGCCGCGCCTCGATGCGCACCGTATAGACGGACAGGATATCGGGACGGTCGAGAAAATAGGTGATGCGCCGAAAGCCCTCGGCCTCGCATTGCGTGCAATAGACGTTGCTGGAGCGATAGAGGCCCATCAGGGCTTCGTTGTGCGCCGGCGCCAACTCGGTTTCGATCAGGAGCTGGAAGCGGGATGCTGCGGGCAGCGTGGTGATCGTCAGCTGATCGGGCGTGGCAAGAAAATCTGCCGGCGTGAGTGTCCGGCCGTCGATTGCGAGGCGGCTGAGCGTCAATCCATCGCCGTCCAGCACCAGCGGCACTGACGCCGCGACACCGTCGCGGCGTTCGACCGTCAGCACGGCGATGACGCGCGTGGCTTCTGGTGACAGGCGGAAAGTCAGGCCGGTTTCCGGAATGAGATAATCGGTGGGGCGATAGTCTTCGAGCTTGAAGACCTGGCCGGTGTCCGTGCGCATTCCGTGGGGTTTCCTGTCGATTCCCGCAGCGGCAGGTGGGTCCGCTGGTCTAAGAAATTTGAAGCACGCGCTCTTTACACGAAACCGTCACTCGACAAAACTGGCGCAGCGCCTATTTCAGGCACTCGTTCTCCCATCATCATCGCGAGGCATTCATGACTGTCGTCACACCGAAATTCGGCATGGGCGCCTCTGTGCTGCGTCGCGAGGACCAAGCCTTCATCAAGGGTCTCGGTCGCTACACGGACGACATCCAGCCGGCTGGCCTCCTGCACGGCTACGTCCTGCGATCGCCGGTGGCCAAGGCAAGCTTCACCATCGGTTCGACCGAGGCGGCCAAGGCGGCACCTGGCGTCCATCTGGTGCTGACTGGTGCGGATCTTGCTCATCTCGGCAAGCTGAAATCCGGCGTCATGCAGAGGCAGCCGGACGGCACCAAGGCGCCGACCCGCGACATTCCGGTCCTTTGCTGCGACCGAGTCAATTATGTCGGCGACGCCGTTGCCTTCGTCGTCGCCGACAGCCGCACCCTGGCGCAGGACGCGGCCGAATTGATCGAGGTCGATTACGAGGCCGAGGATGCCGCGTCCGGCACCGCCACGGCGCTTGACGAAGGCACGCCGCTGGTCTGGCCGGAACTCGGCTCCAACCGTGCCTTCAGCTACCACATCGGCGACCAGGCGAAAACCGCGGCGGCATTCGCCAGGGCGGCGCATGTCACCCGCATAGAGTTCATCAACAACCGGCTGGTCTGCAACTACATCGAGCCGCGCTCGGCGATCGGCGAGTGGAACACGCAAGAGAATCGCTTCGTGCTGACCACGGGCTCGCAGGGCGTGCATTCCATGCAGTACATCCTGGCCGACGTGTTCAAGATCAGGAAGAACCAGCTGCGCGTCATCACGCCTGATGTCGGCGGCGGCTTCGGACCGAAAAGCTTCGTCTATCGCGAACATCCGCTGGTGCTCGAGGCCGCCAGGCGCCTTGGCCGCCCGGTGAAATGGGCCGGCGACCGCACCGAGCATTTCCTCACCGATGCGCAAGGCCGCGACAATGTCGTGACCGCTGAGATGGCAACGGACAAGGACGGCCGCTTCCTCGGCATGAAGGTCGATCTTCTCGCCAATATCGGCGCCTATGTCTCGCAATACGGCCCATTCATCCCCTATATCGGCGTCACCATGTCCACCGGCGTCTACGACATCCAGGCGCTCGATGTTTCGGTGACCGGCCTCTACACCAATACCTGCCCGGTCGATGCCTATCGCGGTGCCGGCCGCCCGGAAGCAGCATTCCTCCTGGAAAAGCTCGTCGACGCCTGCGCCCACGATCTGGGCTTGCCAGTCGAAGAGATCCGCCGGCGCAATTTCATTCGGCCTGAGCAGTTTCCCTATCGCACGCAGACGGACCGCCTCTATGATACTGGCGAATTCGCAGGCCATATGGACCGCGCCATCGAAGAGGCGGAGTGGCGGGCGTTTCCGGAGCGGCTGGCGCAGTCGAAGGTGGCCGGCAAAATCCGCGGCATCGGCATGGCGACCTATATCGAGGCCTGTGCCTTTCCGGGCTCTGAACCGGCCTTTGTCGAATTGAACGGCGACGGCACGGTGACGCTGAAGATCGGCACCCAGACCAACGGGCAGGGCCACGCTACGGCTTATGCGCAGTTCCTCTCGGAAAAGCTTCATCTCGACATCGACAAGATCCATGTCCGCCAGGGCGACACCGACGAACTGAAAGCCGGCGGCGGCACCGGCGGCTCGCGCTCCATACCCCTTGGCGGTGTATCAGCTTCTCGCGCGGGCGAGGATCTGGCCAACAAGATCAAGCGTATCGCAGCGGATGAGCTGGAAGCCTCGGCCGGCGACATCGAATTGTCCAACGGCGTTGCCCGCATCGTCGGCACCGACCGCATGATCGATTTTTCGGCCATCGCCAAGGCCGCCAAGAACCCGGACGATCTCAAGGGCTTTGGCGAATTCGCGCAGGACGAATGCACCTATCCGAACGGCACCCACATCTGCGAAGTCGAGATCGATCCCGACACCGGCATGACGGAGATTGTCCGCTATACGATCGTCGACGATTTCGGCGTCACCGTGAACCCGATTCTGCTGGCCGGCCAGGTGCATGGCGGCGTCGTCCAGGGCATCGGCCAGGCGCTGACGGAGAACACCGTCTATGACGACGACGGGCAGCTGTTGACGGCGAGCTTCATGGATTACGCCATGCCGCGCGCCGACGATTTCCCGTTCTTCCATTTCGAGACCCGCAACGTGCCCTCGACCACCAATGCACTTGGCATCAAGGGAGCAGGCGAGGCGGGCACGATCGGAGCAACGCCGGCCGCGCTCAACGCGGTGACGGATGCGCTCTATCGCGCCTACGGCATCAGGCATATCGAAATGCCGGCAACGCCGGCGCGCATCTGGGCAGCGATCCAGGAAGCAGCTGCTAAGTGAACCCGGCGGACCATCCCGGCGGGCACAACACGCTGACCGGGATCATGCTCAAGATCGTGTCGGTGGCGGTCTTTGTCGCCATGTCGTCCTGCATCAAGGCGGCAGGCACGGTGCCGGCCGGCCAGATCGTCTTCTTCCGCTCCTTTTTCGCCATCTTTCCGATCGTCGTCTTCCTGGCCTTCCAGGGAAAGCTTGGCACCGCGTTTTCGACCAAGCGCCCGCTCAACCACATTGCGCGCGGCGTTGTAGGCGTCTGCGCCATGGGGCTTGGCTTCTTCGCGCTGATACGGCTGCCGCTGCCGGAAGCGATCACGCTGAACTACGCACAGCCGCTGCTGGTGGTGGTGTTCAGTTCGATCTTCCTCGGCGAAGCGATCCGCGTCTATCGCTGGAGCGCGGTTGCGGTTGGACTGGTCGGGGTGCTGGTCATCTCATGGCCGGAACTGACGCTGCTGGGTTCGGGCGCAGCACTCGGCGATCAGGAGGTGCTCGGTGTCATCGCCGCCCTGGTCGCGGCAGCGATCTCGGCTGTCGCCATGCTGCTGGTGCGCAATCTCGTCCAGAGCGAGCCTACGGCAACCATCGTGCTGTGGTTTTCGGTGACGGCGAGCGTCCTGGCGTTGCTGTCGCTGCCGTTCGGCTGGCAGGCGCTGACCCCGGTCCAGGCGGGCCTGCTCATTGCTGCAGGCTTTTGCGGCGGGGTCGCTCAGATTCTGATGACGGCAGCCTATCGCCATGCCGAGGCCTCGGTCGTGGCGCCCTTCGAATACACGTCGATGCTGCTTGGCATAGTCGTCGGCTATCTCGCTTTCGGCGACGTCCCGACGGTTCATATGCTCATCGGCGGCCTGATCGTCGTTGCCGCTGGCATCTTCATCATCTGGCGCGAGCGACAGCTTGGCCTCGAACGTGCCCGCACCCGCCAGGCGACCCCGCCGCAAGGATGATCAGGGCAGCTCCGCCCGGTCTTTCGCCAATCGCACCAGCACCGTCCGCGTTTGTTCGTCGGCGGGGAAAAAGGATTCGATCGCCAGTTCCGACAGCGTCACGTCAAGCGGCGTGCCGAACACTGTGATGGTGCTGATGAACGACAGCACGGCATCGCCATGCGCGAGCCGCAGCGGGTGCACGATCGCGTTCGGCTCGACCGGCACCGGCCGTGCGCCGTTCAGGCCGGACGGATAGGTCCGAAGCTCGCGCTCCAGTTCGACCAGAACCGGATCGCCAGTAGCGTCGTTCTGGCGTTTCAGCCGATCGAGAAGATGCGCGCGCCATTCGGCGAGGTTGACGATGCGCGGCGCGACGCCACCGGGGTGCAGACTGAGCCGCAGCACATTGACCGGGGGCGTCAGCAAGGACGCCTCGGCGACGTCGGCGAGGAACGGGCCGATGGTGGCGTTTGCCGATACCAGGTTCCAGTGCCGGTCGACAGCGAGCGCTGGGAAGGGTTCGTGCCCCTTGAGCACGATCTCGACGGCTGCCATCGCCGGCGCCAGCGAGGCATCGGTGAGCGAACGCTCGCTGAAGCTAGGGGCAAAGCCCGCGGCCAGCAGGAGCTGGTTGCGCTGCCTCAGCGGGATCGACAGCTGCTCGGCCAGATGCAGCACCATGTCGCGCGAGGGCGCCGCGCGGCCGCTTTCCACGAAGCTCAGATGCCGCTGCGAGATTTCGGCTTCCATGGCGAGATCGAGTTGGCTCATTCGCCGGCGCGTGCGCCATTCGCGAATAAGGCTGCCGGCGGAAGTCTGGGTTGCTGTCATGAGCGCATGACTAGGCCGGCAGCGGATGTATTTCAATTACCGGGCAGGTTATAGCGCTTCCTCTCCCCTCTTTGCGGGGCGAGGAAACGCTGGTCGTCAACCGAGCGCTCGCAGCTTCGCTTTCACCTCGAGGAAATCCCGCCACGCCAGCTTCTTGTGAGCGGGGGTTCGCAAGAGATAGGCCGGGTGAAGGGTCGGCATGGCGGGAATGGCAATACCGGAGGCGGTCGTGTGGACGCGCCAATTGCCGCGCAGCCGCAGGATGCCCTCGGTGGTGTTGAGCAAGGTCTTTGCCGAGGGGCCGCCCAGGTTGACCAGCACCTTCGGCTTGACCAGCTCGATCTGCCGTTCGATGAATGGCCGGCAAATCTCGGTCTCGTGCGGTGTCGGCGTGCGGTTGCCCGGCGGTCGCCAGGGAATGACATTGGAAATGTAGGCCGAGGTCCGGTCGAGTCCGATCGCGGCCAGCATTTGGTCGAGCAGCCGGCCCGAGCGGCCGACGAACGGCAATCCCTCGAGGTCCTCGTCGCGGCCGGGCGCCTCGCCGACCAGCATCACCGCGGCATTCGGATTGCCGTCGGCGAACACCAGGTTCTTGGCGGTGAATTTGAGATTGCAGCCGTCGAATGCCGCCATGTGCTGGCGAAGCTCGTCCAGGCTCGTCGCCGTCGTGGCCAATTGCCGCGCCAATGCCGCTTGTTGCTCATCGGGCACCGTCGCCGTACCGGACGGGGCGCGCACCGCCGGTGCCGCAGCTTGCCTTTCGCCCATTCCGGCGCGTGACAGGCTTGTCGAGCGTGACAGTGCGGCGTTTTCACCAGTTGTCGGCGTAACTGTCGCTGGCGCCGGCTCAGGCGACTTTGACGCAGCCTCGGCAAACCTATTCAGCGGCTCCTCTTCGAGCGCTTCATCGACGCCGGCGCTGGCGTAAAAGGCCAGCAGGTCGGCGATAGCAGGTCGGTTGTCTCGGGAAACGGCAGTCATGCTTTCACATTCGGCCGCGCAGCAAGAATTTGCAAGTAATGCATGTCGCCCGAAAGCATGCCCTCGGGCCTGACCCGAGGGTGCATAGCGGTTTTGGGAACGACATAAACAGGACCCTTAGCTCGACGGTATACGCGGATCCTGCACCAAATAGAACGTCCAGCGCGGTGTGTAGTCGGTGATCAGGTAATCGAATTTTGCTGTCGTCAGCGGGTCGATCTTGCCACTCTTGAACAGCAGCCGATCATAGGGTTCGAAGTCGCGATCGAAATCGGCAAAGCTGCTCGACCAGATGTTGTCAGGTGTCTTGTTGCGCTGGTCGAATGACAGGCCGTCGCCGAACACGCTCGGCCGGTGGAGCACCTCCTGGAGCTCGAACTGGAACTCGACCCAGGCCTGGCCGCTGTTATTGAGCACGTCGATGCGCATATACATGAGGCCGTTCGCAAATTGGCCCGCGGTGCCGAAGGGGTGGATCGGCTTCGTCGTGCGGATAGTCAGTGTCACCGGTGTTGCCGAGTTCAGCTCTTCGGTGATGACAAGCGGGTCCTCCTTTGTCCCGATGCCCGAGGCGCTGGTGATGCGGAAGCCGCCCAGCTCGTCGGAAAAGGAGTAGGCTCCGGCCGCCCAGACCCTCTGCGGCTCGGCATGGGCGCCAACGGGCGTCAGCGGCAAAAGGGCCAAAACGAGCGCCCGGCAAATCCGTCCGGGCGCGGAAAAAAAGCGCGTCGATGAAAAGCCAATTGGCCCGTATATGCGCATGGTGCGAAGTATGGCCGATAAGCAAGCCGTCGAACAATTAAAAACGTCAGGGCGCCGGCTCTCCTTGAAATGGGGCCTGGCCCGGATCGATGTTCCGGTGGACCGCAAACCGTGATTTTGTAGTACGATGCGCGACTTTTTGACGAAATCGGCATTGTCACGTCAGCGCCGGTTTCGCGTCGCGAATTGATGCGCTATGCAGCGGATAAGCCAGCAAGATGCGCAAATGCGGCAGCCAGTGAGGGGTTGATGAGCGAGATCGAACGCGAAAGCATGGAATTCGACGTGGTCATCGTCGGCGCTGGTCCGGCCGGCCTCGCCGCGGCGATCCGTCTCAAGCAGGTCAATCCCGAGCTTTCCGTCGTCGTCCTGGAAAAGGGCGGCGAAGTCGGCGCCCACATCCTGTCTGGCGCCGTAGTCGACCCGATCGGCATCGACCGGCTGCTGCCGGGCTGGCGTGACGAAGAGGGACATCCGTTCAAGACGCCGGTTACGGCAGACCATTTCCTGGTCCTCGGCCCTGCCGGTTCGTTCCGTCTGCCCAACATCCTGATGCCGCCGCTGATGAACAACCACGGCAACTACATCGTTTCGCTCGGCAATGTCTGCCGCTGGCTGGCGACCAAGGCCGAGGCGCTGGGCGTCGAGATCTACCCGGGCTTTGCCGCGGTGGGCCTCATTTACAGCGACGAGGGCGCGGTCACCGGCGTTGTTACCGGCGATATGGGCGTCGAGAAAGACGGCACGCATGGCCCGGGCTTCGCGCCGGGCATGGCGCTGATGGGCAAATATGTGCTGATCGGCGAGGGCGCGCGCGGCTCGCTGGCCAAGCAACTGATCGCCAAATACCATCTTTCCGACGGCCGCGAGCCCGGCAAATACGGCATCGGCCTCAAGGAGCTCTGGCAGATCAAGCCGGAGCACCACCGGCCAGGCCTTGTCCAGCATTCCTTCGGCTGGCCGCTCGACACGAAGACCGGCGGCGGCTCCTTCCTCTACCATTTGGAAGACAACCAGGTGGCGGTCGGCTTCGTCGTCCACCTCAATTACAAGAACCCCTATCTGTCGCCTTTCGATGAATTCCAGCGCTTCAAGACCCACCCGGCGATCAAGGGCACATTCGAGGGCGGCAAGCGGCTGGGTTATGGCGCCCGTGCCATCACCGAGGGCGGCTGGCAGTCGGTGCCGAAACTGTCCTTCCCCGGTGGCGCGCTGATTGGGTGTGCTGCCGGCTTCGTCAACGTGCCGCGCATCAAGGGTTCGCACAATGCCGTGCTCTCCGGAATGCTGGCGGCCGAGCATATCGCCGAGGCGATCGGCGCCGGCCGTGCCAATGACGAACTGGCTACTTACGAGGCGGCATGGCGGGCGACCGATATCGGCAAGGATTTGAAGAAGGTGCGCAACGTCAAGCCATTGTGGTCGCGCTTCGGCACCGTCGTCGGCGTCGGTATTGGCGGCCTCGACATGTGGCTGAATTCGCTGTTCGGCTTCTCGCCTTTCGGCACGCTGAAGCACGGCAAGGCCGACTATGCGACGCTGGAACCGGCCGCTAAGCATAAGAAGATCGCCTATCCGAAGCCGGATGGCGTGCTCACCTTCGACCGCCTGTCCTCGGTGTTTCTCTCAAACACCAACCACGAGGAAAACGAGCCTGTCCACCTGCTGGTCGCGGATATGGACCTGCAGCAGCGTTCCGAACACGATGTCTATGCCGGGCCCTCGACACGCTACTGCCCGGCCGGCGTCTACGAATGGGTCGACAAGGATGGCAACGCCGCCGCCGATCCCGAGGCGAAGGACGTGCGCTTCGTCATCAACGCGCAGAACTGCGTCCACTGCAAGACCTGCGACATCAAGGATCCGAACCGAAACATAACCTGGGTGCCGCCACAAGGTGGTGAGGGACCAGTCTACCAGAACATGTAGCCTGCCAGAACGGCCCCGCCGGCCATCTCGACGTCGACCAAATGAAAGCCGGTAAAGGCCTATTATATTTGCGGTGTCTAAAAAAAGTTGAAGCGGCGCGGCGCTTGTGGTTCCTTTCCCTTCTGACCGGGGAGATGTCCATGCGCCTGGCGGTTTTGACGTGCCTTGTGGCGATTGGTGGCTTGTGCGGCTTCGCACCGTCGGCATCGGCTGACACGAAGGTGCTGGTCAAGACCCGGACGTACGACATATCAGGAACCACGGGCGCCGCCCTGATCGAGGCCATGGACCGCAACGGCCCGAAGCGGCACGGCTTTATGACGCACGCCATCGCGCTAACCGCCTATACCGTAAGTTGGGACCTTGAGATCAGCAGGGAGGGTGGCGTCTGTCGACTGCGGCAGGCCAATGGGACACTCGATCTCACCTACACCTTACCCCGCATGGTCTCAGCCGCGACACCGGCGCTTCAGAAGCGCTGGAAGCGGTTCTTCGCCGGCGTTCGTGCTCACGAGCATAACCATGGCCGCATCGCCAGGACAATGATGCGGGCGACCGAAAGATCGATCACGGGACTGGAGTTCGCCGACAACTGGGTTTGCAGCAAGACGCACCGCGAGGCGAGGCGCCGGATCAAGGCCGTCTATGCCGAATACGAGGCGAAACAGAACGCCTTCGACGCGCGCGAGCATCGCCGCGGCGGCCATGTCGAACGCCTCATCGGTGCCCTGTTGCGCAAGCAGTAGGCGCTCAGCCTCGAGTCTTGCCGTGCTATGTCACGGATGCGGTCGCAGTTTCATCTTCATCGACCGGCTTTTTCTGTTCCGGCCTGAGCGAGAATTCCACCATCAGCGGAAGATGGTCGGAGCCGGTGCCTTCCAGCCTCGACACCGAATGGATAAGAACCGCGCCCTTGCTGAAAACCTGGTCGATCGGCAATCCGGCGAAGCGCAGGAAATCCGGCAGCTTGATGGAGAGCCAAGTCGGCCCCGGCGAAGGCGCCACGGTCAGCTTGCCAAGATCTGCGACGCGCCGGACGGCGGCGCTCCACGGCACTGCATTGCAGTCGCCTGCCATGATCGATGTCTCGCCAAGGGATGCGAACTCTTCCGACAATCCGCCGATCTGCCGTGATTGGTTGTACGGCCATGGCCAGGTGAGGTGCACGGCTGCGACGTCGACGTCGGTTCCGCCAAAATCGACTGTCGCGATGGCAATCGCGCCGCGCCTGTCGCAGCGTGGTTGTGTGCCGGCGGCAAACGGCCGTCTGGACAGCAGCGCAACGCCGAACACGCCATTTGGGTAAGGGCAGAGGATCCGGTAGGGGTAGGCGCTGGACAGCAGTCCAAGCTTTGCCTTCCACATGTCGGATACCTCGTCGAGGGTAATCACATCAGGCTGGGTCCGGCCGATCAGCGACAGTACCTTTTCAGGCGTTGGGTTGTTGAACCGCAGGTTCATCTGCAGCAGGCGATAGACCGCCTTGTCACCGGGATAGACCGACTGGTCGCCGGGGTAACCGGGCTGGTCGCCGGGGTGGGCTTCGAAGGCTGCCTGGACTGGCCACAGGCGGGGCACTGGCAGGAGGTTCGACGTGCTGGCAAAGGCAGCCCCCGCAAAGAGCAGCGCTGCGGCGGCCTGCAGGCGAAACGAGGTCACAAGCAAGGGCAGCGCGCAAAGCGCCATCAGCACGGCAAGATGAACGCGGAAATGAGCGAAGGAATCGAAGGCCGGATGCAGCGTTCCGAAAAACCCAGCCACCAGCGCGACCGAGCAGC
The DNA here is from genome assembly GCF_053848065.1 of Mesorhizobium sp. BHscii. Taxonomy (NCBI): domain Bacteria; kingdom Pseudomonadati; phylum Pseudomonadota; class Alphaproteobacteria; order Hyphomicrobiales; family Phyllobacteriaceae; genus Mesorhizobium; species Mesorhizobium sp. BHscii. Next base: position 142,970 of record NZ_JBSPKW010000001.1, on the reverse strand, counting down.
CGAGCATTGCGACGAATGCCGCCGATGTCATCATGTTTCGAACGCGTGCCATCTACTTTGCTTATCGGTAGAAATGCGGCCCAATCAAGATGGCGAAATGCCCTGCTGCGCTCTTACCAAGCTCCGGCCGTGCTCCGGTCGATCGATCTGTGCTACTGGAATGCCGTTTCCGAAAAGCTTCTGAGCTTGCGCGAGTGCAACCGTTCCATCGGCATCTCGGCCAGCTTTTCCATCGCCCTGATGCCGATGGTCAAATGCTGTGCCACCTGGCGCTTGTAGAACTCGGTCGCCATGCCGGGCAGCTTCAATTCGCCATGCAGGGGCTTGTCGGACACGCAAAGCAGTGTGCCATAGGGCACGCGGAAACGGAAGCCATTGGCCGCGATCGTCGCCGATTCCATGTCGAGCGCAATCGCCCGTGACTGCGACAGCCGCTGCACCGGCCCGCGCTGGTCGCGCAACTCCCAGTTGCGGTTGTCGATGGTGGCGACGGTGCCGGTGCGCATGATACGCTTGAGGTCGTAGCCGGAAAGACCGGTGACTTCGGCGACCGCCTCCTGCAGCGCCACCTGGATTTCGGCCAGCGGCGGGATCGGCACCCAGACCGGAAGATCATCGTCCAGAACATGGTCTTCCCGCACATAGGCATGCGCCAGCACATAGTCGCCCAGTGCCTGGGTGTTGCGCAGCCCGGCGCAATGGCCGAGCATCACCCAGGCATGCGGCCTGAGCACCGCAATGTGGTCGGTGATCGTCTTGGCGTTGGAGGGGCCGACGCCGATATTGACCATCGTGATGCCGCCATGGTTCGGCTTCTTCAGATGATAGGCCGGCATCTGCGGCAGGCGCGGCGGCGCCACGCCATGGCAAGGCGCGCTTTGTCCAGCCTTGGTGACGACATTTCCCGGCTCAACGAATTCGACGTATCCGCCGCCGCCTTTCGCCATCAGCTCGTGCGCACGGGCGACGAATTCGTCGATGTAGAACTGGTAGTTGGTGAACAGCACGAAATTCTGGAAATGCTGGGGACTGGTCGCCGTATAGTGCGACATTCGGTGCAGCGAGTAGTCGATGCGTTGCGCCGTGAACGCCGCCAACGGCCTGGCTTCGCCTAAAGCCACTTCGAACGTGCCGTTGGCGATCTGGTCGTCGGTGCCGTCGAGATCCGGCACGTCGAACAGGTCACGGATCGGCCGCCTGATGCGCTCGGCTGCCGCGCCGTCGACATGGGAGCCTTCCAGGAACGCGAAATGCAGCGGGATGGGCGTCGTCGATTCCGAAACCGTGACCGGAACGCCGTGATTGCGCATGATCAGGCGAAGCTGTTCGATGAGATAGCGTTCGAAAAGGGCGGGCTGGGTTATGGTGGTCGAGAAATGCCCAGGCGTCGGCATATGGCCGTAAGCCTGCCGCGAGTCGATCTGGGTGAACGAAGTCGTGGTGACGCCGACCTCGGGGTAAAAGGCCCGGTAGCGCTTGTTGTTGTCGCCGCCTGCGGCGAGCGCCGTAAACGAATCGCGCAGGAATTTGGTGTTGCGGTCGTAGAGGGCCTGCAGGGCCGCGACGGCCTTTCCGGCATCATTGAAGATCTGCCGGCCAAACGGCTCCGGCATCACGACTGAGTCTATGGCTTGGGGATAGATTCGCTTTTCCATGACCCAATATAGAGGCTTGGCCATACGGTTGGGAGGGGCCAAAGGGTCGTTTTTCATTATCGAATGGATTCAATGAAGGCCGATCGACCTAGCCGCGCCGCAGGCTGACCAACAGCACAAAGCCGACGCCGTTCTTCTTCAACGCCGGCGCTTCGATCGTCGAGCCGGCATCGGCGCGCATCGTGGGCACGGCCAGAACCGGCGCTGCAAGAACCGTCAGGATGAGCGTCGCCCGCGGCACAAGCCGAAGGGCCTTGAGGGCGTTGGCGACGATGCGGTTCATGGTATGTTGCCTCTCTCTAAGGTTTTTGCCGGCTTCAATGGCGAAGGTGGCTCGGGCAACCGAACCGGCAGGAATTGGCCTGGTCCCAGGAGCGGGCCGGGCGGCCGGCCTCGGCAACCAGGATGGCGAACAACATGCCGAACAGGCCCATCAGCAGGCAGACGATGGTGAAGCGGCGGGCGAACATTGCGTGGTCTCCTTCAACACGCATGAGAATGCCCTGATGCAACTGAACCGGTTCTGATGCCGGCGTTCATCTGCGGTTCAAATTTATCGACGGAGTGTTGAGTGCCCGCCGCCACCGGGGTCCGGCCCGCAGTCTTGCTGCCCCCCAAATCTTGGTGACAGGGACGAAGGATGCACAAAAATTGCTGTTAGCTAGGGCGCAGAAGGCGCGGCCCGCCCGATCGATCCGGTGTCTCAAACAGACGGCGCAAACAAAAACGGGGCCTTCGCGGCCCCGTTTTCATTTTGTGGCAGTCAAAACGATCAGAGCTTGTGCCAGGTCTGGCTCCTGCAGATCAGCCCGCCGAGCACGCAGCCGCTCATCTTGAGCGAAGCGCCTGAAACCGAGGCCTTGCCCGAATAGGTCTTGTCGGTCTCCGGGTCGGTTATGGTCCCGGTATATTTGTTGGCGCCGGACACCTTGAACGAACCAATGCGCTTGCCGGAAAATTTGCCTGATTTAAGGGTGATGGAGAATGTCCCGCCGCCGCCGGCTATGGCGGCGGTCGCGCCGGCCTGCGTTTTCCAGTTGCCCTCGATCGGATCGGCCCAAGCCGTGCCGGCCATGATCAATGTGGCCGCCAAGGCCATGCTGATTTTGCGAAACATGTTTGTCCTCCCTGTGGAAATCCGGCCGGATGTTCCGCCCGCCGGTCTGCCTTTTACGCAAACGTAAGCTAATTCACGTCCCGGCAAAACAAAAGCGGTGCCGCTGCGGAAGACTTCAGGATTTTCTGGCCGCCCGAAGCGGTCTCATCGGTGAGAAATGAAACGTTCGCAACTCCGTCTTTGTCTCCTGTGGTTAGCGGAGTCTTGATCTTCGCCTCGCAAATTTTCGTCAAATTTAGTGCAAACCGGCGAAATTGCTGGCTTCGCATCCTTAACGAATTCTCGCGTTTACCTCTTGTTTTAGCTTTGTTTTCCTCAAATTAAGCACGCCACTTAACGACGGATTCAAGCCTCCGGTTCATTCTCGAAAACATCGAAAGAGCGGCCACCCCCAAGGTTTATCAACAGATACCAAGGGACAGAACGAGGCAGCTCTCGGGAGCCTGACAGGGGCTAGAACAGGGGATTGAAATGGCACGTTTTGAAATGCCTGAAGCCGGCTTCGGCGCCATGGGGGCAACTGCCCAGGCCGACATTCTTTTCGAACTGGGCATGATGTATGCGACTGGCCGCGATTGCGAGACCGATGTCGTCGCCGCCCACAAATGGTTCAATATTGCTGCGATCAAGGGTTCGGTCCGCGCTGCGGAACTGCGCTCGGAATTGTCGGCCGCCATGTCGAAGGTCGAGATCGCCAGGGCTCTGCGCGAAGCCCGCGAATGGATGACAATGCACTAAGTTGGCCCTGAGTTCATCAGGCACTGAGATACCGACAGGGACGCTTCAGGTCGAGGCCGCGCAAGACGGCCGGGCCGGCAAGAACAAGGCCGCGCAAGACGGTCGTACCAACAATGACAAGAACGCGGCAGGCCGGATAGGGCCAGGCTGCGCGACGGACAGGGAAGGCGAGCGGTTTTCGGGCGCGTGAGCGTTCGGGATTGTTCGATCGACAAAGCCGCGACCGGCCGGAACAAGGCAGGCGCGGCTTTTGCGTTTTCTGACCATGATCCCAAAAAGTGGAAACCGGTTTTTTTGAAAAGATCATGGTCAAACAGAAAGGCTGCAGGCCCAATTGAGTGCCGCCGATGCGCCTAGACAGGCTTGGCGAAGGGTGAGATTCTCCCGGCCACTCTGGAAGAGGCGCGGCCGGAGCGGCCGCGCGAGAGTGGAGGAGTTGTGTCACCATGAAAAAGTTGGGTATTTTGAGCGCGGCCATAATCGGCCTGATGATGAGCGCGCCGGTTGCGTTCGCCGAAGACATCACCTTTTCGGTGGTCGGACCAATGACCGGACAGCTTGCCACCATCGGCGACCAGTTCAAGCAGGGCGCGCAAGCCGCCGCCGACGCGATCAACGCGGCTGGAGGTGTCGAAGGCCGCCAGATCAAGCTCGACGTACAGGATGACCAGTGCGATCCGAAACAGGCGGTTTCGGTCGCCAACCGCATCGTTGCCAACGGTGTCAAGTTCGTCGATGGGCATGCCTGCTCGGGCTCGAGCATTCCGGCGTCGGCCGTCTACGCCGAAGCCGGGACGTTGATGATGAGTCCGGCTTCGTCGAATCCAGAGCTGACCGACGCGGCCGCGAAAGCCGGCTGGCCGACGATCATGCGCCTTTATACGCGCGATGATGCGCAGGGCGCTTTCATCGGTCCATGGATCGCCAAGAAATATGCCGGCAAGAACGTCGTCATCATGCACGACAAAAGCGCCTATGGGCAGGGCGTCGCCGACGCCGTCAAGGCAACGATGAACCAGAACGGTCTCAAAGAGATCCTTTACGAGGGCATCAACGCCGGTGAAAAAGACTACGCGGCGCTTGTCACCAAGCTCAAGGACCTGAAGGCGGATGTGGTCTATTTCGGCGGCTACCACCCCGAAGCCGGCCTCATCCTGCGCCAGTCGGCGGAACAGAACCTGAAGTATCAGCTGATCATGCCGGACTCGATCGCCACGCCGGAATTCTGGCAGGTCGCCGGTCCGGCCGGCGAAGGCACCATGTTTGTCTTCCCGTCGGATCCGCAGGCGAAGCCCGAAGCGAAGGAAGCCATCGAAAAGATCAAGGCGGGCGGCTTCGTGCCCGAGGGCTTCACGCTGTTCTCCTATGCCGTGATCCAGGCCTTTGCCGAGGGTATCAAGCGCGCCGGCAGCGACGACCCGGCCAAGGTTGCCGAAGCGCTGAAGAATGGCGAGCCGATCAGCACCGTCGTCGGCCCTGTCACTTTCGATGAAAAGGGCGACCTCAAGAACGTCAGCTACGACATCAACCAGTGGCACGACGGCAAATACGCGCCGATCCAGCCGTAATGGCTAATGCATGTCGCGCAAAAGTGCGCAGCGGTTTTGCGATAACGACATCCATAAAACAAGAACTAAAGCGCGTCGCATGAGACGCGCTTTAGCGCCTGGCGACAATCGGAGATGGCCGGGGCAGACCCGGCCATTTCATTTTGGGCACGCGTTTGTGGCGCGTGTCTTCCACGTCGCCTCGTGGATGAAGGAACAGCGGTCAGACGTGGGCTTCCTCGGCAAAACGCACCAGCACGGTCCCGTCGGTGACTTGTGCGCCTTCCGCTGCGATCTCGGCGATGGTCCCGTCATGAGTGGCGGAAATCGTGTGCTCCATCTTCATCGCTTCCAGGATCAACAGCGGCTGACCCTTGATGACGGCCTCGCCTCTTGCCGCGCGCACCAGCTTGACCAGGCCCGGCATCGGCGCGCGCAGGCTGTCAGAGCCGGCGGCGATTTCGTCGCCCCTCGCCAGCGGGTCCGGCACCGCGAAGCTGTAGCCGATGGCGCCCGAAAAGACAGTGACATGGCCCGGCCAGCGGGCGAGGCGAGGGTCGGCGCGAAGATCGAGCGGACTGGCGCTGTCATAAGGTGCGTCCAGTGCCACTTGGAAGCGCTTGTCCGGCCGCACCGACAAGAGCGCGACGATCTCATCATTGCCGTATCGTAGCCGCGTGCGCCGCGGAACAGTGTGGAAATGCGAATAACCGGCAAGCGACGACCACGGATCGTTGGACGGCGCCTGAGTCACGGCGCCGGACGCCGCAAATGCGGCTGCGGCGACGATCTCGCTGCTCGGCGGCGGGACTGCGGTCAGCGCTTGCTGATGCCTATCGATCAGGCCGGTATCGACATCGCCTGCCGAAAAGTCCGCATCAGCGGCAAGAGCAGCGAGAAAGGCGGTGTTGACAGTCGAGCCGGCGATCTCGGTCTGCGAAAGGGCTATGCCCAGCGCTTCGAGTGCCGCCTGCCTGCTCTTGCCGTGCACGATCAGCTTGGCGATCATTGGATCGTAGAAGGGCGAGATGGCATCGCCGGCCCGCACGCCGGTCTCGATCCGCATGCTGGCGCCCTCGGGCGCGGAATCCGGAAATTTCAGGTGATGCAGCGTGCCCGTCGCCGGCAAAAAACCCTTTGCCGCGTCCTCGGCATAGATGCGCGCTTCGAAGGCATGGCCGGAGAACGTGATCTCGCTCTGCATCTTCGGCAGCTTCTCGCCGGACGCTACCCGCAACTGCCATTCGACCAGGTCGATGCCTGTGACCATTTCGGTGACGGGGTGCTCGACCTGCAGGCGGGTGTTCATTTCCATGAACCAGAAGCGGTCGGCCTTCAGCCCTTGCGAGGCATCGACGATAAACTCAATCGTGCCGGCGCCGGAATAGTTGATCGCCTTGGCGGCCTTCACCGCCGCCTCCGTCATCGCCTTGCGCAATGCCGGCGTCATGCCGGGGGCAGGGGCTTCCTCGATCACCTTCTGGTGGCGGCGCTGCGCCGAGCAGTCGCGCTCGTAGAGATGCACGACATTGCCGAAGCTATCGCCGAATACCTGAACCTCGATGTGGCGCGGCTTGTCGATATATTTCTCGACCAGCACGCGGTCGTCGCCGAAAGCGGCCTTGGCCTCGCGCCGCGCACCCGACAACGCTTCGGAAAAGTCGTCGGGATGTTCGACGCGCCGCATGCCCTTGCCACCGCCACCGGCGCGCGCCTTGATCAGCACGGGATAGCCGATCTCGCGTGCCTTGGAGGCGAGCAGCACGATCTCCTGCGCCTCGCCGTGATAACCCGGCACAACAGGCACGCCGGCCTTCTCCATCAGCCGCTTGGCCGCGTCCTTCAGTCCCATGGCGCGGATCGAGGCCGCCGACGGGCCGATGAAGACGAGCCCCGCCGCCGTCACCTGGTCGACGAAATCAGGGTTTTCCGACAGAAAACCGTAGCCCGGATGGATGGCTTCCGCGCCGGCGGCCAAAGCCGCCGCGACAATCTTGTCGCCGCGCAGATAGCTTTCGCCGACAGGCGAGGCGCCGATATGCACAGCTTCGTCGGCCATCGCGACATGCAAAGATTTCGCATCGGCATCCGAATAGACCGCGACCGTGCGCACGCCCATCTTGCGCGCCGTGCGGATGACCCGGCAGGCGATCTCACCGCGATTGGCAATCAGGATCCTGGCGAACATGGGACCTCCGCGAGTAAGGTTCCAACCCCGCGGGGGGCAGGGCGCTTGAACACCCCCCTCTGTCCTGCCGGACATCTCCTCCTCAAGGGGGCAGATTGGCAGCTTCGCCCTCCAGTCGAACTTTCAACGTCGCAGTTTGGCGGAAGCAGTAGCGACAGCCGATCTCCCCTCTTGAGGGGGAGATGTCCGGCAGGACAGAGGGGGGTGCTGTCCCGCCAGCCTGTCCTTGCGGAAGCAGCGCCTACTTCGACGCCGCGATCGCGCAGCCGCCGCTGGCGGTCTTGACCTTCCACCTCGTCAAGCCGGACTGACAGTTGCGCAGCGCCATCTCTTCCGCAGCCTTCTGGGACGGCGCATTGAGTCTCGAGCCACAGATGATATAGAGGTCGACCACGCGCGAATAAAAGCTCGTCGCATAAGCGGAATGCCCGCTGGCTGCAACATAGGCTTTGTAGGCCTTCGGGCAGTCTCCCGTCGAACCTGGCGGAAAATGGACTGCGAAACGGCGGTCGCCTTTGCTTCCCGCCAGCGATTCCGCTGTGCCAACGGCTGGCGCCGCTAATATAAGCAACCCCGCAAGTATAGATACAGTTGTTTTCTGAAAAAGTCGCAGTCTCATCTTCGCCCAATCCCCATTGGTATTTGCAAAGAGCAATAGCCGCAATTTTTCCGCGTGACCAGTACCCTGGTTGTAAATGAGTCTGAATAATGTGGATCGTACTTTTCATCGGTGCAGATCACCCTTCGCCAGGGCAGCAACGGTTTGCCGGTACAGTTCTGCCGTCTGCTGGTCGAAGCAGCAGAAGGTGACGGTTTCCGGAAGCGCGTTGTGGCCGATGAAGGCGCTCACCGTGCCAACGGCGATCTGCGTCGCCTGGTCCTTTGGATATCGGTATACACCGGTCGAGATCGCCGGAAATGCCACCGTCCGGCAATCCTTGGCGGCGGCGATTTCGAGCGACCGGCGGTAGCAGGAGGCGAGCAGCTCGGCTTCGCCCTTGTCGCCGCCTTGCCAGACCGGGCCGACCGTGTGGATGATGTAGCGTGCCGGCAGCCTGTAGCCCTTGGTGAGTTTTGCGTCGCCGACCTTGCAGCCATTTAGCATCCGGCATTCAGTCAGAAGTTCAGGCCCGGCCGTCCGGTGAATGGCGCCGTCGACGCCTCCGCCGCCTAAGAGCGAGGTGTTGGCGGCATTGACGATGGCATCGACCGCCAGCTTGGTGATGTCGCCGGTATGAACGCGAATTCTGTGGTCGATTTCGCTCATCTCACATCCTGAACACGCCGAACCGTGTATCCTCGATCCCGGCGTTCAGCGCCGCCGATAGGCTGAGCGCCAGCACCTCGCGCGTCTTGGCCGGGTCGATGATGCCGTCGTCCCAGAGCCGGGCGGAGGAATAGAGCGGGTGGCCTTCATGCTCGTATTTCATCAGGATCGGTCTCTTGAATTTTGCCTCTTCCTCTGCGCTCCATTCTCCGCCTTTGCGCTCGATCCCCTCGCGCTTGACGACGGCCAGCACGGTGGCCGCCTGCTCGCCGCCCATTACCGAAATGCGGGCATTCGGCCACATCCACAGGAAGCGAGGCGAATAGGCGCGTCCGCACATGCCGTAATTGCCGGCGCCGAACGAGCCGCCGATGATGATGGTCACCTTCGGCACGCGCGCCGTGGCGACGGCCATCACCAGCTTGGCGCCGTCCTTGGCGATGCCGCCGGCCTCGTACTTTCGCCCCACCATGAAACCGGTGATGTTTTGCAGGAAGATCAGCGGGATCTTGCGCTGGCAGCACAGCTCGATGAAATGCGCGCCCTTGAGGGCGCTTTCGGAGAACAGCACGCCGTTGTTGGCGATGATGCCGACCGGCATGCCGTTGAGATGGGCAAAGCCGGTGACCAGCGTGGTGCCGTAATTCTGCTTGAACTCGTCGAACTCGGAGCCGTCGACGATGCGCGCGATCACTTCACGCACATCATAGGGCTGGCGCAGATCGGTCGGCACAATGCCGTAGAGATCATCGGCTGCATGAAGCGGCGGAATCGGATCGCGAAGTGCCAGCCCGATCTCCTTCTTTCGATTCAGGTTCTTGACGATGCGGCGGGCGATCGCCAGCGCGTGCTCGTCGTCCAGCGCATAATGGTCGGCAACGCCGGAAAGCCGCGTGTGCACATCGGCGCCGCCCAATTCCTCCGCGCTGACATCCTCGCCGGTAGCGGCCTTCACCAGCGGCGGACCGCCGAGGAAGATGGTCGCCTGGTTGCGCACCATGATTGTCTCGTCCGACATCGCTGGCACATAAGCGCCGCCCGCCGTGCACGAGCCCATGACGCAGGCGATCTGCGGTATGCCTGAAGCCGACATGTTGGCCTGGTTGTAGAAGATGCGGCCGAAATCGTCGCGGTCGGGAAACACCTCGTCCTGGTTTGGCAGATTGGCGCCGCCGCTGTCGACCAGATAGACGCAAGGCAATTTGTTCTGCAGCGCGATTTCCTGTGCGCGCAGATGCTTCTTTACGGTCAGCGGATAATAGGTGCCGCCCTTCACCGTGGCGTCGTTCACGACGACCATGACTTCGGTGCCTTCGACGCGGCCGATGCCGGCGATGATGCCGGCCGATGAGATGTCTTCGCCATACATCGACCACGCCGCGAACTGGCCGATTTCGAGGAAGGGCGAGCCGGTGTCGAGCAGTTGGGCCAGGCGTTCGCGCGGCAAAAGCTTGCCGCGGCTCTGGTGCCGTTCCCGCGCTTCCTCCGAACCGCCACGCTCGACGGTTGCCGCCTTTTCCGCAATGTCGGCGACCAACGCCCGCATGCGCTCGGCATTGGCGCGGAACGTGTCGGATGCTGGCGAGATCTGGGACTGGAGCGTAGCCATCTTATACCCCCTCCGCCATGATTTCGCGCCCGATCAGCCAGCGACGGATTTCGCTGGTGCCGGCGCCGATCTCATAGAGCTTGGCGTCGCGCAGAAGCCGGCCGGTCGGATAGTCATTGATGTAGCCGTTGCCGCCCAGCAGCTGAATGGCGTCGAGCGCCATCTGCGTCGCCTTCTCGGCAGCGAACAGCACGCAAGCGGCGGCGTCCTTGCGGCTCGTCTGGCCGCGGTCGCAGGCGGCGGCGACGGCATAGACATAGGCGCGCGCGGCATTCATCGTCGTATACATGTCGGCGAGTTTGCCCTGCACCAGCTGGAACTCGCCGATCGGCTGACCGAACTGCTTGCGCTCATGCACATAGGGGATCGCCACATCGAGGCACGCCGTCATCAACCCGAGCGGGCCGCCGGCGAGCACCGTGCGCTCGTAATCGAGGCCCGACATTAGCACCTCGACACCACGCCCTTCCTCGTGAAGCACGTTGCCGAACGGCACTTCGACATTCTCAAACACAAGTTCGCCGGTGTTCGAGCCGCGCATGCCGAGCTTGTCGAGCTTTTGCGCGACGGAAAACCCGGCCATCGATTTTTCGACGATAAACGCGGTGATGCCGCGCGAATGGAGCTCCGGATCGGTCTTGGCGTAGACGACCAGTGTTTCGGCGTCCGGGCCGTTGGTGATCCACATCTTGGTGCCGTTGAGAACGTAGCGGTCGTTGCGCTTTTCGGCGCGCAGTTTGAGCGATACGACGTCGGAGCCGGCGCCGGATTCCGACATTGCCAGCGCGCCGACCTTTTCGCCGGTGCATAGAGCGGGCAGATGTTTCTCCTTCTGCGCCGGCGTCGCCCAGCGATTGATCTGGTTGACGCAGAGGTTGGAATGGGCGCCGTAGGAGAGGCCGACCGAGGCCGAGGCGCGGGAAATCTCTTCCATAGCGACAACATGAGCGAGATAGCCCATGCCGGTGCCGCCGAAATCCGGATCGGCGGTGATGCCGAGCAGCCCGAGCCCACCGAGCTCGGCCCACAGATGCGCCGGAAATTCGTTCGAACGGTCGATCTCGGCGGCGATCGGCGCGATCTTGTCCTGGGCGAAGCGCCGCACCAGGTCGCGCAACGCCTCGATTTCTTCGTCAAGCCCGAAGTTAAGTGTGTGCGTGTACATGCCGTTCCTCCCGGCGCATGACCCCGAAAATCGAATTCGATCTTCGCGGTGGATCATGCGCAAAACCAAAATGCTACAACGTCCTTTGCTCGCCGGAAGGGGCTGCGACGCTGTAGGTCTTTGTCGCGCCGTGGGCCTTTGCTCCAACCAGGCGCATCGTCATTGAAAGATATGTGGCGGTTACCTCCGAGATCGATAGCCGCTCGCCCGGCCGGAACCAGACGATGACCCCGGTCATCATCTGGATCAGCGCCATGGCAGTCAGACCTGTGTCTTCGACGCTGAAGTCGCCGGCCTCTGCGCCGTCGCGCAGAATGGCGCGCAGCTCCTTTTCATAGGTCGTGCGCAGGCGCAGGATCTGCGTCAGGCGATCATGCGAAAGGCTGCGCAATTCCATGTTCGAGACATGGGTGGAATGGCGGCGTTCGATGTGGAAGGCGATGTGGTTTTTGACATAGGCGGCGAGCCGCGTCGCCGGATCGGCCGCGGCCGGGCGCGCCGCCTCCCACGCCTCGATCAGCCCTACCATGTGCTCGCGCAACAGCGTGAACAAGAGGTCTTCCTTGGTCGGGAAATAGCGGTAGAGCGCCGCCGCCTGCACGCCGACCTCGGCGGCCAGCTGGCGCATCGACATCGCCTCGTAGCCAAGACGCGCGATCAGGCTGACCGCCGCCTCGCGGACCGCAGCTTCGGTCTTTTCCCCGTCCGAACCGGTCGTGCGCGCCATGGTCACCTCATCGAGAAGCGTGATAATAAAATGAACGTTCAATTAATTCAAGGGATGTGGATCGAACGTTCCGGCAGGCGAGACGGCGCAAGCCGCGCGGCTCTTCCTTCTCCCCTTGTGGGGCTGTTGCACAGTTGCGAGCGAAATCTGGCGGCGGCGAGATTGCAGCGGTTGTTCGCTTGTTTGCGGGGGATTTGGCGTCTTGTTTGGGTTCAGGCGGCGGTCCGGCCCTGTGTGGCCGGAATCCGGGCGCACCTATCCCGTGATGGCCACCCATCGGCGCATGTTGAAGGCGATTGCTGCCATCGTCACCTGGCCTGCTGCCCTGGCCAGTCCGACATAGCGGATCGTGGTCAGCTTCCTGCGGTTCTTGAGCGTGGCGAAGGTGGTTTCCACTGTCGCCCGGCGTCTGGCGATGAGGCGGTTGTAGTGCTTGATCCGCGGCGGCAACTCGGGATGGTGCTTGTTGGGACGGCGCGCAATGCGGGCTTTCTTACCCTCGGCCTTGAGCCGGGCGCGGCGCGCATGGGTGTCATAGGCGGCGTCCGCCCAGATCTCCCTCTCGTCGCCACGGATCAAGGCATCGGCCATCACCGTGTCGTTGACGTTGGCCGGTGTGGTGATCACCGTGCGGATCAGTCCCGAGCCCTCGTCGACGCCGACATGGGCCTTGTAGCCAAAGGTGAACCCGCCCTTGCCCTGCCGTGCGGTGAAGCGGGCATCCGCATCCTTCGACGGCCGCTCGCCCGTCGGCGGCGACGAGACCGCATCGATCAGCGTTGCATCCAGCATCGTGCCGCGCTTCAGGATCACGCCGGCCTTCTCCAGCTGCCGGTCCAGTTCGCCAAACAGCTTCTCCAGCAGCCCTTCGCTGACAAGCAGGTTGCGAAAGCGCGAAAGCACCGTGTGGTCGGGAATGCTCTCCTCAAGACCCAGCCCGACGAAGCGCCGGAACGACAGCCGGTCGCCAAGCGCTTCCTCCAGCTCCCGTCCGAGAGCCCATAGAGCGACTGCAGCAGCAGCGCCTTGAACAGAACCAGCTGCGGCCAGGCAGCCCGACCGGGACCGCCATCGCGCAGCGGTGCGAGCAGCTTCTCGAAGCGATACCACTTCACCAGATCCGACAACCGGTCGAGCTGCGAAGAACCGCCCGCCAGCTTGCTGCCCAGAAAAGCCTCCGCAAGACTCAACTGACCCGTCCGCTTCACCGCCATCGTGATTCCCTCCGAACTTCCATCTCAGAGAATCACAAACCAAGAATTGTGCAACAGTCCCCTTGTGGGAGAAGTTGGCCTCGCCCACGGGTCTTGCCTCCGGCAAGCCCGAGGACAGGCTCCGCGAGGTCGGATGAGGGGTGTTCCAGCTTGGCACCGCCGGCACTCCGTCCAACACCCCTCAACCGTCTCAGCGCTACGCGCCGATCCACCTTCTCCCACAAGGAGGCCTTTGCACAGAATCTGATTGTGATTCTGTAGTGTTGGTCACTACGGGAGATTCGCGGATGGTTGATCGTGTGCTTGGTCAGTTGAGCTTGGCGGACGGTCTTGCGGTGTCGGATGAGACGATCTTCGATCTTGTTGCGAAAGAGATCGACTGGGGTCCGATCGACGGGCTTTTGGGCGCACGCAGCGGAGCCGGGCCAGGCACGGCCAGCTATCCGGCACCGGTGCTGATGCGCTGCCTGTTGTTGGGTGTATGGCATGGGCTGAGCGATCCGGCGCTGGAGGCACAGATCCGCGACCGGCTGTCGTTCCGCCGCTTTGCCGGCTTCAGCCTCTCGGATCGCACGCCTGATCATTCGACGCTGTGGCGCTTCCGCGAGGAGCTGACGCGCGAGCGGCTGATCGACAAGGTGTTCGAGGAGATCAACCGCCAGCTTGAGGAGAAGGGCCTGACCGTCAAGCGCGGTACTCTGGTCGATGCCTCGTTCTTGCAAGCTCGCGGCCGCCCGCCGAAACAACCCAAGAAGGGCCACCAGGGCCCGGTCAAGCCATCGGCGGACAAGGATGCGCGCTGGGGCAAGAAGGGCAAGAAGGGCACCTTCGGCTACAAGATGCACATCGGTGCCGACCAGGATCATACGCTGATCCGGCGCGTCGAGGTGAGCGACGCCTCGGTCACCGACACCGAGCCGGCCGACGCACTGATCAGCGGCGATGAAAAGGCGGTCTATGGCGATCAGGCTTATTATACCCACGCCAGACATGCCCGGTTGATCGAGGCAGGCATTAAGGACCGCCTGATGCGGCGACCCAACAGACATCATCCCAAGCTGCCGCCGCGCCAGAAGCTGCGCAACCAGCTGATCGCCAAGATGCGGGCGGCGGTCGAGCGGCCCTTCGCCGTGTTCAAGGAGACCTATGCCATGCGGCGTCTGCGCTTCTTCAACCTCGCCGCCAACCGCACGCAATGCATACTGGCCGCCTGCGCCTACAACCTGCGCCGCATGATCAGCGCCCTCCATCCGCCTGGCGAGAAGCCGGCATAAGCAGGAGTCCGTCCACAATCGGCCGGATCGGCCGATTGCTCTGGCAAATGTCTTGCCGAACGGCCAAGCAGCGCTTCGCCGGCCCCCAAAGGAGGCCGATGCCCCCACCCGACGTCCATACGCCTTCTCTGCAAAGGCCTCACAAGGGGAGAAGGTGGAGCGCCTTCAGTTCCCCCGTGCCGCCGCCAACGCGCCCGGAAGTTCCTCAGCAAAAATGTCGAGCTCGTGGTCGAGGCCGACGCTGACCCGGATGCAGCGGTCGAGCACCGGCACCATCGGCTTGCGGATGAACACGTCGTGCGACAGCAGCGCCTGCAGCACGTTCAGCGCGAAGGCGCCGTCGCCGCCGCAGTCTATGGTGACGAAATTGGTCGCCGAGGGCAGCGGCTTCAGCCCGTTGGCCTCGGCGATCTCGGCGATGCGCCGGCGGCCGGCAGCGACCCGCGTCACCACGCTTTGTAGATAGTCCTGATCGGCAAGCGCCTCGACGCCGGCGATCTGCGCCATGCGGCTGACGCCGTAATGGTTGCGGATCTTCTCGAAATCGCGGATCACCTGGGCCTCGGCCACCGCATAGCCGCAGCGTATACCGGCCAGCCCGTAGGCCTTCGAGAAGGTGCGCATGCGGATGACGTTCGGCTGCGCGACATCGATCGGCGGCAGCGCCGAGGCCGGGCCCAACTCGCCATAGGCCTCGTCGAGCACCAGCATTGTGGTCTCCGGCAGGGCTTCGATAAAGCGGATGAGTTCGGCCGCTTCCCACCAACTGCCCATCGGGTTGTCCGGGTTGGACAGGTAGACCAGCGCCGCATTTTCTTTGCGCACCGCAGCCAATAGGCCGTCCAGGCTTTCCCGGTCGTTCTCGTAGGGAACCGGGACCAGCCGGCCGCCGACGCCGGCAATATGGAAATTGAAGGTCGGATAGGCGCCGCGCGAGGTGACCACCGCGTCGCCCGGCGCCACATACATGCGCGCCACCAGGCTGAGCAACCCGTCTATGCCTTCGCCGACCACCACGTTTTCGGCACTGACGCCAAGATGCGCAGCGACAGCCACCTTCAAATCGTGATTGTCGGGGTCGCAATACATCCACATGTCGCGGGCGAGGCCGGCCATGCGGGCGACGACGCGCGGCGAAGGGCCAAAGCTGCTCTCATTGGCGCCGATGCGGGCGCGAAACGCACGACCCCGATCACGTTCCTGTGCCTCCGGGCCGACAAACGGCACCGTCGAGGGAAGCGCACTGACGATCGGCGTGAGGGGAGGGCGCTGGCGCATGGCAAAGGCTCGTTCGAAAAGGGCCTTCTTGCTAGCGCGGCACAGTTGGCCGCGCAAGCTCCCGCCTTGGCTGCAACCAGCATGCTGGATTTCCCCCGCTCTTTTTGCTAGCGAGATATCTCTTTTTGCTAGCGAGATATCATGAACAATCGACTCCCACCTGCTTGGTCAAAGCACATCAAGCCCGGACCCGCGCCGAAAGCGAAGGGGCCGATAGCGAAGCCTTTAGTGAACCTGCAGAAAGGAAACGCCCAATCGCGTGCGCAGGCCGACGACGCGCTGCTGAAACAGGCTTATGCCCTTCAGCAGGCCAAGCGGCTTGACGAGGCTCAGGACCTTTGCCTTCGGGTTCTGGCGCGCACGCCAAACCATCCGCTCGCCTTGTACATCCTGGGGACCTTATATCTGGGTTACAATAATGAGATGGCCTTGCGATATTTCGCACGGGCGGTCGGCGAGGAGCCTGGAAATCCCTATTATCACCTCAGCCTGGGTGAAGCCTATCTGAAGGTCAGCGAATATACGCCAGCAATCAAGCATATGCAGTATGCCTTGAAACTGCAGCCCGGCCTTATCGAAGCACTTTGTGCATTGGGGCGAACTTATATTGCGTTCGACAAACCCGACATGGCATTGCCGCTCTACGAGAAGGCGCTGAAAATCAACCGCGACCATCCCAAGGTTCGAGCGGGTCTGGCCAGCGCGCTCAGCGGCTTGGGGCGTATGGATGAAGCCGCCGTCTACCTGAAAGAAGCGATCGAACGTCGCATCGAGGTGCCGGCTGCCTACAACGACCTTGTACAGACACGAAAGTTCACCGAAGAGCCCGAGGAACTCCAATCCATCCTTCGCGAACTCGGTAATCCGAAACTTGGTTCGGAAGCCGCCCAGCAACTCCATCACGCCGCCGGTAAGGTGCTGAACGACCTCAAGCGCTATGAAGAGGCGTTTGCCCATTTCAACAGGGCGAAACAGGCCTCTGGCTATAAGTTCGATCTCGACTCGTATAGTCGCTGGATCGACTCGATGATTGAAACGTTCACGCCGGATTTTTTAGCTGCCAGGGCGGGCTATGGAAATCCTTCCGCAGTGCCTGTATTCGTGGTTGGCATGCCCCGTTCGGGGACGACGCTCACGGAACAGATCTGCGCCAGCCATCCCGATGTTCATGGTGCAGGGGAGCTTAGCAAACTAAGGCGGGTCGCGAATGCGATCGGTCTCAAACCCTCATCGGCTAGAGATTTGAGCCGGCCAATCATGTCGATCACGGAGGACCTGTCCAGAACGCTGGCTGAAGAGCATCTGTCCTATTTGCGGGAGCGGGCACCTGCCGCACTTCGTGTAGTGGATAAGACGCCGCACAATTTTGAACTGATCGGCCTGATCGGCCTTCTGCTTCCCAACGCGCGCATCATTCATTGCCGTCGTGACGCCATCGACAATTGCGTCTCTTGCTTTGTCCTGAACTTCAGCGATGGACACAGCTACAATACCGATCTGCGAACACTAGGCCTGTATTATCGCGAATATGACCGCCTGATGCAGCATTGGAACAAGGTTTTTCCGGGCCTTATCTTCGAAAATCGCTACGAAACGCTGGTTGATGACCAGGAAGCGCAGTCGCGCCGCCTCATAGATTATCTTGGGCTGCCTTGGGACGACGCCTGCCTGCGCTTTTTCGATCGGGATGGTTCGGTCAACACGCCCAGTCGCTGGCAGGTTCGTCAACCGATTTACAAATCGTCGGTCAAGCGCTGGAAGAATTATGAAAACGAAATTCAGCCGCTTATACAGTCGTTGGGCGATCTTGCAGAGATTTGACTTGAGGTCGGCAATCCACATTGCGTGGACCGCGAGGTCGCAAGCGCATTAGGCTTGCTCCCAACCGACCTTCAGCCGCCAATCCCAACGAACAGCTAAATGCCAGTAGCCGTCTTCCCCCGAAAGGGCGGGAACGAACTCCCTATTCTGTTCCTTGGCAAGCGCTGCTGCGGTGCAGAATCTTTCGAGAGGGATAGCGCCCCCCTCTGTCCTGCCGGACATCTCCCCCACGAGGGGGGAGATGGCCGTCATTGCGGCTTTCGCTGATTCTCCAACCTTGATGAACAGGCGCTGTCAGCGAAGCTGCCGATCTCCCTCCTTGTGGGGGAGATGTCCGGCAGGACAGAGGGGGCGCGATAGATCGCTGCTGCTTTCATTCTGCGCAGCCGATCGGCTTCCAACTGTCAGAAATCACAGACCAAGATCCAGCACAGAACGACCATGGCCGGTATCGGCCGCGCCATACATTCCGCCCTTGACAGCCACGCCGATACGAAAAAACCCGGCGGTTGCCCGCCGGGTTCGATTTCAGTCAAAACGCTGCTGATTAGAACGAGCGCTGGAAGCGGAGCTGGCCGCCGAAGTTGTCGTCGTCATCGGCACCGGTCCAGTTGCTGACGCTCTCATCACCAAGATGGAAGTAGGAGGCTTCAGCCGTGATCGTCAGGCCGGGGACGATATCGTAGGCGATGTTCGCCACGACGCCGAGATTCTCGCCCTCGTCATACGAGATCTGGGTGTTGAACGAGGTCTTCTCGTTGATGGTGTAGGTGCCACCGCCCCAGAGTGCCCAATTGCCGCTCCACAGCTTGTACATGCCGCGGCCGCCGGCGGGGAATGCGAAGCCGCCATCCGTGTAGTTGTCGTCCGTGCCGTAGCCGGCCATGATGAACAGCGACAGGTTCTCCATCGGGGTGACGTCGAGGCGAACCTTGCCGGCCACTTCTTCATAGTTGCTGTCGTAGGCAATGACGCCGGTGATCGCGCCCCAGCCCTGCGTCCACTTCACACCGCCGACGACATGCGGGACGTAGCTATCGATCGTGAAGTCGCCGTAACCTTGTTCGAGCGAAACCACGGCGGAGAAGCCGTTGCCGGCGTCGAAATAGTACTGGACGACGTTGGTGTCGAAGCCGCCGTAGGGAACCAGCGTATCGTTCATGACGCTGCCGGCGTAGCCGATGAACGTATCGAAGGCCGATTCGTCCTTACCGACACGGAGACCACCGAGCTGGATCCAGGCGAAGTTCAGCGAAACGGTGCGGTTCTCGGCGTTGTTGGGGAAAAAGGTCGTGACGTAATCCCCAACGTCTGGGTCGTATACGGTTTCGCTGCCGGCGCGGCCTTGAGTGTTGCCGAAGTTGAAGCGGGTCTCGGTGTAGGTCTTCAAGGTGCCGAGCTCGGTTTCCTGGCCGGTCCAGGTCTTCAGCGTGAAGCGAGCGCGCTTCCAATAGGTGTCGTTCTCGTCACCGTCCTCTTTGTCCCAGTTCGTCGCACCGGTGAACGTGCCGACGTCGCCGACGCCGATGTCATAGCGGACATAGCCGCCGATGCGCAGGCAGGTTTCGGTGCCGGGGATGTAGAAGTAGCCAGCGCCGTAGACGTCACAGATGCGGACGTATTCAGCGGGTTCCGGCTCGGCAACGACGACGGCGTCGGCGGCGCGCGCACCAGAAACTGCGACCAGTGCCGCAGCGGAGCCAAGAAGAAGGCTCTTGATGTTCATTTTCTGACCTCCAGTCAAAAGTTAAAAAACGGGTCTGGGTATTCTTTGCTGAAGGACAGCGTTCCCTGCCCCATCCCCACTACCGAAAAAGATGCGCACCGCGCCGCTCCTTCGAATTCGACATTACCCATGAGGCGGCGGCGTTCAACCACCATCGTATCGGCGAAAGGTCTGCGCAGGCGCTATCCCCCTGCCTTGTTGCACAAATGACACGATTTGGCCTCACTCGGAAAGCTCCCGTTAACCATTGAGCTATCGGAAACCCTTGGGCGAGACCTTTGCAATCCGGCCGATTCCGACAATTGCCCGCCGGAATTTGCCCGCCGGAATTGCGACGATGTCGTGAGTCGCCGGCCGAGGGATTGCCGCAGAATCGCCGCATGGCGAAAGCGCCATTTGGCGGAAGCCGGTTTTTTCAATGATAATCGCGCCGGCTTGTTGATTGTGCCGGCGCTTTTCTTTATCCACCGGCGCAACGGAGAGGTGGCCGAGTGGTCGAAGGCGCTCCCCTGCTAAGGGAGTAGAGGTCAAAAGCTTCTCGTGGGTTCGAATCCCATCCTCTCCGCCATCCTGCTTCGCGCTGGGCGCTTCGCAGGATAAGTCCCCCTTTCCGCGAAAGCATGATGCGCTGCGGCACTGCCTCAAACAAATTCCTCAGTTGTCGAGCATTAGCTCGAGCCGATGCGTTGCTCGGCCATTTCAAGAAAATTGGCGATGGCGCCGGGCAGGCCGCCGGTCTCGAGGAAAGGCGCATGGCCCTGGCCCTCGACCGTAATCGTCTCGACCCAAGGGTGACGCTTTCGCATCTGTTCGAGCGTCTCGGCGGAAAGCAGCTTCGAATTGGCGCCGCGGATGGCGAGCAAGGGTATGGCCGCCAGCGCCTCGAACTGCGGCCACAGATCTGCCAGTGGCTGAGTAAGATCGAGACCCGCCAGCGTATCGACCAGCTTCGGGTCGAAATCCGGCACCAACCCCTGATCCGTCTCTCGGTAGAGGGCCGATACCATCCGCTCCCAATCCGCCTCGGTCAGAGCTGGAAAGTCGCTGCTATGCGCGCCGCACTGGGCGCCGATCGCCTCGGCATGGGTTTTCGGCTTTGGTGTCTGCTCGAGATAGGAGCGGATATAGGCGAGACCGCTAGCCTCGACCACCGGGCCGATGTCGTTGAGGACGACGGCTTTAAGGACGGCCGGCCGCATCGTGCCGAGCACATGGGTGATCAGCCCGCCACGCGACGTGCCGATGAACGCCGCCGCCTCGATGCTCAGCGCCGCCAACCCGGCGAGGATATCACCGGCTTCAACGCCGATATTGTAATGGCCGATATCGGGGTCGTAGGCGGATTGCCCGCGCCCGCGGTAGTCGAAAGCGACAATTTTTCGCGAACCTTCCGCCCGTCGCGACAGGTGCAGCGCCAGCTCATGAAAATCGCGGCAATTGCGGGTCAGGCCAGGCAGGCAGACGACCGGCCAGTGTTCGGAATTCGCTTCGCCGTAGACACGGGCGTGAAGTTGCAGCCCGTCCGGCGAGGCGTAGAAGAAATCGGAGAAACCCTGGTCGCTGGGCATCTAGACGTGGTTCCTCGCTGCTGCCGGATAGTCTCCGACTGCTACAGGCGAGGGAAGGTGCGGTCAAATCGGGAAGGCTGACCGGCGAAACTGCCGATCTCCCCCTCGTGAGGAAGATTGGCCGTCATCGACGCATTCGCCAAGCTCGAACGCCGTCGACGCTCTTCAACTCCGCCCGTTCACCAAATCTCCAACGATATCGTACTTGCCGGAAATGCGCATCTTGTAGACTTCGTAATTCTCCATCACGCGCTGGACGTAACTTCTTGTTTCCGTATAAGGAATCCGCTCGATCCAGTCGACTACTGAGTCGATGTCCTTGCCGCGCGGATCGCCATATCTAGCCACCCACTGGGCGGCGCGGTTGGGGCCGGCATTGTAGCCGGCGAAGGTCAGCACATAGGAACCGTCGAAGCGGCCGAGCTGCTCGCCCAGGAAGGCGGCGCCAAGCGTCGCATTGTAGCCGGCGTCGGTGGTCAGCCGCGCCTGCGAGAAGGTCATCCCGGCCTTCTTCGCCAATTGCCTGGCGGTCCCCGGCATCAGCTGCAGCAGCCCGCGCGCGCCGGCGCTGGAGACGGCGCCGATATTGAATTCGCTTTCCTGGCGAGCGATCGCATAGGCCAGCGCCTTGCCGGAGCCGGAAATGTTGGCGGTGGCGGGAATGACGCCGAGCGGATGCGACAGCGCGCCGACATCGATGCCGCGCGCGCCGGCGATCTTGCCGATTTTCAGCGCCAGGAAATGGTTGCCCTGCTTTTCCGCCATAGCGGCGAGCAACGCCAGCTCTCCGGGACTGGTCAACTGCCCGGCGAGGTCGCGATAAAGCGTGTCGGCGTAGCGCTCATAGCCCGCCTCCTGCAGCCGCTTGATGGCGCTGACCGCCTCGCGATTGGCGAAATTCCGCTGATCGGCGGCGCTCGGCTGCGGATGGGCGATGTTGAGGACCTGCCGGCCGACGCGCTCGCCGGCGAGCTGGCCGTAAAAGGTCGTGCCGTAACCAGCGGCACGGGTGAAATTATCCTTCGCACTGCCGGGACCGCCGGCTGCGGCGGCACGGCCGAGCCAGTAATAGGCGCGCGACAGCGAGATCGGCCCCTGGGCGAGATCGGCGATCCGTGCGAAATGCCTGGCAGCGGTGTTGGGCTCGTTGAGGCCGCGCAGCGCGTACCAGCCGGCATGAAACTCCGCATCCGCCGCGTTGGCAGCACTTTCGGCGGCGTGGGCTGCGACTATTTTGTAGGCGGTCTTCATGTCGCCCTGGTCGACCAGTTCGCGCGACAGCACCCGGCGCTCGGCCCACCAGGCATCCGGATCGATCAGTGCGCTGCGGTCGCTCGGCGCCTTCATCATCACTGCGGCGGCGTCGGAAAACTTCTGCTGCTTGCGTAGATATTGGGCTTGCGCGAAGAGATAGCCGGCCGAACGCTGCGCAGCGGGCACCGCCTTCAGCAGTTTGGCCGCTTTCTTGTCGCCCCTGTCCGCCGCTGCCCAGGCATCGGCCAGCTGTTGGGCGCCGGCAAGGCCGGCGACGCGCAGCGCGGAATTGACCCGGTCGGCATAGAACATGCGCTCCATGCGAAAGCTGTGGTCGGCGGCGGCGATGAGCTTGCCGAATTCCCAGATGATCGCCGCTTCGTCCTTGGCTTCCAGTTTCTCAGTGCGCCAGAAAGGCGACAGCACCGAGCGCGCTGCCTCGACGTTGCCCTGCGAAACATAGGAGCGGGCGAGGATGACCACGCCCTCGACTGTCTGCGGTTGGCTGCCGCCGAATGCCTGCACCACGATCTCAGGCGCGGGGTTTTCGCGATAGAGCGCGCGCTCGCTGTTCTTGCGCAAGGCGATCAAGCCCGGCCAGTTCGGCAGCATTTTCGCAGCATCGGCGATGTCGCCGCTTGGCACCTTGTCGCCGCCGTAGAGTGCGATCGCCCAGGCAAGGATGTGCCGGTCGAGCGAATTGACCGGCAGGGTTTCGCGCACTTGAAGCGCACCGGCGATGTCGTTTGCCGCCAGCGCATCGAGGCCGCTTTTCAGCCTGGCGACACTGACGGATGGAGATCCCGTATCGTGCAGGCCCGTATCCTGCAGGTTTGGTATCGGTATGGCCGACGTGACCTGCACATCGATCTTGCCCGCGGCCACAAGGCTCGGCGTCAGCAGGAGAATTGCGCCAAGCAGCGCAAAAAAATGAGGCTGCCTGGTCGGCATGGTCTTCATCATTTCCTGTCTACACATTACCAACAGGCACAGATCAACCGAAGCCTAGTTGGCTGTGATGAAGAGCCCGTAAACAACGCTATCGAGGCCTTTCAAATTGCGCTTGCTGGCATTACCACCATGCTTGCCGCGCAACAGTGTCGAGACTATGGTGCGCCGCTTCGCTTTCGGCTAGAAGGCGCGCACGACAAAACACCTACAGCGCCGTGCGTCGTCTCAGACGCGCAAAGGACGCTGTAGCACTTTAAATTTGGCGCATGATCCCCAGCGAAAATCGACTCCGATTTTCGGGGTCATGTGCTAGTCCCAGGGAGTTGGACGACATGCTGAGAGGCTCGCTTACCGCGCTCGTGACACCGTTCGAAAAGAGCGGCCGTTTCGACGAGAAAGCCTTTCGCGCTCTCGTTGCCTGGCAGATCGACGAAGGCACGACCGGTCTGGTTCCGGTCGGCACCACCGGCGAGTCGCCGACGCTGTCGCATGACGAGCACCGCCACGTAGTCAAAGTGTGCATCGAGGTCGCCAAGGGCCGCGCTCCGGTCGTCGCCGGCGCCGGCTCCAACAACACCGAGGAGGCGGTTGGCCTGGTGCAATATGCCGAGAAGGCGGGCGCCGACGCTGCACTCGTCGTCACGCCTTACTACAACAAGCCGACGCAGCGCGGTCTCTACGCCCATTTCGCCGCCGTCGCCAAGGCGACCAGCCTGCCGATCATCATCTACAACATTCCGCCGCGCTCGGTGATCGACATGACGCCCGAGACGATGGGCGAGCTGGTGCGTGACTTCAGGAACATCATCGGCGTCAAGGATGCCACCGGCAAGGTCGAGCGGGTTTCCGAGCAGCGCGCGACCTGCGGCAAGGATTTCATCCAGCTTTCCGGCGAGGATGCCTCGGCGCTCGGCTTCAACGCCCATGGCGGCGTCGGCTGCATCTCGGTGACGGCGAATGTCGCGCCGCGGCTGTGCGCCGATTTCCAGGAGGCGACGCTTTCCGGGGAGAACGCCAAGGCGCTGGACTTGCAGGACCGGTTGCTGCCGCTGCACAAGGCGATTTTCCTGGAGCCCGGCGTGTCCGGCGCGAAATATGCGCTGTCGAAGCTCGGCAAGGTCGAGAACGTGCTGCGTTCACCGCTGGTCACCGTCGAGCAGTCGACCGCCGAGAAGATCGATGCAGCCATGAAGCACGCCGGCTTGATTAATTAGGGATGAGGCGCCACCTCTCCGCATCATGAATCAAGTCAGAAAAGCCGATCCCAACAACAAGACCGTTGCGGAAAACCGCAAGGCGCGGTTTTCCTATGAGGTGCTCGACACGATCGAGGCCGGCCTGGTGCTGACCGGCACCGAGGTGAAATCGCTGCGCCAGGGCCAGGCCAACATCCAGGACTCTTACGCCTCGGTCGAGGGCGGTGAGATCTGGCTGATCAACTCCTATCTGCCGGAATATCTGCAAGCCAACCGCTTCAACCACGAGCCGCGCCGGCGCCGCAAACTCCTGCTCAACAAGCGCGAGATGGCCAAGCTGTCGCAGAGTGTCGATCGCGAAGGCATGACGCTGGTGCCGCTAAAAATCTATTTCAACGACCAGGGCCGGGCCAAGCTGCTGCTTGCCGTTGGCCGCGGCAAGAAACTGCACGACAAGCGCGAAACCGAAAAGCAGCGCGACTGGTCGCGCGAGAAGGGCCGGCTGCTGAAGGAGCGTGGGTAGGCTGGGAGCCACTCTTTTGAAGGACCGGATGAAGAACCGGATCGTCCTTTGGGGTGCGGCCAGCCTGATCCTGGCGTGCCTCGTCGCGGCCGGCGGCTATTTCTACCTCCGTCCGTTTTCTCCGGATCGCGGCAAGTATCCGGTCAGGGGCATCGACGTTTCCCATCACCAGCGGCAGATCGACTGGCAGCGTGTTGCCGCCGACGATGTTGCCTTCGCCGTCATCAAGGCAACCGAGGGCGGCGACCACGTCGATGATGCCTTCGACGCCAATCTGCGCGAGGCCCGCGCGGCTGGTTTGGCAGTCGGTGCCTATCATTTCTTCACCTTCTGCAGGCCTGGCGCCGATCAGGCGAAGAATTTCATCTCCGTCGTGCCGCGCGATCAACCGCTGCTGCCGCCGGTGGTGGATATCGAGTTCGTCGGCAATTGTCCGCGGCGGCCATCGCCCGAAGAATTGAATGTCGAACTCTCGGCTTTCCTCGGCCCTGTCGAGGCAGCTTTCGGCAAAACGGCGATCCTCTATGTGACCGACGAGGCCGCACGGGCCTACGCCGGCCAGATCGTCGGTCGCCCGCACTGGGTTCGTTCACTGGCGCTGTGGCCAGGTCATGACGACTGGATCTATTGGCAGTACCACGACAGCGGTCGCGTCGACGGCGTCAGCGGCGATGTCGATCTGAATGTCCTTCAGGGCGGGCAGGAAATGCTGACTACGCTGTTCGCGGCGCCACCTGAATCCATCCCTTCAGAAACCCGCGAACACCCTGAACGGATTCAGGGACATCGCTTCCGGTAAGGTGCCTCTCTGCCGCTCTTACGCCGCGGCTTGCGACGTCTGCGGACCGAGGGCCACATTTGCATCGCCCCAGGTTTTCAGGGCGGTGATCACCGGTTCCAGGCTCCTGCCGCGCGGCGTCAGGCTGTATTCCACTTTCGGCGGCACCTGCGGATAAATCTTGCGGGCGATCAGCCCATCCGCCTCCAGCTCGCGGAGCTGATTGGTCAGCATGCGTTGCGTGCAATTCGGTATCCGCCGGCGAATCTCGTTGAAGCGCAATGTGCCCTCGAACAGATGGTAGAGCACGACGCCTTTCCACTTTCCGTCGATATAGCGGAGCGTTCCCTCCACGGTGCAGCCCGAGCTGCAATCAAATCGCTCGTGGCGAATGCGCGGCATAACGGTATCCTTTTCTACACTATGTGCTTTATATGTGCATTCTTGCGCATGGTGATCGTAGACAGCATTTCTATCCCTTACAACAGCGATCACGGAGATGAAGATGCGCGCCGTCGGTTATCAAATTCCAGCTCCCATCACGGACGAGGCCTCCCTCGTCGACATCGAACTGCCGAAGCCGGACCCCAAGGGACGCGACCTGCTGGTCGAGGTGAAGGCGATCTCGGTCAACCCGGTCGACACCAAGGTGCGGCGCAACATCGCTCCCGAAGCCGGCCAATGGCGGGTGCTCGGTTGGGATGCCGCCGGCCGGGTTGTCGCGACCGGCCCGGGCGCTGAGCTCTTCAGGGTCGGCGACGATGTCTTCTATTCAGGCGCCCTTGCGCCGCAAGGCACCAATGCCGAGTTCCATTGTGTCGACGAGCGGCTAGTCGGCCGCAAGCCGACCTCACTCGGCTATGCGGAAGCAGCAGCGCTGCCGTTGACGGCGGTCACTGCCTGGGAGACCCTGTTCGATCGTCTCGACGTCAGAAAGCCCGTTGCGGGTGCGGCACCCGCCATCCTGATCATCGGCGGCGCCGGCGGCGTCGGATCGATCGCAGTGCAGCTTGCGAGACAGCTGACCGGTCTGACGGTGATTGCCACCGCGTCGAGGCTCGAAACACGGGACTGGGCGCTCGGGCTCGGCGCCCACCATGTCGTCGATCATTCCAAGCCGCTGGCGGCCGAAGTCGCAGCACTGGACATCGGTGCCCCTAGCTTCGTGTTCTCGACGACGAACACTGACGAGCATCTGGCCCAGATCGCCGAGTTGATCGCGCCGCAAGGACGTTTCGCGGTTATCGACGATTCGAAATCGCTCGACATCAATCCTTTCAAGCGCAAGAGCGTCTCGGTGCATTGGGAGTTCATGTTCACCCGCTCGATGTTCGAGACGGCGGACATGGCGGCGCAGGGCGAATATCTGAACGAATTGGCGAGGCTCGTTGACACTGGCGCGATCCGGACGACGCTTGGCGAGACTGGCGGCCTCATCAATGCCGCCAATTTGAAGCGCGCCCATGCGCTGATCGAGAGCCGCAAGGCCAAGGGAAAGATCGTCCTGGAGGGCTTCTAGCCAACTGACGGCGGCGCGTCCGACTCTTATTTCTGCAAAAACTCTTCTATCTGGCTGAAGACGTAGACGAACATCTCTTCGGTCAGGACGCCGGTGTTGGTGTTGTAGCGCGAGCAGTGATAGCTGGAAAATAGCGTCACGCCATTGGTTTGCTGCTGCCCGCCATGCTTGAACGGATAAGCAGCAACACGTTGGCCGAGCGCCCGCACCGTCGACTGGTGCGCGATCGAGCCCAGCGCCAGCACGGCGCGCAGGTTCTTGAACCGCGCGATCGTCGGCACCAGGAACGTCCGGCAGGTGGCAATCTCGGCGCCGACCGGCTTGTTGTCCGGCGGCACGCAGCGCACCGCATTGGTGATCGCCGTGCCGACAAGCTCCAGCCCGTCATCGGGCCGCGCCTTGAATTGGCCGCGCGCAAAGCCGTGCGCGATCAGCGTGTTGTAGAGGAGGTCGCCGGCATAGTCGCCGGTAAAGGGACGTCCGGTGCGGTTTGCACCGCGCAGGCCCGGCGCCAGTCCGACGATCAGCAGCCGCACCGCATCCTCGCCTTCGGGCGGAAGGAAGGTCGGCACCGGCGCATTGAACCAGGACGGCTCGCGCTGCCGCCATTGCGCGATAAAATCGTGCAGCCGCGGGCAGAGCGGGCAGTCGCGATCGGGCTCGGGGGAGGCGACCAAGGGGGCGGTCAAGACCCCCGCCGTCAAAAATCGTCCTCGTCGACTTCAGCCGGCTCGGGCCGGCGCACCGGCCGCTCGGAGGGATCACGGCCGACTTCGTTTTTCAGCGTCATCAGATCGATGAAATGGTCGGCCTGGCGGCGCAGGTCGTCGGAGATCATCGGCGGCTGCGATGCCATGGTCGAGACGATCGACACCTTGCGCCCGCGCCGCTGCAGCGCCTCGACCAGTGTGCGGAAATCGCCGTCGCCGGAAAAGATGACATAGTGGTCGACGACATCGGCAAGTTCCAACGCATCGACGGTCAACTCGATGTCCATATTGCCCTTAATCTTGCGGCGGCCGGTCGAGTCGGTGAATTCCTTGGCCGGCTTTGTTACTACCTTGAATCCGTTGTAATCGAGCCAGTCGATCAGCGGCCGGATCGAGGAGTATTCCTGATCCTCGACCAGCGCGGTGTAGTAGTATGCACGCAGCAGGTAGCCGCGCTTCTGGAAGCTCGACAAAAGCCTGCGGTAGTCGATATCGAAGCCGAGCGCGCGCGACGTGGCGTAAAGATTGGCACCGTCGATGAAAAGAGCGATTTTTTCACGAGGGTCGAACATGGAAATGTTCCTTTTCGAAAATAAGCGGTCGTCTAAATGCGCGTGCCTATCGGTCGGCTTGAAATAACCGGCTGACCTTCGTCATTCGAGATAACGCCGGTTTTACGGCAATCCAAGGGTATGATGCTGTATAGCAAGCAATTGTGATCGGTGCCGTATCGTCGCAGGCGGCGCCCCCAGACTCGCCTTGGCCCGGCCTTACTCCGCCCCTGACCTGGCCCCGGACTTGGCCCCAGACCTGAGATTGCCAAAAAGCTTGTATTTTGGCGGCGTCCGGGTTATGGACCGCGCCTGTTTTCCATCAAATCCAGGCATGAAAGGGGCAGCTCATGGCCCGCGTAACCGTTGAAGATTGCATCGACAAGGTCGACAACCGCTTCGAGCTCGTGCTTCTGGCCGGCCATCGCGCCCGTCAGATCAGCCAGGGCGCGCAGATCACCGTCCCTCGTGACAACGACAAGAATCCGGTCATCGCGCTGCGCGAGATCGCCGAGGAGACATTGTCGCCCGACGACCTCAAGGAAGATCTGATCCACTCGCTGCAGAAGCATGTCGAGGTCGACGAGCCGGAAGCCGATGGCGAGGCGATCGCCGACCAGACCGGTACCGCCGCTGCGGCAACCGATGCCGACGACACCGAGGACAACATCACCTTCGACCGCATGACCGAGGAAGATCTCCTGGCCGGCATCGAAGGTCTGGTGCCGCCGGAAAAAAGCGACGACTATTGATCTTCGCAACGGCTGCCGACACTTTCGCGTCGGCGGTTTCGTGGTTATCTATGACATGCGCCGTACGCCAGTGCGGCGCATGATTCGTTTCAGCACTGCGAGATCCCGCCCATGATGCGTCAGTATGAGCTTGTCGAGCGCGTCCAGCGCTACAAGCCTGACGTCAACGAGGCGCTGCTCAACAAGGCCTATGTCTACGCCATGCAGAAGCATGGTCACCAGAAGCGCGCCTCCGGCGATCCCTATTTCTCGCATCCGCTCGAAGTCGCCGCCATCCTCACCGAAATGCACATGGATGAGGCGACCATCGCGGTTGCCCTGCTGCACGACACGATCGAGGACACCACGGCGACCAGGGCCGAGATCGACGAGCTGTTCGGTCCGGAAATGGGCAAGTTGGTCGAAGGCTTGACCAAGCTGAAGAAACTCGACCTCGTCTCCAAGAAGGCTGAGCAGGCGGAAAACCTGCGCAAGCTCTTGCTGGCGATCTCGGAAGACGTTCGCGTGCTGCTGGTCAAGCTCGCCGACCGCTTGCACAACATGCGCACTCTCGACCATGTGCCTGAAGCCAAGCGCCTGCGCATCGCCGAGGAAACGATGGATATCTATGCGCCGCTTGCCGGGCGCATGGGCATGCAAGGCATGCGCGAGGAGCTCGAGGAGATCGCCTTCCGCTTCATCAATCCGGAAGCCTACCGCGCCGTCACCGCGCGGCTAGCCGAAATCTTCGAACGCAACAAGGATGTGCTGTCCGAGATCGAAAGGGCGCTGTCCACGCTGTTCGAGAAATATGCGATCAAGGCCGAGGTCAAGAGCCGCCAGAAGAAGCCGTGGTCTGTGTTCCGCAAAATGGAGGCCAAGGCGCTGTCCTTCGAGCAGCTATCCGACATTTTCGGCTTTCGCGTCGTCGTCGATACCGTCGAGGACTGCTACCGGGCGCTCGGCGCCATCCACACGGCATGGTCGATGGTGCCAGGCCGCTTCAAGGACTACATCTCGACGCCGAAGCAGAACGACTACCGTTCGATCCACACCACCATCGTCGGACCGTCGCGCCAGCGCGTAGAGTTGCAGATCCGCACCTATCAGATGAACAAGATTGCCGAATATGGCGTTGCCGCGCATTCGATCTACAAGGACAGCGGCGGCAAGATGAACGGCGCTGCCCACGCGATCTCGAAGGAGACCAACGCCTATGCCTGGCTGCGGCGCACCATCGAGCAGCTTGCCGAAGGCGACAATCCCGAGGACTTCCTCGAAAACACCAAGCTGGAACTGTTCCAGGACCAGGTGTTCTGCTTCACGCCCAAAGGCATGCTGATCGCGCTGCCGCGCGGCGCCACGCCGATCGACTTCGCCTACGCCGTGCACACCGATGTCGGCGACACCTGCGTCGGTGCCAAGGTCAACGGCCGCATCATGCCGCTGATGACCGAGCTGAAGAATGGCGACGAGGTCGAGATCATCCGCTCCAAGGCGCAGGTGCCCCCGGCGGCGTGGGAGTCGGTCGTCGTCACCGGCAAGGCGCGCTCGGCGATCCGCCGCGCCACCAAGAATGCCATCCGCAAGCAGTATTCGGGTCTCGGTATCCGCATACTGGAACGCGCCTTCGAACGATCCGGAAAGATCTTTACCAAGGAGAGCCTGAAGTCGGTGCTGCATCGGCTGGCGCGCAAGGACATCGAGGATGTGCTGGCCTCTGTCGGCCGCGGCGAACTTGCCTCCACCGATGTCATGAAGGCGGTGTTTCCCGACTACAAGGACGAGCGCGTCACGCTGGCCGCGCCCAAGCAGCGCGAGGAGGGCTGGTCGAAGATCCGCAACGCCGCCGGCATGCTGTTCCAGATTCCGGGCCGCGCGGCACGCAAGGACAAGGACCAGCCAAAGGACGGCGCCGTGCCGATCCGCGGCGTCCGCGGCGACCTGCCGGTGCGCTTCGCGCCGGAAGGTGCTGTCCCCGGCGACCGCATCGTCGGAATCGTGCAGCCGGGAACCGGCATCACCATCTATCCGATCCAGTCGCCGGCGCTGCAGGCTTTCGACGACCAGCCCGAACGCTGGATCGACGTGCGCTGGGACATAGACGAGCGCACCAAGGAGCGGTTTCCGGCGCGAGTCTCGGTCACCGCCATCAACGCGCCGGGTTCACTGGCCGACATCGCGCAGGTCGTTGCATCCAACGACGCCAACATCCATACATTGTCGATGGTGCGCACCGCGCCCGATTTCACCGAAATGCTGATCGATCTCGAAGTCTGGGACCTGAAGCACCTGAACCGGCTGCTGTCGCAGCTCAAGGACAATTCGAGCGTCAGCGATGCGCGACGCGTGAACGGCTAGAAATCATCAGCGTGCTGGAGACAAGGCAGAGATGAACACCGACGAAGTGCTGGGCATTTTCCGTGAAGCCGGTGCCGTTCTCGAAGGGCATTTCATCCTGACGTCGGGCTTGCGAAGCCCGGTCTTCCTGCAGAAGGCGCGGGTCTTCATGCATGCCGACAAGACCGAGCGCCTGTGCAAGGCGCTGGCCGAGAAGATCCGCGCTGCTGTGTCCGGCAGGATCGATTATGTCGTCGGTCCGGCGATCGGCGGGCTGATCCCGGCCTACGAGACCTCGCGCCATCTTGGCGCGCCGGCGATCTGGGTCGAGCGGGAAGGGGGCGAGTTCAGGCTCCGCCGCTTCGAGATCGCCAAGGGTTCGCGCGTCGTCATCGTCGAGGACATCGTCACCACCGGCCTGTCGATCCGCGAGACCGTTGACTGCCTGCGCGCGCTTGGCGCCGAGGTCGTTGCCGCTGCCTGCATCATCGACCGCTCGGCCGGCAAGACCGATGTCGGCGTACCGCTGATCGCGCTCGCCGAATACGAGGTTCCGGCCTACCCAGCCGACAGGCTGCCGCCCGAGCTCGCCGCCATACCGGCCATCAAACCGGGCAGCCGCAATATCTGATGCATATCGCCCAAAAGTGCGCAGCGGTTTTGGGACAACGACATGCATAAAACAACGTTAACTGAGGCGCAGCCGTGATTGCAGGCATCGATCATTTCGTGCTGACGGTTCGCTCCGTCGAAGACACCTGCGCCTTCTATCAGCGCGTGCTCGGCTTCAGGCGCCTCGACGAGCCGGACCGGCCGACGGCGCTGCTGTTTGGAACGCAAAAGATCAATGTGCATGACGTCGGGCGCACCTTCGAGCCCAAGGCCAAGGCGCCGACTCCGGGCTCCGCGGATTTCTGCCTGGTCGCCGCTCGTCCGCTCTCGGAGATATGCGCCAGCCTGGCGGCCAATGGCGTTGGCGTTGAAGTCGGGCCGGTCGAGCGGATCGGCGCCCGTGGCCCGATGATGTCGGTCTATTTCCGCGACCCGGACGGCAATCTCGTCGAGGTCAGCGAGTATGGGCCGTAGATAGCTGGAGTTGCTGCCGATTCTGCGGCGAACTCTCCTCCTCAAATCCGTCGCGATTACACTGTGTCCGGAGTGGCGAAACGCCGGTCCCGCAGGCGACAGCAGCGGACGGCATGCAGCTACGGTTGTTCTGCGGCCAGCGTATCGCTATATCAAGGTCGTTATTGCCTTTCGACGGCCCGGTGGTCGGAGCGGCAGCTTTGGATATCAGGACAGGAACAGAGTGCTTTTTCGACGCCGCAAGCCTGATGGTTTTCTCGAGCGGATGCGTATCTATCTGTGGCCACGCCGCTCTTTCTCGCGCTCGCTGCGTCTGGCGGACAGAGCTGGAACCGCCGGACGGGAAGTTCCCGCCGAATGATCATTGGCATCGGCAGCGACCTGATCGATATCAGACGCATCGAAAAATCGCTGGAGCGCCATGGCCAGCGCTTCATCCAGCGCATCTACACCGAGGTCGAACAGGCCCGCTCCGAAAGCCGCGGCGCCCGCGCCGCCTCCTATGCCAAGCGCTTCGCCGCCAAGGAAGCCTGCGCCAAGGCGCTGGGCACCGGTATGGCGCAAGGGGTGTTCTGGCGCGACATGGGCGTCGTCAACCTGGCCAGCGGCAAGCCGACCATAGCGTTGACCGGCGGGGCGGCGGCGCAGCTGGACAAAATCCTGCCTGAAGGCCACAGAGCGGCGATCCACCTCACCATCACCGACGATTTTCCGCTTGCTCAAGCCTTTGTGATCATCGAGGCGTTGCCCGTCGAAGAAGCGCCATATTGATTGCATCTGACCACCGGCATGACGTTGCCCAGCGCGCGCCGAGACTCTATACCAACCAACGCATAATCGAGGACGACATGAGCGTGGCTGAAAAATCTCAGAAGAAATCCGGCGGGCTTGGCGAAACCGTCAGCGTCATCGTCCAGGCGCTTTTGCTCGCTCTGGTCATCCGCACGCTCCTTTTTCAGCCATT
Organism: Mesorhizobium sp. BHscii; assembly: GCF_053848065.1. NCBI lineage: Bacteria > Pseudomonadati > Pseudomonadota > Alphaproteobacteria > Hyphomicrobiales > Phyllobacteriaceae > Mesorhizobium > Mesorhizobium sp. BHscii. Next base: position 109,473 of record NZ_JBSPKW010000001.1, on the reverse strand, counting down.
CTCTATCCCGTCAGGGTCGATGCGGCCGACCTTGCTCGAAGGCGACTACCTCTTCGTCACCAAGTGGTCCTATGGCTTCTCGCGCTATTCGCTGCCGTTCGGGCCGGACCTCTTTTCGGGCCGCATCTGGGGCGCCGAGCCGAAGCGCGGCGACGTGGCGGTGTTCAAGTTCCCGCCGGACCCTTCGGTCGACTACATCAAGCGCGTCATCGGCCTGCCGGGTGACAAGATCCAGGTCAAGGATGGCCAGCTCTTCATCAACGGCGTCGGCGTGCCGCGCCAGAAGGTCGGGCAGATCGACAATCGCGACATCACCGAGGAGAGCGGGCCGGTCGACGTCTATCGCGAGACATTGCCGAACGGCGTCAGCTATGACACGCTCGACCTGACACCCAGCTCGATCGGTGACAACACCCGTGAATTCGACGTGCCGCCCGGCCACTATTTCATGATGGGCGATAACAGAGACAATTCCTCGGACAGCCGCTTCACCGTCGGTTTCGTGCCCGACGAGAATCTGGTCGGCCGCGCCAACCTCATCTTCTTCTCGATCGGTGGCAGTGCCAGCCCGCTCGAAATCTGGAAATGGCCGTCGCTGATGCGCGCGTCGCGCCTGTTCCATTTCGTCAATTAGGATCATGGCGGCGACAAAACGGCTGACCGTCGACGCGCTCGCCGAAGCGCTCATGGAGCGCACCGGCCACGCCTTTGCCGACCGCCAGCGCCTGCAGCGTGCGCTGACCCATGCCAGCGCCCGCAGCAGCCATGCCGGCATCGACTATGAGCGTTTCGAATTCCTGGGCGACCGCGTCCTCGGCCTGGTCGTCGCCGACATGCTTCTGGCGGCGTATCCGGACGCTGCCGAAGGTGAGCTGTCGCTCCGGCTCAACGCGCTGGTCAACGCAGAGGTGCTGGCGGAGATCGCCGAGGAGATCGGCCTGCCGGAGCTGATCCGTGCCGGCTCGGACGTGCGCGGCCTCGACGGGCGCAAGCGCGTCAATCTGCGGGCTGATGCGCTGGAATCGCTGATCGCCGTGCTCTATCTCGACGGCGGGCTGGAGGCGGCCCGCGCCTTCATCCACAAGTACTGGCGGCCGCGCTCGCAGGCCATCGGTGCCGCCCGCCGCGATGCCAAGACCGAACTGCAGGAATGGGCGCATCAGGCCGCAGGCGCCGTGCCGGTCTACATAATTGACGGCCGCGAGGGACCGGACCACGATCCGCTGTTCACCGTCAGCGTCAAGGTCGGCGCCTATCCGCCGGCGACCGGCAGCGGGCGCTCCAAGCGCGAGGCCGAGCAAGCCGCCGCTACTGCACTGCTGTTGCGCGAAGGCGTCTGGCTAAATAAGGGGAGCGCGACATGACCGCCACCGAAGACGTCCCGCCGGCAACAGAAGCCGCCACCACGCATTCTGGCTTCGTCGCGTTGATCGGCGCGCCCAATGCGGGGAAATCGACGCTGGTCAACCAACTGGTCGGCGCCAAGGTGTCGATCGTCACCCACAAGGTGCAGACGACGCGCGCCATCGTGCGCGGCATCGCCATCCACAATAACGCACAGATCGTCTTCGTCGACACGCCGGGCATCTTCAAGCCGAAGCGGCGGCTGGACACGGCGATGGTGACCACCGCCTGGGGCGGCGCCAAGGACGCCGACATCGTGCTGTTGCTGATCGACGCCGAGCGCGGCATCAGGGGCGACGCCGACGCGATCCTCGAACGGCTGAAGGATGTCCGCCAGCCGATGGTGCTGATCCTCAACAAGGTCGACCGGGTCAAGCCCGAGGCGCTGCTGGCCCTGTCGGCGGCAGCCAACGAAAAAGTGCCCTTCGAGCGCACTTTCATGGTCTCGGCGCTAACCGGGTCGGGCTGCAAGGACCTGCTCGACTATCTCTCGGAAACCCTGCCTACCGGCCCCTGGTATTACCCGGAAGACCAGATCTCCGATCTGCCGATGCGTCAGCTGGCGGCCGAGATCACCCGCGAAAAGCTCTATCTCAGGCTGCATCAGGAACTGCCCTATTCCTCCCACATCGAGACCGAGAAGTGGGAAGAGAAGAAGGACGGCTCGGTCCGCATCGACCAGACCATCTATGTCGAACGCGACAGCCAGAAGAAGATCGTGCTCGGCCACAAGGGCGAGACGATCCGTGCCATCGGCCAGGCCGCACGCATGGAGATATCAGGTATCCTCGATCAGAAGGTGCACCTGTTTCTGTTCGTCAAGGTGCGCGAGAACTGGGGCGACGACCCCGAGCGCTACCGCGAGATGGGGCTGGAGTTTCCACATTAACGTCACTATCGACACAGCTCTCGTGAGTCAGTTGGTCGCCACCCAATTCCTTGCTGGAAGGATCTGGCCGTCAGGCCGGTAGCATCAGGCGGATGGGACAACAGGACCTTTCGCCTCGGAGACCACATGCTCGTGAGGTTTCCGAGTGCTTGCCGATCACCAGCGCGCGGCCCAAAAACCCAATCTTGATTTCGCCACCGAACCGGTGACAAGCTCCGTTGATGGAGTGGCGCGACGAGGGAATCATTCTCGGCACCCGCAAGCATGGCGAAACCAGCGCCATTCTTGAGGTCATGACTCGTGCGCATGGCCGCCACCTCGGCCTTGTGCGCGGCGGCCGCTCGCGCAAGCAGCAGCCCGTTCTGCAGCCCGGTAACCGTGTCGACCTGTTGTGGCGGGCGCGGCTCGACGAACATCTTGGCACCTTTCAGGCCGAGGCGCTCGAGATGAACGCCGCCCGGCTGATGGACAGCGCCGTCGCCATCTATGGGCTGCAAACCATGGCTGCGCATCTGCGCCTGCTGCCCGAGCGCGACGCTCATGGCGGCCTCTACGAGACGTTGGCCGTGATGATCGCCCACCTCGACGATACGGACGCCGCTGGCGAGCTGGTGGCGCGCTTCGAGTTGCTGATTCTCGACGAACTCGGCTTCGGCCTCGATCTCAGCCAGTGTGCTGCGACCGGCGCCAGGCAGGACCTTGCCTATGTCTCGCCGAAATCCGGGCGCGCCGTGTCACGCGCCGCAGGCGCGCCATGGCGCGACAAGATGCTGGTGCTCCCCGCATTCCTGCAGCGCGGCTCCGGGCTGCGCGCCGATCCGGCGGCGATCGAGGATGCCTTCCGGCTGACCGGCTTCTTTTTTACCCGCCATGTCTACGAGCCGCGCGGGATCGAGGCGCCCGGTGCCCGCGCCGGCTTCCTCGCCGCCGTGCGCAAGCACCACGCGGCGGGCAAGGAGATTGGCGCCGAGGCCGCCGGAGAAAACATTACATGAGCGAAGTGGAACTCTATCCCGGCCGGGTCTCGCCGCTCGGCCTCGGCACCATTCCGCACGGCGACACCTCTAGATATACCGGCCTGGAATTGCTCCAGCGCATCATCGACAACAAATACCCGGCGCCGCCGATTTCGTTCCAGCTCAGTTTCGACCTGACCGAAGTGTCGAAGGACGCGCGGTGTTCCGCGGCCTGCCGAGCGAGCGCTATCTCAATCCGCTGGGTGGGTGCATGGCGGCTGGGCCGCGACGCTGCTGGATTCGGCTCTTGCCTGCGCGGTGCAAACGCTGCTCGACAAGGGCGAGGCCTATACGACGGCGGAGTTCAAGGTGAACCTGACACGGCCGATCACGCGAAGACCGGCGAGGTGGTGTGCGAGGGCAGGGTGGTGCACAAGGGCCGCACATTGGCGGTTTCGGAAGCAACGCTGAAGGATGCCAACGGCAAGCTGCTGGCTTTCGGCACCGAAACGTGCTCGATCTTTCCGGCCGCCAATCTGGCGGCGCGCTGACTGCCGCATGACCCCGAAAATCGAATAGATTTTCGGAAAGGATCATGCGGAAAATTAAGGCGCTACAGCGTCCTTTGCGCGTCCGAAAGGATGCGCGGCGCTGTAGTGTGGCCGTCTGGCCGCCGTATTTGTCAGTAACTACTGGCTTGGTTTGGGGGAACCGCCATGTTCGAAAGCCTGATCGGCCTGGTCGCGATCATCGCGCTGTTCGTCATTATCTCGCGCCAGCAGAGCCGCATCGGCCTGATCGAGCGCGAACTTGGTGCGCTGCGCAGCCTCGTGCTTTCGGGCGCGCATGTGGCCCCACCGCAGGCCAAGCCGGTAGAACCGGCCGCAAACGACAGCAAGCCAGCAGACGCGGCAGTTGTGGCCGTGACCGATATTGTGCCGTCATCGGCGGGCGAGCCTGAGAAAAAGCCGTCCACAGAGGTTGAGGCCGCGGAGATTGCATCCGGACCGTGGGCTGCGGGCGAAGCGGCGCCGGCTGGATCTGCACCTGCGCAACCGGCCGCCGTGACGGCGAAAGCGACGCAAAAGCCTGATATTGAAACGGCGCTCGGCACCCGATGGGCGGTCTGGGTCGGCGGCATCGCGCTAGCGCTGGGCGGCCTGTTCCTGATTCGCTATACCATCGAGGCCGGCATTTTCGGTCCTGGCGTGCGGCTGAGCATGGCAGCAATGCTCGGGCTGGTGCTGGTAGCCGTTGGCGAGTTCATCCGCCGCACCGGCTTCAGGGTGCCGGTGCAGGGCGTCGCCGGCGCCTATATTCCGGCGATCCTGACGGCGGCCGGTGCTTTCATCCTGTTCGGCACGGTTTATGCCGCGCATGGCGTTTACGGCTTCATCGGGCCGGCGCTCGCCTTCACGCTGCTCGGCGCCATCGGTGTGGCGACCATCGCGGCCGCCCTCGTCCACGGCCAGGCGCTGGCCGGCATCGGCCTGCTCGGCGCGGTGGTGACGCCGATGCTGGTCGCCTCGCAGGCGCCGAATCCTTGGGCGCTGTTCGGCTATTTGGCGATCGTGCTCGCCGCCACCGGCGTCATCGCCCGCCTGCGCGACTGGAAATTGCTGATGGCGGCAGCGTTCGTCGGCACCGGCCTCTGGACCATTCTTTACATGACTGATGCGCCGGGCACGAACCTGCCTGTCATCCTCTTCATCAATGCGGTGACCCTGGCCGTGCTCGCCTTCGTCTGGCTCGGCCGTCGCGGTGGCGAAGCAGAGCCCGCCAGGGGCTTCGACTGGCCGTCGATCGCACCTGGCTTCTTCGTCGGCCTTTCGGCGATGGCGCTGTTCGTCGACCCGGCATTCGCTGCCGGCGATGCTCTGCCGGGAGCAGCCCTTATCGCAGCCCTGGTCGCGATAGCGCTCTACCGGCCGCTGGCGCTGGCGCTTCTGCACGCCGCAGGGCTGGCGACGGTGCTGGTCTATCTCGGCATCATTCCGCCAGCCTCCGTCGCTTCAGACTTTTCAGGTGGCGTTCTCGACGTCGAAGGTCTGCCGGCTGCAGTTGCCGATACGCTGATGCTCAGGATCGGTATCTTTCTTGGACTTATGTTTATCGGCGCCGGATTCTGGGCTGCGCGCAAATCTGCCGCATCGGCTCACATCCGAGCCGCCTCATGGGCGGCATGGGGCATTGTCGCACCGCTGGTCATTCTGTTGGCGCTCTGGTTCACTTTCGGCAATCTCGACCGCGATCCTGTCTACGCGGCGTTTGCAGCCCTTCTGGTCGTGGTCTTCGCCACCGGCGGCGAGTGGATCGCGCGCGGTGAGGAGCCGCCGCTAAGGGGCGGTGCTGCCGTCTCGTTCGCGCTTGGTGGGGCAGCAGTCGCCGCCTTGCTGATGGTCTATATGGCCTTCGGATCCGGCTGGACCACCATCCTCCTGGGTGCCGCGGCCATTGTGCCGGCGCTGGCCACCCGCTGGCGCGCCTATCCGGTGCTCGGCTGGATTTCGGTCGGCGCGGTCATTGCCGTACTCGGCCGCGTCGCCTTCGATCCGACAATCGTCGGCGCCGAATTCCTGTCGACGACGCCGGTATTCAACTGGCTGATGCCGGGATACGGCGTGCCGGCGCTCGCCTTTGGCTTTGCAGCGTGGCAGCTCGCCCGCACCACCAATGGCCGGCCGCGCCTCGCCATGGAAGCGGGCGCAGCACTGTTTGCGCTGCTCACGATTGCCATATTGGTGCGCCACGCCATGCATGGCGGCGTCATCGACACGGGTGCTGCGACCCTCGCCGAACAGGCGATCTACACGCTGATCGCCATCGGCGCCGGCGCGATCCTGGTCGCCATCGACATGCGCTCGCCAAGCTCGGTGCTGCGCTATGGTTCGCTTGCCGCGGGTGTTGTCTCGGTCGCCTTCATCGTCATCCAGCATTTCCTGGCGCTGAACCCGCTGTTTACGGACGAATCGACCGGCGAGATCTCGGTGTTCAACCTTTTGTTTCTCGCCTATCTCTTGCCGGCCGTGGCTGCTGGGGGGCTCGCGCTCTATGCCAGAGACGTCAGGCCGAAATGGTATGCCGCGATGCTGGCGCTGGTGGCGGCACTGCTCGCTTTCGTCTATGCGACGCTGTCGGTGAGGCGGCTGTTCAAGGGCGAGTTCATCGGCCTGTGGAGCGGCCTTGGCCAGCTTGAAACCTACACCTATTCCGCGCTGTGGCTGATCATTGGTGTGGCCCTGCTTACCGCCGGCGTCTGGCTCAAGTCGCAGGTGCTGCGCATCGCGTCGGCCGCGCTGATCTCGGTCGCCGTGTTGAAGGTCTTCCTCTTCGACATGTCGGAACTGGAAGGCGTGCTGAGGGCGCTGTCCTTCATCGGCCTCGGCGCGGTGCTGATCGGCATCGGCCTGTTCTATCAGCGGCTGCTGACAAGAGCGGCGAGGGAAAAGCTTCAGACGAGCAATAGCTAACAGTTTTCAATTTAACCGGGAATAAATCGCCCGCCGGCCGCGTTATCTTGTTGCTTGGGTGACCAGGGCGGCGGACCGCTTCGCGCTGGCCGCTTGCGCCGCGCCGCGAAGGCGCGTTCAATCGGATGAACAAGGCACCTCAGAACCAGCGGTCATGGACGAAAAGAAGGCAGCAATCCTGGGCGAAATACCGCGCCTGCGCCGATATGCGCGCTCGCTGCTGCGTGACCGCGATTCCGCCGACGATCTCGTTCAGGACTGTCTCGAGCGGGCGCTTGTGCGGCTCGACAACTGGCAGACTGGAGAAAGCCCCAGGAGGTGGCTGTTTACGATCATGCATCATTTATTCATCGACCAGATGCGCAAGGTGAACCGGCGTGGCGAAGCCGCGATGCTGCCGCTGGAAGCGGGCGAAGCGCAGGCAGCACCCGCCGAGCAAGTGGAGAGCATCGCCTCGCGCGAGATTATCGACGCATTGCAGGCGATCAGCCCCGACCGGCGCGCGGCACTGGTCATGGTCGCCATCGAAGGCTTTTCCTATGCCGAGGCCGCGACCATCCTCGGCGTGCCGGCCGGCACGCTGATGTCGCGCATCGCGCGCGGGCGTGATGAGTTGCGCGGCCTGCTGGATGACGCCGCGCGCCGTCGGGCGATAAGGATCGTCGAGAAATGACCCGGCGCGATTTTTCCGAACGCGACATCCACATGGCGCTCGACAGCGAGTTGCCGGGCGATGAGCGCGTGGCGTATGACGCCTGGCTCGATGCCAATCCTGAATTGAAGGCGAGAAGCGCCCGCTACGTCGCCGACCGCGCAGCCCTTCGTGCCGCTTTCGCCGGCGTGCTCGACGAGCCGGTGCCGGCGCGGTTGCAAAAGATCGTGTTCGGCGAGGCGCCGGTCAAGACGGCGGCATCGCGCTCGCGCTGGTGGCTGGCGGCTGCGGCGGCGGCGGTGCTGGCCATCGGCGGTGTTGGCGGTTATGTCGCCGGCATCGACCATCTCGGTCTGGAAGAGCCGGCCGAGGACCAACTCGCCGAGCAGGCGATCGCAGCCCATGTCATCTATGCCGCCGAGCAGCGGCATGCGGTGGAAGTGCCCGCCAGCGACAAGGATCATCTGCAGACCTGGCTGTCCAATAGGGTCGGCCTGAAGCTGGTCGCACCGGATCTGGCGGCGGAAGGGTTCCAACTCGTCGGCGGCCGGCTGCTGCCTGCTGGCGAGAGCAAGGCTGCGATGCTGCTTTATGAGGACGACAAGGGCGAGCGCATCTCGCTGTTCGTCACGGCTGAATCGGCCGAGAAGGCCAAGGGCACCTACGGGTCGGAAGAGAACGGCCCCGAGGCCGTCTACTGGCTGGATAAGGGCTATGGCTGCGCCGTCGTCGGCTCGCTACCGCGCGCGCAGCTGACTGCGGTGGCGAAGAGCGCCTACAGCCAGCTTCTGGCCGGGCTGGCCAGCTGAAGACCCAAATTTTCAAAGCTTGCGTCTACAGCGGCGCGCGTCCTTTGGACGCGCAAAGGACCACTGTAGCACTTTAATTTTGCGCATGATCCTTCCGAAAATCGATTTCGATTTCGGCGTCATGCGCCCGCCGAAACTGTCACAATTCGGCCCGAATCGAAGTGCGATAGCGCTTGACGGATGCTGGCGCTTCGGCTGTGTTGTCGACACTTCTGACCAGGGTCTTTTCCACAACCCAATCGAGGTTTTCCGAGCCCGCATGCCTGCCGAGATTCGCAAGGCCCGCGCGTCAGACGTCGATGACCTCGCCGTCATCGAGAAGGCTGTTTTCTCGAGCGACCGCATATCCCGCCGCTCCTTTCGCCAGCTGATCGAACGCGAAAGTGCCGAGCTGCTGGTTGCCGAAAGCGACGGCCGCGTCGCCGGCTATGCGGTCGTGCTGTTTCGCAAAGGCAGCGGCGTCGCGCGGCTCTATTCCATCGCCATCGGTCCCTTTTTCGGCGGGCTCGGCATTGGCCGCATGCTGCTGGCATCGGCGGAGGAGACCGCCTTCGAACACAACCGCATGATGCTGCGCCTCGAGGTGCGCGAGGACAACAGCCGAGCCATTCGCATCTACGAGCAGAGCGGCTACCGCAAGATCGGCCGCGAACCGGGCTATTACGAGGACGGCGCCACGGCGCTGCGCTACGAAAAGACTTTGCGCGGCGACATTCCAGTCGCCACCAAGGTGCCGTTCTACCAGCAGACCTGCGAATTCACCTGCGGCCCGTGCTGCCTGATGATGGCAATGGCCAATTTCGAGCCCGGCTTCGTGCCCGACCCGGTCATGGAAATCCGTTTGTGGCGCGAGGCGACCACCGTTTTCATGATGTCGGGGCCTGGCGGCTGTGAGCCGTTCGGCCTCGCCGTTGCCGGCCACGAAAGCGGGCTCTCTGCCGAGATATATGTCTCCTTCCATGGCGCGCTGTTCCTGCAGTCGGTGCGCAGCCAGGACAAGCGCCGGGTGATGGAACTGGCGCAGGTCGACTTTCGCCGGCGCGCGGAACTTTACGGCATCCCGGTGAATTACCGTCCATTCGCCATAGACGATATCCGCACCGCGATCGCCGAGGGGAAACTGGTGTTGGTCCTGATCAGCGGCTTCCTGATGTTCGGCAAGAAGGTTCCGCACTGGGTGCTGGCCATCGGCGACGACGGCGACCATATCCTGATCCACGATCCCTGGGTCGAAGACGAGAGACAGGAGACCATTCTTGATGCCGCCAATATTCCCGTGCCTTACGGCATCTTTATGAACATGGCGCAGTTCGGCCGCGACGGATTGCGTGCCGCCATTACCCTCGGAAAGCGCGACAGACAATGACCTGGGTCATCCTTACCGGCCGGCAGAACGATCTCGATCAGGTGGCGACACCGCACAAGATCATCACCAATCGCGACTACCTTGCCCATCCGGCGCTGTTTCGCGGCCAGCGGCCGAAGGTCATCAACCTGTCGAACAATTACGGCTATCAAAGCCGCGGCTACTATGCCTCGCTGCTCGCCGGCTCGCGCGGACACAAGGTCATCCCGACGGTCGAGACGATGATCGACCTGTCCGAGCGCAAGCTCTACGATCACGCGCTGCCGGAGCTGGAACTCGCGCTCAACAAGTGCCGCAAGGATCTGGGCGGCGCCTTTCCGCAAAAAGTCTGCATCTTCTTCGGTATCGGCCCGTCGAGGATATGGGATCGCTTTGCCAAGCTTTTGTTCGATTGGTTTCGCGCGCCGGCACTGGAAGTCCACATCACGGACAGCTCCGAATGGGCGTCGATCCGCAAGATCGGCTTCCATCCGCTGGCCAGGATGACCGAGGAGGAAGAAAAGCGCTTCCTTCAGTGCCTCGAGACCTACACCAACCGCGAGTGGCGTGACACCAAAGGCCGCACGCCGGCGCGCTACACCTTCGCCACGCTGGTCGATCCGCACGAGGAGTTGCCGCCATCGGAGATCTCGTCGCTGCGCTACTGGGCCAAGATCGCCGAAAAGATGGGCGTCGAAATCGAGCCGATCACCAAAAAGGATTTGGCCAAACTCGCCAACTACGACGCGCTGTTCATCCGCGAGACCACTTCGATCTCCAACCACACTTATCGCTTCGCGCGCCGCGCCCAGCAGGAAGGCATGCCTGTCATCGATGATCCGCTGTCGATGATCCGCTGTACCAACAAGGTCTATCTTAACGAGCTGATGACCTACAACAAGGTTCCGGTGCCACCGACGGTGATGATCGCCGGCACCTCGGATCTCGAAGTCGCGGCGCAGACGCTGGGCTTTCCGCTGGTGCTGAAGATCCCGGACTCGTCGTTTTCACGCGGCGTCAAGAAATGCGCCACCTTCGAGGAGCTGAAGACGCTAGCCACCGAATGGCTGGAGGATTCCGATCTCTTGATCGCGCAGAAATTCATTCCGACCGATTATGACTGGCGCGTCGGCGTGCTCGGCGGCCAGCCTCTGTTTGCCGTCCACTATCTGATGGCCAAAAAGCACTGGCAGATCGTCAACCACAAGGCCAACGGCAAGCCCGACCAGGGCGGCATCAAGACCTTTACCTTGAAAGAGGCGCCGGCCCATGTCATCGAGACGGCGGTGAGCGCCGCGCGCTGTATCGGCGATGGCCTCTACGGGGTGGACCTCAAGGAGACCAAGGACGGTGTCTTCGTCATCGAGGTCAACGACAATCCCAACCTCGACCATGGCTGGGAGGATTCCGGCGAAAAAGATGAGGTCTGGGTGCGGCTGACGCAGTGGTTCCTGGAGCGGCTCGACCGGCCGGGGCGATAATCATCCGAGAGGGGGGCAGAGATGCTGTTTTTTGTGACCGAGGATTTTCGCGGCTGTGATCGCAAGGAGGTCTACCGTCGCTTCCGCGACCAGGGCCGCCTGAAGCCGGACGCGCTTCTTGTGCACCACAGCTGGATCGCGGCGGATATGAGCCGCTGCTTCCTGCTGGTGGAGGCCGATGACGTCACGCTCCTGCAACAGTGGGTCGTCGAATGGGCGGATCTGGTCGAATTCGAGATCGTTCCTGTGGCGACGAACAAGGACATGGTGGAGGCATTGAGCGGACACCTTTGACTGGCTCGTCTGGCCTGTCGCACTTAGCCGGATTGCCTGATCGCGGCGCGCGACTTCGGCAGGGGATTGATGTCCGCCGCCTTCGACGGTGCGCCGATCAAATAGCCCTGGGCCTCGACGCAGCCTTCCCTGCTCAGGAACTCCAGCTGGGCTTCGGTTTCGACGCCCTCGGCGGTGACGGTGATCCCAAGTTGGGCACCGAGGCCGATGACCGTCAGCACGATCGCGGCCGTGTCGCGCTTGTCGATGTCGCGAATAAAGGAGCGGTCGATCTTGATCTTGTCGACCGGGAAGCGGCGGAGATAGCTGAGCGACGAATAACCGATGCCGAAATCGTCCAGCGCGATACGGATGCCGAGGTCGCGCAACTGGCTGAGCGTCTTGAGCACGGTATCGCTCTCATCCATCAGCACCGTTTCGGTGATTTCCAGTTCAAGCCGATCGGCCGGCACGCCGGAAAATGCCAGCGCGGAGATCACGCTGCGGGCAAAGGTGCCGCTTTTGATCTGCACAGCCGAGACATTGACCGCGATACGCAGCCCATGCGGCCAGCCCGCCGCAACTGTGCAGGCGTTCCTCAGCGCCCATTCTCCCAGCGGCACGATCAGCCCAATCTCTTCGGCGACCGGGATGAAGTCGTCTGGCGGCACCAAGCCGCGTGCCGGCGAGTGCCACCGCATCAGGGCTTCGGCGCCGACGATTTCGCTGGAAGCGATGTTCATGATTGGTTGGAAGTCGAGCTCGAATTCCTGCCGCCGCAGCGCTGCTTCCAGATCGGTTTCGAGTGCGCGTCGTGCCCGCACCATCGCATCCATGCCTGGCTCGAAGAAGCGATAGACGTTGCGTCCTTCGCTTTTCGCCCTGTAGAGGGCCATGTCGGCGTTTTTCAGCAGCGTGTCGGCATCCCTGCCGTCATTGGGGAAAAGGGCGATGCCAAGGCTGATGCCGATATGCATGTCGCGACTTTTGTCGCGAAACGGCCTTCCGATGATGTCGACAATGCGTCTTGCCAGTTTTTCCGCGTCGCCGGCACCTTTGGTATTGGACTGGATGATGACGAACTCATCGCCGCCGAAACGAGCGACTACGTCCGTTTCGTTGCGTAGGCAACGTTGCAGCCGCTCGGCCACGCATTTCAGCAGCCAGTCGCCGGCCGGATGCCCCCAGGTGTCGTTGACGGCCTTGAAGCGATCGAGGTCGAGCGAGAATATCGCCAGGTCCGTGGCCTCATCCGGTAGGTCGACCGCATTTCTCCGGCTTGAAGGCAGGCCGCGGTTTTCGAGATTTCGCTGTCGATGTCGATCTCTGCATAGAGACCCAGGCGGACGAGTTGCTCGAGCGCGTCGCGGTGGCCCATGCCAAGTGGAATGTCGGCCGGCGTCACGTGGTAGAGTTCCAGGAAACGTTCGTTGCGTACGATCAGCCTGCCGTCCGAGTCATACATCAAAAGGCCTTGCGACATGTTGGCGAGTGCTGCGTCGAAACGGCGGTGCTGCTCCTTCAGTTCCTGTTCGGCACGCCGTTGCTCGGTGATGTCCTCATAGATCGACACCCAGCCCCCTGAAGCAAGCGGCCGGTGCGAGATGTTAACTATGCGCCCATCCGACAGCGTTTCCTCATAGGTCGAAGGTTTCGCCTGGTCGATATAGGGCTTGCGGATGGCATAAAGTTCTTCGGCGCTGTGCGAGGCGACGCCGATGTCGACGCTGTGCTGGAGAATGTCGAAAAACCGGATGCCGGGCCGCACGATCTCGGCGTCGAGGCAGAAGATGCTGATATAATTGCCGTTGCAGATGATCATGTGCTCGTCGGCATCGAACATGGCCAAGCCATGCGACATGTTCTCGACGGCGGCCGAAAAACGATCATTCTGTTTGCGCAGTTCGTTTTCTATCCGTCGCGGCAGGCCTATGCCTTCGGCCCTCCGTCCGCGGACGGGCGAACCAGCCTTGGCATGAGTGACGGACATGAGGCGCGCCTGCAGACCGTGATCGAACACGGTACTGTTGTCCTTTCCGGTTAATTTACCGTTTTTTCAGTCGGCCGGCTGCACCGTTTGGCGCCGCGATTTCTCGATCGCCGCATACCGTTCGAGGAACGCGTTTTGCGCCCAGGTCACCGAACGCGGTGTGAGGTCGAAGCGGTCGGCATTGAAGCCGCGCGGCCGGCCGAAGAATTCGGTCGCCTCGGCGGTCGAAAAGCCGGCAAGCAGCGTCGCCTCGAAATAGGCGGCGATCTGGTCGGCGCGCTTGATCTCCTTGCGCAGGCCCGCGCTAGGTTCGACCGGCAGCGAAAACCGCAGATGGATGGCGCGCTGCAGCCTCAGCTCGCACTCCTTGTAGCTGCCGCCCATCACCGATTTGAACGGTGAGATCATGTCGCCGATGACATATTCCGGCGCGTCGTGCAGCAAAGCCGCCAGCCGCGCGTCGGCCGGGGCGTCTGGCACCAGCTCGCCGAAAAGCGCCTCGACCAGCAGCGAATGCTGGGCGACGGAAAAGGCGTGGTCGCCGCTGGTCTGGCCGTTCCAGCGGGCGACGCGGGCAAGCCCATGGGCGATGTCCGAAATCTCGATGTCGAGCGGCGAGGGGTCGAGCAGATCGAGCCGCCGGCCCGACAGCATGCGCTGCCAAGCGCGCGGCGGCGCGCCGGCACGGTCGGCCGCCATCAGGTCTCCTCCGCGCCGACAGGTTGCTGCGGGAAGGTGAACTTCGCCCAGGCAGGGATGGCGAGCGACACAGGGACGTCTTCCGCCATGATCGGCTGGCCGGCGTCGAGCGCTGCCTTGACGCGGTCGATACGGGCTATGGCGAGGCCTGCCGTGCCGGCGGCAGTGCCAAGCGTGCCGACCGGTCGCCCGGAAACTGTCAGTTCGGCGCCAGGAGCGGGCAGGGGCCGTTCGGCCGAAACGATCAGCACCCGCCGTCTGGCGGTGCCGCGATGCTGCATGCGCGAGACCACCTCCTGGCCGACATAGCAGCCCTTCCTGAAGCCGACGCCGCCGGTCTCGTCGAGCAGCACATCATGGGGGAAGGCGTCGCCGAGCGGGTAGTCGCAGCCGCTTTCGGCAATCCCATGGGCGATGCGCAGAGCCTGCCATGCGGCCGGGTCGCCGCCCTCACCCGTGCAGCCATAACAGCGCGTCACGGACGCGTCGCGGAACCGTGCATCGGCAACCGGCGTTGAATCAGATTGCGAAGTGGTTGAATCACTTCCCCACGCGACGGTGACAAGCCCCTGATCTAACTTGGCGATCTCGACCTTGGCGCGCAATTTGTAGAGCATCAGCCGGCGCATGAAATCGTCTGATATATCGGCTCGGCATTCTAGGCGGAAGGAATTCTCGCCAGCGCGGGAGATCAGGAAGTCGAACAGGATCTTGCCTTGCGGCGTCAGCAAGGCGCCAGGTTTTGCTTCGCCCGCAGCCAGTGCGTCGAGGTCGGTGGTCAGAATGTTCTGCAAAAAAATCTCGGCATCCGGGCCTGACACGGAAATGAGGGCGCGGTCTTTCAACTGGGCAAAGGGCATGGGCGGAAAAAGAACCTGATCTTGCAAAACAGTCGGCCATTACGTAAGCCGCTGACACTCCCCCCGCAAGAGACCGGATCTGCATGGCCACGACCTACAACCTCATCCTGACAGGCGGCACGGTGGTCAACCACGATGGCGAGGGCCGGCGCGACATCGGCATCAACGGCGGGCGCATCGCCGCCATCGGCGATCTCGGCCAGGCATCAGCCGGCGAGACGGTCGACTGTCGTGGCCTGCACATCCTGCCCGGCGTCGTCGACAGCCAGGTGCATTTCCGCGAGCCAGGGCTGGAGCACAAGGAAGATTTGGAGACAGGCTCGCGGGCAGCGGTGCTGGGCGGCGTCACCGCCGTCTTCGAGATGCCCAACACCAACCCGCTGACCACCAGCGAAGCAGCCCTTGCCGACAAGGTTCGGCGCGCCACCGGCCGCATGCATTGCGACTTTGCCTTCTGGGTCGGCGGCACCCGCGACAATGCCGGGGATGCCGGCGAACTGGAGCGGCTACCCGGTGCTGCCGGCATAAAAGTATTCATGGGCTCGTCCACCGGCGACCTTTTGGTCGAGGACGATGAGGGCGTCGCCTCGATTCTGAGGAATACGCGCCGTCGGGCCGCCTTTCATTCCGAGGACGAGTTCCGGTTGCGCGAGCGGCTGAGTGAGCGCATCGAGGGCGATCCGTCCTCGCATCCGGTGTGGCGCGACGAGATCGCCGCCTTGCGCTGCACCGAGCGCCTGGTGCGCATCGCGCGCCAGGTTCGCGCCCGGATTCACGTGCTGCACATCTCGACCGCAGAGGAGATCGCCTTCCTCGAACAGCACAAGGACGTCGCGACCTGCGAGGCGACGCCGCATCACTTGACGCTGAGCCTGGACGATTATGCGCGGCTTGGCACGCTGATCCAGATGAACCCACCGGTGCGCGGATCGCGCCACCACGACGGCATCTGGCACGGCATTGCACAAGGCATTGTCGATGTGCTGGGTTCCGACCACGCCCCCCACACGCTGGCGGAGAAGGCAAAACTCTATCCTGCCTCGCCGTCCGGCATGACCGGCGTGCAGACACTGGTGCCGATCATGCTGGATCACGTCAATGCCGGCCGGCTGACGTTGCAACGTTTCGTCGACCTATCCAGCCACGGCCCGCAGCGTATCTTCGGCATGGCCAGGAAAGGCCGCATCGCCGCCGGCTACGACGCCGATTTCACCATCGTCGATCTGAAGCGCCGCGAAACCATCACCAATGCGCAGGCCGGCTCCAAGGCCGGCTGGACACCCTATGACGGCAGAGAAGTAACCGGGTGGCCGGTCGGAACAGTCGTCCGCGGCCGCCGCGTGATGTGGGAAGGCGAGATCGTCACGCCAGGGCAGGGCGAGGCTGTGGAGTTTTCCGAGGCGCTGCCGGTCTAGAGCGGCGGACTTTCAAACCGATCGGACCGCCGGTCTATCTCTTTCTTTGAGCATCGGCTTTCCCGAAGCGGGGACCCACTCCGATGCTCTAAGCGGGCTTGAGGGTAGGAAAGGGAAATGCCGCTCAATCCCCGGCGACGAAGAATGTCCACTGTCCGTCCGGCGTGATGCCGACGCGGTAGAAGATGTAGGCGCCGAACTGCTTCATGCTGTCATAGTCGCCGGCGGTGACGATCTTGAACAGCTCGACCCGCTGCCTGGCGTCGAGCTTGTCCAGCGGCAGCGCGAAGAAATATGGCCAGACATAGAGCTCCTGCGGCGTGCCGGCATCGACATGGACATAGCCGGCACTGAGCACCTCTTCCAGGATGGCGAGGATCTCCTGGCCTTCCGTGTCGCCCGAAAGACCTTTCAGGAAGGTGATCGGGTCGCCTTCGATCTCGCTCAGCGACAATTGGGTCATCGTATCGCCCTGGCCGATCAACGGCCGGAGCTTTTCGATGTCGCCGCTCTTGCAGGCCTCGAGGATCAAATCGTGCATGCGCCTGACCGGCTCCGGCAGCTTGCCGAGATCGTAGACGACCTCGGGCAAGGGTTCATCCGGATCGGCTTGCGGATTGGCCATGCCACCATCGCCTTTTGGGCCCTCCGGTTCGACCTGTTCCCGCTCGTCGGGGGGCCTCGGCTGGTTGGTCGCAGGCGGTGTCGTGCCGAGCGGATCGGGCATCGGCACCTCGGTTCTGGGCGGCGACATGTCGTCATCGGCGGGCGGCGTGACTGGCGAGGGCAGGTCCTCGCGCTTGATTTCACTCAGCGCATAAGCAGGGCTGCTTGCGAGGCAAAAAGCCAGAGGGAGCGCGGCGCAAAAAGCGACGAGCCGGATGCTGAGGGCCAAGCCACGCGGCTGGCCTGACGTCGAAAAAGTCACCGCCTGCCTCTCCATGATTCCGTCCAGATGCCCAGGCCCGCCCAGGTGCTCGGGGCATGACCGCCCAAGCGGCACACCGTCGTCAAAGAGCCTGATGCCGGTTCAGTGCCGCAGCCGTCCTGGTTCGAAAGCCCCGGCTATCACCTTTTCACGCATGCGGTCGAGCAGGGCAAGGGCCGAGGTCTCGCCATTGGCGCGCAGCATTTCACCGAACGCCGTTTCAAGGGCCGCCTCGGCGATGATTTCCGGCTCGATTCCAGCCGAAAGCCCTTCCGCCCAGGCCTCGCTGTGGCTTTCCACGGCGGTCAGGCGCTTTTCTTCCCTGACCAGCGCGTCGATGTCGTTGACGGCATGTTCCATTGCGATGTCCACCCTTTTCAAGCGGCGATCCGGCAGATGCGGATCAGGCTTGGGCTGTCCTTTTTACACGCAGGTTAAGTAAGTACTTGTAAATACGACATTTCTAGGGTCGTTTCGACAAGGGCTCGTCACGTTTTGCAAACCTGCGTTCGATCCGATTCAAACTTAGCCGATTAGGCCGGCGAGCGGGATGAAAACCTTCAGTTTGAGTTAATTCCCGATCCGCGCCGTAACGTTTCGTTAATACCGTTGCAAAAGTGCAACACAAGGATTAAGGCGCCACCGGACAAGCAGCGAGGTGTCAAGGTCAGTTGCCGTAGCGCGAGGCGATGTCGCGCGAGAGCGTCTCGCCCTCCTTCATATAGCGGCTGATGGCTTCGGTCGCCGAGGCGGTACACTGCGTGTAGGTGCCGCCGAAGGAGCGGTAGCCGCGGTTGAAGCTGGCGATGAAGCGGGCGCGCCGCTCCGAGTCCGGATTTTCCGAAGCAATCAGCTTCTCCATCTCGACCCGCCACTGGTCGCCCTTCTCGCCGCACAGATTACGCAGGAAATGCAGCGATCCAAGCACCTCCGCCAGCCGCATCAGCCCCGGCTCGAACGGCGACTCGGCGGCCAGAGCCGGCCGCGCCCCGAATGCCGTACTGGCGGCGAGGCAAGCTGCAAGGAAAAGCGATGCGCGGATCATGAGTCTATGTGGCCAAACAATCTGTCGCCTGCAAGGCGATTTTGGAGGTTACGCCCCTGCATTCCTGAGCAATTCTTCGGCAACGGCAAACACCGAAGCGGCAAGCGGCAGCGCCGTCATTTCGCTGAGTGTATAGAAGGCGGCGTTCTCGGCGTCGTCGCTGGCCACGGGCTCGCCGCCGGCATAGGTAGCGCCGAACACCGTCAGCAGATAGTCGACCGGGTGCCCGTCGCTGCCGCCGTCGATGCGGATTTCCCGAAGTGCGCGGTAGTTGTGCGCATGCAACCCGGTTTCCTCCAGCAATTCGCGTTGCGCGGCTTGTTCCAGCGTTTCGCCGACCTCGACCTTGCCGCCTGGAAACGCGTAAAATCCTTGCGAAGGCTGCCGCGCCCGCTTGACCAGCAGCACCGTGTCGCCGCGGACAATGGCGACCGAGACAGCCGGCAGAATCTTGCGCATTTCGTCCATGGATCTCCCATTCGCTGCAGTCGGTTGTGGACCGGTCGGCGTGAAGAAGCATTAGCGGTTGCGCAACGCCGGTTCCATCGCCACCTTCGCATCCGACCGTTTCAACGAGTTTAGCTTATGTGCGGACGCTTTGCCTTGACCGCCACGCCGGACCAGACTGCCGCTTTTCTCGGTCTGGCGGAGCTGGAGGATTTTCCGGCCCGCTACAACATCGCGCCGACGCAGCCGGTCCTGATGGCGATTGCAGGCTTGCCGCAGGCGCCAGGCTCGAACCAGCCCGACCGGCAGTCGATGTTGGTGCGTTGGGGGCTGATCCCGGCCTGGGTGAAGGACACGCGTGAGTTTCCGCTGCTGTTCAACGCGCGCTCGGAGGGAGCAACGGAAAAGGCCTCGTTTCGCACCGCCATGCGCCATCGCCGCGCTTTGGTGCCGGCTTCCGGCTTCTACGAATGGCGTCAATCAGGCGGCAAGAGGGGGCAGCCCTATTGGGTGCGGCCGAGGCATGGCGGACTTGTCGCCTTCGCCGGGCTGATCGAGACCTATGCCGAGCCGGGCGGTTCCGAAATGGACACCGGCGCCATCCTGACCGTCAACGCCAATACCGACATCGCCCATAGCCATGACCGGATGCCGGTAGTGATAGATCCGCAGGATTTCGCCCGCTGGCTGGATTGCCGCACCCTGGAGCCGCGCGACGTGGCGGACCTGCTCAGACCGGCACAGCACGACTTCTTCGAGGCTGTCCCGGTTTCCGACCTCGTCAACGAGGTCGCCAACACCGGACCGGAGATTTAGGAAAGGGGCGTCGTGGGGCCGGAGCCCGAGAAGGCCTGGCGCCAGAATCCCGGCGCGGACGACAGTCAGATGACCTTGTTCTAGCAGCTATTTTCCTGGCACATTCGGCGCCTCATTGCCGGCGCATGGCGTCGGCTGACGTCGCATCAGGCAGCGCGCGGCGATGTGATCTTTTGCGCCGGCTTTTTCTTCTTCGCGGTATGGAGAAGGGCGGCGACGATCGCGGCCGGGCCGATCGCCCGGTATTGGCTGGCGAGCGCCGGTTGCTTCGCGCTGCTGGAGTCCTGCTTGGTTCGGGGCATTTTTCTCTTCCCTGGTAACGTCTTCGTGTCCGCGTTTGCTGGTCGAATCCGACCAAATCGTGACATCTGGTGATCTAGCCGGCGAATGTTTCATGACTGTGCCGAGATGTTTAATAAAATGTTTCACTGCGTCATTACCTGTGATCCGGCGACTCTTTTGCCGAAAGTTGCGACTTGACGGCAACACTGGGTGAGGCGATAAAGCCGCTCATGAGAACGTCTTTCGCCATTTGTGGCATTTGCATTATTGGCTAGCTTCGCGCTGGTCCGGACGTTTTCGCCTATCTTCCTTCTAGAGTGGACAAACGCCCCGGCCAGCAGGCTGGTGCCTGATTTGCGTCTCAGCGCAAGTGGCCCCACCAAAAGTAACGCACCGGGAAGGCACGAATGTCTGACGCATCGAAGGGCCTGCGCCTCTACAACACGCTGACGCGGACGAAGGAGGATTTCTTCCCGATCGATCCGCGCAATGTGCGCATGTATGTCTGCGGCCCGACGGTCTACGACTTTGCCCATATCGGCAACGCGCGGCCAGTGATCGTCTTCGACGTGCTGTTCCGTCTGCTGCGCCATCTCTACGGGCAAGCGCACGTCACCTATGTGCGCAACATCACGGATGTCGACGACAAGATCAACGACCGCGCACTGCGCGATTTCGGCGGCGAAATTGCCTCGGGAAAGCTGTCGCTGAACGAGGCGATCCGGCGCGTCACCGAAAAAACCGCCGACCAATTCCACAAGGATGTGGCGACGCTCGGCTGCCTGGAACCGACGGTCGAGCCGCGCGCCACCGAATTCGTCGAGCCGCGCGCCGATGGCAAAGTCGACATGATCTCCTTGATTCAACGGTTGATCGAACGGCGCCATGCTTATGTTGCGGCAGGCGAAGTTCTGTTCGACACGGCCTCGATGCCGGACTACGGCCAATTGTCGAATCGCAATCTCGACGAACAGCAGGCCGGCGCTCGCGTCGCCGTCGATCCCCACAAGAAGAACCCTGGCGATTTCGTGCTGTGGAAGCTGTCCTCGCCGGAAGAGCCGGGCTGGGACAGCCCGTGGGGCAGAGGCCGGCCGGGCTGGCACATCGAGTGCTCGGCGATGTCGGCCGCCTATCTCGGCGAGGTCTTCGATATCCATGGCGGCGGGCTCGACCTGATCTTCCCGCACCACGAAAACGAGATCGCCCAGTCGCGCTGCGCCCACGGCACTGACGTGATGGCCAAGGTGTGGATGCACAACGGCTTCCTGCAGGTCGAGGGGCAGAAGATGTCCAAGAGCCTGGGCAACTTCTACTCGATCAACGAGTTGATGGAGACGGATACCTTTGGCGGCCGCAAATGGCCGGGCGAGGTGCTCAGGCTGGCGATGCTGATGACGCATTATCGCGAGCCGATCGACTTTTCCGTGCGCAAGCTGGAAGAGGCGGAAAACACGCTGCGCAAATGGAAGCGGGCGGCGGATCTGGCACCGGCGGCGGCAAAGCGATTGCCGGTGGAAGTGGTGGAAGCCCTGTCGGACGATCTCGCAACCTATTCTGCGTTCCAGGTGCTGACGCAGTTGGCCGGTGAGGCTGTAGATTTCAGTGCTGCCGGTGGCGGCAAGGCTGCCGCAGCGGGCAACGATGCTGCCGCTTCGCTGAAGGCGGCGTTGCTGTTTCTCGGCTTCGACGTCACGCCGACCAAGGTCGATGAAGACGCCATCACCAGGGCGATCGCCAAACGGCTCGCACTGATCGCCGCCGGAAATTGGGCCGAGGCCGACCGCATCCGTGCCGACTTGCTGGCGCAAGGTATTCAGTTGAAGGACGGCAAAGACCCCGTCACCGCTGCCCGCATCACCACTTGGGAGGTAAAAAGATGATCGATCATCTTGGCATCACCGTTTCCGATTTCGACGCTTCCAAGGCGTTCTATGACAAGGCGATGGCGCCGCTCGGTGCCGCGCTCCTCTATATGGTGCCGCAGGAATATACCGGCGGCGCCAAGGTCGGCGGCTATGGCCGGGACCGGCCGGTGTTTTGGCTGCATCAAGGCAAGGACAAGCCGAAGGACCGTCAGCACGTCGCCTTCACTGCTCGCAGCCGCGCCGAGGTCGACGCCTTCTACGCAGCCGCAATCGCCGCCGGCGGCAAGGACAATGGCGGGCCAGGCCTGCGTCCGCACTATCACGCGAACTACTATGGCGCCTTTGTCTTCGACCCCGACGGCAACAATATCGAAGCCGTCTGCCATGCCGCGGAGTGAAGCAATGAGTCTAGACAACAGACCGGTCTACACAGGCGGTTGCCAGTGCGGCGCTGTGCGCTTCCGTGTCGAAGGCGCGCTGGGTGATGCCTCCGTCTGCCATTGCCGCATGTGCCAGAAGGCAAGCGGCAATTTCTACCTGCCGCTGGTGTCGGTGCGTGGCGCAAAATTCGACTGGACGCGCGGCGAGCCCAAACGCTTCCGCTCGTCCAACGCCGCATTGCGCGGCTTCTGCGCCGATTGTGGCACCCCGCTGACCTTCGAGGCGCCCGAGGGTATCGCGCTCGCCATCGCCGCCTTCGACGCTCCGCAGGAGATCGCGCCGACCATCCAGTGGGGTACCGAAGCAAAGCTCCCCTACGTCGACCGCATCCACGAATTGCCCGGCGAGGACACGATGGCCGATATCTCGTCAGCCTCCTATCTCGCCGATCTCGTCTCCTACCAGCATCCCGACCACGACACCGAACAATGGCCGCCGGAGGAAAGATCATGACCGAAACCGTTCGAACCGGCGGCTGCCAGTGCGGCGCCGTGCGTTTCCGCATCCGTGGGGCGCTTGGGCGCCCGTCCATCTGCCATTGCCGTATGTGCCAGAAGCAGTTTGGTTCCTTCTTCGGCGCACTGGTGACGGTGCCCAAGGACGGCGTCGAATGGGTCCGTGAGGAGCCGAGCTATTTTCAGTCGTCGGTCAATATCGATCGCGGGTTCTGCGCCCGCTGCGGCACGCCGCTGACCTATCGGCAGCCCGGCGGGCTTGAGATCGCCATCGGCGCTTTTGACGATCGCTCCGACCTCGCGCCGCAGATCCAGGTCAACTACGCCGCGCGGCTGCCCTGGGTGGAGAAGATCTTCGAGGCGCCGGTCCATGACGATCCTGACTACTACACCCGCCAGGAGCAGATCATCTCCTTCCAGCATCCGGATCACGAGACGGCCAACTGGCCGCAGCAGGGCCTGAAATTATGAGCAGTGAACTCCGCACCCTCTACCCAGAGATCGAGGCTTTCGAGTCAGGCATGCTCAATGTCGGCGACGGCCATCAGGTCTATTGGGAGCGGTCCGGCACCAGGGGTGCCAAGCCGGCTGTGTTCCTGCATGGCGGACCGGGCGGTACCATCTCGCCAAAGCACCGGCGACTGTTCGATCCGAAGCTTTACGATGTCATACTGTTCGATCAGCGCGGCTGCGGAAAGTCGACGCCCAACGCCTCGCTCGAGGCCAACACCACCTGGCATCTGGTCGCCGACATCGAGCGCCTGCGCGACATGTGCGGCTTCGACAAATGGCTGGTGTTCGGCGGCTCGTGGGGATCGACACTGGCGCTGGCCTATGCCGAGACACACCCCGAACATGTGAGCGAGCTCGTCGTGCGCGGCATCTATACGCTGACGCGTGCGGAACTCGAATGGTATTACCAGTTTGGCGTCTCCGAAATGTTCCCCGACAGATGGGAGCGCTTCCTGGCGCCGATCCCCGAGGCCGAGCGCGGCGACATGATGGCCGCCTATCGCAAGCGGCTGGTCGGCAGCGACCGCAAGGCGCAGGTCGAGGCCGCCCGCGCCTGGAGCCTGTGGGAGGGCGAGACGATCACGCTATTGCCCGATCCGGAAACCAGCAGCCGGTTTGGCGAAGACGACTATGCCGTGGCCTTCGCCCGCATCGAGAACCACTATTTCGTCCATGCCGGCTGGCTGGAGGAAGGGCAACTGCTGCGTGATGCCTTCAAGTTGAAGGACATCCCCGGCACCATCGTTCATGGCCGCTACGACATGCCGTGCCCGGCGCGCTATGCCTGGGCGCTGCACAAGGCGTGGCCGAAAGCGGATTTCCACCTGATCGAGGGCGCCGGCCATGCCTATTCGGAGCCGGGCATCCTCGACCGGTTGATCCGGGCGACGGATCGGTTTGCGGGGAAATGATCATGGGCCGCGAGCGCCTCTATCTCTTCGACACGACACTGCGTGATGGCCAGCAAACACCGGGTATCGACTTTTCAGTCGAGGACAAGATCGCCATCGCCGGGCTGCTCGACGAGTTCGGCATGGACTATGTCGAGGGGGGCTATCCCGGCGCCAACCCGACCGACACCGCCTTCTTCGCCGAGCCCCGCACGGCCAGTGCCAAATTCGTCGCCTTCGGCATGACCAAGCGGGCTGGGGTCTCGGCTTCGAACGATCCAGGCCTTGCCGCATTGGTCCAGTCGAAGTCGGACGCCATTTGCTTTGTCGCCAAGAGCTGGGACTACCATGTCCGCATCGCGCTGGGCTGCACGAACGAGGAAAACCTCGAAGCGATCAAGGCCTCGGTCGAAGCGGCGATTGCCTCGGCCAAGGAAGCACTGGTTGATTGCGAGCATTTCTTCGACGGCTTCAAGGCCAATCCCGATTATGCGCTGGCCTGCGCTAGGACCGCCTACGACGCCGGCGCGCGCTGGGTGGTGATGTGCGACACCAATGGCGGCACGCAGCCGTCGGAAGTGCGCGCCATCGTCGAGAAGGTCATCGCCTCAGGCATTCCCGGAGACCATCTCGGCATCCATGCCCATGACGACACCGGCCAGGCGGTGGCGAATTCGCTGGCCGCCGTCGAGGCCGGCGTGCGCCAGATCCAGGGCACGCTGAACGGCATCGGCGAGCGCTGCGGCAACGCCAATCTGATCTCGATCGTGCCGACGCTGGCGCTGAAGCCGGCCTTTTCCGACCGCTTCGAGACAGGCATTTCGGCCGAAGCGTTGGCCGGAATATCGCGCCTTTCCCGGGCCTTTGACGAATTGCTGAACCGCGCGCCGGAAGCGCAGGCGCCCTATGTCGGCGCTTCCGCCTTCGCCACCAAGGCCGGCATCCATGCCTCGGCGCTGGCCAAGGAGCCGGCCACCTACGAGCATGTGCCGCCGGAAGCAGTTGGCAACCGCCGCCGCGTCATGGTCTCGGACCAGGGCGGCAAGGCCAATTTCCTCGCCGAGCTGAAGCGGCGCGGCATCGACATGCCGAAAGACGACCACCGGCTCGACGCGCTGATATCAGTGGTCAAGGAGCGCGAGGCCGAAGGCTATGCCTATGAGGGCGCCGATGCCAGCTTCGAGCTTCTGGCGCGCAAGATGCTGCACGGCCTGCCGGAATTCTTCAGCGTCACCTCGTTTCGCTGCATGGTCGAGCGCCGCTTCGACGCCAACGGCCAGCTGAAGACGGTCTCGGAGGCGATCGTCAAGGTGATGGTCGACGGCGAGGAGAAGATGTCGGTGGCCGAAGGACACGGCCCGGTCAATGCGCTCGACATCGCGCTGCGCAAGGATCTCGGAAAATTCCAGAACGAGATCGCCGACCTCGAACTTGCCGACTTCAAGGTGCGTATCCTCAATGGTGGCACCGAGGCGATCACCCGCGTGCTGATCGAATCGCATGACGCAACCGGCGCCCGCTGGTGGACGGTCGGCGTCTCAGAAAACATCATCGACGCCTCGTTCCAGGCGCTGATGGATTCGATCGTCTACAAGCTGATGAAGAACCGCGAGATGGCCGGGCTGGTCGCGGCGGAGTAGGATTGAACCATCAGCGAAAGTCCATTGATCCATCAGAACTTTGCGATGGTCTTGGCCCGGCGGCTGGCGCATAGCGTTGGGCCATGCCCACGCAAGCAATCCAGCTCGAAGCAGACTCAAAGGCCCGGCGTGGCTTTCTGTTGGCCCTGGGCGCCTATCTCCTGTGGGGGTTGCTGCCCTTTTACATGAAAGCTGTCGCGCATCTGCCGCTGGCCGAAGTCATCGCGCACCGCATCGTCTGGTCGGTGCCGATTGCCGCCGCCGTTTTGGTCTGGGCCGGCCGCACCGCGGACTTCAAGGCCGCAATCCGTTCGCCGCGCATCATTTCGATGGCGGCGCTGACGGCGGCGCTGATTTCGGTTAACTGGGGCATCTATGTCTGGGCGATCGCGGTCGACCGCACCATCGAGACCGCGCTTGGCTATTACATCAACCCGCTTGTCAGCGTCGTTGTCGGTGCGCTGCTGCTTGGCGAGCGGCTCGACAGGCTGCAAATCGCGGCGGTGCTGCTGGCGGCCATCGCGGTCGCGGTGCTGACGATCGACGCCGGCAAGCTGCCCTGGGTGTCGCTGGTGCTGGCGTTTTCCTTTGCCGCCTATGCCTTTTTCCGCAAGACGCTGCCAATCGGTCCCAGCCAGGGCTTTTTGCTCGAGGTGCTGTTGCTGTCGGTGCCGGCGCTCGGCTACATCATCTTGCTCATCGTCACAGGGCAGGACCATTTCGTCTCCAGTTCCCTGAACGATACCGCATTGCTGATCGGCTGCGGCCCGGTCACCGCCATACCGCTGCTGCTGTTTGCCTTCGGGGCCAAGCTGTTGCGTCTCTCCACAATCGGCATCATGCAGTATATCGCGCCGACTATTGTATTCCTGATCGCCGTGCTGATTTTCGGCGAACCCTTCGGCAGCACCCAGGCCATCGCCTTCGGCCTGATCTGGACGGCGCTGGCGATCTATTCCTGGTCAATGTTTTCTTCGGCGCGCAAGGCCGGCGCTACACCCCGCGCCCCAGCCGCCTGACGAACAGATAGACGACCGCCGCGACGCAATGCGTCGCAGACGATGCGGTCCTCGATGCCGTCGAGCGTATCGCCCACGTCGCCATGCCGTCGGGCGACTGGCCCATGACAGCCTCGATCAGCTCTGCCGGAGAGCGGAACTTGCGCGAACCGTTGTCGATCGCCTTGCGGATATTGTCGACCAACCGTAGCGGTTGCTTGCGGCCGCGGATCAGCATCGTGTCGTTGAAGGCGAAACGGAAATGGCCGAGCCCGCGCGCCTCCGCCGAATAGTCGTGGCGCAGGTCCGGCAGGTCGCCATGGAGCCAGTCGCCCTCGAGGTCGATATGGCAGCCATGGCCGACCGACAGGAAGGCATCGCGCACCGGCGGCGGCAAAGCCGGCTCGGTGGCGATCTCGTGTCGGAAAGCTGGTAGCTGCGCTAGGTCCAGTGTGTGGCGGCCGGGTCTTTGGTTCTCGCGCCTTCGGCGGTGAAGTGATAGACGAAGAACAGCCCGTGCTCGTCTGGCAGATAGGCGACAGGTCGCTGCCTTCCGGGTTGAGAGTGATGTTCATGGTCGCGTCCCCAGTGTCTCGAATACGCCGCCGCGCGGCGACGACCAGACTGTGATCACTAGCACGGGCGAACCGGTTTCGTGTGACGGTTTTGACGGTTACCCGAGGCGCGCCTGCGAACGCCGTTATTGGAGCCAGTTTGGAATAATACGTCGTTGACTCGCGTTTACGTAAAGAGCACGACGCAAATCCGTGCGGAGGACGTCCGATGCATGCCGGCTTCCCTCGAAGCGTACTCATAGCTGTATTAGGAGCCGTCATGGCGAGCTGCGCTGGCTTTTCGGCGCAGAAAACGGGGGCAATGACCGGCTATGGCCCCAACCCCACTTTACCGAAACCAAGACCGACGCTGATCCCGACCATCAACATCGCCGAGGCGAAGGGTTGGCAGAAAGGTGGCATGCCAACCCCGGCTCGGGGGCTGATGGTGAACGCCTTCGCCACCGGCCTCGACCATCCGCGCTGGCTGCACGTGCTTCCGAACGGCGACGTGCTGGTCGCCGAAACCAATGCTCCTGCCAAGGATGACCAAGGCTTCAGCCTTAGAAAGGTCTTCATGGACCTGGCTATGAAGCGCGCCGGGGCCGCGACCAAAAGCGCCAACCGCATCACGCTCCTGCGCGACACCAATGGCGACGGCATTGCGGATGTGCGCAGGACGTTCGCAGAAGGCCTCAATTCACCGTTCGGTATGACGCTGTCCAAAGGCAGGCTCTATGTAGCGAATACCGACGCGCTCGTCGCTTTCCCCTACTCCAATGGCCAGACCCGAGCCACAACGCCGCCGGAAAAGATCGTCGACTTACCGGCCGGAGATCTCAACCATCATTGGACCAAGGACGTGATCGCAAGTCCGGATGGACGCAAGCTCTATGTCACCGTCGGCTCCAACAGTAACGTTGGAGAAAACGGCATGGCCGCGGAGAAGAACCGCGCCGCCGTCCTTGAAGTGGACCGGTCGACCCGCCGCACCCGGGTCTTCGCGTCAGGGCTGCGCAACCCGAACGGGCTGTCCTGGAACCCTGAAAGTGGCGAGCTTTGGGTCGCCGTGAATGAGCGGGACGAGATCGGCGACGATCTCGTCCCGGATTACATGACCTCGGTTCGTGACGGCGCTTTTTACGGCTGGCCCTACAGCTATTTCGGGCAGAACATCGACGAACGCGTCAAGCCCCAGCGCCCCGATCTCGTGGCGAGGGCGGTCAAGCCCGATTATGCGCTGGGTTCCCATACCGCCTCGCTGGGACTGACCTTCTCCAAAGGCACGTCGCTCGGCCCGGCCTACGGCAACGGCGCCTTCGTCGGCCAGCATGGCTCGTGGAACAGAAGCGTGTTCAGCGGTTACAAGGTGATCTTCGTGCCGTTCCGCGATGGTAAACCGAGCGGTCCTCCAAAAGATGTGCTCGCTGGCTTTATCGGGCGTGATAGCAAGGCGATGGGCCGTCCGGTCGGCGTTGCTATCGATCGGACCGGCGCACTGCTCGTCGCCGACGATGTCGGCAATGTCATCTGGCGGGTCCGTCGGGCAAGTCGCCGACTTGCGGGGGGAGTAGGGGAGTAGGATCGCGCTTCATAAGCGCGGCATTCACTACCTACTGCCCTACTGCCTTTACTCCCCTAAAGCTTGTCGATTACCGACTGCACACCTTCGGTCGGTGCGTCGACCGATGATCCGGCGACTATGATGGCGGCGACGATCGCTTCCGGATCGTCGACCACCAGCGGCTTGACCCGCTGCGCGGTGTGGATGAAGCCTTCGGCCATCATATGGTCGAGCAGCGCCAGCATCGGGTCCCAGAATCCCCCGACGTTGCCGAAGACGATCGGTTTGCGATGATGGCCGAGCTGGCCCCAGGTCATGATCTCGATGATTTCCTCGACCGTGCCGATGCCGCCCGGCAGCGCCACAAAGGCGTCGGATTTCTCGAACATCGTATGTTTACGCTCGTGCATGTTGTCGGTGATCACGAGCTCGTCGAGCCGGTTAAGCGCGGTTTCGGTGGCCTCCCTGTTGATCAGGAAGCGCGGTATGATGCCCGTCACCTTTCCGCCGGCCCGCAACGCCCCTTCAGCAACGGCTCCCATGATGCCCCTGGTGCCACCGCCATAGATCAGACGCAGGCCGGACTTGGCGATCGAACGCCCAAGCAGGTGTCCGGCCTTGGCATAGGTTTCATCGCGGCCTGGAGACGAGCCGCAATAGACGCAGATGGATCGAATCGTGTTCATGAGATGATTGGTGATTGGGTCTTTATTCGCGGTCAAGCCCGGGCGGGCTTTTTCTTGCTGGCCTCCTTTTTCTTGTCGGCCCCCTTTTTCTTGTCGGTTTGGGCAAAACAGGCTAGACCGGCATTAGGTGGCTAAGGGCAGGGAAATATGACAATTAATCCAGTAAAGGCGCTTTTGTTCGCCGTCGGCGGCTCCGTCGCCGCGGCCGGAACCGCCTATGTGTCGGGCGCGCTCGACCCGTATCTCAATCGCGCGCCACCGGCGGAAGTGGCATCGCTGACGCCGCTGGCGGAGAAGCCGGCCGAGCCGGGGACCGATGGATCGGTTTCTCCCGCGCCGGCCACAGATGCGGGGGCACCGGCAGCGCCGGCCACTGCCGATGCGATCGCGCCGACCTTCGATATTGTTCGGGTCGAGATCAAGGGCTCTATCGTCGTCGCCGGCAATGCCGCACCCAACGCCAAGGTCGAGATTCTCAACGGTTCGACGGTTCTCGGCTCGACGGTCGCCGGCGCCGATGGTGCTTTTGCCATCGTTCTCGACGATCCGCTGAAACCCGGCGATTACACGATCGCGCTGCGCTCAATGACCGGCAATGTCGTGACCCCCTCGGCGCAGACAGCCATCGTCTCGATTCCCCAGAGTCCTGCTGGCCAGGTGCTGGCGATGATCGAGGAGCCGGGCAAGGCCTCCGAATTGCTCACCGTTCCTACACCCGAGAAGAAGCCTGATGCGCCTGTTGGCGACAAGGCGGCCGCCCCGGCTGCCGAGGACTCCGCTGCCGGGGACCCCGCTGCCGCAGCACCGGCCCCAGGCGCACCGGCTGCCACGGCGCCGGCCACTGCCGAAGTCGCCCCCGCGCCGGCTCCGGACATGGCTGTCGCACCGGCGACACCAGCTGCAGGGCCAAAGATCGTCGTCGAAGCCATCGAGATCGACGGCAACAAGATCTTCGTCGCCGGGCTCGCCGATCCCGGCCGCAAGGTGCGCGCCTATGCCAACGATATCTTGCTCGGCGACGCGAAAACTTCGCCAGACGGCCACTTCCTGGTCGAGGCGACGCGCAGCATTCCCGTTGGCACCTACACCATCCATGTCGACGCACTCGATGCCGACGGGGCAAAGGTGCTGGCCCGCGCCGCCGTGCCGTTCGAGCGCGAGCCGGGCGAGTCGGTCGCCGCCGTGGCGCCCGTCGAGCAGAAGCCTGCCACGCCATCCTCCGCCGCTGGCGCGCCTGCTGCAATCGGAGCCGAAGCGCCCGCAGTTGCCGCCACATCGGCTGAAATTCCCGAGACCGCGGCGCCGAAGCTCGAACACGCCGACAGCGCCGTTATTATCCGCCGCCACGATACGCTGTGGCAGATCTCGCGGCGCGTCTATGGCCAAGGCGTGCGCTATTCGACCATCTACCTCGCCAATCAGGATCAGATCAGGAATCCCGACCGCATCTGGCCGGGGCAGGTGTTCAAGGTCCCGGAAAAATCGCAGGAAGGCGAAGCCGCCAACCTCAAGGCGATGGGCGACCAGATGACGACGGCGCCGACGAAGGCTGATTAGAAATCTTTTTCTTCTTTCCGCCCTCTTGCGGAAAGCTCGTTCATCGTCTATCGCCGATAAACGATGAATGCTCCCTTGACCGAGAAGACTTGCGGCTTCGCCGACAGCCAGTCCGTGGCCGCGAAGCTCGCCGCGCTTTCGCATCCGGCCCGGATCGAGATCCTCAGGCACCTTTCGGCCAGCCGCTCCTGCTGCTGCCGGGAGGTCGTCGACCATCTCGACCTGGCGCAGTCCACGGTTTCACAGCACCTGAGGGTATTGGTCGACGCCGGGCTCGTCCGCTACAAGCCGGACCGGCAACGCTCGCGCTATGAAGTCGACAGCGATGCGCTCGCCAATGTTTCCGCATCGCTGGCCGCGCTCGTCAATTCGTGCTGCTCCGGCCGCTAGATCATGGTCCCGAATCGAAGGACCGCGTCAGCGAAAAGTGGAAGCCGGTTTTCGGAAAAGATGGCGGTCAAGCAGTAAGATATAAGAAAAAGGCGATAAAAATGGCCGAAAAAACCGTTTCCGCTGAATCCGGTTCGACCTTCAAGACATTGCGCAATCTTTGGCCATACATGTGGCCGGCCGACCGTGGTGACCTCAGGGCACGGGTGGTGTGGGCGACCGTGCTTTTGGTCGTCGCCAAGCTGACATTGGTTGCCGGCCCCTATTTCTTCAAATGGGCAACCGATGCGCTGGCTGGTGACGCCAAGTCGGTGCCGCCGCTGCCGGCTTTCCTGCTGGCGCCGGTCATGCTGGTCATCGCCTACAATGTCGTGCGGCTGGTGCAACTCGGTTTCAACCAGTTGCGCGACGCGCTGTTTGCCCGCGTCGGACAGTATGCGGTGCGCCAGCTCGCCTTCCGCACGTTCATCCACATGCATCAACTGTCGCTGCGCTTCCATCTCGAGCGCCGCACTGGCGGCCTGTCGCGCATCATCGAGCGCGGAACCAAGGGCATCGAGACGATCGTCCGCTTCACCGTGCTCAACACCTTGCCGACCATCCTCGAATTCGCGCTGACAGCGGGCATCTTCGCCGTCACCTATGGATGGAAATACGTGGCTGTGGTGGCGGTGACGGTCTGGCTCTACATCTGGTTCACCATCAGGGCGAGCGACTGGCGCATCGTCATTCGCCGCGACATGAACGACAGCGACACCGACGCCAGCACCAAGGCGATCGACTCGCTGCTCAATTTCGAGACGGTTAAATATTTCAACAACGAGAGCATGGAAGCCGAGCGCTTCGACCGTTCAATGGCGCGCTACGAGGCCGCCGCCACCAGGATATGGACCTCGCTCGGCTGGCTGAACTTCGGCCAGGGCGTCATCTTCGGTCTCGGCACGGTTATCGTCATGTCCCTTTCGGCGCTGGAGGTGCAGGCTGGTACGCAGACGGTTGGCGACTTCGTCTTCATCAACGCCATGCTAATCCAGCTTTCGGTTCCACTCAACTTTATCGGCTTCATCTATCGCGAAATCCGCCAGGGCCTGACCGACATCGAGCAGATGTTCGATCTGCTCGATGTGCCGCAGGAGATCGTCGACAAGCCGGGTGCCAAGCCGCTGGTCGTCGGCGCCGGCAAGGTCGAGTTCCGCGACGTGCACTTTTCCTACGATCCCAACCGCAAGATCCTGAAAGGCATCAGCTTCGAAGTGCCGGCCGGCAAGACGGTTGCCATTGTCGGGCCATCGGGCGCCGGCAAGTCGACCATTTCGCGGCTCCTGTTCCGCTTTTACGACATCCAGGGCGGCAAGATTCTGATCGATGGCCAGGACATTCGC
Organism: Mesorhizobium sp. BHscii; assembly: GCF_053848065.1. Taxonomy (NCBI): domain Bacteria; kingdom Pseudomonadati; phylum Pseudomonadota; class Alphaproteobacteria; order Hyphomicrobiales; family Phyllobacteriaceae; genus Mesorhizobium; species Mesorhizobium sp. BHscii. The sequence goes on along the minus strand of NZ_JBSPKW010000001.1, from coordinate 76,777 downwards.
GACGTGACGCAGGAGAGCCTGCGCGCGGCGATCGGCATGGTGCCGCAGGATACCGTGCTGTTCAACGACACCATCGCCTACAACATCCGCTACGGCCGCGTCGATGCCAGCGAGGAGGATGTGCGCAAGGCGGCAGAACTCGCTCAGATCGGGCCGTTCATCGAACGTCTGCCCGACGGCTACCGGTCGATGGTCGGCGAGCGTGGGCTGAAACTGTCCGGTGGCGAGAAGCAGCGTGTGGCGATCGCCCGCACCATTTTGAAGGCGCCGCCGATCCTGATGCTCGACGAGGCGACCTCGGCTCTCGACAGCCATACCGAACAGGAGATCCAGGCGGCGCTCGACCTCGTCAGTAAGGGCCGCACGACCATCGTCATCGCCCATCGGCTGTCGACGGTGATTTCGGCCGACGAGATCATCGTGCTGCAGGACGGCCAGATCGCCGAGCGCGGCACGCATGCCGCCTTGATGCGCAAGGCTGGTCTGTACGCGTCGATGTGGGACCGCCAGCGTGAGGCAACCGAGGCCGAGGAGCGGCTGCGCATTGCTCGCGAGCGCGACGAGTTCGGCGTCGTTGTCCGCCGCCGCCCCTCCGAGGTGTCGTAGCCCTTATGGCCAGCCGGCGCCCGGCGCGGAAGCCTCGATGCTGAGCACCTGGCCGGTGCGGGCATCGCTGATCATGTGTTCGAAGCCGCGCCATTCGGCGGCGACGATGAACAGTGTCTTGCCGTCGGCACCGCCGAGCATGCAGGCAAAGCAGCCGCGATCGGCATCGACGCTGTCGAGCATTGCGCCGCCTTCGCGCACGCGCACGCAGTGCCGGTTGGGGACGTCGGCATACCAGACCGCGCCCTCGGCATCGAGGCAGATGCCGTCGGGAAAGCCGTTGCCGAGGTCGGCCCATCGCCGCCGGTTGGCGAGGCTGCCATCGGCGGCGATGTCGAAGGCGGTTAGCCTGTTGGCGTGCGATTCAGCGACGATCAATGTTTTGTTGTCAGGCGTCACCGCCATCCCATTGGCGAAGGCGATCTTGTCCGCCACCTGCCGCACCGACCCGTCCGGCGCAATGAGCACGATGGTGCCGGGGCCGAAATGCTGGCCAGGAGCCGGCGCCGGTCCGCCGCCATTGACGTAGATGTTGCCGCGCCCGTCGACGACGATCTCGTTCCAAGGGCTCGTTGAAAGACCTCGCAGATCGGCGTGGGTGGCCAGCGTACCGTCTGGTTCTTGCCGCAGCACCAGCCCCTCACGCCCGCTGACGACGACCAGGCGGCCGTCCGGCAGCCAGTCGATCGAATAGGGCAGGGTGGCCGGCACGGTGAGCATGACTTGACTGTTGCCGTCGGCATCGACGGCGACGATCTGGCCGGTCCCCCAGTTGCAGAACCAAAGCCTGTCGTCATGCCAGCGCGGCGACTCGCCGAATGCCAGACCGTTCATCACGACATTTACTTCTTTGGCTGCTGATTTCTGCATGGACCGAGAACCTCCAGGTTGCGCGAATCGTCACGGCTAACGGGCTGTCCTGCCAAGGACGGGCGAGAGTGCTCCGTCCCGACAGGTGGGGGCCGGCGACGGCGGTTTTTTGCGTGACCAGATTAGGATTGGCCGCGTGAACCGGCTCAATGCGCCGTACGCGTCGATCCACCTCTCTCATCGTCCGCGTAACGGCGGCGTCGTCCTCGGCTGTTATGCGTCCCATCGACGGTGAACGGGATCAATAGCCGAGCCGGCCTTTCTCCATTGTTGCGTTGCGGCCACAGGGTGTTTCCGCTATTGAAGCCGGACCTGAAACTAGGGCTGTTCCCATCCCATGGACCTCGTCGACACGATCAAGAAAACGTTCGTTCCGATCCATCGCGAAGGCTTTCCGTTTATCGCTGCGTTCGCAGCGGTGACGCTTTTCCTCGGCTATTTCTCGTCGATCCTGTTCTGGGTCTGCCTCATCCTGACGGCCTGGTGCGTCTATTTCTTCCGCGATCCCGAGCGCGTCACGCCTGTCGACGACCGGCTGGTGGTGAGCCCGGCCGACGGCATCATCACGGCGGTCGGGCCGGCAGTGCCGCCGCGCGAACTTGGCCTCGGTGGCGGCGAGATGACCCGCATCTCGGTGTTCATGGACGTCTTTTCCTGCCACGTGAATCGGGCTCCGGTGCGCGGCCGCATCACAAGGATAGAGCATCGGCCAGGCCAGTTCCTCAACGCCGCACTCGACAAGGCCAGCGCCGACAACGAGCGCAACGGTCTGGTCATCGAAAGCCCCAACGGCACGGTGGCCGCAGTGCAGATCGCCGGTCTGGTGGCGCGGCGCATCGTCTGCTGGGCCGAAACCGGCGGCACGATCGGCATCGGCGAGCGCTTCGGGCTGATCCGCTTCGGCTCGCGTGTCGACGTATTCCTGCCCTCGACCGCAACGCCGCGTGTCGCCGTCGGCCAGACCGCAGTCGGCGGTGAAACCATACTGGCCGAATTCGGCGGCATTGCTGCAACGCCGCTCGTGCGGGTGTCCTGAGCCGTGGGCGCGCCGTTCAAAAAATTCGAGGCGCATGGCAGCGGCGGTCCGCGCATCCGTGAAATTTCGATGCGTATGGTGCTGCCCAATCTCGTCACAGTGCTCGCCATCTGCGCCGGCCTGTCCGGCATCCGCTTCGGCTTCGAAGGCCGTTTCGAGCCGGCAGTGGTGATGGTGTTGCTCGCTGCCTTCCTCGACGGCATCGATGGCCGCCTGGCGCGGATGCTGAAGGCGACGTCCAAATTCGGCGCGCAGATGGATTCGCTGGCCGACATCGTCAATTTCGGCGTCGCACCCGCGCTGGTGCTCTATGCCTTCCTGCTCGACCAGGCCGGCTCGCCGGGCTGGATTGCCGCGCTCCTGTTCACCATCGCCTGCGGGCTGAGGCTCGCTCGCTACAACGTGCTCGACGAAGAAACTGATCGCCCGCAGTGGCAGACTGAGTATTTCGTCGGCGTGCCGGCGCCGGCGGGCGCCGTGCTGGTGATGCTGCCGCTTTATCTCTTCTTCCTGCGGCTTGGCGTGGAGCCGTCCCGCCCTGCCGCCTTCATCGCCGCCGGTTTCACCGTTCTGGTAGCCTTCCTGCTGGTCAGCCGGCTGCCGGTCTATTCCGGAAAAAGCCTGAAAGTCCCGGGCGACAAGGTGCTGCCGATCATCCTCGGCGTCGTTCTCTACATCCTGCTGTTGATGACCTATCCCTGGTACACGCTGACGGCGTCGGTTGCCGGCTATCTGCTGTTCCTGCCGTTCAGCATCCGCGCGTATTCAAAGCGCGCCAAGCGCGAAGGCGAGAAGGTGCCGCCTTCAGACATCGGCTGACAGACCTGCCGCCAATTCGCTCCGACGGTCACCGCAAGCATTTTGCAGCAAGTGGAATCACTTGGCGTCGCAGAAATGCGGCTAAAACAAATAAATGGAGCGGGATTTCCAGTTCAATTTGGACGCATCCCGCTTTAGCGGGAACCTGCCGGGTATCTTGACCGTTCTGTCTCAGCGGGCGACCTCGCGAAACGTCTCGCTACCAACCAGTTGCTGTGCCCGGCGCAGGAGCCGAAGAAGAGTGAGGAGAAATGGCTGTCGTCCTCATTGGTGCGTTGCTCATTGTCGCTGGCGTTGTGTACATGGCTGGCGCGGCCTTAAGGCGTGGGCGGCTCAGCGATCCGGCACCTGTTCGCGCGGCGCCGGATCGCTCGACGCCAGAGCTCGCAACGCCAGGTCCGACACTTGAGCCGCGGCGGCGCGGGCTCGGTTTCCTCGGCCTGTCGCAGAACTGGCCGGGCCTGCTGATGATAGCGGTCGGGTTCATCCTGCTGTTGTCGGTCGTGGTCCTCTAGAGATTTGCAGCCAAACGTGTTCGTTTGGCGTCCGGTAAACGCGTTAAAACAAAGAGTTAGAGCGCGGTTTTGGGTCCACCACCAAAACGCAAAGCGCTCTAAGCGTTAAGCTGCCGCGCTGAGCCCCAGTCGTTCAATCGCCAGTTTACGGGTCGCGACATAGTCGGTCTTGCCTGAACCCAGCACCGGGATTTCCTCGACCTTGACGATGTCGTTCGGCACCATCAGATCGGCGGCACCGGCTTGTCTGCCGAATTTGCGCAATTCATCGGGATCGGCCTCATCAGCGGTGGTGACCAGCACGATGCGCTCGCCGCGGCGCCTGTCCGGCACCGCCACCACAGCGTGGTGCTCTTCCGGCCATAGCGACTGCACCAGCATCTCGACTGCGCCCAGCGACACCATCTCGCCGGCGATCTTGGCGAAGCGCTTGGCCCGGCCGCGAATGGTGATGAAGCCTTCGCGGTCGACCGAAACGATGTCGCCGGTATCGTGCCAGCCGTCGAGCGGTTGCAATTCGCCGGGCCGATCTGATGTCATGTAGCCCATCATCAAATTCGGCCCGTCGAGCCACAACCGTCCGGCGCCGCTAATGCCCTCGACCGGCTCGAGCTTCATGCGCATGGCCGGCAACAGCCGCCCGACCGTGCCGTCGCGGCCGTGGATGGCGGTATTGACGGCAACGACTGGTGACGCCTCGGTCAGCCCGAAACCCTCGATGATCTCGGCCTGAAAGCGCTCCCGATAGACGCGGCGTGTCTCCGGTTTCACCGCCTCGGCGCCCGCGACAATGAAGCGCAGGCTGGAAAAATCGCCGTCCTTGGCGGTGCGCGCATAGTTGGCGAGGAACGTGTCGGTTCCGAACATGACGGTCGGCCTTGCTTTGCGTGCGACCTCGGGGATCAGCTTGTAGTGGAGCGGCGAGGGATAGAGGAATAGTTTCACTCCGGTGACCAGCGGCAGGATGGTGCCGCCGGTGAGCCCGAACGAGTGGAACACCGGCAGCACGTTGAGCAGGATATCGGCCGGCGAGATAGTGATGCGGGCTTCGGCCTGCATGGCGTTGACAAGAAGGTTCCTATGCGACAGCACCACCGCCTTCGGCGTGCCTTCCGAGCCTGAGGTGAATAGGATCACTGCTGGCTTGGCCGCATTCTGCGGCTGCAGCGGCCAGCGCCATAGCAAGGCGGCAGCGAGCTTGTCCAGCACGGTTACGCTGGCCCGCACGTCCTCCAGCCATAACAGTTTGGCGCCGCCTTCTTCCACCGCCGCGACGATGTCAGCGAGGTTGGCCTTGTCGATAAAGGCTCGCGACGAGACCACGGTGCGGACTTCCGCCGTGCGCACGGCGGCGGTGACGCTGGCCCGGCCTGCGGTGTAGTTGATCATCGCCGCCACCCGGCTCGCCGACAACAGGCCAATGAGCGACAGCACGACACCGTTGGCGTTGGGCAGCAGCACTCCAACCGCTTCGCCCGGCGCCGTCACCGCCTCGAAGCGGCGGCCCAGCACCCGCGCGCCGATGAACAGCTTTCTGTAGTTCAACGTGCCGCTGACCACGTCTTCGACGATAGGATGCGAGGCGCCGACTCGGTCGGCGGCGTCGCGCATGGCGAGGAACAGGCCGCGATTAAGATCGCTGCCGAAAAGCCGGGCTTCCGCGAAACGGTCGAACAGCGCATTGGTGTTCGAGGACTGATCAGGGTTTCGCGCCACCAGCTCGGCGATGGTCATCGGCTCCAGCACGCTGATCGACAGGCGCGGAAACCAGCGCCGCGGCGCCTTGTCCGCCGGCGTCAGCGACACCGGCAGAGTGCGCGCGCCGGCGACAAAGATCGGCACGATGCGGGCATCGGCCTGCATGGCAATGCGGGTAACGGCGCGAAACAGGCGAAATGTCTTGATATCCGGCTCGACCGCGTCCGGCAAATAGACGGCAAGGCGGCCCTTGCCCTTGAGCACCCGCACCAGCCGGCGGCTGACGAAGATATGCTCGGCGTTGAAGGCGATGGTGCGGCCAAGCTCGCGCCATGGTTCGAGCCAGGGTGACTTGGCGGAGGCCTGGTCGAGAATGTGCAGCGTATCTTCCGGCAGCAGTGACAGCATCAGCGCCGGTTCGAGGCGCGACTGGTGCGAAATGACGTAGATGACCGGGGCGGCTGTGTTGCGGGCGATGTTGATGCGGCCGTCGGCAACCCGATAGGCGAGCTTGAACGGTACGTAAAGCAGCGCCTGCGTGAAGCGCAGGCCGCGGCGGAATTTTTCCACCACGCCGATCAGCAGCCAGGCCGCGACGAGCCCCGCAAGCAGCGCCAGTGTCAGGATCATGCCGCGTCTCTCCCAACAGATTTTCACGTCGCGGCTCTTTCTGACCGCTTCGATGAGAACCTAGACGAAGTGGGCTCAACGTCAATGCGGAGGTATTTTTGGCGCTACTAGAGCCGCAAGATCTGGCCGAGCCGTTTCAGTGAGGATCTCTCTTCCGTCGTACCAAAAGAACTCTCGCAAAAGAAAAGCCGACCTTGCGGTCGGCTATAGGTTAGACGGGCCGAGGGGTTTGGGGGACTTGGGATGACCCGTCGGCCTAAACAATGCCTGAACCCGATGATGGTTCCATGACTTTATAAATTTATTTCAGGGGCAGATTTTTCACCCGCAGAACGCTGCCTCGCCGCCTGCCAGTCGCGCCCGGCATGGGCGAACACCGCGCAGAGCACGATGGCGCCGCCGATCATGCTGGCGGCAGGCGGGACCTCGGCCAGGAACGCGAAGGCGAACAGGATCGCGAACGGTACCTCAGCCGAGCCCAGCAGGCCGGATTCGGCGGCCGGGATGAGCCTCGCGCCCTCGGTCCACAGAATAGAGGCCAGCGCGAACGACATGCCGAAGGCGACGAGCAGCGCTGCGTCTCTGGCTGAGACCGCCAATGGATCGGTGACGAACCAGCCGAGCACGAACAAAAGGAATGCCGACACTGCCCCGGCCCACACCACAGGCGTGTCGCGGAAAGCGCGCACCATGATCATGTAGAGCGCGCTGCCGATTGTCATCAGCAGCGCCAGCCCGTCGCCGAACAGATGGCCGGTGCCGAAGCCGGACCAGACCATGATCGCCACACCGCAGAGCGACACGGCGGCGGCGGCAAGCGTCTGCAGCCGGAAGCGCTCACGAACCAGCACGAAGGCAAGCAGCGCGGTGACAAACGGTGCGGTGGCGTAGATGATCGCGACATTGGCGACGAAGGTGAACTTGAACGCCGAGATGAAGGCGATGCTGGCGAGCGCGCCCTCGACCGCCAACAGCCAGCCGCGCCAGCCGAGGCGCAGGCTTTCACGCCTGCCGGAGCGGCGGCGCCGCCAAAGCACATAGAGGGTGATCAGGATCGAGCCGACAAAGCCGCGCCAGCAGGTGATGGTCAGCGGGTCGGCATGGATCGACTTGGTCAACACGCCGGTGAGGCCGAACACTGCCGCCGACGCCGAGACCAGGATGATGCCAAGGGTGCGCTCGGCGGCGGTGTCGGTGGTGCCTGGCATGCTTAGGGATCCCGTCATTTCGCCAGACTATGCTGCCTTGTCCTGACACCGTACCGTCAGTAGTGGTTGCCGCATCGTTGCCGATGATCAGCACGGCGGCCGCGACGATCAGGGCCACGGCGTACGCTACACGGGCGAAACCCTGCGCGGCGCTACGCCAGCGGTGAGCTTGCGTTAGGGCAGGGTTGGCGGCTGGGTATCCCGTCCGGCCAATGCGGCTGAACAGGACTTAGTTGCGCAACTCGATTCATCTCATCAAGCCGATGCGTCAGTTCGATACGAAGTGACTATCGCACGGCTCCCGGCGGAGCACGCCGTGAACATCACTGTTGACTCGGCCCCTGAGTCAGCCCCGATAGAAAGGCGGTCAAAAGCAACAAGGTGATTCATGGGCTCTTCCGCCCAGTTCCTGAACGCATCCGAAGCCGCCGGCCGGCTCGGTGTGTCGGCCATTATCGCGCAGGCGCGTGCCATCCTCTGCCCGCCAATCACAGTCCTCCAACGTACGTTGCCCTGTACCCCGGCACTCTCGGCTATGAGGCCGTCGCCACGTGCCTGGCCTCACCCGAGGTACGGGCTCGGACGGACGGCGTCATCGCGTGGGCGCCCCCAGGTCGCATGAAAAGTCATCAGGTCTGACGACGCAGCAATGTCTGGACAGCTTGTCACTCCGATCCAAATGTCATGAAATCGAGGTTTAGCCCGTACCGGTTCCATTCGAGTATCGTGACGAGCGATGAAAATGACGGTCGAAAGGATTCGAGATGGACGCCACGGGACTGAAGGCCATGCAGGCGCCGCTCAAGGAGGCCTATCGCGATGACGCATCGCGCGCGCTGATCACGCTTCGGGCCAAGGGCTCGATCGACGACCAGTCGATCGCCTGTAAGGTCGAGACGGGCAGGGCGCTCGCCGTTGCCGGTCTGCATCCGGCTACCGGCGGTTCGGGGCTCGAATTGTGCTCGGGCGACATGCTGCTGGAGGCTCTGGTCGCTTGCGCCGGCGTGACGCTGAAGGCAGTGGCAACGGCGCTGGAGTTCAAGCTCGGCGCCGCCACGGTGGAGGCCGAAGGCGATCTCGATTTTCGCGGCACCTTAGGTGTGGCAAGAGATGCGCCGGTCGGTTTCCGCGCCATCCGGCTGAATTTCGGCCTCGACACCGACGAGCCACAAGAGCGCGTCGACTCGTTGCTCAAGCTGACCGAACGCTACTGCGTGGTGTTTCAGACCATCAATACCAGGCCGGAACTGACGGTCAGTGCGAAGTGCTGAAACGCGCGCCGCCGGCTACTCACTTTCGCCCTCGTCGGCGAACGGCGAGGCGCTCGGCACACACTGCACCGACCAGCCGGCCGGCGTCGGCTGCTTCTGATATTCGGTGATGGCGGAGGTGCACTGTTCGCGGGTGTCGAACGTGCTGGGCAGCACCACCATGCCGCCTTGCGGACCGGCAATCACCAGATACCAGACCAACGCTACGCTCGAAGCCATGGAAATTTCCTCGCTTATTGTGGCAGTCGGGCGATCCTATCAACTCCGGGCGATCGGCGAAAGCGCGGCCGGGGCGGTGGTTCGCATCACAGCCGTGCGATGTCCTGTGTTTGTTGGAACAGCTCAGTTCACGGCAAAGCAGTAGAACAGGCCATCGCCGCCGGTGCTCCTCAGCGCCTCCTGACTGCACCCGCCGCGTGAAGCGTGCGAGGAATTCCACGATTTGGCGGCGGCCGAATCGTCGAGACCCATGCGGTCGTGATGGCCCGTCATTGCCGCACCTTCTGCTCCGCTGAGCATCCAGTCGCCGCAGGTTTGGTCGGCGATTTTCGTGCCGTCCGGATTGGAGCCGGTCAGCACGTCGTGCCGGTTGGGCTTATCGCCGCGGCCGTTGACCACTTCACCCTTTTCGTCGAGCGCGGTCTGCTTGGTGATGGCGTTGGCATCGCTATGCAGCGAAGCGATATCGTTGGCGATCTTGACGCCCTTGGCGTTGAACCACGGTCCCTTGCCGATGCGATCGCGTGCGTCGGTGTCGCTGGTCGAGAGATAGGCGCGCCATGTTTTACCGGTAATGCCGGCCGCTTCGGCCAGCGACCCGCAATGCGCATCGGCACCCGCAAGGCCGCCGAGATCTGCGCCCTTGCCGGAGCCGACGCTGGTGACGAAGAAGCTCATTGTCGCATCCTGCGAGGATGCAACGCCGATGGCTGCTAGCGATGCAGCGGCGGTGACGAGAAGCAGCTTGCGCATGGTGGTCCTCCGTTTGCGAACGTTTGGCATTCCAACAACGTCGGTGGCGGTGCAATTCTTCCGCCAAATTGCGCGATGCGTCTACTCCGGCTGCCGGTAGGCAACAAAGCGGTTGTGCCTGGCCTGGAAGATCAGCCCGGTTTCCCTAAGCGCAGGGCTGGCCAGCGGCACGATGCGTTTGGCGATCTCCTGGGGATGCGGCAGCGTTTCCGGGTCCTCGCCGGGCACTGCCTGCGCCCGCATGGCGGTGCGGGTGGCGCCGGGGTCGGCGGCATTGACCCTGAGGGCCAAGTTTTCGGTCTCATGCGCCCAGGAACGCATCATGGTCTCGACCGCCGCCTTCGACGCCGCATAGGGCGCCCAGAAGGCTCGCGCCGAATGGGCGGCGTTGGAGGAAAGCACGATGGCGCGGCCGGCATCGGAGAGCCTGAGCAACGGATCGACCGAGCGGATCAGTCGCCATGTCGAGGTGACGTTGATGGTCATCACCTTTTCGAAGGTCTTGGCCTCGACATGACCGATCGGCGAGATGACGCCGAGCACCGCCGCGTTGGCGACCAGGACATCGAGCTTGCCCCAGCGCTCGTGGATGGCGCCGCCCAGCCGGTCGATGCCGGCCATGTCGGCGAGATCGAGCGGCACAAGGGTGGCTTGTCCGCCCGTTGCCTTGATCTGGTCGTCGAGTTCCTCTAGTCCGCCGACGGTGCGGGCAACCGCGATGACATGCGCTCCGGCGGCGGCAAGTTCCAGGGCGATGAAGTAGCCGATGCCGCGCGAGGCACCGGTGACGACCGCGACGCGGCCGGAAAGGTCGAGGGCAGGGGTCACCGGGCAGCTCCGAAGGTTAGCGCTCTATGATGTCCAGCAGACAGAGGGGCGCGACACAGCAATCGCGACGAAATTTGCAAACCGGCGAAATTCGCGGGTTCCAGCTAGACCTACGCCCCGCCCGCCGCCAGCAGCGACAGCGTGCGCACATTGTCCGAACCTTCGAAGTCGGCGAGCCGGGTCGGATATTGCCCGGTGAAGCAGGCGTCGCAGAATTGCGGCTGCTCATTGTCGCGACCGGCCTCGCCGACGGCGCGGTAAAGCCCGTCGATCGACAGGAATCCAAGCGAATCGACGCGGATAAACTCGGCCATCTCTTCCACCGACATGCGCGACGCCAGCAGCTTTGACTTTTCCGGCGTGTCGACGCCGTAGAAGCAGGAGGCGCGCGTCGGCGGCGAGGCGATGCGCATGTGCACTTCCTTGGCGCCGGCATCGCGCACCATCTGCACGATCTTCTGGCTGGTGGTGCCGCGCACGATCGAATCGTCGACCAGCACCACGCGCTTGCCTTCGATCATGCGGCGGTTGGCGTTGTGCTTGAGCTTGACACCCATGTGGCGGATCGAATCGCCAGGCTGGATGAAGGTGCGGCCAACATAGTGATTGCGGATAATGCCGAGCTCGAACGGGATGCCCGCGGCCTGCGAAAAGCCGATCGCCGCCGGGGTGCCGCTGTCCGGCACCGGCACGACGATGTCGGCATCGACTGGGCTTTCCAGCGCCAGCTCCGCGCCGATGCGCTTGCGCACCTCGTAGACGTTGCGGCCTTCGACCGATGAATCCGGGCGTGCGAAATAAACATATTCGAAGATGCAGAAGCGGGTCTTCTGCGGCTCGAACGGAAACAGGCTCTCGATGCCCTTTGTGGTGACGACGACCATCTCGCCGGGCTTCAGGTCGCGCACGAAACGGGCGCCGATGATGTCGAGCGCGCAGGTTTCGGAAGCCAGGATCCAGGCGCCGTCGAGATCGCCGAGCACCAGCGGGCGAATGCCGAGCGGATCACGGCAACCGATCATCTTCTTGGAAGTCATCGCCACCAGCGAGAAGGCGCCTTCGACTTGGCGCACCGCATCGATGAAGCGCGAGTTGAGATCGCGTTCCCTGCTGGTGGCGACCAGATGCAGCAGCGTCTCGGTGTCGGAGGTCGACGAGAAGATCGCGCCTTGTTTCTGCAGCGCGCGCTGCACCGTCATGGCGTTGGTGAGGTTGCCGTTGTGGGCGACGGCGAAGCCGCCGTCGGCGAGCTCGGCGAAAAACGGCTGGATGTTGCGCTGGCCGGCGCCGCCTGTGGTGGCGTAGCGCGTGTGGCCGATCGCGCGGTTGCCTTGCAGGCTGTCGATGACGCGCTGCTTGGTGAAGGTGTCGCCGATCAGGCCGACATGATGTTCGACATGGAACTGGGTGCCGTCATAGGAAACGATACCGGCCGCTTCCTGGCCGCGATGCTGCAACGCATGCAGGCCGAGCGTGACGATAGCCGCGGCGTCCTGCCGGCCAAAAATACCGAAGACACCGCATTCGTCATGGAAATGATCGTCAGCTTCGGCGGAAAGCACGTCGTCTGCGTCTGCCATCTTCAGCTCCGCTAAAGTCGCTATATAGTGTGATGACTGCCCGAGAGCAACGTAGAGTTTGCGGCTTTCACATGATCGTCAGTTTGCCGGCGCCGGATTGGCCGGTGCATTGTCGGCCGGTGGCGCGTCGGTCGCGCTCCCGTCGAGCGCCGGAGCATCGTCGCCGGCTGCCGGTGCGTCCGCCGCCGGAGGCGTCTCGGCTCCGGTCTCGGGTGCCGGCTGATTCGGATTGAGCCTGTTGAGGATCGCGTTCTCCGGATCCTCGGGCAGCAGGCTTTCGAGCTTGGCGCCGATCGATTCGAGCAGCGGCCGCGACTTGGCGTTTGCGACCCAGCCCGGAGCCTTGGGGCCGGCCAGCCAGTTGAAGAACAGCAGGGCCACCGCGACGACCAGGATGCCGCGCGCCGCGCCATAGAGGAAACCGAGCGTGCGGTCGAGCGCGCCGACCCTGGAATCGATGATCCAGTCGGCGAGTTTCATGGTGATGACGGAGACGACAATCAGCGCGACAATGAAGACGATGCCGGCGGCCACCACCATGGCAATCTTCTCATTGTCGACATAGGGCTGAACGTAAGGCAGGACCGGTTGGTAGAAGAAGAACGCCGCAGCCGCCGCCGCTATCCAGGAGACGACGGAGAGGATCTCGCGCGAAAGGCCGCGAACCATGGCGAGCATCGCCGAGACCAAGGTGAAGCCGACGAGAATTCCGTCAAGCAGCGTAATCGGCATGTCTTTTGCCCCACTTCATGAGCCGCGTCACTCTTGCTCGTCGGCGCGGCTGCGCCGTGAGCCGGCTATGCGCGCCACGAGATCGGCAAGCTCGGTGGGCTGGAAAGCGCCGGCCCCTATCCCCCCGGCAAGTTCCTCGCTGCCCAAGGGCAGAACCGCGCTTCCAAAACCCAGCTTTTCGGCTTCCTTCAGGCGCTGCTGCGCGTGCGCAACCGGCCTCACGGCGCCCGAAAGGCTGATTTCGCCGAAATAGACGCAATCGGCGGGAAGGGCAAGACCGGTGAGCGAGGAAACCAGTGCGGCCGCTACCGCCAGATCGGCAGCCGGCTCCGAGATACGGTAGCCGCCGGCGACGTTGAGATAGACGTCATGGGTGCCAAAGCGGACGCCGCAATGAGCTTCGAGCACGGCGAGGGTCATCGACAGCCGGGCGCCGTCCCAACCGACGACGGCGCGGCGCGGCGTGCCCAGCGACGACGGCGCCACCAGCGCCTGGATCTCGACCAGCACCGGCCTTGTGCCTTCCATGCCGGCGAAAACCGCGGCGCCCGGCGCTTTCGCGTGGCGTTCGCCGAGAAAAAGCTCGGACGGGTTGGCGACCTCGCGCAGGCCCATATCAGACATTTCGAAGACGCCGATCTCGTCGGTCGGTCCGAAGCGGTTCTTGACCGTGCGCAGGATGCGGTAGTGGTGGCCGCCTTCGCCCTCGAAATAGAGCACTGCGTCGACCATATGCTCGACGACGCGCGGCCCGGCGATCTGGCCTTCCTTGGTGACGTGACCGACGAGCACGATCGCCGCACCCGTGGATTTCGCATAGCGGATCATCGCCTGGGCGGCGGCACGCACCTGGGTGACGGTGCCGGGAGCCGAATCGGCCATGTCGGTCCACAAGGTCTGGATCGAATCCAGAATCACCAAATCCGGCCGCTTGCCGTCGGCGATGGTGGCGAGAATGTCCTCGACATTGGTTTCGGCGGCAAGCTCCACCGGAGTATCGGCGACGCCGAGCCGCTGCGCACGCAGCCTGATCTGGGCAACCGCCTCTTCGCCCGAGACATAGACGATGCGGTGGCCCTTGGACGCCAGCGCTGCGGCAGCCTGAGTGAGCAGCGTCGACTTGCCGATGCCGGGATCGCCGCCGACCAGCAGGGCCGAGCCGCGCACGAAACCGCCGCCGGTGGCGCGGTCGAGTTCGCCGATGCCGGAGACGATGCGCGGCGCATCCTCGATATCGCCGGACAAAGTCGTCAGCACCACGGCACGGCCCTTGCGCGCATTGCGGGTGTTGGCTGGACCCGAGCCGATGCCGCCGGACGTGCCTTCCTCGACCAGCGTATTCCACTCGCCGCAGGCATCGCATTTGCCGGCCCAGCGCTGATGCACCGAACCGCAATTCTGGCAGATGAACTGGATGCGCGATTTGGCCATCAGTCTGATGACGCTCCAAAGCGGCCGGAGGCTGGTGATCCTGCCCACCCCCCTCTGTCCTGCCGGACATCTCGCCCGCAAGGGGGGAGATTGGATGTCGCCATCGCTTTGGCCAATCGCTGACGTTGCAGGAAGAGCAACGCCGGCAAAGCTGCCGATCTCCCCCCTTGCGGGGGAGATGGCCGGCAGGCCAGAGGGGGGTGTGACGGAGCGCGGCGGTAAGTCAAAAACTACTCAAACCTCTCCGCAATATGATGCTCCTCGGCGAGGTCGGAGAAGCGGGTGAACTCGCCCTGGAAGGCGAGGCTGACTGATCCGGTCGGCCCATGACGCTGCTTGGCGACGATGACCTCGGCCTTGCCGCGCATCTCGTTCATCTCGTTTTCCCATTTGATGTATTCGTCGGTGCCGGGCTTCGGCTCGCGGTTCTTCAGATAGTATTCCTCGCGGTAGACGAACATCACCACGTCGGCGTCCTGCTCGATCGAACCGGATTCGCGCAGATCCGAGAGCTGAGGGCGCTTGTCGTCACGGCTTTCGACTTGGCGCGACAGCTGCGACAGCGCGATGATCGGCACGGCAAGCTCTTTGGCCAGCGCCTTCAGGCCGGTGGTGATTTCGGTGATCTCCTGCACGCGGTTCTGTGAGGATTTGGCGCTCGATCCCTGCATCAGCTGGATATAGTCGATGACGATGACGTCGAGGCCGCGCTGGCGTTTCAGCCGCCGCGCGCGCGCTGATAGCTGGGCGATCGAGATGCCGCCGGTCTGGTCGATGAACAGCGGGATCTTCTGCATGGTCTGCGAACAGGCGACCAGCTTTTCGAAGTCCATCTCGCTGATCTCGCCGCGGCGGATTTTCGACGACGGGATTTCGGTCTGTTCGGAAATGATGCGGGTGGCGAGCTGTTCCGACGACATTTCGAGCGAGAAGAAGCCGACGACGCCGCCATTGGCCGCCTTGAACGAGCCGTCGGCCTGTTGTGCCGGCACATAGGCTTCGGCGATGTTGAAGGCCATGTTGGTGGCAAGCGAGGTCTTGCCCATGCCGGGGCGGCCGGCGATGATGATCAGATCGGATGGCTGCAGGCCGCCCATGCGGCGGTCGAGATCGCGCAAGCCCGTGGCGACGCCCGACAAATGCCCGTCGCGCATATAGGCGGCGTTGGCCATGTCGACGGCGGTTTTGACCGCATCGGTGAAGCTCTCGAAGCCGCCATCGTAGCGGCCGGTCTCGGCCAGTTCGAACAGGCGCCGTTCGGCATCCTCGATCTGCTCGGACGGCGACATATCGACCGGCGCATCGTAGGCGATGTTCACCATGTCCTCGCCGACGGTGATCAGTGCGCGTCGCGTGGCGAGATCGTAGATGGCGCGGCCGTAGTCGGCGGCGTTAACCACGGTGACCGCCTCGACGGCCAGCCGCACGACATACTGCGCAACCGTCATGTCGCCGACCTTCTCGTCGGCAGGCAGGAAGGTCTTCAGCGTGATCGGTGTCGCAATCTTGCCCATACGGATGAGTTCGGCGGCGACTTCGAATATTTTTCTATGCAGCGGCTCGTAAAAATGGCCGGATTTCAGGAAATCCGAGACGCGGTAGAAAGCATCGTTATTGACGAGGATGGCGCCGAGCAGCGCCTGCTCAGCTTCGATGTTGTTCGGTGCCTCGCGATAGAGCGGTGTTTCCGCCACGCCGAATTTTCGTGCTGCCTCTGCCATGATGTCCCCGATTTCGATCCCGGCTCCTCGATATCAGAATGGGAAAAATCAGTGCTGACTTATCTGCAACAGTCCCTGTCCAACCGGCTTTGATGCCCGCTGTTCACAGGAACGATAAACCATCCACAGGACGGAATTCCGGGGTTCTGATTCTATTTGACTCGGCAAGGTCGCGATTCTACGCAATGCATTGAACAAATCAAGAACAAAATTGAAGAAAGAAGCTGTGCCGAGAATCGACGCTGATCTTAGCCGGTGTCGCCCCAGTCGAGCCGTCGCGCCAGCCTGAACGCATCGCCGTCGCGCTTGGTGAACAGTTTTTCGCCAGCGCTGCCGTCCTTTTCGCAAAGCTTGAGCAGAACTTTACCGGAACCGGATTTCGGCGGCGCGATCACCCGCGCGGCGCGGGATGGGGCAGCTTGCCGTGAGGCAGCGATGTAGATGAATTTCTCATCCTCCCATGGCACGTCGGCGTCTTTGGCCAGCCGGTGCAGGCGCGAACGCGCGACACGGCGCGAAAAATGGCACCAGTCGGGCGGCACGAGCGGGCAGGGAGCCTCATGCGGGCAAGGCGCAAGCACATGCGCGCCCGCCTCGACCAGCTGCCGGCGCACGGCAAGGATGCGCTGCCATCCGGCCGGCGTGCCCGGCTCGACGACCAGCAGCGTGTCGTCGGTCAGGTGCCAGAGCCGGTCGATGAGTTTTGGCAGCGACGCCGGTCCGATCTCGTCCAGCACATAGGCGCAGGTGACCAGCTCGGCCGGCTTGAGATCGGCGAGATCGAGGGTGACATCGCCGGCCAGCCAGGCGACCCTGGCCGTCATCGCCTCAGTGGCAAGCGCCTCGCCGACCCGGCGCACCGCGGCGCTCGCCTCGATGAGCACCGCCTGCTGGAGGTCGGGCCAGATATCGAGCGCGGCCCAAAGCACCGTACCAGGGCCGGCGCCTATATCGAGCAGGGTTTTCGGAGCATAATCGGGTCTTGCCTCGCTGAGCGCATCGAGGCTGGCACGGACGGCGGCATAGGTCGCCGGCAGCCGCGTCGCCAGATAGGCCTTGACCGCCATCTCCTCGGCCATGTGCAGACGGCCGTCGCGCAGTTCGGCGCGGTAGCGGTCCGACAGCGTTTTTGCCGCTTGCTTCAGCGTCGGCAGCGGTACTTTTTCGAGGAGGCGCTCGACGCCCTGTCGAAGTGGGATAGGCAGTTCCATAGCTCACGCCCCCCGAGGCGCAAGCAGGATGACCGAGGCGCCAAGGATGCAGAGCGCGGAACCGGCAAGGTCCCAGCGGTCGGGGCGCACGCCTTCCACCAGCCACAGCCATCCGAGCGAGGCAGCGATGTAAATGCCGCCATAGGCGGCATAGGCGCGACCCGCCGCGCTGACGTCTACCAGCGCCAGCAGGAAGCCGAACAATGCGAGCGAGGCCAGGCCTGGCGCCAGCCACAACGGCGACTTTTCCAGCCGCCACCACCCCCAGACCGAAAAGCAGCCGGCGATCTCGGCAAGGGCAGCAACGATGTAGATGAGATAGGTCATGAAAAAAGGTCTCGCGGCGACGACGAGACCTTTTTCAGCGTGCGGGCCGGCAAAGGCAAGCCGCAATGGGGCGATCGCCGGCGGTCTATTCCATATCCGCTACCTTGCGCCGCCGCGCGGGCTTGGCGGTAACGGCTTTTGGGCGATGTCCCATGTCGCGCATCTCCAGCGCCTTCTCGCATTTGGCCATATAGTCGCGAGACATCGGCAGCGTGTCGTTCTTCTTGGCGATCTGGATTTGGAAGATCACCAGATCCTGCCAGCGGAAGGCGGCTTCCGAGGCTGCTAGGTAGAACTCCCACATGCGGCAGAAACGCTCGTCGTAAATCGCCTTGGCCTTGTCGCGGTTGGCGGCGAAGCGCTCGCCCCAGTGTTTCAGCGTGTCGGCATAATGCAGCCGCAGGATTTCGATGTCGGTGACGATGAGGCCCGACTTTTCGATCGCCGGCATCACTTCCGAGAGCGAGGGGATATAGCCGCCCGGGAAGATGTATTTGCGGATGAAGGCGCTGGTTGCCCACGGCACGCCGGAGCGGCCGATCGTGTGCAGCAGCATGACGCCGTCCGGCTTCAAGAGCGTCGCCGATTTGTCGAAGAAGGTGCGGTAGTGATTGACGCCGACATGCTCGAACATGCCGACCGAGACGATGCGGTCGAAGCGCTCGTTGAGCTCGCGGTAATCTCTCAATTCGAAATGCACGCGGTTTTCCAGGCCTTGCGCATGGGCGCGGTCGGTGGCGACGCCATGCTGCTCGGTCGACAACGTCACACCTTGCACGTCTACGTCGAAGGACTTGGCGAGATAGAGGCCGAGCCCGCCCCAGCCGGAGCCGATGTCGAGCACCGTCTGACCGGCCTTCAGCCTGAGCTTGGCGGCGATGTGGCGTTTCTTGGCGGCCTGCGCCTCATCGAGCGTCATGTCCGGCTGCTCGAAATAGGCGCAGGAATACTGCATGTCCTCGTCGAGGAAGAGCCGGTAGAGCTCGCCCGATAGATCATAGTGGCGCTGCACGTTACGGCGCGCGCGCGCCGCCGTGTTGATCTGCTGCAGGCGGCGGAAGGCGTGGCGCAGGCCCTCGATTGCCTTCGACCAGGTGGCATCGATGCCGCCGCTACCCATGTTCTGGAAAGCGATACGCATCACCCCCAGCACGCCACCCTCGAGTATGTCGAGTTCGCCGTCCATGTAGGCCTCCGGCACCGCCAGCATCGGATCGAAGGTGATGGCGCGCTCGGCATGCGCGGTCTTGATGTGCATGTGCACCGGATCGCCAGTGCCATCGCCGAAAATCACCGAGAGGCCTTTCGGTCCGGTGACTTTGAGATTGCCGGTGCGCACCAGGCGGTCGAGAATGCGTTTCAGCAGAATATTCATGACCAATATCCCCTCTCGGCCAGACACGCTGTCTCGGCGCACGACCCCGAAAATCGGATTCGATTTTCGGAAAGGATCATGCGCCAAACCGAAGTTCTACAGCTTCATTTGCGCGTCCAAAGGACGCGCGGCGCTGTAGTCTGCCTCAACATATAGGGGTTCGAAAAGTTCCTTTTGGCACAAAAATGCCCAGGCGAGGGGCCCGGGCATTGGTCCAGAAATGACTGGAAGCCGACGAAACGTTTTAAAGCGCCGCTCTGACGCCTTGTGAGTGCAATCAGCCGTTGTCTTCGCCGCCTTCGAACTCGGCATTGGGATCGAAGAAGTTGTCCGGGCGCGCATTGTCGTTGATGTCGTCGCCATAGATAGCTTCGGCTGTGGTCAGCGTCTCGCCCTTGGCCTGGCGCTCGGCTTCGTCGGCGGTGCGGGCGATGTTGAGCGTAATGGTGACCTCGACTTCCGGATGCAGCGCGATCGCCACATTGGTAAGGCCGATGGTCTTGATCGGCTGGTTGAGCAGGATCTGGTTGCGGTTGACCGAAAAGCCTTCCGCCGTCAAAAGCTCTGCGATGTCGCGGGTCGACACCGAGCCGTAGAGTTGGCCGGTTTCGCCGGCCGAACGTACGGCGATGAAGCTCTTGCCGTCGAGCTTTTCCGAAATCTGCATGGCCTCGGACTTGCGCTCGAGGTTGCGGGCTTCGAGCTGGGCGCGCTGGCCTTCGAATTTCTTCTTGTTGGCTTCGTTGGCGCGCAGCGCCTTGCCCTGCGGCAGCAGGAAATTGCGGGCGAATCCATCCTTGACCTTGACGGTATCGCCCATCTGACCGAGGCGGGAAACGCGCTCGAGAAGAATGACGTCCATAGTTTTGTTCCTTCGTTTGGGCGCCAATCACTGGGATCGACGCCGAATTGTCTGGAACAGGTCAGGAAGCTGAGGGCGTTGCCGCCTATGTCGCTGTCCTGCCTGTCGCGGCAGTTAGAGGTCTTCACCTCAACCCGGGATTTTCAATGCATGTCGCCCAAAAGTGGCCCCGGTTTTGGGACAACGACATGCATCAATCAAGTTCAACCCTGCGGCGCCCGTCGCCGTTGGGAAGAGCGGGCGGCGAACCGCCCGCTGAAAGAGTGTTAGCGAACCACGTAGGGCAGCAGTCCGAGGAAGCGGGCGCGCTTGATCGCCTTGGCGAGTTCGCGCTGCTTCTTCTGGCTGACGGCGGTGATGCGCGACGGCACGATCTTGCCGCGCTCGGAAATGTAGCGCTGCAGAAGACGTACGTCCTTGTAGTCGATCTTGGGCGCGTTGGCTCCGGAGAACGGGCAGGTCTTGCGGCGGCGATGGAACGGGCGCCGGGTCGGGATCTGGTTGATGTCGACCATTATTCTGCACCCCCTTCAACACCTTCGCGCGGACGGCGCGGACCACGATCTGCACCGGCATCGCCACCGAAGCTGCGCGGCGGGCGATCGCCACGGTCGCCGCGATCGCGGTCGCCGAACGAGCGTGGGCCGCGGTCACGGTCGCCGAAGCCGCCGCGTTCCGAGCGCTCTTCGCGCTTCTGCATCATCGCCGACGGGCCTTCCTCATGTGCATCGACCTTGATGGTGAGGAAACGCAGCACATCCTCGGACAGGCCCATCTGGCGCTCCATCTCGTTGAGCGCGGCCGGCGGGCAGGTGATGTCCATCAGCGTATAGTATGCCTTCCGGTTCTTGTTGACCCGGTAGGTGAGGGACTTCAGTCCCCAGTTCTCGACCCGGCCGACGGACCCGCCATTCGCGGAGATGACGCCCTTGTACTGTTCGACAAGCGCATCGACCTGCTGCTGCGAGAGGTCCTGCCGGGCAAGAAACACATGTTCGTAAAGAGCCATATTGTTCTTTGCCTTTCTTCGTTTCTCTCCCGGTTCCCGCGGCAAAAGCCTCTGCAACTTCTCTGACCCGCCGATCCTAGAAGGGGGCGGGGAAGAAAGGAGCATGACGAGACGGTCGAGAGCGGAGACACGGGAGGCGGAAGCGCTTCTGGCTCCACACGAAGGTTTTCGAAAAACCTCCGGCCCTCCGTTCAGCCCCCAGCAAGGACCGGCAGATTGCGGGCGTCTATACAGGAATTTGACCGCAAGGCAAGGGCGAGCCGAAAACCCGCCGCTCCAAGGGCGATACGTCGCGGCATCTTCAGCTTGTATGCGGGACGCGCTTGTTCACCGTTTCCGGGAAGAAATCGGGCGCCGCATGGCGCTTGCCGAACATCATGTCGTATTGCAGCAGACGGAAATCGCGAATGGCCGGATCGATCTTCTTCTGTCGCGCCCAGTCGGGCGTGCCCTCGCCCGTCGGCGTCATCAACAAATTACGATCGACGACGCTGTAGCGCTCGCGCATCTGGCCGAGGAAGCCGGTGTAATAGGGATGGCTGATCCCGGCCGTGGTCAGGATATGGTAGGGCAGGAAAGCCGGACTTACCGCGCCCATGTCCGCGGCCGGCCCAGTGCGGTTCGACCATACGACCAGCGGCGTCTGGTGATGCAGCAGCATCTGGTCAGGCGGCTCTTTGCGCGGCGCGACATTATCTTTAAGGAAGCCGGTCTCGACATAGACCGGGCCGAGCGGCGGCAGATGGTCGCCGAAGAAGGCGATGACTGTCGGCCGTTGGCGGTTCTTCGCCCATTCGACAAGGCGCTCGAGGCTCTTATCGGCGTCGGATGCACCCTCGGTGAAGCTCAGCAGTGAATCCTTTGCCCACTGGCTGGTCGGCGCCTGCACCTTGTGGGTCGGATTGTAGTAGCGATTCGGCTCGTAGGGTCCGTGATTCTGCAGGCTGACGGCGAAGAAGAAGAGCGGATCGTCGGTGGCATCGGCCTCGCGGATGATCTCGTCGGTCATCGCCGCGTCCGAGGCCAGCGGGCCGCGCTTTTCGAGATATGGCATATTTTCTTCCGACTTGAAGTCGTCGAAGCCGAAATCCGCATAGACCGGCGTGCGGTTCCAGAACCAGCTCGTGCCCGGATGGATGGCGCGCGTCTCATAGCCCTGGCTCTTCAGGAACGTCGCCATCGACGGCACCGGCGCGCGGACATATTGCTGGTAGGGGATGCTGCCGGCCGGCAGGAAGGCGTTGGAAAAGCCGGTCAGCGCCTCGAATTCGACATTGGCGGTCATGCCGCCGAATTCGGGTGAGAACATGTAGCCCGAGCGCAGCGCCCGCACAGTGGGAATCGGATCGGGCGTGATGTTGACGCCGGGCAGTTCGGTCGGATCCCAGAAGGATTCGCTCATGACGATGATGATGTCGGGCTTCTCGGCCGGCACCGAGGCCGTCACGTCAGGCCTGTCGATCGCTGCAATCGACTTGTCGGAGTAGCCGGCAGGCGCCGAGACATGCGCCATCGGTACGTTGAGCGCGAAGGCGAGCGCGAAGCCATTGGAGGCGTAGTTTTCCTTCTGGTCCCACATGATCGGGATGATCTGCAGCCGGTCCCGCGTCCACGAGAAGGTCGCGTAATCCATGATCGAGACGAAGAAGGCGAGCAACGGCACGGTCAGCGTCAGCCGGGCCAGGCGACCCTTGCGGCTGAGCGCCGGTACCCGGCGGCGCCAGAGCCGCCAGCCATAAACGAGCAGCGACAGGCTGCCAACGATTCCGATCGCCAGAGCGATGGCGGTTCCCGGACGTTCGCGCACCAGCAGCGGCATCAGCGCCACGATCTGGCGTGAATAGAGGAAATCGGTCGGATAGAGCGGATCGCCGAGATAGAGCGATTTCTGATGGCCGACAAAGGCCAGCGCCAGCGTCAGCGGCGCGACGATCATCAGGCTCTGGTGGCTGCGGCCGAGCACGGCGTCGAGGCCGATCAGGATGAGCGCGAAGATGATGATGGTGGTCCAGCCCGGCTTGAAGGGCTGCAGGAAGAAAGCGACGGTGCCGGCAAAGTCGCCGCGCACGATCAGTTCGATCGCAAAAACCAGGATGGTGGCGGCGAGAAGGCTGACGAGGCCATAGCGGATAACAGGCCATTTCCGGCCCGGCAGATAGCCGGTGGCCGGATCGCCTTCCAGAAACTGTGGCGCGGCTTTGCCAACGCCTTTCCTAGTCCTTGCCACCTTACAACTCCCCCGACCATACACAAAAGTGTCATTGAGCTGTCATCGATATGTCACGAAAAGCTAACGCCTGTGGCTGAAATAAGAAGAGCCAGCAAACGAATCGTGAGCGATTTTCATCATGAGTGATCGAAAAAAAGCCTTTTGGAACAGGTACTCGGCCAGCGGTACCGAGCCGGAGCGACCCGCGTCGGGCTGCCAGCGGACTTGACTTGCCCGCCCGCCTTGCGTCACAGGCAGGAAAAATCAGCCGCTTGGGAGCCACACATGGCCGTCGCATTCACCTTTCCGGGACAGGGCAGCCAGGCTGTCGGCATGGGCAAGGACCTCGCGGACGCCTTTCCGGAATCGCGGAATATCTTCGAAGAGGTCGACGAGGCGCTTGGCGAAAACCTGTCGAAGCTGATCTGGGAAGGGCCGGAAGAGAGGCTGACGCTGACCGCCAATGCCCAGCCGGCGCTGATGGCTGTGTCGCTCGCCGCGATCCGGGCGCTGGAATCGCGCGGCCTCTCGCTGAGGGACAAGGTCGCCTATGTCGCCGGCCACTCGCTCGGCGAATATTCGGCACTTGCCGCCGCCGGTTTCGTTTCGGTGGCCGATGCGGCCCGGCTCTTGCGTATCCGCGGCAATGCCATGCAGGCGGCTGTGCCGGCCGGTGAAGGCGCCATGGCGGCGATCATCGGGCTGGAACAGGCCGATGTCGAAGACGCCTGCGCTGAAGCGGCCAAAGGTTCAGTTTGCCAGATCGCCAACGACAATGGCGGTGGCCAACTGGTGATCTCCGGTGCCAGCGCGGCGGTCGAACTGGCGGCGAGACTGTGCATGGAAAAGGGCGCCAAGCGGGCGCTGATGCTGCAGGTCTCGGCGCCCTTCCATTCGGCGCTGATGGCACCGGCGGCCGAGGTCATGCGCGAAGCATTGGCCGAAGTCACGAAGAACGCGCCGTTCGTGCCCGTGGTCTCCAACGTGTCGGTCACTCCGTCCAGCGATCCGGACGCAATCGCCCGCCGTCTGGTCGAACAGGTGACCGGCCGCGTGCGCTGGCGCGAAACGGTGGAATGGTTCGGCGCGAATGGCATTGCGACGCTTTACGAGGTGGGCGCCGGCAAGGTGCTGTCGGGACTGGCGCGGCGCATCAACCGCGATATGGCCACCGGCGCCGTCGGCACGCCGGCGGATGTCGACGCAGCGCTGGCGGCGCTCGCATAACCAATCGAGATTCGACCCCGCCCGTGGAGGGTGTTCTCTCTTAGATCAGGAGACAAGACATGTTCGAATTGACCGGCCGCAAGGCCCTCGTCACAGGCGCATCGGGAGGCATCGGCGAGGCGATCGCCAGGGTGCTGCATGCGCAGGGCGCCATCGTCGGCCTGCACGGCACCCGCGTCGAAAAGCTGGAGACGCTGGCGGCCGAACTCGGCGACCGGGTCAAGCTGTTCCCGGCGAACCTTTCCAATCGCGACGAGGTCAAGGCGCTCGGCCAGAAGGTCGAGGCCGATCTCGAAGGCGTCGACATTCTCGTCAACAATGCCGGCATCACCAAGGACGGTCTGTTCGTACGCATGGCGGACGCCGACTGGGATACGGTGCTCGAGGTCAATCTGACCGCCGTGTTCCGGCTGACCCGCGAACTCACCCATCCGATGATGCGGCGCCGGCATGGCCGCATCATCAACATCACCTCCGTGGTTGGCGTCACCGGCAATCCCGGCCAGACCAATTACTGCGCCTCCAAGGCCGGCATGATCGGCTTTTCCAAGTCGCTGGCGCAGGAGATCGCCACCCGCAATATCACGGTCAACTGCGTCGCCCCCGGCTTCATCGAATCGGCGATGACCGACAAGCTCAACGACAAGCAGAAAGAGGCGATCATGGCGGCGATCCCGACACGGCGCATGGGCACCAGCGCCGAAGTCGCTTCGGCCGTCGCCTATCTCGCTTCCAACGAAGCTGCCTATGTCACCGGCCAGACCATTCACGTGAATGGCGGCATGGCGATGATTTGACAGTTGCGGGAAAACACCCCTTTTCGCCTTGGACCCAGGCCGATTTTCGTGTAATGCGGCCCGCAACCCGGCGGTTCGGGCAAAAACCGGTCCGGTGCCGTTGCCTTTCCGACAGGACCATCTTTCAGCTTGATTAGCGGCATTCCGCCCGCTAACGAAGACAGACAAACAAAAGACGAGGATGCCCAAATGAGTGACACCGCAGAGCGCGTCAAGAAGATCGTTATCGAGCACCTTGGCGTCGATGCCGACAAGGTGACGGAGCAGGCGAGCTTCATCGATGATCTGGGCGCGGACAGTCTCGACACGGTCGAACTCGTCATGGCGTTCGAAGAAGAATTCGGCGTCGAGATCCCGGACGATGCGGCCGAAACCATCCTGACTGTTGGCGATGCGGTGAAGTACATCGATAAGGCTTCGGCCTGACGCTATTTGCAGTCACCAGCGAGGAGGACCTGCGATGAGGCGTGTCGTCGTCACGGGCCTTGGGCTGCTTTCGCCGTTCGGCGTGGGTTTCGAGCATGGCTGGAAGGAGCTTCTGACCGGCCGCAGCGCAGCCAAGCGCATCACCGAGTTCGAGGTGGAGGATCTTGCCTGCAAGGTCGCCCACGTCGTTCCCCGCGGCAATGGTGAGAACGCCACCTTCAATCCCGAGGCCGTTCTCGAGCCGAAGGAACTGCGCAAGATCGGTGACTTCATCCTCTACGGGATCGCGGCCGCCGACGAGGCGCTGCAGGATTCGGGGTGGGCGCCGAAGTCCCATGAGGAGCAGTGCGCCACCGGCGTGCTGATCGGCTCCGGCATCGGCGGCATCGAAGGCATCGCCGAGAACGCGATGATCCTGAAGGAGCGCGGTCCGCGCCGCATCAGCCCGTTCTTTATCCCCGGCCAGATCATCAATCTCGTCTCCGGTCAGGTTTCGATCCGGCATGGGCTGAAAGGCCCCAACCACGCCGTCGTCACCGCTTGCTCCACTGGCGCGCATGCCATCGGCGATGCAGCTCGGCTGATCATGTGGGGCGATGCCGACGTGATGGTCGCAGGCGGCGCGGAAGCGCCGGTGACCCGGCTGTCGATCGCCGGTTTCGCCGCTTGCCGGGCGCTGTCGACCGACCGCAACGAAGCTCCGGAAACGGCCTCGCGTCCCTATGACCGTGACCGCGACGGCTTCGTCATGGGCGAGGGCGCCGGCGTCGTCATTCTGGAGGAGCTGGAACACGCCAAGGCGCGCGGCGCCAAGATCTATGCCGAGGTCATCGGTTACGGCTTGACCGGCGATGCCTATCACATCACCGCGCCGGCCGAAGATGGCGACGGCGCCTTCCGCTGCATGGTTGCGGCGCTGAACCGGGCCAAGCTGACGCCCGCAGACGTCGACTACATCAATGCGCACGGCACCTCGACCATGGCCGACACGATCGAGCTCGGCGCGGTCGAGCGGCTGGTCGGCAATGCTGCGTCGAAAATATCGATGTCGTCGACCAAGTCGTCGATAGGCCATCTTCTGGGTGCAGCGGGCGCCGCCGAGGCGATCTTTTCGATCCTCGCCATTCGCGACAACATCGCGCCGGCCACCATCAATCTCGACAACCCGGAGCGAGAGACGGCGATCGACCTGGTGCCGCACAAGCCGCGCTCCCGCCAGATCGACGTGGCGCTGTCCAATTCCTTCGGCTTCGGCGGCACCAACGCCTCGCTGGTCTTCCAGCGCTACAATGGCTGACCGGTCCGCCGGCCGGCATGGCGTATGCGTGCCGTCAATTTTGCCATATTCGCCCCTACTCTGCCCAAGGGGATTCGTTGCAAGACCAAACGGTAGGGCGCCATGAACACGAATGCGGCGGACAACGGGGAATTCGGGCAACGGTCCACACCGTCGAGTCCGATTGTGCCGAAGACGGCCAGCGAGGCATTGCGGCCCGAAGCCGGCACGCCACCGCCCAAGCGCTCGCGCGCCTCGCGCAGCCAGTTCGTCGTGTTCATGAACTTCGTCATCTCCTTGGTGATGCTGTTGATTCTGGCGGCCGGTTTTGCATTGTATTTCGGCAAGCAGGAATTCAACGAGCCCGGCCCGTCTGCCAATGCCGACACCTTTCTGGTCAAGCCGAACACCGGCGTCCAGGAAATTGCAGAGCAGCTCGAGCGGCGCGGACTGATCAGCGACGCGCGCATCTTCCGCCTTGGCGTGCGTGCCTTTGGCAATGATTCTGCCCTGAAGGCCGGCGAATACGAGATCAAGCCGCAGGCCTCCATGCGCGACATCATGGAGTTGCTGAAGAGCGGCAAGTCGGTGATGTATTCGCTGACCGTCCCCGAGGGACTGACGGTCGAGCAGGCGCTGCAGCGCATCGCCGAGCAGGCAGCGCTCGACGGCGATATGCCGGCGACCATTCCACCCGAGGGCAGCCTTGCTACCGACACGCTGCGTTTCACCCGCGGCGCGACACGCCAGCAGATGGTCGACAAGCTTTTGGCGGATCAGAAGAAGCTGGTCGAGGAAGTCTGGCAGCGGCGCGCCCCCGATCTGCCTCTGGCCAGTGTGGATGACTTCGTCACCCTGGCTTCGATCGTCGAGAAGGAGACGGGCAAGGGCGACGAACGCTCACGGGTCGCCGCGGTCTTCCTCAACCGGTTGGCCAAGGGCATGCGGCTGCAGTCCGATCCGACCATTATCTACGGCCTGTTCGGCGGCAAGGGCAAACCCGCCGACCGCCCAATCTATCAGTCGGACATCAAAAAGCCGACGCCCTACAACACTTATCTGATCAACGGCTTGCCGCCGACGCCGATCGCCAATCCCGGCCGTGCGGCACTGGAAGCCGTCGCCAATCCGTCGAAGACCGACGACCTGTATTTCGTTGCCGACGGCACCGGCGGTCATGTCTTTGCCGCGACGCTCGCCGAGCACAACGAGAACGTCGCCCGCTACCGGGCGCTGCAGAAGAAGCTGGCCGATGACGCTGCCAAGGCCGGAACTGCCAAGGCCGACGCCGCCAAGGTGGAAGGTCAGACCGATGCGCCGGTGGACGGCGGCGACGATGGCGACGCGGGAGCGGCGCAGTAGCGCCGGACGGTTCTGGGATCGTCCCTCCGATTCGTTTGACGGCAGGGACGTGCTGATTTTGTGATCAGGAGCGCCTTGCGTCCGATTCGGCGCGAAGGGCGCTCCGGCATTTTGAAGCCGCGCATGTCTGGCCGGAACCGCTTCCGGGACCATGCGCCAGGGGAAGCAAGGGCATCATGAATTTGCAGAGCATGACCGGTTTTGCACGGGCCGTCGCCGAACATGACGGCACGTCGATCGCCTGGGAGGTCAAGTCGGTCAACGGCAAAAGTGTCGAGGTCAGGCTGCGGCTGCCGCAGGGCCTCGAGCGGCTGGAGCCGGCCGTCAGGCAGACAGTGCAAAAGCGCTTTGCGCGCGGCAATTTCCAGGCAACGCTGACCGTCAGCCGTGCCGCCGGCCAGCAGGCGCAGCCCGTGGTCAACGAGGCCTTCCTGAGGGATCTGGCCGGGTTGGCGAAGCGGCTGCAGGAGCAGTTCGGCGCAGCGCCTGCGACAGCCGATGGGTTGCTTTCGCTACGCGGCGTGCTCGACATCCCCGAAACCACCGAAACCGAAGAGGCGCGGGCGGCGCTCGACAGCGCGATTTTCTCGGCGCTCGAAGTGGCGCTGGGCGGGCTGGAGCAGGCACGCCAGGGCGAGGGCGCCGCCCTACGCTCGCTGCTGTCCGGCCATATCGACGCTATCGAGGCGCTGACGGTGCGCGCCGAGGCCGATCCGTCGCGCGAGCCGACGGTGATTCGGGAACGGATTGCCGAGCAGGTTCGGCTGCTGATGGATGCCTCCGCCAATCTCGACGCCAGCCGGTTGCATATGGAGGCGGCGTTCCTAGCCAGCAAGGCCGACATCCGCGAGGAGATCGACCGGCTGAAGACGCACGTGGCGTCCGGTCGGGTGCTGCTGGCAGGCGGCGGCGCCATCGGCCGCAAGCTCGATTTTCTGGCGCAGGAATTCAACCGCGAATCGAATACGCTGTGTTCGAAGTCGAACGCCGCTGCGATCACCGCCATAGGGCTGGAGCTGAAGGCGGTCGTCGACCAGCTTCGCGAACAGGTCCAGAATCTGGAGTAACCCTGATGGTCGCCAAGGAGCCTATGGTTCCCAGGGATTTGGGTTCCCGCATTCGCCGCCGGGGCCTGATGCTCGTGCTGTCTTCGCCGTCCGGCGCCGGTAAGTCTACGATCGCGCGTAATCTTCTGGAGAGCGATTCCAGTCTCGAACTGTCGGTCTCCGTCACCACGCGGCCGCGCCGCGGCAGCGAGATCGAAGGCGTCCACTATCATTTCCGCACCATGCGCGAGTTCGAGCGGCTGCGCGATTCAGACGAACTGCTCGAATGGGCCGAAGTGCATGGCAATTGCTATGCGACGCCGCGTGAACCGGCCGAACTGGCGCTGGCACAGGGCCGCGACATGCTGTTCGACATCGACTGGCAGGGTGCCCAGCAGCTCAAGGAGAAGATGCGCGCCGACATCGTCTCGATCTTCATCCTGCCGCCCTCGATGAAAGAATTGAAGGCGCGGCTGAAGCGCCGCGCCGAGGACCAGGAATCGGTGATCGAGACGCGTCTGAAAAACGCCCGCAACGAGATCGAGCACTGGAAGGAATATGATTTCGTCATCATCAACGACGATCTCGACCGCGCCTTCGCCGAAGTGCGTGGCATCGTCATCGCCGAACGGCTCAGACGCGACCGCCGGCCCGGTCTATTCGATTTCGTCTCGGGGCTGCTCGACGAGAAGACGGATTAGGGGCGCGCCCGCGCAGTTACACTGCGTTGGCCAGTCGTACGAACTCCTCGACGTCAAGCGTTTCGGCGCGCCGGGTCGGATCGATGCCGGCGCGGGTGAGCAGGGCTTCGCCGCCGAGGCTCTTGACGCTCTGCCGCAGCATTTTGCGGCGCTGGCCGAAGGCCGCTTCGGTGACGCGGCCGAGCTTCTTGACCTCGGCGGGCAGGGGACTTGCCCGCGGCACCAGATGCACCACCGACGACACCACCTTGGGCGGCGGCGTGAACGCTTGCGGCGGCACGTCGAAAGCGATTTTTGCCTCCGTCCGCCAGCCTGCCAGCACGCCCAGGCGGCCATAGGCGTCGCTGCCGGGGCGGGCGACGATGCGCTCGGCCACCTCGCGCTGGAACATCAGCGTCATCGATGCGTAGAAGGGCGGCCACTCGGCGCCGGTCAGCCAGCGTATCAAGAGTTCGGTGCCGATATTGTAGGGCAGGTTGGCGACGATCCTCACAGATCCATTGCCCCCATGTGGCCCTTTGGCAAGCGCCGCAAAATCCGTCTTCAGCGCATCGCCGGCAATGATCTCGAGCCCGCCCGGATAGTGGTCCGACACCTCCGCAAGCGCTGCGAGGCAACGCTCGTCGCGCTCGATGGCGATGACCCGAGCAGCGCCGTGGGACAGCAGCGCCCGGGTCAGGCCACCGGGACCCGGACCGACCTCGATCACCGTGGCGCCCGTCAGGTCGCCGGCGACGCGCGCGATCTTGCCGGTCAGATTGAGGTCGAGCAGAAAATTCTGACCGAGCGCCTTTTTCGCCTGCAACCCATGGCGTTCGATCACGGCACGCAACGGCGGCAGCCCGTCGATGCTCATGCGGCCGCTCTCATGCAAAGCCTCATGCGGCGGCAGCCTTCGTCCCGATGTCGGCAAGCCTGCGGGCGAGCCTGAGCGCCGCGATCAGACTGTCGGCACGGGCTATGCCCTTGCCGGCGATATCGAAAGCGGTGCCGTGATCCGGTGAGGTGCGGATGAAGGGTAGGCCGAGCGTAACGTTGACCGCCTCGTCGAACGCCAGCGCCTTGGCCGGGATCAGCGCCTGGTCGTGATACATGCACAGCGCCACATCGTAGCCGGCTCGGGCGCGGGCATGGAACAGCGTGTCGGCCGGCAGCGGCCCGAAAGCGTCGATCCCCTCCGCCGTCAGCCTGTCGATCGCCGGGCGGATGATGCGCTCGTCCTCGGCGCCCATCGCACCGCCTTCGCCGGCATGCGGATTGAGGCCGGCAACGGCAAGCCGCGGCTTGGCAATGCCGAAGCGATGTTCGAGGTCGGCGGCGGTGATGCGGGCTGTCGCGACGACCAACTCCGTGGTCAGCGCTTTCGGCACCTCGCGCAGCGCAATGTGGATGGTGACCGGAACCGTGCGCAACTCGGGACCGGCAAGCATCATCACCGGCATCGCTTCTGCGCCGGTGTGGAGTGTCGCCAGATGCGCCAGATATTCGGTATGGCCGGGGAAACGGAAGCCGGCATCGTAGAGCGGCTTCTTGGCGATCGGGCAGGTGACGACTGCCGCCGCGCGGCCGCCAAGACAGTCGTCAACAGCGCGGTCGATGGCCTCGATGATGCCGGCGGCGTTGGCTGGGTCCGGCCGGCCGGGGCCGTCGACGAGGCGGGCGACAAGGGGCACGACGGGCAGGGCGCGTGCAAAGACGCGCGCCGCTTTGGCTGGTATCGTCTCCGTGATTGGCACATCGGCGCCGAGCAAGCGCGCCCGTGCGGCAATCAACGCCGGATCGGAAATAAGATAGAAGGGCGGCACACCGGCGCTGTCGCGCCCTCGCCAGGCGGCAATGGCGATTTCCGGCCCGACGCCGGATGGATCGCCGACGCTCAGCGCCAGCGGCAGCTCTGCCTCTGGCGACTTCAGCGCTCGACGATGCGGGCTTTCTTCCGCAACTCCTCGACATACTTCTTGGAGAGCTCGTCGGCGTCCTTGCCGCTCGAGCCTTCACTCTGGAACACCATCTGGGCGGCCTTGTCGTCGGACACTTCGCGCGACGAGCAGATGCCGATGAACTCGACGCCGCGGTCTGTCTCGCGCGTGGGGGTGGCGCCGCCGACCTTGGTGGCCTTGATCTGGTCGGCCCAGTCCGGCGGCAATTGCGGCGCCAGTATCCGGCCGAGATCGCGAACGGTGACGTCGATCAGGCCCTTGGCAAATTCGCGCGAGGTGTTGCAGCTGTTGAAGCGGGCGCGCATGGCATCGGCTTCGCGCTTGCGCTTGGACAGCGTAGCGCTGCGCTCGGCCGCCGGCACGACGAAAATGACCTGCTGCAGCATGTACTCCATGGCGGTCGGCTTGGTGCCGCCATTGTCGAGCATGCGCCTGACCACGTCCTGCTCGCTCAACGCGCCGCCGCTCTTGGAGCGATGGCGCGCGGTCAGCGCCTGGTTCCAGGCCATCTGGGAGCGGATGAACTCCTTGAAATGTTCCTTGCCGACGCCGGACTGCGCCATGACGCCATCGAGTTGTTTGAGCTGCATCTTGTTGGTCGTGGCAAAGCGCTGATAGGCGGCGTCGACCTGGGCGTCGCTGATGCGGATGCCGAGACGCCTGGCTTCGGCGACGCGCAGCGTCTGCTCGATCATTTCCTCGGCAGCGTCGCCTTTCTTGCGCTGCAGGCGCAGGAAGGCAGCGCGATGCTGGATGTCGCCGGTGGTGATCGGTACGTTGTTGACGACGTATTTGATCTGGCTGGCGAAGGCCGGCGGCGTCATCACTGTGATCGAGGCCGAGGTCGCCGCCACCAGCAGCGCGAACCCTGCCGAAAAGAGGTATTTCCTCATCGAAAGCATCCCAATTTTATCTCGGTTCCGGCCGAATTCTATCCCATTTTGAGGGAGCTGGAATCCGTGCCTGCCCTATGCGGCGAAACGATGTCGTTAGACGCGATGTGGGTCCACGTGGACGCACAAGATACGCTCTAACACTTTGAATCTACGCACCGTGCTTTCCGAAAATCAATTCCGATTTCGGGCCGATGCGTTCGCCGGCCGCCGTTCCGCCCGTCTGTTGTTGGCCAGTCGCCTGCTACTGGACAGTGTTGAAGGAGCTTTGTGTCGAACCGAAATCGCCGAGCGTGCGGAACGACAGGTTGAAACCGATGTTCTGCGACACTTCCTTGGTGCTCAGATCGCGGGATTCCGAGAATGTCATCAAGTAGGTGAAACATGAATCGCTATAGGCAAAGCCGACCCCGTCCTTGACCAGGACACTTTGCTCCAGATCGTAGGTGCCGGTACCGAAGACACGCCAGTTCTCTGCAAGTTGCGTCGAGGCACCGAGCGTGACCTCGTGACGATCGGTCGTGAAGCCATAGAGCGGCTGCGCCTGGATGAAGGCGTATTTGGCGCTGAACGAAATCGGCAGGCCGGAATAGGCTGCCTTCACCTCGGCGCGGCGAACCTCGAAGCTTTGCTCGTCGAAACGGCCGCTGACCGAGCCGGAAAGCCCGCTGGGGCTGTTGAAGCCGACGAGACCGACATAATCGGAGGTCGCGGTCTCAAGGCCCGAATCGGCGCCGACGTTGACCAGGTCCGGCGCGGCGAAGGAGTTCTGGCCGTCAAGCTGGTAGGATTGGCCGAACAGCGCGTTGGTGCTCCAGCCATTGTCATAGGCGCCGGAATAGCGCAGCCCGACATTGGCGCGCGTGCCGCCTTCCAAGCGGTCGTAACCGGAGAACTTGTCGCGCTCAAACAATGTTGTGGCATCAAAGACGAAGCTCTGCGCGTCCTCGTTGGGAACAGCGAGGCCGCCGACATATTGCTCGTTCGGACGCACGAACACCTGCGCCATCGGCTCGAAGATGTGGCTGGAACTGGCCGACGAGAACAGCACCGGCCAACGCATTTCCAGCCCGGCGGTCGCCATGAAGCGGGCGAGCGACGATCGCATATCGTCGTCGACGCCGAGGTTAGACGCCATCTGATTGATGGCATTGAGCGATCCCGAAGAGGCATTGACATAGCCGGCGTCGCCGCGCAGCGCCAGCAGCGGCGTCAGCAGCAGCCCGCCATCGGTGGTGAAGGTGCGCTTCCATTCCGCTTCGGCGGTGAGACGGCCCGACTGGCCCTCGATGCCGCGTACACTGGTCACGGACGCAGCGTTGTTCGGATCGGCAAGGACCCTGTCCAGCCTGTCGCGGCTGATGGCCTGCGCGTTGACATTGAACGACAACTGCCCGCCGCCCAGCGCCATGTCTGGGATGTAGGCGTAGTCGAGCGAGGGCAGCACCCAGGGCTGCTTGCCGGCGCGAGCGGTCGGATCGTCAGAGAGCGTCTCTTCCTGGACCTCGAAGCGCATGGCGCGCACGTCGAAATAGTTGCGGCCGTTGAGGCCGGTCAGGTAGATCGAGGAGTGATGCACGCTGTCGTTGAAGTCTTCGATGGCGTAGGTGCGCGAGAAGTTCTTGTCGGTCTGCAGCAGGACATCCCAGCCGAAGTCCCAGCGCGAATTGATGGCGAACTGGCCCTTGGTGCCCATCATGCCGCGGAATTTGTTCGGGTCGCCGGCCGCTCCCGAATCGACATTGTGCCCGTCGCTGTCGATGAACTCGTCGGGATCTACTTGCCGGATGCCGGCGATCTTCAGGCTGTACTGGCCGTTGTTGAAGCGCTGACGCCACTCGGCTTCGCCGAGAAAGCCCTGCTTGGTGTAGCCGCTGCCGGTGACGGTGAGATCGTAGGTTGGTGAGAGAGCGAAATAATAGGGGACTTTGACGCCGACGCCGAGATCGCTCTTGTAGGCGATGCCAGGGATCAGGAAGCCGCTCTTGCGCTTGACGGTCGGGTCGGCAATCTCGAAAGCCGGCAGATAGGCGAGCGGAAAGCCGAAGAACTCGAAATTCGAATTCTCGAAGCGAACCGTCTTCTTCTCGCCGTTCCAGATGATTTTTCTGGCCTTGATGCGCCAGGTCGGCGCTTTGTCGGGTTTGTCCTCGCACGGCTCACAGGCCGTGTAGACGCCGTTGTGGAACGTCGTCAGCACGCCCCCCATGCGTTCCGCGCTTTCGGCGGCGAAATAGGCCTTGTCGACGGTTTCGACACGCAGCGCGTTGACGAAGCCGTCGGCGAAATCGTCGGTGATATCGACGTGCTGCGAATAGATCTTGGTGCCGTCGCTGTTGACGACCTCGACATTGCCGCTGGCGACGAGCCGCTTGGTGTTGCGATTGTATTCGACCCGCTGGGCGACGAGGCGGTTGCCGCCATAATCGATCTGCACGCCGCCGACGGCCGTCACTGTCTGGTTGTCGTTGTCATAGACCAGCGTATCTGCCGCCAGCAGCATTTGCGAGCCGGCGGGGACGTCGGCTGCCATGTCGCTGATATCCTGGGCAAAAGCCGGAATACTCGGGACGACACAAGCGAGCAGGCATGCCAAGGCGCTCGCCCCATAGAGGCGCGCCGAACCGGCCTGCCTATGGATGCGCAAAACCGCCCCCCTCACTAGCCGTCTTCCTTGTACAGCAAGAAAGTCACCCCGAAGAACATAGCCACGACAACCGGAACCCATGCAGCCACGACTGTGGGTACGAATCCCGCCACGCCGAATGCCTTGACCAGCACTGTCACGACATAAAGCAGAAACCCGGCCAGGACGCCACCCAGAATCATCGTCGCGGATTGTCCCATCCTCGCAAATCTCATCGACACCGTTGCGGCGATCAGCGTCATGGCGACGAGAAGGAACGGCAGCGCCACCAGCGAATCGAACTGCATGGCAAACGCATTTGCCTTGAGGCCGAAGGAGCGGGCAACCTCGATCTTGCCGGGCAGATCGTAGAAAGGGATGGTTTCCGGGCGCGCCAGCCGCTCTTGCACGAATTCGGGTTTGAGATTGGTCGGCACCCGGTCGCTTGCCACCGATTGGATATTGCCGTCCCGGAAAACCTTGACGTCCTGCAGTTCCCAGTAGCCATCCCGCAAAAAGGCGTGCGCCGCGTCCTTGCGTTCGACGATGTCGCCTTGCGGGTTGAGGACGAAGAAGACGGCATCGGCCATCTCCAGGCCCTGATTGAGAATGGCGCGCGCGCCGATGATGGTATCGCCGGAACTGGTCTTCTGCCGGATCCAGGGCTCGGCGTCGGCCGAGACGGTGTTCGACTTGCCGGAGCGGAGCTGGGTTTCGATTTTTTCGGACCAGGAAAACGCATGCGCGGCGATCGGATTGATGACGCCGACCGACAACACCCCGAACAGCAGCGCCCCGATGCAGCACGGCAGCAGGAATTGCCAGGCGGACACGCCGGCGGAACGCGCGATGACCAGTTCATACCTGCGATTGAGCGAGACCAGTGTCGCCATCGCCGAGAACAGGCCGACGAACGGCACCGTCTGCAGCATGATCATCGGCGTCCGCAGCCCTGAAATGGCGAACGCCGTGCCGTAGGTGAAGCCCGGCAAGCCGTTCGTGCGGCCGGAAAGTTCGGTGAAGTCGATCAGGAACACAAGCGCCAGCAGGCCGATGAAGAACCAGATGGTGATCGTCACGTAGCGGAAGAAGAAGTATCTACCCAGAGTCCAGCCCATTAGCGTATCCAGCCCATTAGCCGGCCCGTTGGCCAGAAGCGCCGCGCCTGGCGAAGCGGAGCTTCAGGGCGCTCCAGCCGTCACTGAAGCGGCCAGCGAAATTCGTCATCCAGTCGGCCCAGGCGACCGGCAGTTCCATGGTCCGGTTGGAGACGATGAACCATGTCGAGACCGCGGACGCCACGATAGGAACGCCGTAGACCATATAGGCGTATTGCGGAACGTTGTCGGCATTGCCGGCGGCAAAGAAACCGAGCCAGCGCACGAAAAACGCAATCGCGATCGATGTGATCAGCGGATGAATGCGCGCCTCGCGATGGGAGCGCGCGTCTCCCGCGACCGCAAGCGCGATCAGTGCGAAGACGAGTGAATAGGACCATTCGGAAAAACGCTGGTTGAGTTCGGCCAGGTACTTGTTCGGCTTTTTCTGGAACACCTTGTCGTTCGGACTAGGATTGAGCAGGTACTGGGTCGTCCGGTCCTTCGGCAAAAGCAATACGTCCGATGAGGCCGACATGAAGGCGGACAGGTCGAAGGCATAGGAGGTGAACCGGATGACCGAAAGATCGCCGGCCAGCGTTTCGCGATGGATGACGCCGTCATTCATCATCAGCACTTTCTCGTCGCCGTTTTCGATGATGGCGCCGGTCTTGGCATAGTAGATGAGGTTGGCGCCTTCTTCGCGCGAATCGGCGACGAAGATGCCGCCGAGGCGGTTGTCCGGAAGCCGCTCACCGATCTGCAGGAACAGGCCGTCGTCGATCTTGCGGAAGGTGCCTTCCTGGATGATCAGCGACAACAGATCGGCGCGCGACGACGCCACCAGCTCGCGGTTTTTCTGTCGTGCATAGGGATCGACGCCGTTGTCGACGGCGAACGAAAAGACGCTGGCCGCCAGCGCCAGGAACATGATCGGCCTGACGATGGTCCAGCGCGAAGCGCCCGCTGCGTTCAAGACGGCAAGCTCAGAATCGGAATTCATCGCGCTCAGTGTCTGAGCGACCGCGACCACCAGGGCGAAAGGCACGACGATCGGGACGATCGACGGAATGATCAGCGCAGCGAACTCGAAGAAGGTCAGCGCCGACTGCCCGCTGTCGGTGACGAGGTCGATGCGGGCGAGCACCTGCGTCGTCCACACGATCGCCAGCGTCCAGATGAGCGCTGCCAGGAAGACCGCCAACGCACGACGCATGATGTAGCGTTCAACGACCTTCATGAAGGCTTTTCTCGATTTTGCCGAACGGCATCATGCCTCCAGACAAGGTAGTCGCCCGGCGACGCCTGTACAACCGGTCCGTTGGCGGTTCGATCTGGTTCCGTCCCACATCGATATTTCCGGTGGGCCGGAGTGTCGGCGGCAATGGATAAGAAAGGGCGAACATCAATGGTTAACAACACGTTGCGGCAGGAAAGCGGGGCCGTGCCGCGACGAATCGCCATCGATTCCACCGCCATATGGGATCGGATTCCGGCAAAGTCTTGCCAAATGCCGGAAAACGACCAAATGTCGCGCCGATCACGGTTATGGCCGCCGTGGCTGCGACAGGTACAGGCATGGAAGCAGAAGTAACAGAATTGCGCAGCCAAACCGGCCAGATTTTTCACGGTGTGATCGTGATCGGCGCCGGCGCAGCGGGGCTGGCCGCCGCCCATGCGCTGATAAAGGCCGGCGTACCGACACTTGTTCTGGAAAAGGAAAGCCGGCTTGCCGAACCCTGGTATCGGCGGCACGAACGGTTGCATCTCAACTCGCATCGCGATCTCTCGACACTGCCTGGCGTCGCCTATCCCGCAGGCACACCCGCTTTTCCCCACAAAAACGCCGTCGTCCGCCATCTGAACGAGTTCAGCCAGGCGCATGGTCTGCCGGTCCGGCTTGGCGTGGCCGTCGAGGAGATCGCGTTCAACGGCGATTACTGGACCGTTAAGACCAGTGCCGGGCCGCGGCTGGCGCGTCAAGTCGTCATTGCCACCGGGCGCGACGTTGGCGCGATTGCCGCTTTGGCTCGCCGATGCGGTGATGGCGGCAACGCAGCGCCTGGTTTTCGGCGACTTGACGAAGTTTGGCCTGCCGCCCGCCTCCTCGGGAGGTGCAAGCCGCCTGACTGTCGACTATACCGCGATCGCCACCGACGACGGGCCGTCCGCGCCATCAAGGCCGGCAAGATTGTGGTACTGCCGCAGGTAAGGGAATTTACCCGCGACGGCGTTTTCCTCGACAACGGCAACCGGATCGCTCCCCGAGATCGTCATCGCGGCGACCGGCTACCGCACCGGGCTCCAACGCATGGTCGGCAAGCTCGGCGTCCTCGATGGCAAGGGGTTCCGCTATTCAACGGCGGCGAGGCCGACCCGAAATTGCCCGGCCTGTGGTTTACCGGCATGCGGCCAAGCATTCGCGGTTGCTTCGCCAATGCCCGAATTCAGGCCAACGCAATCACGCAGCAGATCGTCAGGCAGGGGCGATGATTGAAAATTGGGGTGGTGCTTCCGGTCGGAAACAGCCAAATATCTAGTTTCATCAAGGCACTCTCCCAAAAACCCAACGCCGTTCCCGAAAGCAGGACATGATGACTTCGAGACCTTCGATCGCCTTCGCCAAATTCGCAGCGCCTAAAAAGGGCAGTGTCTTCGTGCTGGCGGCCAACGATGGCGGTCTCGGCGACGCGGCAAAGGCTTGCGATCCGGCAAAGACCCTGGAGCGGGCGTTCCCGGTGGCCGACTTTTCCGGCAAATTCGCCGGCCTGGTCGAAGTGCTGGCGCCCGAGGGCACATCGCTCGACCGGCTGGTGGCGGTCGGCGCCGGCAAGGTCTCGGGGCTCGACGATCATGCCTGGCTCAAGCTTGGCGGCACGATCACGACATCCTTTCGCAAGGCGACGGAGGTGGCCGTCGTGCTCGACCTGCCCGGTGCTGACGTCGGCGGCAGGCAAGCGGCACAGCTTGCCGCGGGCATTCTTCTGCGCAGCTATGCTTTCGACAAGTACAAGACGAAAAAGGACAATGGCGACGGCCAGCGCGACGGCAACAAGGCCGAGCCCAAAAAGCCGGTCAAGGTGACCATCCACACCACCGATCCGGGGGCGGCGAAAAAGGCCTTCGCCGACGAGGTGGCGGTGATCGACGGGGTGCTCCTGGCGCGCGATCTGGTCAACGAACCGGCCAATATACTCGGGCCGGTGGAATTCGCCGCCCGCGTCAACGAACTGGAAGCGCTCGGCGTCATGGTCGAGATCCTGGTCGAGAAGGAGATGAAGAGGCTCGGCATGGGCGCGCTGCTCGGCGTCGCGCAAGGCTCGCCGCGTGGCGCGCGCCTGGCCATCATGCGATGGCACGGCGGCAAGGCCAAGGACAGCCCGATTGCTTTCGTCGGCAAAGGCGTCACCTTTGACACCGGCGGCAATTCGATAAAGACGGCCTCCGGAATGGAGGACATGAAGGGCGATATGGGCGGCGCTGCCGCGGTCACCGGGCTGATGCACGCGCTGGCCGCCCGCAAGGCCAAGGCCAATGTCGTCGGCATCGTCGGGCTGGTGGAAAATGCCGTCGACGGCCATGCGCAGCGCCCCGGCGATATCGTCACCTCGATGTCGGGCCAGACCATCGAGGTGCTCAATACCGACGCCGAAGGCCGCCTCGTTCTGGCCGATGCGCTGTGGTACTGCAACGATCGCTTCCAGCCGAAATTCATGGTCAATCTGGCGACGCTGACCGGCGCCATCATGGTCGCGCTGGGCCAGCACTATGCCGGCCTGTTCTCCAACAATGATGAACTGGCGAACAGGCTGACGAGCGCCGGGCAGGCGACGCAGGAACGAGTGTGGCGGATGCCGCTCGGCACCGAATATGACAAGCTGATCGACTCGAAAAATGCGGACATGAAGAATATCGGCGGCCGCTATGGCGGCGCCATCATCGGGGCGCAGTTCCTGCAACGATTCGTCAAGGATACGCCCTGGGCGCATCTCGACATCGCCGGCACCGCAATCGGCGCGCCGTCCAGCGAGATCAACCAGTCATGGGCCTCCGGCTTCGGCGTCAGGCTGCTCGACCGGCTGGTGCGCGACAATTACGAGGGGTGAGGCCTTTCAAGGCGCGATCATGGCCGACGTCCTGTTCTATCACCTGACCGAATCGACGCTGGAGGATGCGCTGCCCGGCCTGCTCGAGCGCAGCGTCGATCGCGGTTGGCGCGCCGTGGTGCAGACCGGCACCGAGGAGCGGCGCGACGCGCTGGACCAGCATCTTTGGATTTTCAGGGACGATTCGTTCCTGGCGCATGCGACCGACCGCGAATCCCATCTGGCCGAGCAGCCGATCCTTTTGACAACCGGCCAGGACAATCCGAACGAAGCGCAGATCCGCTTCCTGGTCGACGGCGCCGTGCCGCCGGAGCTTACCGGTTATGAGCGCGCCGTGTTCCTGTTCGACGGCCACGATGCGGCCCAGGTCGAGGCGGCGCGCACGCACTGGAAGACGATGAAGGAAGCCGGCCACGTGGTCACCTACTGGCAGCAGACTTCAGACCGGCGCTGGGAACGCAAGGCGTAAAGCTGCCGTCTTGGCTATCCTCGACCTGGGGATCAGATCGCTGCGCAATTGGGTCATGACTCCGAGAGAGCATCGGACCGAAATGTGGAAGAACCCTGAAGGGGGTGGTTTGCTGATCGTTGAGAGGCGCTACAACTGAAGCCGTTCAGCCAAGTCAATGAAGTCGCTGGCCACCAGGTCCCAGGCCTGATCTGGGTGCAAGTCCGTGGTCTGCGCTAACCCGTGCTCGGCCGGACGCGGGACAAAGGCTGTCCGTAGTCCGCATGCCCGAGCCGCTGCAAGGTCGCCATTGTGGGCGGCCACAAGACAGATCTCATCCGGCTTCATTGCCAGCACGTCAGCGGTGCGAAGATAAGCTTCCGGCATCGGCTTGTACGCTTGCACGAGTTCGGCGCCGAGGATCGCATCCCAGGGGATACGACTACGCTTCGCCATGTTGAGCATGAGGACGATGTTACCGTTCGAGAGCGGCGCGATGATATAGCGGGCCTTCAGCCGCGTGAGGCCGGCCACCGCGTCCGGCCATGGCTCCAATCGGTGCCATGCCAGGTTCAGTTCGTCCAGTTCGGAGGCTGGCACCGAAGCCGGGTCGATCCCGAATTCCGGCAAAACAGCTTCCAGATTCTCCCGATGCAGCACGTCGAGACGTGTAAAGGGCCGCCGGCCGCTGCGCACCTCCTCCATCGCTGGCGAGTAACGGCGGCGCCACGCATCCGCGAAAGCGGTAGGAACGGCCGTTCCGGCTCCATACCGCTTCAGGAACGGTTCAGCTTCGCGCGCCACGCCGCTGCGCCAATCGACGACAGTGCCGAATACGTCGAACACCAAGGCACGTACACCATCCAAGACCATCACATTCGGCTCCTCGATCCGCACAACTGCATGACCGTCGCATTCGGGTGGCGAGCACCCCTTGCGGCTGTCGCAAAAATCGGTCGCGAAAGGCCACTTTTGCGAGGACATTTGCGACAGGCAAACCATTGACTGGATGGACAGGGTGAAACTGTCGCGAAGCTTACAATATTTGCGAAAGGCGATCGGACCACTACTCCAGAATGACGACGGCTTCCACCTCGAAGAGCATGGGGTCAATTGCAAGCTTGGGCACGGGAATCAGGGTCTGCGCCGGCAGCGCCTCGCCGAACATTTTCTTGATGTTCTTGGTCAACACCTCAAGCTTGGACATATCGTGATCGACCACGAAGACCGTAAGCTTTGCGACCTGATCCGGCCTGGCACCGAGCGCATCGAGGGCGGTACGCAAGTTTGCGTAGGCCTGCTCGACCTGGACAGCGAAGTCGGGCGACAAGGCTCCCGTACTGTCTTGGCCGCCCTGTCCGGAGATGTAGGCCACCCGGGCTTCGCGGGGCGTGATCACCGCCGTGCTGTAGCCGTTCGGCGACGGGTCGTAGAGGTTTTGTGGATTGACGATGGTCAGCTTGAGATCGTTCTCATTCGCTGTCGTCGCGGTGGGAACTCCCATGGTCATGATGATTAGCCCTCCGGTAAGCAGATGCTTGATTTCGTGTGACATGATTTTCTTTGGCTTTGCGGACTGCGAGCAACGTACCCTCGCGGCCGGTATGATTGAACTTTAACCGTATCGCTCATACGATGACTCGTGCGACGTACGAGTCATCGTATGGTACATCGTACGAGTCAATCGTCCAAGATCGACATTCCTTGCGTTGCCGGTCAAAATCGACGTTCTCAACAGCGAGGAAGAGCGGATGGCAGCCAAACGTACCGGCGCCCGGAGCAAACGGTCTCAACCGACAAGTGAGTGGCTCCGGCCAATGCAGGCGCGCAGTGAACCGCCGCTCTCTCGGGAACGCATCGTGGCGACCGCGGTAGAACTGCTGGACGCCCAGGGAGTCGACGGATTGACCATGCGTCGGCTGGCCGATCGCCTCAGCTCGGGCGTGATGAGCCTATATTGGCACGTCGACAACAAAGAGGGTGTCTTTGATCTGGCGCTCGACTCGGTGCTCGAATATCGCGGACCGCCACAAATGGGTGAGTCTCAAGACTGGCGCGGAGAAGTCGTTCATATGCTTGAAGACTGGCGCGCCAGCATGCTGCGCCATCCTTGGTCGGCGTCGCTGTTGCCGCGCCGGGCGCTCGGGCCGAACATGCTCAGCCGCCTAGAACTGCTAAGCAAGACCTTGTCCAGAGCCGGTGTAGCGGACGCAGATCTGAACGTCGCGATATGGTCACTCTGGAACTATGTGATGGGCGCCACCATCACCCGGGCGAGCTTCGACCTCTCGGACGACGACAGGGTCGCCGCACAGCAGCGCCTTACACGTCTCAGCGAACGCTACCCGACAATCGAACGCTCTCGTCTGCTGTTGGACAACGATTGGGACGGCGCTTTCCGGAAAGGCCTCGGCTTTCTGCTCGATGGCCTCTCTCCAAGATGAGGCTGAACGGTAGCTTTGGGACTCAAAGCGACTGTCGCAAAATCCCGATTAGAACGACAGTTTTGCACCTGATTTTTTGCGACGTCGCAGAAGAAGCCTTTGCGCCAAGGTTTAAGGTTCCACAGTGGGTCGTGAGCCGAAATGCAAGCTGAGACACTGCCCGGGCACTTGACGAAAGGTCGGCCGCGCGCAATTCTGCTAAGATGTCAGACCAATTTTCGGCGTAGGCACCATGCGAGCGCGCGGCGAACTGCCCGGGGCACCTGTCACGCGTGTGGCAATCGCCACGCTCCCGCCGTTGGACCGGGGCAAGCAGGTTATGGAAGCGCTGGCCGACTATGTCGAGCGCGCTGCGCTGAAGAGCGGTGACCGGCTTCCGACCGAACGCGAATTGATGGCCGCGCTTTCCGTCGGGCGCTCGACGATACGCGAGGCGATGGGGCGTTTCGAAGCGCTCGGCGTCACCGAGACCCGCAAAGGCAGCGGCACCTATCTGCTCAAGCCGATATCCGCCGGCACGATCCATTTGCCGCTGTCGCTCGATACGGCAGAGCTGCGCGATGGCCTCTTGCACACCCTCGAGGTACGCCGCGGCATTGAGGCCGAGGCAAGCATGGTCGCGGCGCGGCGGCGGACAGTCGACGATCTGCGGACGATCGAGGAAAAACTCATCGAGATGGAGCGCGTCCATCTCGCCACCGGCACGTCGGGTCCGGAAGACTTGGCCTTTCACCTGGCCGTCTACGACGCCACGCACAACCCGCTTTTCCGCCAACTCCTGGGGCAGATGCGTGAAGCGTTCGAGCGCTTCTGGGACCATCCTTTCGACCGGCAGGATTTCGCGCGGCGATCGTTTCCGTATCACCGCGAGCTGTTCGATGCCATCGTCGCCAGGAACGCGGAGCTGGCGCGCGGAAAAACGCT
The DNA here is from genome assembly GCF_053848065.1 of Mesorhizobium sp. BHscii. Classification (NCBI taxonomy): domain Bacteria; kingdom Pseudomonadati; phylum Pseudomonadota; class Alphaproteobacteria; order Hyphomicrobiales; family Phyllobacteriaceae; genus Mesorhizobium; species Mesorhizobium sp. BHscii. The sequence goes on along the minus strand of NZ_JBSPKW010000001.1, from coordinate 32,554 downwards.
GAAGATCCTCGAGATCGTGGAAGAGGATATCGAGGAAATGTCGAAATGAACGGTGCCGATTTTTTCGACCAGGCGTCGCTGATCGCCGCCCATGATGAGGGCAACGCCTTCGACGCCGTCGTTCCGCCGATCGTGCAGACCTCGCTCTTCACCTTCCCGAACTATGACGAGATGCTCGAGACATACCGCGGCGAAAAAGTGCGGCCGACCTACACGCGCGGGCTGAACCCGACCGTGCGCATGTTCGAGGAAATGTTGGCAAAACTGGAGGGTGCTGAGGACGCCATCGGTTTTGCGAGCGGCATGTCCGCCATCTCATCGGCAGTGCTGAGCTTCGTCGAACCGGGCGATCGCATTGTCGCGGTCAGGCATATCTACCCGGACGCGTTCCGGCTGTTCGGGACGCTGCTCGCGCGCATGCGCATCGAGGTGACCTACGTCGACGGGCGCGACGAGGCGGCTGTCGCGAGCGCCCTGCCTGGCGCCAAGCTGTTCTATATGGAAAGCCCCACCAGCTGGGTCATGGAAACGCATGACATCGGTGCGCTCGCTGCGCTGGCAAAGTCCAGCGGCATCCCGACCATCATCGACAACAGCTGGGCCAGCCCGGTTTTCCAGCGTCCGCTGTCGCTCGGCGTCGACGTTGTGGTCCACTCCGCATCCAAGTATCTGGGTGGCCACAGCGATGTCGTGGCCGGGGTGGTCGCGGGCTCGAAGGACTTGATCGGCCGCATCCGCGGCGAAGCCTATCCATATCTCGGCGGCAAGCTGTCGCCATTCGACGCCTGGCTCTTGATCCGCGGCTTGCGCACGCTGCCGATCCGGATGCGCGCGCATCAGGCCTCCGGCCTCGAAATCGCACGGCGCCTGCAGGATCATCCGATCGTGGAGAAGGTCTGTCATCCGGGGTTGGCCAACCAGCTTCCTGCGGGGCTCACCGGCACGTCGGGCCTGTTCTCATTTGTCTTCCGCGACGGCATCGATATCCGCACGTTTGCCGACCGCCTCAAGCTGTTCAAGCTGGGCGTGTCCTGGGGCGGCCACGAAAGCCTCATTGTGCCCGGCGAGGTCGTGCTGCAGCAGAAGGCCCAACCCAATTCCGCGATGGCGTTCGGTGTCCATCCGCGGTCCGTGCGTCTCCATGTCGGCCTTGAGGGAACCGAGGCGCTGTGGAGTGACCTGGAAACGGCGATCGACGCCGCGTCCGAAGAAAAGACCTGAAGCAACCAGACAAGAAGGGAACGGAAAATGAAGAAGCTTCTTATCGCCGCATTCGCCACCGTACTGATGTCGGGTGCTGCACTCGCCGACACGACGCTGAAGCTCGTGGAGGTGATCACCAGCCCCGAGCGCACCGAAACCCTGAAATCGATCGTCTCCAAATTCGAGGCTGCCAACCCGGGCACGAAGGTCGAAATCATCTCGCTGCCCTGGGGCGAGGCGTTCCAGAAATTCGCGACCATGGTGTCCGCCGGCGAAATCCCCGACGTCATGGAGATGCCGGACACCTGGCTCTCGCTCTATGCCAACAACGGCCTTCTCGAAAGCCTCGAACCCTATCTTGCCAAATGGGAGCACACCTCGGGCCTCACCGATCGCGCGCTTGAACTCGGCCGCGACGTGAACAACACCGCCTACATGCTGCCCTACGGCTTCTATCTCCGGGCGATGTTCTACAACAAGAAGCTGTTCCAGGAGGCTGGTGTCGCCGAGCCGCCCAAGACGATGGACGAGTTCGTGGCGGCGTCGGAGAAAGTTTCCAAGCTTCCGGGCAAATATGGCTACTGCCTGCGCGGCGGACCGGGCGGCCTCAACGGCTGGATTATGTTCGGCGCAACGATGGCCGGGTCCAACAAATTCTTCAACGACGACGGCACCTCGACGATGAACAGCGAGGGCTGGATCAAGGGACTGACCTGGGTCGTCGATCTCTACAAGAAGGGATTGGCACCGAAGGACAGCGTCAACTGGGGTTTTAACGAAATCGTCGCCGGATTCTACACCGGCACTTGCGCAATGCTTGATCAGGATCCGGACGCACTGATCGCGATAGCCGAGCGGATGAAGCCGGAAGACTACGGCGTCACGACCATGCCGAAGGGGCCTGGCGGCAAGACGTTCCCGACCATCGGCTATGCCGGTTGGTCGATGATGGCGGCCAGCCAGAGCAAGGACCTGTCCTGGAAGCTGATCGAAACGCTCGAAGGGCCCGAGGGCAACGTCGAGTGGAACAAGCGCACAGGAGCGCTGCCGGTCCACAAGTCGGCCGAAAAGGATCCCTTTTACTCAAGCGAGCAGTTCAAGGGCTGGTTCGCCGAACTCGAGGACAAGGATGCAGTTCCGACGGTCATGCCGACCTATCTCGAGGAGTTCGCCTTCTTCAAGGACTCGATGGTCATCAAGACCAGTCAACAGGCCCTGCTCGGCGATATCACACCCGAGGAAATGGCCAACCAGTGGGCCGACTATCTGACCAAGGCGCAGCAGAAACACCTGGCCAAGAAATAAACGGCGGACCGAGAGCATCGGAGCCGCCCATCGTGGGCGGCTCCGATAGATCTCGTCCATGGTCGACTGGAAGCATGGCCAATTGGAACGAAAGCGTTAGCTGATGGTTTTTGACGCCACCGCCGGGTTCACGGAATCGCGCCGCCGGTCGCTGGTCGACCGGATCACGCGCCATGCCGAGCCGTATCTTTACACCGCCCCGGCGCTGATTCTGATCGTCACCATCATGCTGGCGCCGCTGGTGCTAGGCCTGTCCTACGCCTTCCGCGACGTGCACTTGCTCAACCCCTTCTCTGGCGGCTATGTCGGGCTCGATCATTTTCGCACCCTCTATGACGACGAAAATTTCTATCGGGCGCTGCGCAACACGCTGTGGTGGACCGGCGCATCCGTCTTCCTGCAATTCGTGTTCGGCCTGGTCCTGGCGCTGTTGCTCGACCGGCCGTTTGCCGGCCGCGCCATCGCGCAGGCGCTGGTGTTCCTGCCTTGGGCGGTGCCGACCTTCCTCACCGGGCTCAACTGGGCGTGGCTGTTCAACCCCGTCATCGGACCGCTGCCGCATTGGCTTTATGCGTTCGGCCTGATGAGTGAGCCGGCCAACATCCTTTCCAATCCGCAGCTCGCCATGTGGGGACCGATCATCGCCAACGTCTGGTGGGGCATTCCCTTCTTCGCCATCACGCTGCTGGCGGCGCTCCAGGCCATCCCGCGCGACCTCTACGAGGCGGCGGCGATCGACGGCGCCGGTGCGGTCAGGCGGTTCACGTCGATAACGTTGCCATTCCTTGCGCCGACCATTGCGATCACCGTGCTGTTGCGCACGGTCTGGATCGCGAACTTCGCCGACCTGATCATCGTCATGACCAGCGGCGGCCCAGCCGACCGCACGCAAATTGTCGCGAGCTACATCTTCACGCAGGCCTTCAGGGCCCTTGATTTCGGCTATGCCTCGGCCATTGCGCTGGTGCTGCTCATTCTGCTGCTCGCCTATTCGATGCTGATCGTCATGCTTCGGCAAGTCCTGATGGATCGGGCTTGATGGATCGGGCGGTGACCAGATGAACAGGTATTCGATTTTCGGCACCGGGCTGCACCGCCTGGCGATCCTCTGCTACGTGGTCTTTGCGCTGTTCCCGCTGTTCTGGCTGTTGAAAGTATCGGTGACGCCGAACGACCTGCTCTATTCGGAGGGCGTGCGGATGTGGCCGTCGCGGATGAGCTTTGAACATTTCCGCTTTGTGCTCGCCCACAGCGCATTCCCGGTCTTCTTCAGGAACAGCATGATCGTTGCCGGCGCAACGGCCGTGATCGTGACGCTGCTCGCGTCTCTCTCTGGCTATGCGTTGTCGCGCTTCACCTTCCGCGGCAAATACTGGCTGGTCGCGCTGATGCTGCTCACCCAGATGTTTCCATTGGTGATGCTGGTCGCGCCGATCTTCAAGATGCTCTCGCCGCTCGGGCTGACCAACAGCCTGACCGGGCTGGTCGTCGTCTACACCGCCTTCAACATCCCTTTCGCGACGTTCCTGATGCAGTCGTTTTTCGACGGCATTCCCAAGGAGCTGGAGGAGGCGGCCAAGATCGATGGCGCTACGCAGTTCATGGCATTTCGCCAGATCGTCCTGCCGCTGACGCTGCCGGGCATTGCGGCGACGCTGGGTTTTGTGTTCACCGCAGCATGGAGCGAACTGCTGTTCGCGCTGATGCTGATTTCGGGCAACAGCGCCGCCACGTTTCCGGTTGGTCTGCTCACCTTCGTGTCGAAGTTTTCGGTCGATTTCGGGCAGATGATGGCGGCCGGCGTGCTGGCACTGATCCCGGCCTGCCTCTTCTTCCTGTTCATCCAGCGCTATCTGGTCCAGGGCCTGACGGCCGGCGCGGTCAAGGGCTGAGTGAGGTTTCATGGCATCGATCGACATCCGCAACGTCCGCAAGAATTTCGGCATCGTCTCCGTGCTGCACGGCGTCGATCTGGCGATAAAGAACGGCGAGTTCGTGGTGCTGGTGGGCCCGTCGGGCTGCGGCAAGAGCACGCTGCTGCGGATGATCGCCGGGCTCGAGGAGGTGACCGAAGGTGAGATCCGGATCGACGGCATGCGCGTCAATGAGCGGGCGCCCAAGGACCGCGACATTGCCATGGTGTTCCAATCCTACGCGCTCTACCCACACATGAACGTCGCCGAGAACATGAGCTATGGCCTGCGGATCCGGAAGGCCGCCCACGAGAAGATCACAGCCGCTGTCAGCAATGCCGCCCGGAAGCTTGAGCTGCAGCCGCTGCTTGCGCGGCGGCCGAAGGCACTGTCGGGCGGTCAGCGCCAGCGCGTCGCGATGGGCCGCGCGATCGTGCGCCAACCCAAAGCATTCCTGTTCGACGAGCCGCTGTCCAATCTCGACGCGCGCCTGCGTGAGCAGATGCGGGCAGAGATCAAGAAGCTGCACCGCGATCTCGGCGCGACCTCGATCTATGTCACCCACGACCAGATCGAGGCGATGACACTGGCCGACCGGATCGTCGCCATGCATGAGGGCGTGGTGCAGCAGGTCGGCAGCCCGCTGGAGCTTTACGACCGCCCTGCCAACCTGTTCGTGGCCGGCTTCATCGGATCGCCGGCCATGAATTTTCTGTCGGCACGCTATGAGGTCGGCGCAGGCACGGCCGGCGCACGATTGCCTGACGGAACGCTGATTGGGCTTTCGTCTGGTTATCAACTGGAGGAAGGCGCGGCGGTGACGCTCGGCATCCGGCCGGAGCACGTCGAGATGTCGCCGGCCTCGGAGAGCAGCCTGAGGGCGACGGTCGACCTGATCGAGCCGACCGGCTTCGGCATCATCCTGCATCTCGGCCTGCACGGCCTGCCATTCAACGTCTTCACGCTCGACCGGGCGGCGCTGACGGCCGGCCCGACGGTGACGGTGGCGTTCCCGCCGCAGCATCTGCATTTGTTCGATGAGACGGGAAAGCGCGCATTGGAATCGATCCTCCAGAAGGGGAAGGGCTGATCCTCCTTACGATCGCTCAGATCATTCGGATTCTCCCAAAACCGGTTTCCACTTTTAGGTCCCATGTTATTGTCTATCTTGGCACCGCCGAATTCGATACAACGTCCGAGCTCGGCCTCGACATGCTCCTGGACGAAATGGAACGCGCCCGCGGCGGCGCTAAATAATATCCGGGCAAGGTAGTCGAGCGCATGCGCTTTCTGTTTTTTCTGATCCTGCTCGCCGGCACCGGCATCGGCGTCGTCTATCCCTGGGCGATGAGCAATTTCTCCGGCCATGAGATCGGCACCTGGCGGGTCTACGAGCAGGGCCGGTTCAAGCCGGTGACGGTACCACTCGCCGCTCGCGACGCGCCGGTGCGGGTGCTGGTCGACCTCACCGCGAGGGCCGAACGCATCGTCGTCTCGCAACAGCGCACCGTGCTGACGCTGACCGCCGCCACCGGCGGCAGGACGGTGCTCGCCTCGACGCTGCAATTCAACCATTCGGAAAATCCGCGCCAGGTCAGCCCGCAACTGCCGGACAAGATCTTTCGCGACGAGGCAGGCCTGATCCCGACGGTTAGCCCCGGCCCCTACATCTTCACCGTCGGCCCAGGCGACGCCGAGGGCATCGAGATGCGGGCGGTGGACCTAGTGCTGCGCTCCGGCGTTGGCGAGGTCGATCAACGGGCGCAGCCGGTCGGCTTCTCGTTGATGGCAGTCGGCCTGATCGGGCTGGTGCTGGCGTTTCGTTTCGGTGGCGGCGGCCGGCCGCAAAATCCGAATTCGCAGCCGCCACCGCCGCGCTGGGGCAGGGGCGGGTCGTCGAATTGAGTATCGTATGAACTACCGCCACGCCTATCACGCCGGAAACTTCGCCGATGTCGTCAAGCATGTCGTGCTGAGCCGGCTCGTCGAATATCTGAAGCAGAAGGACAAGGCGTTTCGCGTCATAGACACCCATGCCGGCATCGGCCGCTACGACCTGTCATCGACTGAAGCGCAAAAGACCGGCGAATGGCAAGGCGGCATCAGCCGGCTTTTCGATGCCGCGCTCGACGCGCCGGCGGCAGCACTTCTGGCGCCTTATCTGGAAGCCGTCCGTTCGCTCAATTCTGAAGGCGGCCTGAAAAAATATCCGGGCTCGCCGCTGATCGCGCGTCATCTTATGCGCAAGCAGGACCGGCTGTCGGCGATCGAGTTGCATCGTCAGGATGCCGCGAAGCTGAGAGCACTATTCGCCGGCGATTTCCAGACCCGGGTGATCGAGCTCGATGGCTGGCTGGCGCTCGGCGCGCATCTGCCGCCGAAGGAAAAGCGCGGTCTCGTGCTGGTCGATCCGCCGTTTGAGGAGGAGGGCGAGTTCGACCGCCTCGTCGACGGGCTGCGGAAAGCCCACAAGCGCTGGCCGGGCGGCATCTATGCGCTGTGGTATCCGGTCAAGGACCGCAAGGCGGTCATCGCCTTCCGGAAAGCGCTGGTGCAGTCAGGCGTCCCGAAGCTGCTCGACATCTGCTTCGAGATCAGGCCGCCATCGGCCGAGCCCAGCCTCGACGGCAGCGGGATGGTGGTGGTCAACCCGCCGTTCACGCTGGAGCGCGAGCTGCGCACGCTGCTGCCGGCCTTGCACAAATTGCTTGTCGTCGGAAAACCGGCGCACTGGACGCTGGAATGGCTGGCGGCGTAGGGCGGCAGAGGTATCCGCGCGCCTGCATTGGCCGAAGGCGATTTCAAACTAAGAAACCATCGTCTCTACAACCGCTTGACCGCGCGCAAGCGAATCCGCACAGTGCGCGCAGTCGACCATAAGAGGCTGCCATGACTCGCTTCGCCCAATCCGCACTTGCCGCACTGATCGCCCTTTGCACGCCGCTAGGCGCGTCCCTCGCCGTCACCCAGGCAGCAAAGGCGGCCGACCTTGCCGTCTATACCGAAGAAGACAGCGGCGTTTGCGGTGAGGCCTGGGTGCTGAACAAGATCACCAGCCGCTTCTCCTACCAGGTGCGCCACGTGCCGAATCTGCCCGATGTCGAGATCACCGATTTCCAGGGGATCCACCAGCACCGCTATCTGCCAGCCAATGAAACCTGGCCGATCGGGCGTCGCTATTGCGGCGCCACCGTCAGCCTGTCCGACGGCCACGCCCGCACCATCTGGTATCTGATCGAGGAAGGGCAGGGCTTTGCCTCGATCGGCGATAATGTCGAATTCTGCGTCGCGGGCTTCGACCGCTGGATGGTCTACAACGGCCGCTGCCGCGTCCTGCGCTGAACGCGTTTACCTGGCTGCTCCGCCTCATCGAGGATGGCGCGAAGGAAGGCGGCGTGACCGCGAAAGGCGCGCCGTCCGATTGATGTTGCCTTGACCCGCGTTTGCGGCCGGCGTCCGACAAACAGCTTTTCGACATCGACATATCCCGCCTTGGCAAGCGTATCGATATGCGCGCCGAGATTGCCGTCGGTGGCATTGACGATGGCCTTCAATCGGGTGAATTCCAGCGCTTCGCGCCTTTCCAGAGAATTCAGCGCCGCCATGATCATGAGCCGCACGCTCTGGTGGATGATTTCGTCGGCAGCCATCATTGGGCCTGCTATGGTGTCAGGCGTTCAGTCTCACTGATCTGGGACAGCGCTAGATCTTGCGCGAATGACATTACGCTTCGCCCGCATACCAGAATACTCTGTCGGATCGAGTAATCTGTCAACTAGCAAAAAGGTTGCCTTCTCAAGCCCCAGACAAGGTCATGGCGCAGAACGAGCCGGGCTTTGCTTTTGTAGCTTGTGTAGATCGTCTCGTTGGACAAGACGATGAGATCGATGAAGCAGCCCATCATGATGTTGCCGGTCGATGATCGACGAGCAAAACGCTTGCTAACCTTCAGCACTTTGTAGTGCGATTGGTTCCGGTTAAGCGCGCAGAATGTCTGTCGCAAACCCTCGGCAAGCTCGAAGAGCAGCAGCGACATTTTGCGAAATCAGGACGAGCGTGTGTCGCCGGTAATCAAAATTTAAACTGAAAAATTCATGCTAATGCTTCGCTGGCTAGACAAGCGCGAGTCAGATATGCATTACGCGCCGGGTCATTAACGGCCGTCGGCACAACGAAGGGGCATGATATGGCTAAACAGTCATCCAAAGCGCCGGCATCCAAGTCTCCGGCAAAGAAAGCACCAGTAAAAGCTGTGGCGGAAAAGGCCGCAGCAGCTGTGAAGAAAGCAGCACCTGCTGCCAAGCCGAAGGCCGCCGCGGCCGAGGCAAAAGCAGCGCCGGCCAAGAAGCCGGCCGCGAAAGCCGCGGCAAAGCCGGCAGTGAAGAAAGCAGCACCAGCCAAGGCCAAAGCAGCACCAGCCAAGAAGCCGGCTGCAAAGGCCGCGGCGAAGCCGGCAGCGAAGAAAGCAGCACCTGCCAAGGCTGCACCGGCCAAGAAGGCTGCGCCCGCAAAGCAAGCGGCTGCAGCGAAGTCTTCAGTGGCAGTGAAGAAAGCAGCGCCGGCGGCCAAGCCGAAGGCGAAGGCAGCGCCCGCGAAGGCGAAAGCCAAAAAGTAATCGCGCTTCTTAGCTCGCGGAGGACAGTGCTGAAGACCGTGGAGGGCGGGTGCCGGACAGGCGCCTCGCTCGCAGGGTCAGTGCTCGGGCAAGAATAGAGGCGGAGGGAAGACAGCTTTTCGCAACTCCCAGGACTTCGCCGTACGGCGAAGTCCGGTGGGGCATTTCTCTGTGCCCGGAGAGAAATTCTCGGTGCAAGACCGGGTTGGCTAGGTTCGGATCTGTTTGACCTGTTCAGATCCTCTTGGGCTGCAACTGCCGTACCGCTCATTGCCTAAGATCGCGGAGGAGGACGTCGTTCTCCGTGGCGCCCGGTTTTTCGGCCTGTGGTTGTTGATCATGCCGGCATGTCCAGTCAACAGTGCACAAAAATCAAAGCGCTACGGCGTCCTTTGCGCGTCCAATAGGATACGCGGCGCTGTAGCCGGCAACCAGGAACCCGATCATGCCCAGACTGCTCTACGCCTCCACATCACCCTACAGTTCCAAGGTGCGCATGGCCGCGCGTTATGCCGGCATCGCAGTCGATCTCGTGCCGATAAAAACCGAAGACAAGCCGGCCGAGCTGATCGACGCCAATCCGCTCGGCAAGATCCCGGTGCTGGTGCTCGACGACGGCCGCTCGATCCACGACAGCCGCGCCATTACCCAGCATCTCAACCGCATGTCGAAGAACGCGCTGTTCCCGCGCAATCCCGACAAGCGCCTCGAGGCAGAAGTGCTGGAGGCACTGGCCGACGGCATCTGCGACTGCGCGCTGTCGATGGTTTATGAGCGGCGCACGCGCCCCGAAGACATGGTCTACCAGCCTTGGCTCGACCGCCAGTGGGCGAAGATAACCGGTGCGCTCGATCTGCTCAACGCCAATCCGCCAAAGCTGCCGAAGAAGATCACCGCCGGCCAGCTGGCGCTGCGCGCCTGCCTTGGCTATCTCTCGCTACGCTTTGCCGGAAAATGGGAAAAGGGCCGCAACCGGCTGGTCCGCTGGGCAGCGCGCTTCGACGAGAAGTTTCCGGAGCTGAAACCCTGCGTCCCGGCGTGAGCTGGCTGGCACCCAGCTAGAGCATTTTTGCAGCCAAGTGGAATCACTTGGCGTCGTAGAAATGCGGCTTCAATCTGATGCATCCCGCTCTAGAGAAGGCGATCACAAAAAAAGCCGGGCACGAGGCCCGGCTTTTTCGTGCGTGGCTTGGACGATTTTAGAACTTCATACCGACGCCGAAGGTGACGCGGTTGTCGGTCGACTTGACCTTGCCGATACCGTCAAAGTCCTTGTCGCCGAAGTCGGTGTAGCGATACTCGACACGGCCGAATACATTGTCGGTGATCTTGATGTCGGTACCGACGCCGGCCGTCCAGCCGAGCATGGTGTTTTCATCGCTGGCGCCGGCCGCTTCGATCTCCTGGTTCTTGAGCGCGCCACCGGCGGTGCCGTAGAGCAGGATTTCCGGGGTGACGGCGTAGCCGAGGCGGGCACGCAGCGAGCCTTCGAAGCCGCCCTTGGCCTCGACGCCGCCATCGTCGCCCTCGATGCCGCTATAGCCGATATCGGCTTCAGCACCGTAGACGAAGTTCTCCGCCTGCCACTGATAGCCGCCGAAGACGCCGCCGACAAAACCATCGGTGTCGACGTCAGTGCCGATATCCTCGGCATCGGCGTGACCGCTGAAGCCGTAGCCGACGCTCACACCGGCATAGGGACCGGCCCAGGAAGCGACCGGAAGTTCGGCGATCGGGGCGGGGGCCGGCGGCTCTTCCGAGATGACGTCAGCAGCATAGGCGGTTCCGCCGAGGGCGAAGAGCCCGAACGCCACCGCCAGCGGTCGCGCAAATTTAAGATTGGCTTGCATTGTTCTTTACTCCTTAAGCCACAGGCACAGGCTTGCTTTTCACAAGCGCCCTCAACCCGCCGGGGGGATAAACGGGTCTGGCGCTCAACGGTTTCGAATGTCGTGTCGAAATGCGGCTGAAGCGAACCTGAACTTGGGTCATTACTGGGCACGAATGAGGCCGAACTTTGACGTTGCATCTGCGCAACAGATGGTGTCAGGAGGCCTTGCCGTGCCGCGCTGAACGACGCTTGGAGCAAGGGGTCCGGAGCCCTATATTGCGGCTGGCAGGCCGAGTCCCGGCCACAGTCGAAAGACCGATCCGGCCGCTTTGCCACAATGCTGCCCAAGGTCCGAACGGCATTTAACGCTTCGCCGGCCATATTTTGCCCGCTGGCTGAAATCGAGGCCCATTGAGGATTGACGAGATGAGCAAGGCCGCTGGAACGGCACTGGTGACGGGCGGGGGCCGGCGGATCGGCAAGGCGATCGTCGAGGATCTCGCCGCGAACGGTTTTGCCGTCGCCATCCATTGCAACCGCTCGCGGGCCGAGGCGGAAGCATTGGCCGCGCGGATCAACGACGGTCATTTTGGCCAGGGTGGCCGCGCTGCTGTGGTCGCCGCCGACCTGACCGACATGGCCGCGGTCGAGGACCTCGTTGGCCGCGCCGAAGCCGCGCTCGGGCCTGTTACGCTGCTGGTCAACAATGCGTCGCTGTTCGTGGACGATACGGTTCAGGACGTCGACTGGCTTGCCTGGGACCGTCACTTCGCCATCCACGTGAAGGCGCCTGCATTTTTGGCGCAACATTTTGCCCGCGCGCTGCCGGAAGGCGAGGAAGGGCTGATCGTCAATATGATCGACCAGCGCGTCTGGCGCCCGACGCCACGCTATTTCTCCTATGCGCTGTCGAAATCGACATTGTGGACGCAGACGCAGATGATGGCGCAGGCGCTGGCACCCCGCATTCGCGTCAATGCCATCGGTCCCGGCCCGACGCTGAAGAGCGCGCGTCAGCAAGACAGCGACTTTGCCGCGCAGGTCGACGGCCTGATCCTGAAGCGCGGCCCGGAATTGCCTGAATTCGGCGCCACCATCCGCTATCTCTGGGGCGCAAGCTCGGTCACCGGCCAGATGATCGCGCTCGACGGCGGCCAGCACCTTGCATGGCAGACGCCGGATGTGACAGGCATTATCGAATGAGTCCCATGGACCAGAAACACAAACGGGGCGCCGCCCCCGACGACCTGCCCCCCGATGTCGACCTCGAGGACGAGGCGGCGGAGGAGATCGTCGAAACGTCAGCTCCCGGTTCCGGCGGTCCTGACGTTGCCTTCACGGTCATCGATTGGACGCCGCATGCCGGCGATGCCGACGGCATGGTCGGCGCCGAAGTCATCCAGACGCTCGTCAAACGGCTGCCCAACGCGCCCGGCGTCTACCGCATGATGAATGCCGCAGGCGACGTGCTCTATGTCGGCAAGGCGCGCAGCCTGAAGAAGCGGGTGACCAATTACGCGCAAGGCCGTTTCCACACCAGCCGCATCGGCCGCATGGTGCGCGAGACCGCGACGATGGAATTCGTCGTCACCCGCACCGAGATCGAAGCGCTGCTGCTGGAAGCCAACCTCATCAAGCGCTTGCGGCCGCGATTCAATGTGCTGATGCGGGACGACAAGTCGTTCCCCTACATCCTGCTGACCGGCGATCACGTCTCGCCCGGCATCTACAAGCATCGCGGCGCGCGTTCGCGCAAGGGCGACTATTTCGGCCCCTTCGCCTCGGCCGGCGCCGTCGGCCGCACCATCAACTCGCTGCAGCGCGCCTTCCTGCTCAGGAGTTGCACCAACTCCTTCTACGAGAACCGCACCCGGCCGTGCCTGCTGTTCCAGATCAAGCGCTGCGCCGGCCCGTGTACCGGCGAAATCTCGCATGGTGACTATGCCAGGCTGGTCGCCGAGGCGAAGGACTTCCTGTCCGGCCGCAGTCAGAAGGTGAAGACCGATATCTCCGCTGCCATGCAGCAGGCTTCGGAAAATCTCGATTTCGAGCGCGCCGCCATTTATCGCGACCGGCTAGCGGCGTTGTCGCATGTGCAGAGCCATCAGGGCATCAACCCGCAGACCGTCGACGAGGCCGATGTCTTCGCCATCCACCAGGAAGGCGGCCAGGTTTGCATCCAGGTGTTCTTCTTCCGCACCGGGCAGAACTGGGGCAACCGCGCCTATTTCCCCAAGGCCGATCCGGCGCTGGACGCGGCCGAGGTGCTGGGCTCATTCCTGGCGCAATTCTATGACGACAAGCCGACGCCGCGTACCATCCTGTTGTCGCATGGCGTCGAGGACCAGGAGTTGCTGGCCGAGGCGCTCTCCACCCGCGCGGGCCGCAAGGTGGCTATCTCGGTGCCGCAGCGCGGCGAGAAGAAGAATTTAACCGACAACGCACTGCAGAATGCTCGTGAGGCGCTCGGCCGCCGGCTGGCCGAGACCTCGACGCAAGGGCGGTTGCTCACCGGTTTCGCCGAGACTTTCGGCCTGAAGAAACCGCCGGTGCGCATCGAGGTCTACGACAACTCCCACATCATGGGCACCAACGCCGTCGGCGCCATGATCGTCGCCGGGCCGGAAGGCTTCGTGAAGAACCAGTACCGAAAATTCAACATCCGCTCGACCGAGATCACGCCGGGAGACGATTTCGGCATGATGCGCGAGGTGATGGAGCGGCGTTTCTCCCGCCTGCTGAAGGAGCATGGCGAGGTGCCGCGGAGCGAACAGGCGGCGGGCGACATCCTGGCCGAACAGGGCGAAGATATCGAGGATGCGGGCGGCTTCCCGGCCTGGCCAGACGTCATCCTCATCGATGGCGGCCAGGGCCAGATGACGGCGGTGCGACAAATCCTCGGCGACCTCGGCATCGAGGACCGTGTCCAGGCCATCGGCATCGCCAAGGGCCAGGACCGTGACGCCGGCCGCGAACGCTTCTTCGTCAGGGGCAAGCCGCCGTTTTCGCTCCCCGTGCGCGACCCCGTGCTCTATTTCGTCCAGCGGCTGCGCGACGAGGTCCACCGCTTCGCCATCGGCTCGCACCGCGCCCGCCGCAAGAAGGAGATGGTCAGGAGCCCGCTTGACGAGATCAGCGGCATCGGTCCCGGTCGCAAGCGCGCGCTGCTCATGCATTTCGGCACCGCCAAGGCGGTCAGCCGCGCCGCGATCGAGGATCTGGTCAAGGTCGATGGGATATCCGAGCAGGTCGCCAAGCTGGTCTACAACCATTTTCACGAGAGCTGATGATTCGGCTATTTTCGGCTGGTCCATCGACTATCACCTGTTGACCCCCCACATTCGCTTCTGATTTGAGTAGGCAGGCAGAAAGAGTTCCAAAGATATGGCCCAGCGCGCATTCAACCTGCCCAACATGCTCACTTACGTCCGCATCCTCGCGGTGCCGCTGGTTGTGCTGTGTTTTTTTCTCGAAGGCCATCTGAAGTCGAGCGACTTCGCCCGCTGGTCGGCGCTGATCATTTTCCTGCTCGCCTCGGTCACCGATTATTTCGACGGCTATCTGGCGCGCGCCTGGCAGCAGACCTCGAATATCGGCAAGATGCTCGATCCGATCGCCGACAAGTTGCTGGTCGCCACGTGCCTGCTGCTGCTGGCGGCCGATACCGACAGGCATGCCGGCATCGCCGGCTGGTCGCTGTGGGCGGCAATCATCATCCTGTGCCGCGAGATCCTCGTCTCCGGCCTGCGCGAATATCTGGCGGCGCTGAAGGTATCGGTTCCGGTGACGCAGCTGGCAAAGTGGAAGACCACCATCCAGATGATCGCCATCGCCTTCCTGCTCGCGGGACCTGCCGGCGACAAGATCTTCCCGCTGACCACCCAGATCGGGCTTGTGCTGTTGTGGATCGCCGCGCTGGTGACGCTTTACACCGGCTACGACTATTTCCGCGCCGGCCTCAAGCACATCATGGACGAGTAGCATGTCGACGAGGCTCATCTATTTCGCCTGGGTGCGCGAGCGGATCGGCAAGCCTCAAGAGGACGTCGATTTGCCCGCCGGCATCGAGACGGTGGCCGACCTGCTGCGCTGGCTGAAATCGCGCGGCGAGGAGTACGAGCACGCGCTGCAATATCCTGACGTGATCCGCGTCGCCATCAACCAGGAACATGTCGAGCACCGCGAGAAGATATCAGGCGCGCGCGAGATCGCGCTGTTCCCGCCGATGACGGGTGGCTGAAATGCCCGGCGCGGTGGTGCCGACGGTGCGCATCCAGGCGGAGGATTTCGATGTCGCCGCCGAGATCGCCAGGATGACGCAAGGCCGCGCCGACATCGGCGCTGTGGTGACTTTCTCAGGTCTCTGCCGCGATGAAGCGGGCAGGCTGGCGGCACTCGAACTCGAATATTATCCCGGCATGGCCGAGGCCGAGATCGGCCGCATCGCCGCCGAGGCGGTTCACCGCTGGCCGCTGCAGGGGCTCACCGCCATCCATCGCCACGGCAGGATCGCGCCCGGTGAGAACATCGTGCTGGTGGTCGCGGCCTCCGCTCACCGGCAGGCGGCGTTCGAGGCGGCGAACTTCCTGATGGATTACCTGAAATCGCGCGCGCCGTTCTGGAAGAAGGAACACCATACCGACGGCTCGCAAGGCGACTGGGTCGATGCCAAGGAGGCCGACGACGAGGCCGCAAGCCGCTGGAAGCAGGCCGTTCCGAAACGAAATTGATGCTTCGCGCCACCGCCGGAGGGCGGGATTCACATCAACCCGATCAGCCCCTCGGCCTCCCATCAACCCTTGTCAGTGCCTATCCAGTGATCGAGGGCAATCCGGCCGGGTCCCCACGCCATGATGCCGAGCGCCATCGCCGCCCAGGTGATGTGCAGCGGCCAGCCGTCCGGCACAGTGAGTTGTATGACCAGCGTCATCACGAGCAGGCCGAATGCCGCCAGGCGTGTCGCCAGGCCGAGAACGAGAAGAATTGGCAGCAGGATTTCCGCAGATCCTGAGACGAACGCCACCAGCCCAGGTGCAGGAAAATCGTAAGGGCCGCCGGGCAGATGCAGCTTGAGCTCGGAACTGAAAAGCAGCACGGCGACCTCGTTCAGCTGCAGAAGACCGTCCCATTTGTTGACGCCGGACCGCCAGAACGGGACAGCGAGCGCGCAGCGCAGGACAAGCTGCGTCAGCGACGGTGTGGCAGTCGTGCGCAGCGCGGCATTCACTCTCTCGACGAGGGTGGCGATGCCTCGCGGCTCGGTGTTGGCGGTCCGCCCATGGTTCGTCATGCTCACCCTCCCTGGTGTGCCGCTGTGAAGGCGCCTGCCTGCAGCAGGCCGGCAATGTTGGCGGAAAGGTCGAATTCGGCACGCTCCGCAAACGCTGCCGCGGCCGCCGCGCCGAGCGGCTCACCCGCCATGAGGCGATCCAGAAAAACCGCGCTGCCAGGCGGCATATGGAGGACATAGACTTCGAGGCCGGGCCGCGTGATCAGCGCATCTTCACGGCCGTTTGCGTCGATCCGCCCGACAGGACCGTCGCTCCGGTTTGCCGCGAAGATCGTCACGACCGGATAGCGCGAACGTATGGCGCGCGTTGCCGGGTGCGGCACGAACACGGTATCGGCCAGTCGTTCGGGCGGGATGGACGCCAGTGCTCCGGAAGCCAACGGTTCCGCGTCGGCGGCATGATAGGCGTCGAGCCAAGCCCGCTCCATGCGCGCCACGTCGGCCAGCCACGGCATCGACTGCGCGTATTCGTAGCGCTCGATGAAATCGGGAAAGTCGCGCCCGTATTCGAATAGAAGCGGCGAGGTGGGCGGTGTTTCGCGAACGTGAAAGCGCGCCATTGCGCGAAAGAAGTCCGGGCCGGTGATGCGCAGCGTCGCTGGAAAGCTGGCGGCTAGCGCATCGATCAGGCTGACCGTGACGTTGTTGCGGTAGACGGCATATCGCTTGACCGCAGCCTTCCCGTTCGGCCCCGAGACAGCGTCAGGCGGGGCGCGGTCAGGATCGAGCAAACCGGCGGTGAATGCCGCGGCATAGTCAAACCGGTGGCCGAGATCGCCTGACTGGAGCTCATCCTGCGGCATGGGCTTTTCCGAATATGTAATCGCTGTCGGCGTGACGGTCGAGGATCGCTTGGGCGGCGGCCGCCTCCGCCTTGAGCACCGGCCAGTCGGGAATGTCGCTGTCCCATTCGATCAGCGTCGGAAGCGGCCCGCATCGGCCGATGACGACATCGAAGAGCTTCCAGACCGCGTCGGCGACCGGGCCGTCATGGCTGTCGATGAGCAGCACATCGCCCTCGTCATCCTCCTGCTCGGCGTGCCCGGCCAGATGGATTTCGCCGATATATTCGAGCGGGAAATCCGCGAGGTAGGAAAGGGCTGAATAGCCGTGATTGGTGGCCGAAACGAACACGTTGTTGACGTCGAGCAGCAGGCCGCAACCGGTACGCCGCACCAGCTCGCGAATGAAATCTGTCTCGCTCATCGTCGATTCCGGGAAAAGGACGTAGGTCGAGGGGTTCTCGAGCAGGATCGGGCGGCCGATCGCCCGCTGCATTTCGTCGATGTGATCCGCGACCCGCGAAACCGTTGCCGGCGTATAGGGCAGCGGAAGCAGGTCGTTGTAATAGGTGGTGTCGTGGGTCGACCAGGCGAGATGCTCGGAAACGAGCGCCGGCTCATAGCGGTCGACGAGCGCCCTGAGACGGCCGAGATGCGCTTTGTCGAGCGGCCGCGGTCCGCCGATCGACATGCACACCCCGTGCAGCGAAACGGGATAGTCGCGGCGGATCTTGGTCAACGCATCGTGAGGCGGGCCGCCGGCTCCCATATAGTTTTCGGCGTGGACCTCGAAGAAACCGTCCTTGCTGCCGCCGGCAATGATAGCGTGCGAATGTTCATGCTTGAAACTGGTGCCGGCAAGGCCGGCGACCGGGTGTGCCGGAAAGCGCGAGGTTTTCGACATGCGGAATGCTGGGGCTAGTCCGTTCATCTTCGTCTCCGCTTTCCGGGCAGTTGCATTGCTTACGACGGGATGTCGCGGGTCAGTTCCGTGGGCGAGCCCTTGCGGTCGCCGGGTAGGTCCATCGTCGTGCAAGTGCCGCCGTCGACAAACTTCCAGGCGTTGCCTTGGTAATCGACAGTCGAGGTGCCTTGGCAGGTAGTGCCCGGTCCTGCCGCGCAGTCGTTCTGCCCCTTCAGGGCGACGCCAAAGCACTTCTCCTTGCCGGCATCCATCGCCGCCTTGGCCTCTGCCTCGGATAGCGGCGCGGCCGTCGCAAAAGAAGCAAGAGCCGTGGCAACGGCGCCGGCCAGAAAGGCTGCGCTCACGGTTGATCTCGTTGTCATGATTTCACCTCCGGTTGGGTTGTTGCGCGCCCGTTCCTCAAGCGCGCATTGGTAAGTTCGGTCCGGAGGCCGCTGTGTTACATCTTTTGGGGAACACGACTTCGTGATCGCCTGGGACCTGGCTTGAGCATAATTTTGCCGGTCATGCCAAGGCGGCCGACGAACAAAGACCACAAGCCGGATGGCACCGCCGTGCGAACAGTGCGTGTGTGGGGCGCCACGGAACCACCGCAATCCTGCGAGACGTTGCGACCAGTTTGGTGCGCTGGGGGAGCAGGATCGTGCTGGGCAGGATCGCCAAGTTCTTCATCTTCGGTGTCATGCCGCTGGTCGTTGGTATACTGGTGCCTGAGTTGTCCGTCGCTGCCGAGAAGACCCTGAAGGGCGAGGTGACGTATCGCGAGCGCATCGCGCTGCCGCCCAACGCCGTGCTTTTCGTGCAGCTTGCCAATGTCTCGCAGGCCGGTGCGCCGGCCGCTGTCATCGGCGAGCGCAAGATGGCGCCGGCCGGCCAGGTGCCGATCAAGTTCGAGATCAGCTTCGATCCCCAGGTGATCCGGCCTGATATGACCTATGTGCTGCAGGCGCGCATCACCGTCGACGACAGGCTGTTGTTCATCTCCGATATGCGCCACCACGTCGATCCGCTGAGCGACGCGCCGCAGACCATCATGCTGAAGATGGTGACGTCGAGCGAGCAGCCGGCGTCGGCGCCGGTGTTCGGGCAGAGCTGGCTGATCGAGTATATCGACGGCATTGGTGTGATCGCCGAGCCGCAGGCGACGTTCAGGATCAGCGAGGCCGGCAAGGCCGGCGGCAGCGGTCCTTGCAACGTCTACTTCGCCATCGCCAAAGTCGAGGGTTCGACGATCGCCATCAATGACATCGGTTCGACCTTCAAAGCCTGCGCGCCCGAGATCATGGCCGAGGAAAAGGCGCTGTTCGAGGCGCTGGCCAAGGCCGCGTCGTACCATGTCGACGCCGGCAAGCTTGTTATCGCCGACAAGGACGGCCGCGTCATTCTGCGCTTCAACGCCGCGAGCTGATCGTTCAAACCGGTTTCGGTTTTGAGCATCATGCGCGGTTGGAGGCGTCGGCGTCCGGTGCAGGATCGCCGCAACGAAAAAAGGCCAGCATTGCGCCGGCCTTTTTTGCATGTGACGTGGTGATGGACTTATCGGCTCAGCCGACGATCTCTGTGTCCGAGAACCAGTATTTGATCTCCTGCGCGGCGGTCTCCGGTGCGTCGGAGCCGTGCACGGAATTCTCGCCGATCGACAGCGCGTGCACCTTGCGGATGGTGCCTTCGGCGGCGTTGGCCGGGTTGGTGGCGCCCATCACGTCGCGGTTTTTGGCAATCGCGTTCTCGCCTTCCAGCACCTGCACGACGGTTGGGCCCGACGACATGGACTCCACCAGCTCGCCGAAGAACGGACGATCCTTGTGGACGGCATAAAAGCCTTCCGCCTCGCGGCGGCTCATCCACACCCGGCGCGAAGCGATGACGCGCAGGCCGGCTTCTTCGAGCATCTGGGTAATGGCGCCGGTGAGATTGCGTCGGGTCGCGTCCGGCTTGATCATGGAAAAGGTGCGTTCGAGCGCCATGGGATGGTCCTTGTGATGGAGAGTGGAATTCAGGGTGGCGGGCTCTATACAAGCCGCCCGCCGGCTTGCCAAGGGGAGGCTGGCCCTAGCCGCCGCATAGCGTGTCGCCGTCAGCCAGAACCAATGTTGTCATAACTGCATCTCGATCGTCAGGTTGGCCGTGTCGCCAGCCCGAAGGCCTTCGCGGACCCGGACCGCCGTCTTGATCGGCAAGAGCAGGCTGCCGGACTTCTTGTCAGGAAACAGCGATGTCCGCCATCTGGTCTGGCCGATGATGGCTTCCACGCCAAGCGAGCCCCAGGGCCGTGCCATCCCCGCCGTCGCCGTCTTGATCCGTGCCCCAAGCTCCGGCGGCAGCGTCACGAAATGCCAGCCGCCCTTGCCTGGATAGACCCAGATCTCAGCCTGCACGTCGTAGCGAAACATTTTGGCCCTTCCTCAGATTAAGGCCGTCAAGAGGAGATTGGCAGCGTTGCCGTTGCACTACCGCCTTATCACGATCGAAGCGCGCCGAATTTCCCAGCCTTCCCGTTCCAGTTCCGGCACGCTGTGGTTCTCGCGGGGATAACCGACGCAGAAGTAACCGATCAGCGTCCACTCCGGCGGCGCGTCCAGGATCGTTGCCATTTCGGCCGGATCGAGAATCGAGACCCAGCCCATGCCTATTCCTTCCGCGCGCGCCGCCAGCCAAAAGGTGTGGATCGCCATCACCGCCGAATATTCGATGGTCGCGGGCATGGTCAGGCGGCCGAGCCCATGTCCCTGTTCTGTCGCGCGGTCGGCGAAAACCGCGAATTGACAGGGCGCCTCGTTCAAGCCGGCGAGCTTCAGGCGTGCATAGAGCGCGGCGCGTTCGCCGTCGAATGATGCGAGCGCCTCTGCATTGCAGCGCTCGAAGCATGTCCTGACCGCGGCGCGGCATTCCGCACTCTCGACCATGACGAAACGCCAGGGCTGGCTCAGCCCGACCGAGGGCGCAATGCTGGCGAGGTCGAGCAGCCGCTCCAGAGCGCCTTCCGGAAGCGGCGTCGGCTTGAATCGCCTGACGTCCCGCCGCCACAGGAAGAGGTTGCCCAACTCGGCGCGAAAATCGTCCGGGAATTCCGGGCCTGACGTCATGGGGTCGTGCTGCCTTTGTTAGGGGAGTAGGGGAGTAGGGGAGTAGGGGAGTAGGGCAGTAAGTCATGGCGCTGCGCATACCTACTGCCTTACTGCCCTATGCGGCAGCCGCCGCCACCTTGCGGCCGAGGCCGCCATGCAAATCGAGGCAGCGCTCGAACCACTGCGCCACCACATCGCTGTCGTCGAGCAACCGGTAGGGTGAGGCGATGCGCGCCCATTGCAGCGCGCCGAAGACGATGTAGTCGGCAAACAGCGGTGATTGGCCGCCGATGAACGGCTGATAGGCGAGCATCGAGCGCAACGGCTCCAGCGAGGCGCGGAAGGCGCCAAGGCCGAGGTCTCGCGCCGCCATCACCTCTTCCAGTCTCTTGCCGAAGCGCTGCTCGCGGCTCTGGCGGAAATAGGCGGCGTTCGGCTCATCCTGCATAGCGTGGAGGTCCATGATCGCCGCGGTGGTGACATAGGGGTG
Organism: Mesorhizobium sp. BHscii; assembly: GCF_053848065.1. NCBI lineage: Bacteria > Pseudomonadati > Pseudomonadota > Alphaproteobacteria > Hyphomicrobiales > Phyllobacteriaceae > Mesorhizobium > Mesorhizobium sp. BHscii. The sequence goes on along the minus strand of NZ_JBSPKW010000001.1, from coordinate 11,132 downwards.
GATGGTCAGTTGCGACCAGCGTTCGATGAAGCGCGCCATCGCCTTGCCGCCGTCGCCGGAAAACAATGTCGGCCGCTCGGGATAGGCCTCATCGAGATAGAGCGCGATGGCGAAGGAATCGGCGACCACCTTCTCGCCGTCGCGGATCACCGGAACGAGTTTCGAAGCGCCGCCTTCGACAGTGGGCACTTCGAGAAAACGCGTCGGCACGGTTGAGATGTCGACCCCCTTGTGGGCAAGCGCCATCGTCGCCTTCCAACAATGTGGGCTGAACGGACGGGCGGCATCGCGTCCGACGAGGTCATAGAGCAGAATGGTCATTGGCGGCAGCTTCCTTGCGGTCTACTAGAGCGACGTTTCGGGCCGATGCGGTAGGCACCCGAAACGGGGTCTCGCGGGTCGGGAGAAAAAGATGAAACAGCACTTCATGATGTTTGCGGCCTACAATCAATGGGCCAATAGCCGCATCTACGATGCCGCCGCCGATCTCGACGAGGAAGAATTTCACCGCAATGTCGGGGTTTTCTTCGGCTCGATGATGGGCACGCTCAACCATGTTCTAACTGCCGATCGCATCTGGATGAGGCGCTTTACCGGCGAGGGGGACGCGCCGGCCAGGCTCGACACGATCCTGCACCGCGCCCTGCCGGGCTTGCGGCTGGCGCGCGAGGCCGAAGACAAAAGGATCATCGACTGGGTCGGGGCGTCAAGCGACAAGGCCTTGTCCGGCCGGTTCTCTTACATGACCGTCTCCGACATGCGCACCGTCTCGCAGCGATTGGCGCCGGCGCTTGATCATTTCTTCAACCACCAGACCCATCACCGCGGCCAGGCGCACGCGATCCTGACCGTTCTCGGCCGGCCTTCGGTGCCACTTGACCTCACGCTGTTCCAGCGCAGCGAAGAGGGCCGCGCCTTCGCCTGATTTGGATTATCCGGATCGATCACGATCGAATTGAAGCAAAGTCTTAGGACTTCATTCGTGTTCCCGCTTCAAAATAGCCTGCCATAGCGGGAGCAATGGCATGCGGATCGATTTTTCTCCCACGAGTTGGGGCAGGGTGGTGGCCGTCACCGTTGTCGGTACCGCGGTCTGCATCGCCGCCGCCTTCTTCGTCGATTCCTTCAATTTCCCGTATCTGTCGCCTGAAGCGCTGTGGCGGGCGAAACTCACCGATCTGCTGCTGCCGCTGGTGCTGGCCGGTTCGTTCCTGTCTTTCCTGATGTGGAAAATGCGTCAGCTGGCAATCGCGCAAAAGGAACTGACAATTGTCGCGGCGACCGACAGCCTGACAGCGGTGTTCAACCGCGGCGCGTTTTCAATGCTTGTCGAAGCCTATCTCGAGCAAGCTCGCAGCCATTCTGTCGCCAGCTCCGGCGCCTTGCTGATTGTCGACGCCGACCATTTCAAGTCCGTCAACGATCGCCTCGGCCACGACTGTGGCGATCAGGCCCTCAAGCTGATCGCCAAGACCATTCAAGACCAGCTGCGCGGCGCCGACATCGTCGGGCGAATTGGCGGTGAGGAATTCGCAGTCTTCCTTCCCGGCGCCGACCCATCGCATTCCTGGCTGGTCGCGGAGGGGATACGGCGCCGTATCCGCGAGGCGGATTTTTCCCCGGGCGGGCAACCCTGTCCCCTCTCGGTAAGCATCGGCGGCGTCGCCTTCAGCGGACCGACCACCTATGCCGACATGTTCGTTGTGGCGGATAAACACCTCTACAGGGCTAAATCAAACGGCCGCGACCAAGTCAGCTTCGAAGCAGCGGCATTGAGCGGTTTGCCGAACGGCGACCTGATGACGGTCCATTGAGGGCCGCGCCTGATACCCATGTCGGAAACCCGTCGAAGACGAATAGCATCTTCGGCGGGCCATAGTCGCAAAAGAGGCCTAGCCAGTCATGCGGCGTATCCGCCCTGGCCCCGCGCGACCGGCTTGACCGAGACTGCCGGTTGGGCCGAAGGCCAGAGAATGCCTGCCGCCGCCGCGAAGGTGATCATGGCATCGCGCGCCGCTTCGGGCGAGATCTCGCCGGCGCGTGCCGCCTCGCATGCCTTCACCGCCGCGCCATAGCTCAGGCGTCGCCGCGATGGCGGGAACTCGGTCAGGAACTCGTGCATGTCGAAGAGCGAAGCGATTATGCGCTTGTGGCCGGCGCCGACGGTAACGGCGACGGGGGTGAAGAGCATCGGGTCGTGCATTCTTGCCTCTCGAATTGGGCGGAGGTGACGGCGGACGCCGCTCTCCGATCTGAATCGGACGCCCAGAAACGCGGATTGCGGCATCAGGTTCCATGTTGCCGAGATTTGATTTTCGCCACCAAGCTCCGCCGCATGAGCGGCGTGCCGAAGAGGCAGCCTATTTCCACATGTCACGCATGCGGGCGCCAAGGTCGACGCGCACTTGCGGCTGGCGGCGCGGATCGTCCTTGGCCGGGACGCTCGCCCATGATGTCTGTTCGAAGGCGCCGAGGATCGAGGCCGGGATGAAGCGGGTGCGCGAGGCGTAAACGTGGCGATCGCCGCGCGCCGCCTGGCCGTGGACGAAAAAGCGCTGCGGCATGACCAGGTGCAGACCGTCCTTGGCCCGCGTCATCGCCACATAGAGCAGGCGGCGCTCCTCGTCGATATCCTCCTTCGAGCCGACGGCGAGATCGATCGGGATGCAGCCGTCGACGGTGTTGAGCACGAAGACGTTCTTCCATTCCTGGCCCTTGGCCGAATGGATGGTCGACAGGATCAGATAGTCCTCGTCGCGATGCGGTGGCCCGGCCTCGTCGCTGGTTGCATCCGGCGGATCGAGCGTCAGCTCGGTCAGGAAACGCTCGCGCGAGGCATAGCCCGAGGCGATCTGTTCGAGCTGCAGAATATCGGCCCGGCGCGTCGTTGCGTCCTCGTGGATGCGGTCGAGATGCGGCTCATACCAGAGCCTGACCTGTTCGAGATCAACAGGCCATTTTCCCGACCCGGTGCGAAGCTGCGAGAACAGCGCGACGAAGCCCGGCCAGTCGTCGGCGGCGCGTTGCGGCGGCCGGTAGCGCGCCAGCCCCATCGTTTCGTCGAGCGAAGTCGCCATGGTGTCGACGATCTGCGAAGCCGCCGAAGGGCCGATACCGGGCAAAAGCTGCAGCACGCGAAAACCGGCGACGCGGTCACGCGGGTTTTCGGCGAAGCGCAGCACCGCCAGCACGTCCTTGACATGGGCGGCGTCGAGGAATTTCAGCCCGCCGAACTTGACGAACGGGATGTTGCGGCGCGTCAGCTCGATCTCCAGCGGCCCGCTGTGGTGCGAGGCGCGAAACAGCACGGCCTGCGCTTTCAGCGCCGTGCCGGCCTCACGCTCGGTGAGGATAGCCTGGCAGACGTAACTCGCCTGCTCGGCTTCGTCGCGAACGCTGACCAGCCTCGGCTTTTCCGCCGATTTGCGCTCCGACCAGAGGTTCTTGGTAAAGCGCTCCGAGGCCTCGCCGATCACCGCATTGGCGGCGGCCAGGATGGTCTCGGTCGAGCGGTAGTTGCGCTCAAGCATGACGATCTCGGCCGGCTGCGCGAACTGTTTGGGGAAGTCGAGGATGTTGCGCACTTCCGCCGCTCGAAACGAATAGATCGACTGCGCATCGTCACCGACCACCGTCAGCCCGGAGCCGTCCGGCTTGAGCGCCGTGAGGATCGAGGCCTGCAGCCGGTTGGTGTCCTGGTATTCGTCGACCAGCACATGGTCGAAGCGCCCGCCCAGATGCGCTGATATCTCCGGCTCGCCGGCCATCTGCGCCCAGTAGAGCAACAGGTCGTCGTAATCGAGCACGTTCTGCGCCTGCTTGGTCTCGACATATCGGGCGAACAGCGTCTTAAGCTGTTCTGCCCAACTCGCGCACCAGGGAAACACCGAACCGAGAATCTCGCCGAGCGGCGCCTGCGCGTTGACGGCACGCGAATAGATCGCCAGGCACGTGCCCTTGGTCGGAAAACGGCCTTCGGTTTTGGAGAAGCCGAGTTCGTGCCGGGCGAGGTTCATCAAGTCGGCCGAATCCTCGCGGTCATGGATGGTGAAGGCCGGATCGAGGCCGATCTCCGGCGCATAATCGCGCAGCAGCCTGGCGCCGATGCCGTGAAACGTGCCGGCCCAGCTCAGCGCATCGGTGATGATGGAAGCGTCTCGGCCGAGCACCTCGCCGGCGATGCGTTCGACCCGCTTGGCCATTTCCGATGCGGCACGACGCGAAAACGTCATCAAAAGGATGCGCCTGGGGTCAGCGCCCCTGACGATCAGATGCGCGACGCGATGCGCCAGCGTGCTGGTCTTGCCGGAGCCGGCTCCGGCGATCACCAGTAGCGGCCCGGCGACCTTGCCGTCGCCATGCTCGACGGCAAGGCACTGCTCGGCATTCAGCTTCGCGAGATAGTCAGGCCGGAAGGTCGAATCACGGGCAGCGAGGTTCATTGCCCATCAAGCATCGTTTCCGCTTTGTTCGCAACGGTTTCGACGCGAAAGTTGCGATCGATGCGTCCGTTTCTACTGGCGCACCAGCCGATGAACTGGACTTAGCGCTCGGGCTCTACGCCCATTGCCGCCGACTGCCGCCGCAACGACTTGTCGTCATCGGGAGGCGGCAGCAACAGCGGATCGAAGTCGTCGGGCACCTCGTCAATGATTTCCCTGACTATACGGTAGGCCACGTAGACGGCGGCACCGGCTATGAGCAGACGGATCATGATTTTCTCCATTGGTGTGGACCAACCGAAGAGCCCGCGTTTTGTTCCTCGCTCTCTCGTTTTGTTCCCCGCTTTCCGAACGCCCCGAGCTCTGCCTGAGTGTGCAACCAAATCGGCACCGTCTCGTTTGCCCGATGACAGGAGGTTGCGATGAACAAGCTCTCAATTTTGCTGGCCCCGACCTGGCTCGTTTTGGCGGCAGCGCTGGCTGTCGCGGCTTGCGATAACAATATCCCACCGACAAAGGCCCCCGGCGCCGATCAAAACCCGCAAGTCGACCCTGCACCCAAGTCCACGTCAGGCGATGATCAACCCGGCACGCCGCCGGCGCAGTGATGGAACGCAGAAAAAGCGGCCGGCGCCGCTTGGGAGGGGGCGATGACGCCGGCCAGGCGGGTATCAGGTCCGCCGCATACATAGAGATAGCTGAGTCTTGCTGTTGCGTCATGGGGCGATCGCGGAAGACGACCGCGTTGGACAGTCAATCAACTGACAAATGTGACAAAACTGCCATTTTCAGATGCGAGAAGCCGCTGCTCGCAAGGCCGCGTCGTCGCAGCAGGTTCCCGGCCCAACCCGGGGCTGGCTCTCTGGTCCGGTGAGGCCGGCGATCGGATCTTTCCTCCCGCGGCATCAGGCAATCTGCCGCCGCCGGCCATTTTCATGCCTTATGCGGCCAACCGGCGCTCAAGCTCTTGCGAAGCGCTGACGTCCCGTGCAAAAGCGCGGCCATGCTGATCATTAACGACCTTTCGCTCCGCATGGCTGGACGCCTGCTTCTCGACCATGCCTCGCTGACCTTGCCGGCCGGCAGCAAGGCAGGCCTCGTCGGCCGCAACGGCACCGGCAAGACCACTTTGTTCAAGGCGATCACCGGCGACCTCGCCTCCGAGACCGGCTCGATCAGCCTGCCGAAGAACACGCGCATAGGCCAGGTGGCGCAGGAAGCGCCCGGCACCGAGGAGCCGCTGATCGAGATCGTGCTCAAGGCCGACCTGGAACGCTCCGCATTGATCGAGGAGGAAAAGTCGGCGACCGATCCGCACCGCATCGCCGACATCCACATGCGGCTGGCCGATATCGACGCCCATTCGGCCGAGTCGCGTGCCGCCACCATCCTCGCCGGCCTCGGCTTCGACGACGACGCCCAGCGACGGCCAGCCTCCTCGTTCTCCGGCGGCTGGCGCATGCGCGTCGCACTCGCCGCAGTGCTGTTTGCCGAGCCCGATCTGCTGCTGCTCGACGAGCCGACCAACTACCTCGACCTCGAAGGCACGCTGTGGCTGGAAAACTACGTGTCGAAATATCCGCACACCGTACTTCTGATCTCGCACGACCGCGACCTGCTCAACCGCGCCGTCAACTCGATCGTCCATCTCGACCAGAAGAAGCTGACTCTCTGGCGCGGCGGCTACGACCAGTTCGAACGCCAATACACCGAGCAGCGCGAATTGCAGGAGAAGGGCAGGGTCAAGCAGGAAGCCGCGCGCAAGCACATGGAATCCTTCGTCGAGCGCTTTCGGGCCAAGGCTTCCAAGGCGAGACAGGCGCAGTCGCGCATCAAGGCGCTGGAGAAGATGAAGCCGATCGCCGCAATTGTGAACGACAACGTGCGGCCGTTTTCCTTTCCCGAGCCGGTGAAGACGGTCGCCTCGCCGATCATCGCGCTGAACAACGTCAATGTCGGCTATACCGAGGGTCAGCCGATCCTGAAGAAGATGACGCTGCGCATCGACGCCGATGACCGCATCGCGCTGCTTGGTGCCAATGGCAACGGCAAGTCGACCTTCGCCAAGCTTCTGTCGGGCCGGCTGAAGCAGGAGACCGGCACCATGACGGTGGCGCCCGGGCTGAAGGTGGCGATCTTTGCCCAGCATCAGCTCGACGATCTCCGGCCGAACGAAAACGCCTATGAGCATGTCCGCCGGCTGATGCCGGAAGCGCCGGAATCGAAAGTGCGCGGCCGCGTCGCCCAGTTCGGCCTGACCACCGAAAAGATGAACACCGCCGCCAAGGACCTGTCGGGCGGCGAGAAGGCGCGACTGCTGATGGGCCTGTCGGCTTTCGAGGGCCCAAACCTGTTCATCCTCGACGAACCGACCAACCATCTCGACATCGACAGCCGTGAATCGCTGATCCATGCGCTGAACGAGTTTCCCGGCGCCGTCATCCTGATCTCGCACGACCGCCATCTGCTCGAGGCAACGGCCGACCGCCTATGGCTGGTCAAGGATGGGACGGTCAATCCTTTTGACGGCGACCTCGATGACTACAAGACGCTGGTCACCGGTGTTTCCGGCGACCGCCGCGGCAAGCGCGAAGCCGAAAAAGCCTCGAAGGCCGACCGCCGCCGCGACGCGGCCGCACGCCGCGCCATCTTCGAGCCACTGGCCAAGGAAATCCGCGCCACCGAAGCGCTGATGGACCGCATCCGTAAGCGCATCGACTTGATCGAGGACGAACTCGCCAACCCAGCGGTCTATGAAAAGGACCCGTCGACGGCGACACGGCTGGCCAAGGAGCGCTCGCAACTGGCCCAGACGCTGGCCGCCCATGAGGAAAAATGGCTGTCGATGTCGGCGGAATACGAGGAAGGCACGGCGGAGTAGCGCCATCTGGCCCTACACGCCGCCGCCATAAACGGCTAGTTTGGCCCTATGAATCAGCACGCCAAGCTCAGGATCGGCCATTCGGCCTGTCCGCATGATTGCCCTTCGACCTGCGCGCTCGAGGTCGAGCTACTCGACAGCAAGCGCATCGGCCGCGTCCATGGCGCAAAGGCCAACACGTATACGTCAGGCGTCATCTGCGCCAAGGTCGCCCGCTATGCCGATCGCGTCCATCACCCCGACCGCTTGTTGAAGCCACTGATCCGCGCCGGCGCCAAAGGTGAGGGCGTCTGGAAGGAAGCGAGCTGGGAGGCCGCACTCGACCTCGTCGCCGAAAAATTCATTGCGGCCGAGGCAAAATGCGGCTCGGAGACGGTCTGGCCCTATTACTATGCCGGCACGATGGGGCTGGTGCAGCGCGACGGCATCGAGCGGCTGCGCCACGCGAAAAAGTACTCCGGCTTCTTCGGTTCTATCTGCACCAATCTGGCTTGGACCGGCTGGATGATGGGCGCCGGGGCGTTGCGCGGTCCCGACCCGCGCGAGATGGCCAAGTCCGACTGCGTGGTGATCTGGGGCACCAATGCCGTGGCCACCCAGGTCAACGTCATGACCCACGCGATCAAGGCGCGCAAGGAACGCGGCGCCAAAATCGTCGTCATCGACGTCTACGAGAATGCGACGATGAAGCAGGCCGATCTCGGCCTGGTGCTGAAGCCCGGCACCGACGGCGCGCTGGCCTGCGCGGTGATGCATGTGCTGTTCCGTGACGGCATGGCCGACCGCGCCTATTTGGAAAAATACACCGACGACCCCCACGGTCTGGAAGCGCATCTTCGGACGAGGACGCCGCAATGGGCGGCTGATATTACCGGGCTTTCCCTCGACGAGATCGAGGCCTTTGCCCGTCTCGTCGGCACGACGAAGAAAACCTATTTCCGCCTCGGCTACGGCTTCTCGCGCCAGCGCAACGGCTCGGTCAACATGCATGCCGCAGCCTCGATCGCCGCGGTCACCGGCTGCTGGCAATATGAGGGCGGCGGCGCCTTCCATTCCAATTCGGGTATCTTCAAGCTGAACCAGGAACTGCTGGAAGGCGCGCGGATGCGCGACCCCGCGATCCGCCATCTCGACCATTCGCGCATCGGCCCGGTGCTGACCGGGGCGGCGGATGCGCTTTATGGCGGCCCGCCGGTGACGGCGCTGCTGATCCAGAACACCAATCCGGTCAATGTCGCGCCGGAGCAGCGGCTGGTGAAGCAGGGCTTTTTACGCGACGACCTGTTTTCCTGCGTGCACGAGCAGTTCATGACCGACACCGCAAAACTCGCCGATGTCGTGCTGCCGGCGACGATGTTCCTCGAGCATGACGATGTCTACAAGGGCGGCGGCAACCAGCACATCACGCTCGGTCCGAAGCTGATCGACCCGCCGGAAGGGCCGCGCACCAACCATTTCGTCATCGAGGAACTCGGCAAGCGGCTCGGTGTTGGCGACAGGCCTGGCTTTGGCATGACCGAGCAGCAGCATATCGACATCATTTTGGGCAAGCGCGGGCTCGGCAGTTTTTCGAGCCTGAAGGAAGAAAAGTGGCTCGATCTCCAGCCGGATTTCGAGGCGGCGCATTTTATTGACGGCTTCGGCCACGCGGACGGAAAATTCCGCTTCCGCGCCGACTGGACCGGGCAGGCGGCGCCTAACCGGCCGCCGAAAAGCATGGGCCTGTTCGGGCCGGTGGCAAGCCTGCCGGAATTCCCCGACCACGTCGACCTGATCGAGGTGGCGGATGCGGCGCATCCGTTCCGGCTGACCACCTCGCCGGCGCGCAATTTCCTCAACTCGACTTTTTCGGAGACGCCGGTGTCGAAGGCCAAGGAGGGCCGGCCGGAACTGCTTTTGCATCCGGATGATGCGGCAGCCTATCGGCTGGCCAATGGCGACCGCGTCGAGATCGGCAATGCGCGGGGCGAAGTCGTGCTGCACGCAAGATTGTTCGACGGCATCAGGCGCGGCGTCGTAATCGCCGAAGGTATCTGGCCGAACAGCGCCCACGAGCGTGGCGAGGGCATCAACGTCCTCACCGGCGCCGACGCGCCGGCGCCCTATGGCGGTGCTGCGTTCCACGACAACAAGGTCTGGCTGCGCGCGGCGAAGTGAAGCGTCGGAACCGACATATCCATCCGGTCGTTTTTGCGTGGGCGGGTGGAGGTATGGTGATGGCAGAAGCGTTGGCGGCGCCACCCCATCGGAAGGACACTTTCGTCCGGTGAACTCGTAACCACGATGTCGCACTTTCATCGCGCCGAGATTCTGCGCATGACGGGATGGCGCGACCGCCTGGACCGGACGAGCAATGGGCGATAACGGTCGTCGCGGCGATGTTGTCCGTCTCGCTTTCGACGGCCAGCGCGCATCACGGCGTGCTGCTTTTTGCCAAGCTGCTTGTCTTTGTTGCTGCTGTGGATAGAAGCGCGGCGGTATCGCCTCTTCGACGTTTACCGGGCCCGCGTGCGCCAGTTCGAACGGCACTATTTCGCGCAGATATTCTCGCCGCAGCCGGACTTCGCGTCCGATTGGCTGTTGGTCGTCGGCGAAAGCCTGCGCACTCCAAAATTCCTCATTTCGCAACGAGCGGCGTTGGCGCGCCGTCTGCGTCGAAACTACATCCGCATGCTGCTGATCCTGCTGATGGCCTGGATCCTGAAACTGTCGACTCCCGGTCTTCTAACCGAAGGTGTCCGCATCGGCTTCGTCGGTCGGTGCGCGAGGCCGTCACCAGCGCCGCCCTGAGGCCTATTTCGGGCGTGGTCATCGCCGTGCTGGTCGCCGCACTCTATGCCTGCCTGCTGGTCATCGCGTTCCTGGGTGCTCGCGACGATGGCGAACTCTCCTTTGGTGACGTGCACGTCTAGAGCAGCAAGGCAAAGCCGGTAGATCTGCGAATTACATTTGTGCATCAGCGGAAATCGAACCGATCGGTTCGTTTCCTGTTGACGCGCCGTGCAGGACGGTGTGAACGCCGGCTCAGCAAATACCGTGCACCCGCGGCAGGAAAATTCGCCTAACACATTGAAAAAGATGTCAAAGATTGTGGCGAAGGAAGCCTTTTGGCGGATTTCAAGCACCCGATTCACGGCATGGCCGGAACATCTTTGTGATTGGAAACCGCCCCAATGCCAACCCACCTTGGGGTAGTCCGAGCGACGCGAAATCCTCCCAAGGCACGCCACGAGACGGACACAACACTGAAAAATATGAAATACTGGAGTACCTGAAATGACCAAGATTGCTCTTACCGCTGCCGCCATCCTCATTGCCACAGGCAGCGCCTTTGCCGGCAGCGACCACTATGGTTCGGACGGCGTCAACCAGCCGGCAGCGCCCGCTGGCAATGCGCCTGTTGGAAATGTCGACGACACGTTCACGGGTTCGATCGGCAAGCTGCTCCCGACCGAGCACAACGCTGTCAACACCAATGCGACGCCCGAGTCCGGCACGGCCCAGTCCGTCGTGCCTCAATCAGGCCGGGGCAACTGGGGCCGCTAAGCCCTCAAGCTCCGGAGCGCAAAGTGCGGCGGGCCTTGGCCCGCCGTTTTGCTTCTGCCTATCAAGAAGTCTCAGCCTAAGCACCCGCCCCGTTTTTTGCACGCGCATAGGACGCTGCAGCATTTAATTTTGCGCATGATCCTTTCCGAACCGAAGGACAGCGAAGCAAAAAATCAATTTCGATTTTCGGGCCCATGCGCTAGAGCGGGATGAGATTTGTAAGAGTCGTGGGATTCCCAAATCATCGCAGTTCTGATTCAACA